>DATAUD010000093.1:0-109586 GCA_036268455.1 Verrucomicrobiia bacterium
AGTGCGGTGGGCGCGGACCCATTGCTCCAACTCCTGGCGATCGGTGTCGTTCAAAATTACGGGCGTAGCCTGTCGCGACATGGAGGAAGAATAACCATAAATCCCATATAACTCCAGTTATTTATGAGACACTACACTAGCAATGCCACGGCCAAGGCGCAGAAAATCGTGTGGGGACAATTCTACGATCAGAAGCCTGACGAGATCATGGCAGCAATTTCAGAGCGATGCCATCAAGTGGCTGCGAATCAGGAAACAAATTCGCAGAAAACGACCCAATCCATCAATCGCGGAATGCGCGTATAAGGAGGATTTATGAATCAAGAGATGGAACGATTTTTGAACTTAGTGAATCTGCCCGCCCGCGCGACAGCAGAGCAGGCGGCCGGACTGCTTGGCTTTTCTCCACACGAAATTCCGATACTCACGGCCAGAGGCTTGCTCAAGCCCCTTGGACATCCGGCCCCAAACGCTGCGAAGTTCTTCCTGACAGAAGCCATGAAAGAACTACGCCGGGACGAAAAGTGGATGGGCAAGGCTAGTGATGCGATTTCGGAATACTGGCGAATCAAGAATAACCGAAAAGGTGAAGGGGCGACGGGCCAACTGGTGCCAATCCAAAGCAAGTGATGCAGCAGCTTGGATTTCCATCGAGCGCCTTGCTCCACCCATTTGCTCCGGCCTGGTTTGGTCGAGGATGGTGTGCTCATATCTGGGGCGATTTTGCAAAAAGCTGCTCGATGAAGACAGCGCAAACAATGCAGTCGTTGCCGTCGCGACTTAGTCGTTGGCCCACGCATTTGTACGGCATGCATGGCACGCGCCCGAGTGGGCTGAAATTTTCCTCAGAAGGTTTGGGCCTAGATTTGCGGACCGCTCGCCACTAAAAAAGGGATGGACCGATTGCGTGTCACGCACACCTGTCTGACGTTCGCTTCAACTATATTCGATCATGTGAAAATCGAGAATTTCGCAATACGAACGATGGTTCAGGATTCTGGAACAACCTCCGCTTGTTCGATGGTAAACATTGAGGGAAGTCGCGCCATCGGCGGTATAACCCAAATGATGGATTGGTGGCGGAATGCGCACATGCTGGCGCACCGAGAAATCAGGAGACGATCTGGCAGAAAATCACGCAATCCATCGACCGCGGGATTCGCGCTTAGGAGAAAGCTATGAATCAAGAGATGGAACGATTTTTAAACTTGGTAAATCTGCCCGCCCGCGCGACAGCAGAACAGGCGGCGGGACTGCTTGGCTTTTCTCCGCACGAAATCCCTATTCTCACGACCAGAGGCTTGCTCAGGCCGCTTGGACATCCAGCTCCAAACGCTCCGAAGTTTTTCCTAACAGAAGCAATGAAAGAACTACGCCGGGACGAAAAGTGGATGGGCAAGGCTAGTGATGCGATTTCGGAATATTGGCGAATCAAGAATAACCGAAAACGTGAAAGGGCGACGGGCCAAGAGGTGCTAACCCAAAGCAAGTGATGCAGCAGCTTGGATTTCCGTCGAGCGCGTTGCTCCACCCATGTGCTTCGGCGCCGGGTCGGCCGAGGATGCTCTGCTCATATCCGGGGCGATTTTGCAAAAAGCTGCTCGATGAAACCAGCGCAAACAATGCAGTCAATCGTTCTGAACCCTTTTGGACGGAGCGCGAATGAATGGTTTCTGGTCCGCTGGTTTCCGCTCCAGCCTCTTTCGTGGCTCGGACGTTCAACCATCTCAACCACCCGGCTTTATGATAAGCGGAGAATGCGGCCCGAAGATTCACGCGCTTTCGGCGTGAGATACAAAACCAGCGAAAAGCAAGCCTCTGTTTACTCCTTAGGAAGCCTTTCCTTCTAAGATATCGAGAATGCTGTGTGCAACGGGTCTGACAGCGGAACCTGGCAAGTCGCAGCCTAATTCCGCTAAGCTTGGCGAAGAAATCTGCCGCCGAAGTTCTTCTCGTGCCCACTTTATAAGATTTGGTGTGAGCCCCCCGGATCGCGACAGAATTTTGAGCAATGTTGCTTTCTCGTCGCTTGTGCCGCCCCCCATGACGCGCTGGCCAGCAAGAGTTCGTATGCTGGCGTCCTGACGAAAGCGAGCGACGAGTGGATTGGTCGTATTTGGGAAGAAATCCCAAATAGAGCCTTCGAGTGAGGCCAAAACCTTTTTCAATCCGAGCAAAAGGTCTTCACCGGACATTCCCCAACATGCAATATATGCTTCCGCGGGCAAATACCAGGGTTGCGGACGCTTTGCGTTTGCAATCCTCTTCAAAACGGGACTGTCCGGCCAGCCGATACTAAGCGCGATTGTGATGAAGGTCTGGAGGTTCCCTGAATCCGCTTGCTTTTCGAGGAGTTTGAGCAACTCGGGGTCGCCTCCGAACTCTTCACCGATAATTTCGGATGCGGCGATTAACTCCGCGACGTTCCCCCACCACATCCGTGGTTCGGAAGCCGTCAAGCAGGCGATGCAAAGTGTTCGGAGCCTTTGACTTTTTGGTTCTCGACGTGCAAGAGCTCTGAGCGCAGTTGGAGTGCCTCGTTCGGATTCCGGATTTTGCTCCCACCTTTGGCTTAGGGCTCGGAACGCTTCCTCGTCTTCCGCGAACGCCAACATTTCCCCAGCCATGTTGCCTTCCAATGGAATTCTCTGCCAAACAGATTCACCGAATGCCGCCATGAACGCTGGCCACAATATCGCCAGGCGCCTCACAACCTCCAAATTCGTCTGCGTTCCGGCTGCGAATCTGAAGTTCGCGGGTTTCGATTCGTGACGTTCGACTGCTGCGACGGCGATGTCTAAACGGCCCAGCGCAGCAAGCCCAAAAAGGGCAGCTTGGCGGCGCTCCGTGCAATCATGACCGATGGCGCTTAAAGTCTGCTGTAGAGTCGTGACGTTCTCCGTGGCAGGGCGCTGTCGAGAGCGGAGGGCCGTATAATACGCGCATGATGCGGACACTTTTACTCCTTCGTCGCTCTCTGCATCGTAGTCGCTTAAGATTTGAAGCGCATCATCGTCTTGCGAAGCCATGCTTTCGAGCCGCTCAACAATCTGAAGGCGCAAGATCACGGGTAACTGATTGAGGTGCGTTCGAACCAATTTCCGCATTGCCGGGTCGTTACCGTAAGCCGCTGCGACTGCTCCGACTTGTGAATTCCTTAGGTGAAGCTCAGAAATTGCAAAGTTTTTGACCTTAGGATTAGAGGTGAATTGTAGGATTGCTGCACTCCTCTCCGAACCTCCTTCTTGCCAGATTGGTCGTTGACTCGCAGCCAAAACTGCTTCCACGACCTCATCCGTTTTCAAATCGTTTGGGAGTTGTCCCAAGGCCGCAATTACGGAAAATCGACGCCCAGAATTTTGGCCGTGTAATGCAGCTAACAACCTCCTCTTCTGCTCTTCTGGTTCCACTGGAAGCCGCAAAACTGTATCTCCCAAGCTGTCGTCCCCGGAAGTTTTTGGCGCAAACTCCTGCAAAGCGGCTGAGACTTCGGGGTCTGATGCTCCCCAGGCGTCAAGAAGGGCTTCGATAATCCAAAAGGTATCCATCTCCTCTGGCTTTTTTAATTTCAGAAGTAGTTCTGCTTTCAGTTCCGGGGCCTTAGTGCATATTGCCGCGTGATACAGGTCGAACCCAAAAACAAATTCCTTTCTTTCTAGCCAGGGCTTTACGCTCGCCACGATTTTCGGGTGTTGGGAGAAATTCTTGGCCAGATGCTCCCAAAAGCTGCCTGAACCTCCAAAATAAATTCCATGTTCAGTTTTAATTTGCTCGGCAATCAGCGTGGCAATTTCGTCGTCCTGTGGATAGCCATCGAGCAGTATTTTGCCTGCGACCCCCTTGAGGATTCTGTTGCGTTCCTGCCAGTGCTTCGACACCGAATCCATTGCGACCTTCTTTATAGACTCGTCTCGCGGCCATCCTATTACCAGGCCGTTTGCAATCTCGTCTTCCCACCGGAAAAGGTTTGCGGCATCAACGTTAGCAATTTTCAACAGATCCTCTCGCAATTTTTCATCGCGCTTTCCAATGTTGATGAGGCCGATATTGCCGGCGAGTCTCAGAGCCGTGCTTCTGGATTGAGTAGCTTGCGTTAGTATTTCTGTGAGGCCCTGCAAGTTGGGCCAGCCTGAGGAAAGGGCGAGCAAAGAGGCCGCAGCCACGTCGGCACTGACCGGGGATGTTGCTAATGAAAGCAACTCAGATCCCACCTCTTCCTTTCCACCTGCATATTTGGCAAGTGCGTAAGCGGCCAGCTTTTGGTTCCATTCATCATCTTCCCTCAGACCGCTAATTATCGTTTGGACAGTCTCGGCTTCATACGGCCAGCCAGCGAGAATATCGTAAAGCCCTGAACGGTAAGAAACTGGATCGGGAAACCATTCACGTAGCTTCTCAATGACGCTCTGGCGCAGCGGAGTTGAATTGAGGCCGTCAATGACAGTATCCAGCAAAGCCTTCCGCAAAGGCATCCACCAGTGGGTTTCTATGCAGCGAAAAATACGAGTGGCCAACTGCTGTGATTTGAGCGAGGTCGCATGAAGGTCGCCAAAGGCGATTTCCGCGAGGAGTCTTTCTCGTTGGAATGCCTCAAATGGCTCCAGTGTCGCAGATTCAAAGAGGCTTATAAACATATCCACTTCATCTTCGCGTTGCGTCTGGTGGCAGAGGCATAAAAGGACTTCGTGCCAAGCTGCATCAGAAACCTTCTGCTCAAATACTGCCCGTTGCTCGGCTACTGGTCGGACGTGCAGATGCCGAGCGGCCAGGAATTCTTGAAGGGTTCGGTGGAAAAAGCCGATATCATCGTTCGTTTTTTCAACCAAAATGCCGATACTGTCTGCACCAATTCTCAGCAATTCGTCCGCCTTCTCCGCGAGGTCGGAACGGTTTGGGCCGAGTCTGTCCCTGAGATGTTCTATCACAGTCTGTCTGGCAGTTTCCTGCGGCACAGCAACTGCCCCCGGTGATTCTTGTATCGCGAACGCAAGTCTTGCGAACGCTCGATACGTTTCCTCGGTGCTGAGAGAACTGCTTCCTACAGTCGCCATTGACGCGGCTTTTCTGAGCGCTGGATGAGTTTCCACTAGTAATTTCGTCAACTCCGCGTACGCCACGAAACGATTGCGTGGAAGTTGCCATCCGGAAAGAGAGAGGCCTATCAAACCGGTGAGAAGGAGGGGGATTTGAGATATTCGCGCAATTCCATTATCCCGTCGCAGTTCGACGAGAAACTGCTTTGTGCGTTGGCTGGAAACGGACTCCGTCCGAGTTCCATTAGTATCACACTCCAAATAAAAATCGAACCAACTGCGGGCGAATTGCTCCCTTTGCTCTTCGTTCAAGCCGGCCAACTCGACGACCTCCCAAGCGCCCAGTCCAGCGGCGAGCCGTTCGAATCCGAGTGGGCGCGCGGATGCAATGACTGGCACGTGAGCCGAATCGACAAATGTGTTTAAAAGCGATAAGGCAGTGCCTGCTGCGGTTTCGTTCGACCACTCATCTAAACCATCAACGAGGAGAAGCAGACGTTCGTCCTCCAAGGCTGACATGACGAGAGCGATGACGGCTTCCGGCGCGGCGATATTGTGTAACCACTCTTTGAGAACATCGCTGAGGGCATGTTGTGGGCGTTGATTAGCAACTATCCGAGTCCAAGCTGCGAAAGGCACCCATACAGGAAGCCGGTCTCCCCACTTGGCGGCTAGTTGGCCTTGCGTGGGCATATCCGCTAATAAATCAAGCGTCAAGAATCGCAGAGATGCGCTTTTTCCGCTTCCGGGGTCGCCCATTATTAGAACCCTACCGAACCCAAGCAGGCTTTGGAAAAGCGGCCTTCGAGTCCGGTATTCGTCCTTGTTGATACGCCCCTCAGTCTGTGGGTCTCGGTGAGAGGAGGAGGACGGATCAGATGAACCCGTGGGTCGAGGTCGAATGGCTTTGGCCCTGATAAGTTCACGTTGTTCATAAACGTCGATTGGAATATATCGGCGGCTCAGATTTAGCGGCAACTTTTCGCCTGGGCGGGAGGCCAGAACGGTTGGCAATCCAGGGTCTGTGCTTTGAAATTGTTGACTATAAAGAAGTCGCAGTTTTTTCCGAAGTTCAGACGCTTGGGCTGATGTGAGTTTTCGCTTCTGCTGAAGCTGGGCAGCCGCTTCAACTCCGCAAAACCGATGAACGTATTCACGTCCAAAAAAATCATCCACAAGATCAGGATGCGGTTTCAACCGTTCCGACAATGATTTTAGATCGATGGGAAAGAAATCGATTTTCATGGCACGTAACCGGTCCGCCTGGGCTTTTTCCTCCTCAGCCAACTCGGTTCGGGATAAATCGGCGGAAGTGACGAGGCAAAAAACATCAGATTGGGCAGACCATTCTCCAGTCAAAAACTCATCAACCGCTTGTCGGATTTGAGCGGCAGTCAGCGTTTCATAGCACTTGCACTGCCATACCGTGTAACGCCCATTGGATTGCTGCCGAATGTAAAGGTCGATTCCCTGCTGTTCTTGGCCCGGAACGCCGTAGGCTTGGCAATGTCCAGCATCCGGCTGGCGCTGCCCCAATCGGACGCAGAGCCGCTCAAAATTTTGCCATCCAATTTCATGCAAAGGCAACGTTTGAAGATTCGTGTGGATGGGGGCGGTTGGGAGATGTATGCCGTCGGCCGGGGTAAATACCCAGTTCAGCTCCGTCTTCACAGCAGGAGCATTCGGTTCGTTTTGCTTGGTCAGACTCACTTTGTTGCCCTCAGTTCCTCGTCACAGGGACGAAGAACGAAACTCGTCAGATAATGCCCTTGTTCGGTGTTGAAGAAAACGATTTTTCGGAGGACGCGCTCCACGCGCCATCGAACGCCAGAAATACCGGAAAGAGCGCAGATTCACCGATTCACCGGAACTCACTGATGTGAAAAGCCGACGCAGCACAAAGCAAGGCGCGCGCGGGTTACGGTTACTTTCCCGCTCGCGGCCCTTGCTCACAGATAGTCGAACGGCCCGCTCCCGTCGGTTGGCAGCTCGATCTCCCACCGGATAATGGGCGGAATGGCCGACGGATTTGGCTGTCCTGCCAGTGGCCGAATCAGCAGAATGAAAGTGTGATTCCCCTTGAGCTTTTTCCGGCCAGAGCGCCGTCCCAACCACCAAGCGGTGAGCGGGACGGCGACATAAACGAACAAGCCCGACACGAAAGCCCCGTGTTCCCGGAGCGTCCAATCAATTAAACGGAGTATCGGATTCATGGCAGTCCTCCTCATTCGTGGACGGCGTAAGTGGCTGCGGGTACGTCCGTCGTGCTCGTCGGCAGTCGGACAATCTTCCGCTCGTATTCCTCCAGCGAGGGGCATACCACGGCTCCGTCCTTGGCGTATTCCCGGTGGACGGCCACGCTGGCGTGTCCCAATGCGCCCTGTGCATACCGTTCCGGCAGCCCGAGCTGCTTGGCCCGGCACGCCCAAGCGTAACGATAGCTGTGAAGCGTGACGCCTTCGATTTTCAACAGCCCACAACGGCGATGAAATTCTGCCGCCCGCCACACGTCCCGAATTTTCGAGATGGTCGGGAACAGTGGCCCGTGAGCCGGAAGTTTGCGCAAGAGCGCCTCCAAACGGGGGCCAATTTGCAGCACGCACAATTCGCCGGTCTTTTGCCGCCGATACGAGAGCGAGCGTTTATCCCATTCAATATTCGCCGCCGTAAGATTTGCGCCATCGGTTTGGGCCGCGCCAATTTCCCAGAGAAGCTCGTAATAATGCCGCCGTTCCTCGTTATTCTCGTTTTCAACGATTTTCTGATGCTCCTCTGGCGTGATGGCGCGTTTCGGGCGTTTGGCCGCTTTGGGCCAAAGTTTGGGTGGGATAATCGGGCCAAGCAACCAGCCGTACCCGATGGCGGAACTATGCAGGCAACGCAGGCAATGATTGGTGAACGCGCCGCCTGCCTTCATCACGGCCCACAGGTCGTCGGCGTTCGTCTCAATCAGTTTCTTGTTGCGGATGAAATCGAATGGCTTGCTCTTGGAAGCGCGCAGATTGCGGCGGCGGGTGCTTTCCTTCCCGCGCGAGCAAAACTCGTCGATGACGAACTGCCATGTCCGTTCCACGAGCTTCGGGTCGGACCCAACCAAATATGCCTTGGCGATGGAGACGTTAATCGCGGCGTGGTGCGGCGCGTCATTTTTGGCATGGAGAATCCGCCCCGCCTCCTGCTTGTCGCTCGTGCGCAAACTTTCGCGTTTGCCCGTCGTGGAATCGAAGCTGAAATAAACGTTGCCCCGCTTGCACAGCCAATATTTGCTCTTCATTGACACCTTTCCAGCTTAAGGCGTCTCCGAGATTTTGATTACCGAGCAGCGGGCGAGTTCGCCCCGGATTGTCTCAGCGTATTAAGTGATTTGCTTTTCCAAAATCGCTTACTACACAGTTTACTGCACGTTTTGGCCCTTTTTCTCTTCCTCCTCACGACCACGCCGTTGGACATCAACGGCTTATGAAATGGCTCCAAAGGTAGGACTCGAACCTACAACCACACGGTTAACAGCCGCGTGCTCTACCATTGAGCTACTTTGGATGCCTCAAAGAACCCCAAATTTACAAACCCTCCCGCGCCCCGTCAATCGGTTTTACTGAATTATCGCTGCGGAAAAATCTGATACAATATCAAATACACGATCACTCCCGTCACCGAAACATACATCCACAACGGCCATGTCCATCGCGCAATCGCCCGGTGCCTCTCAAATAACCCCCTGCTCGCCCGGCTCAATGTGATCAAAATCAACGGCACGATGACGACGGCCAAAACCGTGTGCGTCAACAACAGCGCCAAATAATAAGGCCGAAACCACGCCGGATTTCGAAAAACCGTGAGGGTATGGACAAATATGTGATACGTGAGATAACAGCACAGAAACAATACCGATGTCGTAAATGCGCTGACCATGCACGTTTTGTGCGCGGCAATGTTTTTCTTGCGGATAAACGCGTAGCCGGCCCCAAGGAAAATCGCGCTCAGCCCGTTGAGGGTTGCATTAACCGCCGGCAAATCGCGCAGGGTCATCGGTTTTACTCCCGCGCCAAAGATTTCGCGTCGGCAATGATTTGCGCCACGGAATCCGGCGTTTCACCGTCGAAATACCCGCGAATCCGCCCTTCCTTGTCAATCAAGACGAGTTTGGTGCTGTGGATGAAAAGGTCGTCGGGCGTCTCCTGCTCGCCGGGTGGTTTGTCAACCACGCTCAATTTCAGGCCATCCACCATTGCGTGCCGCAGAATGGTTTTATCACCTGTCAAAAATAGCCAGCGGCCGTCCTCCGCGCCGTAACGCGCGCCGTACTTTTTCAGGACGGCGGGGGTGTCGTACGCGGCGTCCGTGGTGAATGAAACCAATTTGACGGGCAGCGAACCGGGGAGCGCGCCCTGAATTTGCTTCATGGTGGAGGACATGATCAGGCATTGTCCGGCGCAACGCGTGAAAATGGCGTCGGCAATACAAACGTCTCCGCGCAAAGTTGCGAGGGTGGTTTTTTGGTTGTCCTGATCGGCGAGCGTAAAATCCGGAAGGCTTCCGTAAATGGGCAGCGGTTTGGCGCGCGCTTGGAGGAAAGTAAAACCCGTGAAAATGGCGCAGATCGTGATGGCTAATCCGACCCACACCATCCATTCAAGTTTTCGTCCGGACAATAGACGCTCCTACTCGTAACCGCCGCCTGAACTTGCGCCCGCCTTCGATTTGGCGGCAACCCATTTATCATAATCGGCCTGGGTAACAACTTTTATGGTGCCGCGCATCGTGTAATGTCCGTTGCCGCACAGTTGGGCGCAGTTAATTTGGTAGGTTCCGAGTTTTACAGGGGTAAAATGAGCCGGAATGACCATTCCCGGAATGGCGTCCTGCGTCACGCGCATCGGCTTGCACGCAAAACAATGAATCACATCGAGAGAGCTGATGTACGCGATGACCGGCTTGTTCACAGGAACAACGAGGTCGGTGCCGACGATGAAATTCTCCTTGTAGTGCGGGTCGGTTTTGTCGAGTCCGAATGTGTTGTCCCCTGAGATAAATTTTTCATCCTGACGCGCAAAAATGCCGTGAGGTCCAGGATACCAGCCATTCCATTGGAATTGCTGGGCGATCACTTTGATCACTGTGGAATCCTTGTCGCTCGGGAATTTACCCACCGCGTTTGACCAAACTGGAATGGCAAAGCCGATGAGCAGGACGGCCTCAAAAATGGCCACGATCCCCTCGACGTAAGCCGAAGCGTGGTTCTTGACGCCGGCGTAATCGGCCTTGGGATTGCGTTTCTTGTTGAATCGCAGCAAGACATATAAGAAATAACCGAGCCACCCCACGAACAGCGCCGCCATTAAAATGTGGACGTATATAATCAACTGGTCCACGCCAGCGCCTTGACCGGAGTCATTCTCGGGCAAATGGGCGGGTGTAATATAATAGACGACATACCACGTCGGAAGTATGAGAAGCAAACCGGATAGGAAGAACAGCTTCCAGTTCATCCCGGCTTTGGGCGAGTCTTGCATGTTTTAGGCTTGGGGTTCTGGGGACGAAGTTGTGGTTTGGTCCTTTTGCGCGAACGCAGCGGCTCTCTTTGCCAGAAAAACGAAAAACGAGGCGGCCCCCGCCAGCACTACGCCCACCACTCCCATCAATGTGAAGATGCTGGCGTTAAGACTGCGGGCCATGTTGGAATCCGATTTGCCGAAGCACGCCGAACAGGCCAGGAGCGCCGGGGCTGAGGCCATCAAGACTGACGCCGTAATCATTAACCTTTTCATAAATAGCTGATGTGTTTGAGCTTTCTCAATACGGACTTGCCGTAACAAATCAATCCGACGCCGCCCAGGATCGACACGATGCCGACGATCAATTCGGCGAGATCCCGGGTGTCCACGTAGTCGTGCAACAACCATACGCCGCATCCGAACGCCATCATAATTGACAGCACGATAAAAACAATATGGAACGCTTTCAGTGACATGTTACCGGATTTGCACAATGCTTCCGTGAGCCATCGACCACAACGTAAGATACAACAACGCGGCGAAAAAGAAAACGGTTGTGGCCAGGACCGAATAGATCATCTTTTTTTCCGAGAGCAGATGCATGAAAAACCCAACCACCAGGAACCCTTTGGCGGAGGCTATTACCAGCGCGACAACGATGTTGATCTCCTTGCTGCCGAAGTTGATAAGCGAAGCCCAAACTGTCAGGATGGTGCCGGCTATCAGCGCGGCGCCGATGATGAGGTATTGGCGGACGTGCTTCTTGACTTCCTCGACTGAGTGGCCGTCAGCGTGGGCGATTTGAGCCGCGGATTGAGTTTGGTTCATGATATTATAACAGATATAGAACAGGGAACAGGAATATCCACACCAGATCGACGAAGTGCCAGAACAAGCCGGAGACTTCGACACGATTGGTGTAGCGTTCGGGGTCTTCCTCCCAAACTTTGGCCAACGGCCCCCAGATGGCAAAGATCACGATCGCTCCAGCGATCACGTGCAACGCGTGCAGCCCCGTCAATGTGAAATAAATCGCGGTGTAGGTGCTGTGCCACGGGCCGTAATTCTCCATAAACTTGATTTTATTTGCGGGAATTTCGATCTTTTTTTCCTCATGGCCTAAAGGCGGGTTCATCACCTCGGCTTGAGTTGGCGGATACCAACCGTCCAGCACAACTGTGTCAGTGTCCTTTGTGCCCTTCGGTAATCGCCCGTCCACAATCACCGGTTGTTCAATCCATGATACTGGCATCGTCGTTTCGGGCTTTTGTAAATGGCCGTCCACAACAGTTCCATCCTTGAGGATGACTTGATAGTGAATGAACTTGTCGTGATACTCATAGGACTTGATACACATGAAGGCGACGGCGCAAAGGATGGTAATGGCCTGGTAAAACTTGTAACGCTTGAAGCGCCCCATCTTGAGTTCCGACCACGAAAGCACCACCGTGACGCTGGATAGAATCAGAACGATGGTGTTCGTCATTCCCAGCCAAATATTCAGCCAGTGGTGCGGCCAGTCGATCGCATTGACGCGCAGGAGGATGTAGGAGCAAAAAAGCGCTCCGAACAGCATCACTTCGGATGCCAGAAACAACCAAATTCCAACTTTGGCGTTGTAAAGGCCGGTATCCGGCCTGGGCTTAACTGCGTACGGGATTTCCATGTGTTATCGTTTCAGGTTTCTCTGGCTCGTTTTGCGGTGTAAAATCGGTGGAATGTCCCGGGACGCTGTATTCATAAGGTCCGCGGAAAACTTCCAAAGGCTTGGTAAAATTCCCGTGCGGCGGCGGCGTCGGGGTTTGCCATTCCAGCGTGGTGGCATCCCACGGATTGTCCGACGTCACTTTTTTGCCGCCATTGACGCTCCAGAAAAAATTGATGATAAAGGGAATTTGCGACAACCCCAACGCCCACGCGGCGTGTGAGATCGGAACGTTAAGCCCGATTACGAATTTGCTCAGTCCGACAACCCCGTCGGTGGCCAAGTAGTGGACGCCGCCGTCATACATACGCCGCGAGAGACCCTCCATGCCCTGATAGAACATTGGCATGAAAAGCAAATTCATGAACAGGAAAGAAAGTCCGAAGTGAACCTTGCCCCAAAACTCGTTCATGAATCGTCCCGTCGCTTTCGGATACCAGTAGTAAATTCCGGCAAACAGGGCGAATATTGTGCCAGGCGCGACGATGTAATGAAAATGCGCGATGACATAATACGTATCGTGCAAATGAATATCGCTCGCGTTGAAACCGAGTGGCAAACCGGTCAAACCCCCGATGCCGAACATCGGCAAAAAGCCAAGGGCGAAAAGCATCGGCGTATTGATTCGTATCGACGCTCCCCATAGTGAAATAAAGAGGGCCGTCAAAATAATGACCGACGGAATCGAGATCATCATCGTCGTCGTTTGGAAGAAGGTGGCGATGCGCGTGCCCATTCCGGTCAGATACATGTGGTGCGCCCAGACGATGAACGAAAGAAAACCAATGACCAAGACGGCATAAACCATCGAACGATATCCCCAAATCGGCTTGCGCGTGTTGTTGGCGATGATCTCGGTCACAATTCCCATGCCCGGAAGAATCAACACATAAACTTCCGGATGCCCCAAAAACCAAAACAAATGCTGCCACAACAACGGGCTTCCCCCGCCGCTGATGTGCAACTGCTGCCCGGAAACCACCAGGCCCGTCGGAAGGAAAAAGCTCGTGTGCAGGACATTGTCCATCAATTGCAGCACGCTGGCCGCTTCCAACGGCGGAAACGCCAGAAGCAAAAGGAACGCGGTGACGAACTGCGCCCAGACGAAAAACGGCAGGCGCATCCAACTCAGCCCGTTAGCTCGCAATTGAATGATCGTCGTGATGAAATTGACGGCGCCCAACAGGGACGACGTGATCAGGCAGACCATCCCGATAATCCAAAATGTTTGCCCGTTCGGATGGTGGCCCATGTCCTGAACCGTCGCCAGCGGCGAATAGGAGGTCCAGCCGGATTTGGCCGCGCCGCCGGGAATGAAAAAGCTCGCGAGCATGAGCACGCCGCCCATGAAATAAAATTGGTAGCTGACCATGTTCACGCGCGGGAATGTCATGTCCGGCGCGCCAATTTGCAGCGGGGTGACGAAATTGCCGAACGCTCCGAAGGCCAGCGGCACAATCGCCAGAAAGACCATGATTGTTCCGTGCATCGCGCCAAACGAATTGTAAAGGTCCGGCATGATAACGCCGACGTTGCCCGCCGCATCTTTGCCGACCATGTCTTCACCAAGAAGATGGTAGAGCACCTTGCCGACGACCGGCACGGCATGGTTTGGATAGGCCAATTGCCAGCGCATGATCATCATCAGGCAAAAACCGAGAAACAGGAACATCAGCGCCGTAACACCGTACTGTATTCCGATGATCTTGTGATCGGTGGAGAAGATATATTTTCCCCAAAATCCCGGCTCGTGATGCGCGGCGTGCGCGTGAGGGTCTGCGTGTGTAGTGGGCTGCATGGCGATTATAGCGTTGGCCGAACCAACTTCGAGTTACATTCTAATTTCAACAAATATCCAGTGTCAACGGGAATCATATATTCTAATTAACTTCGAACCTTATCAATTACCATCAACGAAAGTAATAATGGAAGATAAATTATCGACGCGAAAAACAATACCCGCGCCCGTTGCAGCGTCAGTTTCCGTGAGAATTGAAATGCGCACCAAACGAAGGAAATTCCCAAAAGGAACGCTCCCGCCAAATAGATTGGCCCAACCATGTGGAATATGAACGGGCACAAGCTGATCGGCAGCAACCCCAGCGTGTGGCAGAGAGCCTGCCGGCCAGTCCGTTCACCGTTGTGATCCACGACTGGCAGCATCACGAAACCCGCCTTGGCATATTCGTCTTTATACATCCAAGCGATGGCGAGAAAATGCGGCAATTGCCAAAAACAGAGAATCGCGAAAAGCGACCAACCATCCCCTGAGATCTCACCGCGCGCCGCCGTCCATCCCATCAGTGGCGGCAACCCGCCGGGAATTGCGCCGATGACTGTATTCAGCGTGGTGATGCGTTTTAGCGGAGTATAGACAAAGACATAGCTGCCAAGTGTCGCCGCGCCTAAAGCCGCCGTAACCAAATTGACCGTCAGGGCCAGGTAAATCATCCCAATCACCCCACAAGCGCCTCCAATGATCAACACGCTCTCGGGCGTCAATCGACCGGAGGGAAGAGGCCGGTCCTGCGTCCGGCGCATTTTGGCATCATGTTCCCGCTCGATCAATTGGTTCAATGCCGCCGCGCCGCTGGCCAGCAGCGCGGTGCCGAAAACCGTGTGAAACATCAAAACCCATGAAACTGGCCCCCGCGAACCAAGGTAAAAACCGACGAGCGTCGTCAATAATACCAGCCCGGTCAGCCGCATTTTGAATAGCTCGCTCAGAATCACCGGCAACGCCTTTTCCGTCGCGGGCGCTTTGGCGAGCGTCGGCGTGGCATCGAGTGTTTGCGCGGTGGCTTTCATCATCCTATTTCCCGCTAATGCTGGAGGAGGGCACCAAGGTTGCAAGTTCATTTTTCACGGCGGCATCCGGTTGCGCAGCCGGAATAGCGAGTATCCGGCACGCAATCATCGAGCTTAACCCGCCCGTTACGAGGCAAAGCGCGCCGCATGCGACGTGCGCGGTGGCGATGTCGGCGGATTTGTCCGTCCAAATTGTCGCCGCGCCCAGAAAAGCCTGCGCCAAAACCAGCCCGAACCAAAACAACGAAAAGCGCGCCAGCCAATGATCGGCTCCCAAATATCGCCGTGAACGCCAGGCGCAAATCCCGACCACTGTGAAAACAACCAGCGCCATCAAACGATGCGCCATTTGGAGTTCAACCTGGAAGGCCGTTATCGGATTGTAGCCGATAACTTCCATTCGGTGTTGATTGTAGCGCAAAACGGATTGCGCATCGGTCGCAGGCCAGATTTTGCCGTACGCGAGCGGAAAATCCGGGATGGACAGCCCCGCGTGCTGGTGCCTCATGGTTGCCCCGAGCATCAATTGGCCAAGGACCAAAACAGTAGTGAAGATGAACAAAGGTCGGAAACGATGAGTATCAGTTCCGCTATGTATTGCCAGGTTGCGCCAAAAATTAGTTTGAGTCAGAGCGATCGCGCACATCAGAAGCAAAAAAAGTTGTGCGAATGTCGCGTGGGGAACGCCAAGCACATCTTTCTTTAATACGACTCGCAACCCTCCGAGGACCCCCTGCCCCACGACGCCGAAAAACGCGACAACGCCCAAGACACGAAGCCATTTCGGAACCGATTGGCTTATCAAAAGCCAAAGCGCCAGAATCGTCGTGAGAAGCCCAACGCCCGACGCCAGCAAACGATGGAGATGCTCAAAGAAGATTCCCCCGATCCATTTCGAGATCGGAAAGAAAAACATGTTGTAACCGCAACTCGTTGGCCAATCCGGGACGGACATGCCAGCTTCGTGGCTCGTCACGAGTCCGCCGATGCAAACCAGCACAAAGGTCACCGCCGCGGTGAAAACCGCGTACCGCTTCAACCAAATGTTCTGCGCTAAAGTCAATTTCACAAACCGCCGGCCGGGAAAGCTGCGCGTTGTTCGGGGCGTCTTCGAGGTTCGGCTATCAGTGAGGCACTTCGACCGTGAAGTTGGCCGTCACAGGGCTATCCGCCACTGTGATCTCCTGCGTTTCGCCGGGGCTGGACCCGTGCGCCTTCAGGTGATATGCCGTCAATGTATATTTCCCCGGGGGAACTCCAGTGATCTTGAAATTGCCGTCTTTATCAGTCACGGCGAAAAATGGATTATCCTGGACTCCAATGTAGGAGAACATCCAAGGGTGAACGTCACATTTCATTTTCACCAAAACCTCGGGCACTTTGATGCTGGCCACCCACTTCGTGTCGTTGACATCTCCCTGACTGGGTTGCGCGAAATTGAATTCCGTATTCCCATCGTTTTTCGGCAGGGCATGAATGTTGTGCATCACCGGGTCGGAGTTCTTGATGGCCACCGGCTGGCCGACCATTACGCCACTCACGTATGGGTGATAATTGCACCCTTCCTGATTTAATTCGATGGCCTGCGTGGGCGCCGTGAATTTTTGGCCTTGAAGCCCTTTGGAGATATAAACAAAAACATCCGCCAGCCCATTGTCCTGCCCGGTCACGTACCAGCGGGTCGTGGTAATGGTGGGATGCAGTTTGCTGCAGGTGTCATCGAACGCGATTGTCTTCTCCGCGGGCGGAGTTCCTTTTAGTGTCACTTTGCCCGCGATATCCCCGGCGAAAGCGATTTGGAGCGAGCTTGTGAGTGCGAAAACAGCCAACGACAATGCAAGTTTCTTCATAGTTATCTTCAAAAATCGGACCAACCCGAACTCAGAAAACCTAATCAGGCCAAATAAGGAGCGCAAGTGATTTGTGAAAGATTTCACAATCCGGGCGTAAGGGCCAAAAAAGCCAAGTTCCGCGACATCCGCCAACACCTTGCGATCTATTCACAATAAACTTATAATCAGGTATTTATGTAACACGGTTGATTCTCATCGAGACCCACTGGAATCTCCCGAGGGTGGTTTCCCCCATTGAAGGGCATGTATGAATGTGGCGTATTATAGTATGAAAAATAAAACATTATTATCTGTTGTAACCGCCGCCGGTTTGATGGGAGCAGTGCTGCCGTGTGTCGCTGGGAATAACTCAAGCGCGAATAACACGTTTCGCGAACCTTATGTCGCAGACGTCGGGACTTCTGTCACAGCGGTGCCAGAGTCGCTGGCGTGGCGTCAACTGCCG
Organism: Verrucomicrobiia bacterium; assembly: GCA_036268455.1. Taxonomy (GTDB): domain Bacteria; phylum Verrucomicrobiota; class Verrucomicrobiia; order Limisphaerales; family Palsa-1400; genus DATAUD01. The sequence continues at coordinate 17,340 of DATAUD010000093.1, forward strand.
GCAAACGTGCAGTCAACGATCCGGGACCAGGCTGGAAATGACCCTATCTCCCAGATCAAAATGGACACGAAAAACGGCGCGACCGTTTATTGCGTGACATTCGAAACCAGAAAAGCGGCATATCCGCGTCCGGAACTGGTGGTCGCTCCTGACGGAAGCATCGTGAAGGAGAAAAATATGGGGAACGCGGCGTTGAACGGTCCTGAGATGGATTATCCATCAAATCGATAACCAGTCAGCTTGACCGATCATGCCGTAAAGGCGCGGCCCAAACCGAGCCGCGCCAACCCTTGGCGATATGCGATGGAGCTTCTATCCGCCCGGATATGAACCTCGCTTTGCAAATCAATCGGCAGTTCTTCGGGGCATTGGCTTTCCACGATTTCCTTATCTTCGGCAAAAATCTGGTGATTGAAATCAAGCACGGATTGCAGAGGCAAATCCCGGTCAAAGTTTCGGCAAATGGGAACGAAGACGCGGCTTATTTTAGCCGAAATTGGGCTGGTCGCGTTCAAAATGTGCAATTCTCCGTGCGGAAAAAAGACCGTTAGTTTGGCTGCAAACGGGAAAAAGACCTCAAACAATCGACGCCAGACAAAATCAGGTGGCGAGAGATGTTTTGAACCGTGAGCGTAATTGGAAACGGTGCTTTCGTAATCCGCCTTAAACCCGTGGGCCGTTGATATCACTGGATAATTTGGCACGACGGGATTGTCCGGTTCCCCAAATGAGCCGCCATGAACCGTCGCAAAATGACTGACATCCAGGAAGCCCTCAACCTGGCGACCGGCCGAGGAATTGAGTGTGACGCTTTGGGGCAGGACTTGCACATAATCCGCCCGGGTCCATTCTGAGAATTCAGGAAACGGAGCTTCAGGAGTGGCGGCAATTTGAACCCAAATCAATCCATACGCTTCCCTCACAGGGTGCATGCGAAGGCAGAGCTTCGGAGGAATCGCCGCTCCGGGATGGGCGGGGATTTTGACGCAATGGCCATCAGACGCATACCGGAAGCCGTGGTATTTGCAGACCAGTTCATCCCCTTCGACCATACCCATGCTCAACGGAACGCCGCGATGCAGGCAAAGATCGCGCGCGGCGCGCGCCATTCCGTCGCTCGTCCGCCAAAGCACAAGCTTTTCATCCAGCAACCGCACCGCCAGCGGTTTTTCCTTAACCTCATGAGCGAAAGCCACTGGATGCCAAAACGGCGCGAGGGCGCGCCAGTCGGTTTCGGCGAAGCTGCATTTGGTTGGCAGCGGAAATAATTCTGATTGACCACTCAACGATTCACGTCGTTTATACTGGTGCAAATATAACGATGGAAAATTACAAATTGCAAGCTTATCAGCGCCGCAGTCACCTCAAAACATAAAGCGCCGAAGGGACTTTTGCCTAAGAATCTGTGTCTATCTGTGGCCCAGTTTATTCCAAAGCTCCAACAGCGGGAAGTTTTTGCCTCAGTTTCAGCACGGGGGCGAAGAGATCGCCTTGCTTTTCCACGCGCTTGAGAACGTCAGCAGCCTCGAAGGTGAGCAGCTTGGGATTTTTCTTTTTCAATGCGCCTTCGACCTCCTCCCAACTGACGGGGGTCGAGACCGTGGGATGTTCCTTTGCGCGCAACGAATAAACTGTGACGGTGGTCTTGTGGTCGTGGTTCTGACTCCAATCCACAAGCACTTTTCCGGCGCGCAGAATTTTTTGCATCTTGGAAACGACGGTTTCGGGATTTTTCTTTTCAAGAAGTTCGGCGACGGCGTGGGCGAACGCGCCGGTTTTGTCGTATGTCACGGCGGTGTTCAACGGGACGAATACCTGAAGGCCCTTGGAGCCGGAGGTTTTTGCGAAACTCTTGAGGCCAAAATTGTCAAACATATCTCTAAGCCAGAGACCAACTTTGCAGCATAAGATGATGTCGGCGGGAGGGCCGGGGTCGAGGTCGAAGGCGAGCCAATCGGGACGGGTAATGGTTGGCGCGTGGTGGAGGAAGGCGTGAAGTTCGAGGTCCGCAAGGTTGGCGGCCCAGACGAGGGCGGGGAGGTCGTTCATCACGCAATAATGAATTTCGCCGCCTTTGGTGCGGGGGACATCGGCGGTTTTTATCCATTTTGGCCGGTGCGACGGACATTCTTTTTCGTAAAAGAAAAATCCCTCGACGCCGTCCGGATAGCGTTTCAACGTCACGGGTCGGTTCTTGAGATGCGGCAGCAAGTGCGGCGAAATCCGCACGTAATAGTCGATGACCTGGCCTTTGGTGAATCCTGTTTTCGGATAGAATACTTTGTCGAGGTTCGAAACCTCGATTGTGGAACCGTTGATGACCAGTTGCGATTTTTTGCTCATGGTTGCGCGGCTCTCTCCCGAACGACATCGTTGGCGTCCTTGTCCTCGCGAAGCCCCAGGTAAACCGGTTGCCGAAGTTTGCCGTCTTGCGTCCATTCCGAGTATTTGACCTGGCAGACCAACACCGGCCTGACCCAATGGCATCGTTTCATTTCGGCGGCGGTAATATTTTTGCCGTAACGTCCGTTCTTGCGTTCAGGCAAATTGGCGAATGGGCATTTGTCCACTGCGATCTTTTTCAGTTGCGAATGGACGGATTCGAGAATCGCTTCCGTGAAGCCGGTGCCGACTTTCCCGGCGAATTTTAATTTTTCACCCTCGTAAAAGCCAATGAGAAGCGAACCAAAATGAGTGCGCGAACCTTCGGGATCGGAATAGCCGCCGATGACCATTTCCTGCTCCTGATGGAGCTTTAGTTTGATCCAGGCGCCGCTGCGCCGACCGGCCTCATAAAGCGAGTCGGCGCGCTTGCCGATCAAACCTTCCAGGCCGAGCTTTCGGACTTTTGCAAGCAGCGGTTTCGCCTCATTTCCCAATGAAGAAGAGTAACGGATGGCGTCCGGCGCGTTTTTGAGAATTTGTTCCAGTTGGGATTTCCGCTTCAAAAGGGGCTGCCGGGTCAAATCTTTTCCATCGAGGCGCAAGAGGTCGAACGCATAGAAAAAGAGCGGCGGGCGCTCTTCGCCCATTTCAAACTGTTGCAGCAATTGGAAAGAAGACCGGCCCTTGTCATCGAGCGCGACGATTTCTCCGTCGATGATGGCGTCCTCAACATCCAGCTGGGCGACGGCATCGCGGACTTCGCTGAATTTGTCTCCGAAATCCTTTTCATTGCGGGAAAACAGGCTCACGACTTCATTTTTCTTGAAAGCGAGCGCGCGGAAACCGTCGAATTTAATTTCGTAAATCCAATCGCCGGCCGGCGGGCTTTCGACAAGGCGCGCCTTCATCGGTTCGGTGAATTTGGCGGGTTTTGGAGCGGCCGCTTTTGCCGGTTGCGAAGATTGCCGGCGGTTGGACTCCCACACGCGGCCGTTGCCCGCGAGTTCCTTCATTGATTTTCCCGAAAGCGCGGAAGTGTCGTCCATTTTTTTGGAGATGGGACGCATGTCATCCCCTCCGCGGATGAGCAGCCATTGATCGCCATCCCGCATTCGCACCAGGCGCCATTCGCCTTTGAGTTTTTTCCCGTTGAGGACGAAATGAAGTTTCCCGGAATCGACGTCCGTCGGCCCCAGCGGCTCGAACGTGCCGATGTCCCAAACCATCACCGTGCCGCCGCCGTACTGGCCTTTGGGAATGACGCCCTCAAAATCCATGTAGGAAACCGGATGGTCTTCGACGTGGACGGCGAGCCGCTTTTCTCCTTTGACCACGGGAATGCCCTTCGGCACGGCCCACGATTTAAGTGTCCCGTCGATTTCCAGGCGGAAATCGTAGTGCAAACGCGAAGCGGCGTGCTTTTGGATTACGAAGTGATGACCTTTTCCGTTTGAAGGCTTGGCGGGCGGAGGTTCCCGGGTTTTGGCAAAGTCGCGCTTTTTATTGTACTCCTTGAGCGACATGGGAAAACCGGGTCAAGCTGCCTTTTTGCGGGCCTTGGGCGCCGTCGCGCGCGATTTTCCCTGGGCGTCCTCGATGCTCTGCTGAAGAACGGAAACGAGATCAATGACATTGGTCTTCTGTTTTTTCCGCGACGGCTTCGGCGATTCCTGGCCGCCATGATGAATTTTTTCCTCGACGACCTTTTTGAGCATTTCGTGGTAGTCGTCCTTATACAGGGACGGGTTCCATTCGGTCGTCATGCTGTCAATTAATTTTTTAGCCATCGCCATTTCGGGTTTGGCGATGTTGGTTGAGGCGGGGGTTTTAAAGTCCGACGTTTCGAGAAGTTCCTCGGGAAAGCGCATCAATTCGAGCATCAGGCCGGACTTTTGCGGTTTGATCGCGGCAAGGTGCCGTCGCGTTTTGATGACCACGCGGGCGATGGCGATCTTTCCGGCTTCATCGAGCGCCTCCCGTAATAGGACATACGCTTTATCCCCGCCCTTCTCAGGTTGCATGAAGTACGGCTTATAAAATAGCAATGGATTCACCTCCGAAAGTTCCACAAACCCGCTGATTTCAACTGTTTGAGTCGCTTCCACGTCAACACGCGCAAAATCCTCATCCTTGAGAATGATGTACTTTCCCTTCTCGTATTCGTAACCTTTGACTATCTGGTCCCAAGGGACTTCCTTGCCATCGGCTTCGGCAACGCGCTTGTAGTTGACGGGGCTTTGGTCCGAGGCGCGCAAGAGACGAAATTTGAGTTCCTCGCGGCGCGTCGCGGGGTAAAGAGAAATCGGTATGGTGACCAGTCCGAAACTGATGCTGCCTTTCCAGATTGCTCGCATAGATTAACGGTTTAGGCCGAGGGCGCTTTGACTCGCATCAGCGGCGGTTTGACGACACGCCGGCGGTAAATGTTTTGCCGCAATGTAGGCCGATGTTGGCGTGTCAATTCTTTCAATTGCACCGTCCGTCCTTCCTTGGCCGACTGATAAAGCGACCGAATAATATGCACGTCGAGCAAGCCTTCGATACCGGAAGGTTCTGGCTCCTTGTCGCGCAAAATGCAATCGGAAAAATAAATCAATTCGGGAGCGAACTGGTCACGAACCTCATAGCTTCTTTTTTGCGTGCGCCCGTCCACTGTCAATTCCAGCGTAATCGGCTGCGTGTATTCGTAACCCTGGACCGCCCGCAGCCGGCCGCGAGTGCCGACGATTTCATAATCCGCCGTGTCCGCCGCGCCGAAACTGCAAGTGAAACTGGCAAGGCGATCACCCGGGAAGCGAAGTATCGCGGAATCCATTTCTTCGACGTCGCGAAATCGCGGGTCGTCTCCAGTGGCTGAAAAGCACGTGACCTCCGTGGGCTCCTCGCGAAACAAATAGCGGGCGGCGTTGATGCAATAAATACCGACGTCGTACAAAGGCCCCTGGTCATAGCGGCTCTTGACCCGGGTGTTGCCGGACCTGACCTGTTGCGAGAAGACAGAACTAAAAATTCGCGGCTCACCGATTTTTCCGGATTTTACGAGTTCCATGGCCTCGAGATTGCCGCGTTCAAAGTGAAGGCGGTAGGCCGCCATTAGACTGACACCGTTCTCGGCGCAGGCCCGGATCATTTCCTGGCAATCATCTTCCGTGGGCGCCAACGGTTTTTCACAAAGAACGTGGATGCCCGCCCGGGCGGCTCGAACGCAATACTCGCGATGTAGATTATTTGGAAGCGCGATGTAAACGGCGTCAATTTCTCCGCTTCGAAGGCAGACATCATAATCATCATAAGAAAAGAGGTGTTCCACGTCGTAATCCTGCGACATGGCGCGAAGTTTCGCGGGGTCATCCGAGACCAGCGCCGTAAGCGCGGAATTTTTGCGCGCATGGGTGAAGGCCGGCAGGACCGCATTTTGCGCGATGTGGCCAAGGCCGACGACGGCGTAGCGAATTTTACCGATGTGATGGTGGCGACTGCGATTTTTCATACAATGTCTCCTATCAAGCACTGACAATGCCACGACGTTTCCGAGGATGCCGTGCAAAAGAAAAGTGCAAAATGCACGGTGTCTTCGTCCAAGTGCGTGCAAATCATCAGGCCCGGTTTCCATTCTCCGTTGCAGGCAAAGCAGATTTCGATTGGCATTCTTAACGCTGGAAAGAGGCGGGTATGAGCGACACCTGCGGCGAATTTCTAATCGAACGGCTGTTTGAATGGGGCGTACGGCGAATTTATGGCTATCCCGGCGATGGCATCAACGGAATCCTAGGGGCGCTTGAGCGCGCGGAGGACAAAATCAAATTTATTCGCGCCGCACACGAGGAAATGGCCGCTTTTATGGCCTGCGGCCACGCCAAATTCACGGGCGAGGTTGGCGTCTGCATGGCAACGTCAGGACCTGGCGCAATCCATCTTTTGAACGGTCTTTATGACGCGAAGATGGATCACATGCCCGTCGTGGCGATTGTCGGCCAGACCTCGCGCGAAGCCTTGGGCGGCAGTTATCAACAGGAAGTCGATCTCGGATCGCTGTTCAAAGATGTCGCCGCGGAATATGTGCAGACCGCCTCGCACCCAGCGCAAATCCGGCATCTCGTGGACCGCGCCATGCGAATCGCAAAGGCCGAGCGGACGGTGACCTGCCTGATTATTCCGGGCGATTTGCAGGAGGCCAAAGCTGTCAAGAAGCCCGCGCATCTGCACAGCACGATTCACTCCGGAATCGGCCACGTCACGCCGCGAGTCCTTCCGAACGATAAGGATTTGCGCCGGGCCGCCGATGTTTTAAACGCAGGAACGAAAGTGGCGATGCTCATCGGCGCGGGCGCGCTCAACGCCGCGCCGGAAGTCATCGATGCCGCGGAAATTCTCGGGGCTGGCGTCGCCAAGGCATTGCTGGGCAAAGCGGCGTTGCCGGACGACCTTCCGTTCGTCACAGGCGCCATTGGCCTCCTGGGAACCAAGCCGAGCTGGGATTTGATGATGGGTTGCGACACGCTGTTCATGATCGGCACCAGTTTTCCCTATTCGGAATTTCTGCCGGAAGAAGGAAAGGCCCGTTGCGTGCAGATCGACATCGACCCGCGCATGTTGAGCCTGCGTTATCCGGCGGAGGTTTGCCTGAATGGCGATAGCGCGGAAACGTTGCGCGCATTGATTCCCTTGCTGCAACGAAAGCAAGACCGTTCATGGCGCGACACAATAGAAAAGGGCGTCGGCAATTGGTGGAAAGTGCTGGCGGCGCGCGCAATGACCGAAGCCAGCCCGATAAATCCGCAACGCATTTTTTCCGAGCTTTCCCCGCGGTTGCCGGACCGTTGCATTCTCTGTTCTGACTCCGGGTCCGCCGCAACGTGGTTTGCCCGCGATTTAAAAATCCGCAAGGGGATGATGGCCTCGCTCTCCGGCAATCTCGCAACGATGGGGCCGGGGGTTCCTTACGCCATCGCCGCAAAATTCGCATTCCCGGACCGTCCGGTCATCGCGATGGTCGGCGACGGCGCGATGCAAATGAACGGGAGCAACGAACTGATCACCGTGGCGAAATATTGGAAACAATGGCAGGACCCCCGGTGGATCGTGCTGGTACTGAATAATCGTGATTTGAACATGGTCACGTGGGAGGAACGCGTTCTGGCGGGCGATCCCAAATTCAAGGCTTCGCAAGAACTGATCGATTTTCCTTTTGCCAGATACGCTGAGATGCTTGGCCTCAAGGGGATTCGCCTGGAGCACCCGGACAACATTGTCAAAGCGCTGGAAGACGCATTGCACTCGGATCGTCCGACGATAATCGACGCCCGCACCGATCCGGAGGTCCCGCCGCTTCCGCCTCACATCAGCATCAAACAGGCCCGCAATTTCGCGGGCGCGATGCTCAACGGCGATCCCGACACCGGCCACGCCGTCCGGCAGTCATTCAAGGATTGGGTCCAGAAATTTTTGCACTGAACAGGGCTGTGGGCTTAAACGAAACTATCGAACGATTGGAAGTGAACGCCTATAGGATTCCGACCGATTTCCCGGAATCCGACGGCACGCTGGAGTGGGATTCCACGACAATCATCGTGGTCGAATTGGGCGCGGGACATTCCACCGGAATCGGTTACACCTACTCGCACGGATGCTGCGCGCCACTGGTTCGCGAAACGCTTTTTCCAATCGTCCGGGGAAAAAGCCCCGCGATGGCGGCGGAGATTTGGAACGACATGAACGTCGCGGTTCGCAATCTCGGCAGATCCGGGATTCCTTCCTCCGGCATTGCCGCGGTGGACATCGCCTTGTGGGATTTGCGGGCGCGTCTTCTTGGGACTTCCTTTATTAATTTGATCGGGGCCGCCCGCAAGGAAATCCCGGTTTATGGCAGCGGCGGTTTCACCTCCTACTCGAAGGATCAGTTGAAAAAACAGTTGGGCCAATGGGTGGCCGAGGGAATTTCGATGGTCAAAATGAAAGTGGGCCGCAACCCAGAGGCCGACCCCGCGCGTGTCCTCTGGGCTCGCGATGCCATTGGCGCGGACGCGCAATTGTTCGTCGATGCCAACGGCGCCTACAATCGCAAACAGGCATTGGAGAAAGCGGAGCAATTCGCGAAACTTAACGTGACCTGGTTCGAGGAACCCGTCACTTCCGACGACGTCGAGGGCCTTCGTTTGATTCGTGACCGCGCTCCGGAACAAATTCAGATCGCAGCCGGCGAATACGACGATGACGCGACCCAGGCTCGGCGTCTCGTGGAACACGGCGCGGTGGATGTCCTGCAAGCCGATGCGACGCGCTGTGGCGGCATCACCGGTTTTTTACAGGCCGCCGCGCTTGCGGACGCATTTCACGTCCCCTTGTCCGCGCACACCGCGCCGGCTCTGCACGCGCATCTTTGTTGCGCGGCCCCGGCGGCCATCCATATCGAGTATTTCCATGATCACGTGAGGATTGAGGAAATGTTTTTCGACGGTGTTTGCAAACCGGAAAAGGGGCGCTGCCGTCCCGATCCAAAGCGGCCCGGCCTCGGATTGGATTTCAAGCGCCTGGACGCCGCGAAATTTAAAATATGAAACAGACCACACCCACCTACAACCGCCACGAACCCGGCAACACCTGGGCCGGCGATTCAAAAGGCCTGGAACAGCGATTGCAAAAGGCCATTCGCGGCGAAGTTCGATTTGACAACGGTTCCCGCGCCCTGTTTTCCACCGATTCCTCCAACTACCGCCAGATTCCAATCGGCGTCGTCGTCCCGCGCACCATCGATGACGTCGTGGAAACGATTGCCGCATGCCGTCAATTCGGCGCGCCGGTTCTTTCCCGCGGCGGCGGAACCAGTCTCGCCGGCCAAACTTGTAACGTTGCCGTGGTCATGGACATGTCCAAATACCTCCACCGTATTCTTGAACTTGACCCGCAAGGAAAATTCGCCCGCGTGGAACCAGGCGTGGTTTTGGACGATTTGCGCGCCGAGGCCGAGATTCACCAACTGACTTTTGGGCCGGACCCGTCCACTCACAATCATTGCACGCTCGGCGGTATGATTGGAAACAACTCATGCGGCGTCCATTCGGTCATGGCGGGAAAAACAGTGGACAACATCGAGGAAATGGAGGTCATCACTTACGACGGCCTGCGAATGCGCGTGGGAAAAACCAGTGATGATGAATTGGCAACCATCATCCGCCAGGGCGGTCGGCGCGGCGAAATATACAAAAAACTCCTGGACCTGCGCAACAAATACGCGCCCCTGATCCGCAGTCGCTATCCCAAAATCCCCCGCCGCGTTTCCGGCTATAATCTCGACCAGCTTTTGCCGGAGGCCGGGTTTCACGTTGCGCGCGCCCTCGTCGGTTCGGAAGGAACGTGCGTTACTGTTTTGGAAGCCACAACCCGCCTGGTTTACAGTCCGCCCGCCCGCGTCATTGTGGCGCTCGGATATAATAGTATTTACGAGGCTGGCGATCATGTGATGGAAGTCCTCGCCCACAAGCCCGTCGGGCTGGAGGGAATTGATCACATAATCGCCAAAAATATGAAAAAACTCCATCGTCATCCCGAGGAGTTGACCTTAATGCCCATAGGCATGGCTTGGCTGATCGCCGAGTTCGGCGCCGAAACACGGCAGGAAGCCAACGCAAAAGCCCGGGCACTGATGGAAGAAATGAAAAAACACCCCGAAGTTTTGGGTGTCAAACTTTACGACGATCCGGAGGAAGAAAAATTAATTTGGGAAGTCCGAGAGGCCGGCCTGGGCGTGACCGCGCGAGTGCCCGGCGACCCTGTCACCTGGGAAGGGTGGGAAGACAGCGCTGTGCCCCCGGCAAAAATTGGCGGCTATTTGCGCGACCTCCGAAACCTTCTTGAAAGGTTTGGATACAAATGCTCGCTTTACGGCCACTTCGGCGACGGCTGCATTCATACCCGCATCGAATTCGGCTTGAAAACGAAGGACGGAATCGAACACTACCGTCGATTCGTCCACGCGGCGGCGGAATTGGTCACGAATTACGGAGGATCCATTTCGGGCGAGCACGGCGACGGACAATCCAAAGCGGACTTGCTGCCGATCATGTTTGGCGAAGAATTGGTGCAGGCATTTCGCGAGTTCAAAAGCATTTGGGACCCGCAAAACAAAATGAATCCGGGGAAAGTCGTCAACGCCTTCCACAATAACGAAAACCTTCGTCTCGGCGTCGATTACAATCCCTGGCAGCCGGAAACTCATTTCTTTTATGGCGAGGACGGCGGCGGTTTTTCCGAAAGCATGTTGCGTTGCGTGGGAGTGGGACTCTGCCGTCGCGGCGACACCGGAACAATGTGCCCGAGCTACATGGTCACGCGCGAAGAAAAGCATTCGACCCGCGGCCGCGCCCGGCTGCTTTTTGAAATGCTGCAAGGCGAAGTCATTCGCGACGGCTGGCACAGCGAAGAAGTCAAGGAAGGGCTGGACCTTTGTCTTTCGTGCAAAGGTTGCAAAAGCGACTGTCCGGTGAATGTGGACATGGCAACCTACAAGGCGGAGTTTCTCTCGCATTATTACAAAGGCAAACTGCGTCCGCGCCATGCGTACGCGATGGGGCTGATTCATCGCTGGGCGCGGATCGCTTCGCTCATGCCGGGCGTCGTGAATTTTTTCGGCCGCGCACCCGTCCTGGGCAACATCGTCCGCTGGCTCGGCGGCATTTCGCAAAAGCGCTCCATGCCGCAATTCGCCTCGAAAACATTTCGCGCCTGGTGGGATGAGCGCAAGCCTTTCAATGAAAACCGCCCTCCAATGGTTCTGTGGGTGGACACGTTCAACAACCATTTTCATCCGCGGGTTCTTCAGGCCGCCGTTGAAGTGATCGAAGCCACCGGTTTCAAGGTGATCGTTCCCGGCGGCCATCTCTGTTGCGGGCGTCCGTTGTATGATTTTGGAATGCTGGTCGAGGCCCGCAAACTTCTCCAGGAAATCCTGGTGCATATGCGCGATTACGTCCGCCAGAACGTGCCGGTCGTCGGCCTTGAACCCAGTTGTCTTGCCGTCTTTCGCGATGAATTGCTGCGCCTTTTCCCGTTCGACGAGGATGCAAAGCGGCTGGAAAGAATGACGATGACCCTTAGCGATTTCCTTGTGAACCGCGCGAGTTTTGAGTTCCCCCGGATTTCCCGCAAGGCAATCGTGCACGGACATTGTCACCAGCACGCGCTCTTGAAAATGAAATCCGAGAAGGCGCTATATAAACTTCTTGGCCTGGAGTTTCAAATACTGGACACCGGCTGCTGCGGCATGGCCGGATCCTTTGGTTTCGAAGCCGAGCACTACGACGTATCGGTCAAATGCGCCGAACGCGTTTTATTGCCATCCGTGCGCAATGCGGACGAAAATGTTCTTGTCATCGCCGACGGTTTCAGTTGCCATGAGCAAATCCTCCAGCTTTCCGGCCGGCGTCCGTTGCACACGGCCGAGGTGGCCGCGATGGCGTTGCGTGAGGGCAACCACACGAACCCGAAGGGAAAGGAAAACATTCCTCCACACACCGTGCCGGAAATGCAGGAGCAATCCGCGCTCAAGGCGCGGAAAAAGGCGGAGGTCATGGAATAATGAACTATCAACCGATTGAGAATTACGGCGTGGTTGGCGATCTCTCCACTTGCGCGCTGATCAGCATGCAAGGGTCGATTGATTTCATGTGCTTTCCGCGCTTCGATTCCCCGACGGTTTTCGCGGCGTTGCTGGACCACAAGCGTGGCGGCAGTTTCTCGATTGCGCCCGCGGCCGGCCAGTTCAATCACCGTCAACGCTATTTCCCGGACACCAATATCCTGCTAACGCGTTTTTTGGGAGAGTCCGGCGTGGCGGAGGTTTCCGATTTCATGGCGATGGAACATTTGGGACACCATCACAATTTGGTGCGGCGGGTCAAGGTGGTTCGCGGCGAAATCCGCTTTCGAATGGTTTGCGCGCCCAGGTTTGATTATGGCCGCGCCGGGCACCGGGTCGAAGTGAAGCCGAACGAAGTCCTGTTCATCCCGGAACACAAGAGCCTTCCAGCGCTACGGCTCCGCGCGGAAACCAAACTGCGCAACGAAAATGGCGAAGTCACCGCTGAATTCAAATTGCGCGCCGGCGAAACCGCGTCGTTCATTTTGGAAGAGGTTCGTCAAGGTGAAGACTCGCCATCCCAAAACCCGGATTACGTTTCTGAGGCCTTCAAGGAAACCCAAAACTTTTGGCTGTCATGGATCGCTCGCTCGAAATACCGCGGACGCTGGCGCGAAATGGTCAATCGCTCCGCCTTGACGCTCAAACTTCTGACATCACTCGAGAATGGCTCGATCGTCGCCGCGCCGACTTTCGGCCTGCCGGAACTTATCGGAGGGAGCCGCAACTGGGACTACCGTTTTACCTGGGTGCGGGACGCGTCGTTCACCTTGTATGCGCTCATGCGGCTGGGTTACACAGACGAGGCGCGGGCATTCATGGGTTGGATGGAGAAGCGGTGCCGCGAAATGAAGTCCGGCCGACCATTGCAGGTGATGTACCACGTCGATGGGCGTAGCGAATTGCCGGAAAAAATCCTTCGCCATTTTGAAGGCTACAAACAATCCTCGCCTGTGCGCATCGGCAACGCCGCCGCAAGGCAAGTGCAACTGGACATTTACGGCGAATTAATGGATTCGGTCCTTATTTATGACAAGCACGGCGAACCCATTTCCTACGATTACTGGACGTATCTTTCGAAGTTGGTCGAGTGGGTCTGCAAAAATTGGGAAAAGCGCGACGAAGGCATCTGGGAAGTCCGCGGCGGGCCGCGTCCGTTTCTCTACTCACGCGCCTTATGCTGGGTGGCAATCGACCGCGCCATGGAAATCGCCCGGCGCCGCTCATTTCCCGCCCCATTAGTGCGCTGGCACAGTGTCCGCGACAAAATCTACAAGGAAATCTACGAAAAGTTTTGGAACCCGAAACTCGAGGCATTTGTTCAATATCGCGGTTCGGAAACCGTCGATGCCTCCGCATTGCTATTGCCGCTGATCAAATTCATCAGTCCGACCGATCCGCGATGGCGCTCAACATTAGAGGCGATAAAAAAGAACCTGGTCGAAGACTCCCTGGTGTACCGATATGTGCCGTCAAAAGCCGCGCCCGACGGAATGCGCGGTCGCGAGGGAACGTTTTCGATGTGTTCGTTCTGGTATGTCGAATGTCTCGCGCGGGCAAATGACCTGAAACAGGCGCGGTTCATTTTCGAAAAAGCGCTTGGCTACGCGAACCATCTTGGGCTTTACGCCGAGCAGCTTGGTCCGTGCGGCGAGCATCTCGGCAATTTCCCGCAAGCCTTGACGCACATCGCCCTCATCAGCGCCGCATGGACATTGGACGAACGCCTTTCCCACGCCTCGTAGGCTCCCTCGCCCCCTCGTGAGATACTGAACAATCGACTCAACGGTCACCAACCCTGCCGCCGATTTATGCCTTCCGCATCAAACGATTTGAAGACGTCATGTTGTTCGGAATTTATTTCGTCATCGCGCTGAGCAATCCCGCCAAACCGGAATTGCTCATCACGGAACCGGGAGTCGGTTATTGGCTGGTTGTTGTGGAATGACGTCGCCGGAGTTGACCGCGATGCGCCGGGCGTCTAAAATTTTTATGTGCATCCGTAGCTCAATTGGATAGAGCTTCTGACTTCGGATCAGAAGGTTGCAGGTTCAAGTCCTGCCGGATGCACCATTCATTATCAATGACTTGCATTTATTCAAGTTCTTCCTGATTTGCAAATTTGATACTGCCATTGTATATTGCTTCATGAAAACGAAGCAATCTGTAGCTAACGTCGAAACTGCCGAGCCTCCCAAACTCTGGCAGAAAACTTCCTACGCCAATCTGATCCGCTACACGCCCAGCGGCATATATTTTTGCCGCATTCGTGTTCAGGGAAAACTTATCCGCAAAAGTCTCAAGACGGATGTCCTTTCCGTCGCCAAACTCCGTCTGACCGACGAGGAGAAAAGGCACCGTCAGGCGGCACAGCATCAATTGGCCATTCAGCGGGGCCGTGGACAGATGACTTTCGCCGATGCTTTGAAAATCTATCACGCAAGACTTGAGGCAAACCCGGACATCAAATCCAAGACCAAGGACTATTACCGGCAGCGGGTTGATTCATTGCTGGCGACGTGGTCAGGGTTGGAAAAAACCAGCGTGCGCGACATCTCGAAGCAGAATTGCCTGGATTGGGCGGCGCGTTACGACGGCAGTTCCACAGCATTCAACAACACCGCCTTGGTGTTGCGGGCCGTCCTGGACATCGCCATCGAAAGCGGCGTCACTTACGAAAACATGGCCCGGCACGTAACCCGTCGGGTGGTCCGGCCCAAGGAACTGGATCTGCCCGACAACGACAAATTCGCCGCGTTCATAAAGGCGATTGAAAATGGCGGCGGACGATTCAGCCGCGATTGCGCGGATTTGGTTCGTTTCCTGGCCTACGGCGGATTCCGCTTGGGCGAGGCAAAAAACATCACTTGGGCCGACTGCGACTTTACTCGCGAGGAAATTATCGTGCGTGGCGACCCGGACGAAGGAACCAAGAACAGCGAAATCCGCCGCGTTCCAATCATCGCGGAAATGCGCGAACTCCTTGAACGGTTGCGCCAGGACCGTCCCGATGAACCGGCAGATGCCCGCGTGATGCGCGTAACGCAATCCGAGTTGGCGATGAAAGCGGCGGAAAAAAAGGCCGGTATCGCGCATCTGACCCATCACGATTTGCGCCATTTGTTCGCCACCCGCTGCATTGAGAGCGGCGTTGACATTCCCACCGTCTCCCGCTGGCTCGGCCACAAGGACGGCGGCGCGCTGGCCATGAAAGTTTACGGCCACCTTCGCAACCAACATTCCGCCAGCATGGCCAAGCTCGTCAATTTCGCAGCAAGCAATCCGAACATTATTCATCTTCCCGACTCACAACCGCCGAATGAACAAGCCAACCGCCGTCATCGATAAATCCTTGTTGCAGGCAATTTGCGAACAGCCAGGGGACAAGCGGGATATGTGCTTCAACGCCTTGCTGAACCGTTACCTCCTAGTCGTGCCTGAAATCTTGGTGGAAGAAGTTTGGGCAAACCTTGCAAATCCGACTGGGGGAAAGTCGCTTGCCACGATTAACATGATGATTCGTTGTCTGCTCCACCTGAGGGACGCCTGGATTGCGGAGCCGTTGGAAATTGCCTTCCTTGAGTTGGTTAAGCACGACTCGATGGAGGTCCTTCCCAAGCCATCGCCTTCCGTAATGAACAGCTTTTTTATTTTAAAGCCTGATGGTGCGAGGCTGAAAAAGTGGTTTAAGGATCGAAAGGAATTACAGAAAAGCATCATCCGCCAACGAGTCTCGGAGCACGCTCACATTCTCAAAACGGAAGCATTCGCCCCTGTCAAAAGCGGACGAGACTTCTTTGAAAAATTCATTCGGCCTAAATTTGCACAGATGCTGTCCGATCCAGACCGCAAGCGGAAGTTGCTTGAAGGAGTATTAGGGTTCACTTTTCGAGCACGACACCCGGATTGCTCGCAGGAGATCGACGCAGCATTCGAGGCGTACTCACCGGACACGTTCGACCGATACTCCGCCACGCTCAATTGCATTATGGGTGCCATGTTCTATTTTTATGCCCCGCTCTGCAAAATGGTTGGCCCCAGCGGTGAAACTCGCAAGCTTCTAGGGCGCAGTTTTGACGCCCAAAGAAGCAACCTCAACGATGAAAAGTACGTCCAGTCGGCTTTGCTGTGTAGCCGTTTGGCTACCCGCGATGAGGGTATGCGGAATGTCATGGAATTGTTTAAAGCGTGCGGTCTGTGGAATGGGCAGATGGTGTTTGTTGACCCAAAAAAGGACGTCACGACCGAGATTCCAAGATGCTTTTCTTGAGGGCCGTCAATTCAGTTCATTCATTCCACTCAGTTCCGAGTACGGAAAGCGTAATCTCGTCAACCTCTCCGTCGCGATTCAGAATGAATGAACTCAAAGTAAGGCGAGCCAAATCTGGGTCCATTTTAAGCAGGATGGGACATTCGTTCAGAGCCGTAAGAATCGGACTGGTATTCTGAACCAACGAACAGCCGATTTGAAGATGTCCCCGTGCTCGGTATAATTTTGCGTCGTTGGAAGCCTGAGAAATGCGGAACAAAACCGAGTTATTTCCATCTGACATGAACAGTTTGCCCTCCACCTCAATCCCTATAAGCCGGGGAATAATTTTTGTGACTACGAAGGGCATCCAACCAGCCTTGGTCCATGCTGCAACGGGGTGCCGTAACGCACCAGTGCTCTGAGAATCGAGCGCAGTTGTTTCACACAGGATTGTCTCTGAATCTGACCTTGCCACGGTCGCAAGAATGCGCGCACGACCGTCAGCAGATGAAAAGTGATGCCGTACGATAGGGTTGTCGGTACATGGATGCTTTGGCCACGGAGGCCCCAATTCATCGAAGAATACTCTTCCGCCATAGGGTGATTGATAGAAATAGACGCTTGCACCGCAGACTGGGCAACGTGCATTTGGGTTGATGTAGCTCGGATACGTAATGAACGGGAACTCGAACACCTCACCGTCGCTCGTTGAACGGAATGCCGAGCCCCCGCCGCCCCCGTATCCGCCCGCACGACCGCTGCATGAACCGGACGGATGGATTGGGATCGGACCGAAACCATTGTTAATGAATTCGATTTCTTCGCCGCAGTGGTAGCAAAATGCCATAAACGGTCTCGATGGCTTAGTTTGATTCAACCAGCCACAGGAAGAACGTTACCAGAATCACTGTTCTCACTCAAATACAGTGTGGTTAAAAGCGGAATTCACGCATGACACTTACCCCGCCTCGGTCCGGTGGCGAATCCGCTTGAAGCCAGGCGCAACGGTTGCTCGACGGAAAAACCGTCGCTCGAAGCAAACCCTGTTCGCTCCAATTCTGCTCAAATTGCTCGAAGCGGACTGCGCAAATGCGCTGAAAGGAAGGCCCATGAAAAAGGAAGGGACGCCTTACCTCTAACGTTCGTTAGCGGTTGGTCAACGACGCTTGCCGCAGGCTTCGACGATTTCTTGCCGCAAGGACGCCGCAACCATCCACGACCGTTGCCGCAAATGACAACGCAAACTTCAACGATGTTCGCCGCAGCAACGCCGCAGGAGCCAATGACCGTCGCCGCAAGAAATACCGCAACTGTCAACGGCCCGGCCAACGATGGGCCGCTGAATTTTCACCGCAGCGCATCCGCTAACGCCCAATTGAGTGTGGATGACAGCTCACACACGATTTGGACAATGTGAAAACAGAGGGAACGCTTGTCTCCTTGCCTTCGCAACCGGCCAAATGGAAACCCGTTTCTGAAGCAGTTTTCCAAAATGGTTCAGAAAGCACTTTCCAACGAAGGTTTCACCAAAAGACCGCCCCGAAACTCACCCGGAAGAGACCGGCTTTTAGGAGTGGGTTGCTGGCTTCGTCGGGAGCGTGTGCGAACCTTTGTTGCCGTGTGCTGCGAACGGGCGTTGCTGGTCAAGTCAGTTGCTTCTGCGCTCTCAGGGTCCGCGCGGCCCCATCGCGATTGATTGCCCCGAAACGGCCCCCAATCAATCGCCATATTATTCCGCGTCAGGTTTGCCTCCGGTTGCTTTGGCTCGGCAGGTCGCTTTTTGGATTGAAACAAGGAATGCTCTTGTTTCAGTTTTTGCCTTCAAGATGAAATAAGCGCATCTTTTATTTCAGTCATGAACAGCGAATCGCCCAATCGAATACCCATTACCCAATCGGGTGGTGGTTAAAGACCCTGGAAGGCTACCGCGCTTATCATCCCGATCCTTCGCCGCTAGTGATTGAATGACCGCAACCGCGGCGCCATCTTACAATGTTTCACTACTTTACGCGTGTCCATTTCGGTTTGGCGCCCTAGAATGGACCTGGAGGGTTTGGCTGGAAACGTCTTTTGCTTCGTTCAAATCGAGGTAGTCGTGGCCGTTCGCTATGTCCAATAAATCGTCTGGCAACAGGTCGTCATATTTCTGGATCGTCTTTACCGGGATGAATCGTACGAGTTCATTAGCTTGCGCAGGCGAATTGGCTATTTCTTCCAGGTGGTTGAAAAATTTCTCTGGTGAATCCACATGATAAGTGATTGAGAGTTTATCAACTTCATGGGAAACGGACATCGCGTCCGCATAAACTTTGAGGGTGAGAAGCCCACGGCTACCCACCCAAGGAAACCATTGCACGCGGCGCGGTGTAAACAAGACATCATTCTCGACAACCCCACATTTCAGCGCAACGCTTCTAGCCCCGCGCAGAAGCAGTTTGGCATTCTCGTTCAACCAGGGCGGTTCGTCCTGCTCGCGCAGCACTGCCCGCATTTCATGCAGAACTCGGGTGTGCAGTTCTCCACCAGCGCCGAGAAACTCCGGGGCCTTTCCGCCTCGGGTAGGGGAGACAAAGACCGTCTTTGCCGCTGCGTCGATCTCCTCAATTTTCCAACGACGACCAGCCAAAATGATGTGTTCCCCAACTGGTGGAATTCGATTAACTGGCAGGTTCCCGATGTCTTCATTTCCGTCGCGGATAACGAATTCTTCCGTTCCCTTAAAGGCAGCGTAGAAGTCGTAGCTAGATGTTATTTTTTCCCCTAGGGGCGCGAGAATTAACTCGCCTTGAGGAACTTGCTCAATGATTTCCTTTTGGCCGAGGCCTTTCAACAATTCCGTGAACGACCGAGCGGTGACCAGGCGGAATGGACCAATTTTAATCAGTGTCTCGAAAATTTGGGAGGCTGTGATGCCGCCGGTCTGCTTCAAGCAGCTGAGCAGTTGATGAATTAGGGTGCTCAGATGCATTCGGTCGATGTCGGGAGGCTCTAGCCAATGCTTCAACATTAGTCTTGTCAGAGCGATAGCCCGCAACAGGTCAGGATACAGCAGGTCAGTTAGCCTGCTCCCAAAATGCGGAGAAGTTTCGCGGACGTAGAGGCGCATTATTGCAGCGTCGCCGTCACGTCGTCCTGATCGACCGAGGCGCTGAACCAATGAAGCAACGCTCCATGGCGTGTCCACCTGCCCGATGGCCTGCACCCCTCCGATATCAATACCCATTTCCAGTGTGCTGGAGCAAATTGCAGTCGTCGGAGTCCCGGATTTAAGCAGCACTTCCGCCTCTTCCCGCAATTGCTTGGAAATCGACCCGTGATGAACCACAAACGGATCATTGGCCAGCTTTTCCAATTTCACATGGTCGTGCAATTTCACTGCCAGCTTCTCAATGGTGCTCTTGGCGTTGACGAATACTAGATTAGTTGAGCGCGCGAAGTTGTGGACAAGATCCTCTGCAATTTCATCCAATTCGTCGTCTGGATCGTGTCCCGGTTTCCGAATGGATGCTGATAATTCCGGTGTGTTCTCCTTGCCGCAAGGTGACTCCGACTGGAGGTCTTTGGTGGTCAGGCGTTCGGCGATCTGCAATGCCTCGGCTGGTTTGAGTCGCGGTTCAATTAACTTTTCACTGTTATTGAGTGGGCGGCGAAGATGGACCCTAATGCCGAACTTGATTTCACGCTGGGAGCTTGGGTCTTCGATAAGACTGACCGCGTCTGGTCGGTCTGGTGATAAGAACCTGCAACCGGCCTGCGGATCACCCAGAGTGGCTGAGAGAGCGATAATACGTGGTTTCAAAGCCGTGGCCTGACGGAGGCGGGCCAGCAAGCTGAGTAGATGTACCCCACGCACATTGTCAAGAAACGAGTGCAGTTCATCAATTACAACAAATTCCAAATATCGGTAAAGTCGCGGAATTTGACTTCCATAATTGACGAAGTTGGACTCGATCGATTCCGGCGTGATCAAAAGAATACCGGCTGGCGATTGTCGCAATTCCTTTTTCCGACTGGCGGAGACATCTCCATGCCAGCGATGAACGGGGATGTCCAAGGTATCGCACAGTTTTTCCATCCGTTCAAACTGATCGTTGATCAGCGCCTTCAAAGGCCCCACGTAAAGCGCTTGGATTGAAAGTTGCGGATTATCAACCAACTTGGAAATGATCGGTAAGAAAGCGGCTTCTGTTTTGCCGCCAGCGGTTTGCGCAGTGATGATCAAATGGCCAGATTGTTCGAGCACTTGATGAATGGCTTTCACCTGGATTGGGCGAAACTCCTTCCAACCCATCGACCAGACGGCCTTTTGGACCTTTGGATTGAGAAGATCGAAAGTTGCGCTACTCATCAGAGTTTAAAGCTTGCCAATTCCTCTTTGCTGCCGACCACGGGCGACGCTTCCCGGGCAATTTCTTCTTCAACGGACAGGGGTTTGTCTGCAGGTTTCACCAAATCTTGGTTTAGAAACTCCTGCCACTGGCGATTAGGATTCTGCTCAAGCACGTTCAACAAGCCCACGAAAGAACGCACGATATCCCGTGGCGTTTTGTAATACTGAGCTCCCAGCGTTTCGCTGGCCTTCTTCAAGACGGCCAACAAAGCATCATCTGGCACAATGTACTTCGCCGGATCGCCATAGGCATGGACGTTTCGGACGTTTCGCAGCAACACCAGCAGTTCTTCTGGGGCGAGATTCTGTAGCCGGACCACAGGTCCAGAAAAATCCACCACACCGGCGCCAACAAGGCGGTTTTCAGCCAAACGTGAGCGAAGCGCTTCGTAGCTGTAGAGACCGCGGCGTTTATCCTCCAAGCATTCATCAGTTCCTGCCATCATAAATCCCAAGCCACGAACGCTGCCCTGGAGGCAGTCATTCAAAATAGTGAGCAAGGATTCGTAGTTGGTCTGGCGTGCGCGAGCACTGGGCAACCGGTGGGACAGCACTACCATTTCGTCGATGTTGACCAGAACACCAGCATGCCCAGCCTTGATGCTGAAAGCCGCCAGTAGTTTCAGGCTGTCGTAGAAGTTCTCGTCGTCGATGATGCGGCGGACACCGAGGTCTTGTCGCGCTTCGGTTTTGGTTGTGTACTCGGCGCGTAGCCAGCGGAGAGCGGCAGCTTGGAGGCCATCGTTTCCCGAAATGTAACCTTCGTAGTATTTCGCCAACACCTCGGTGAATTCGAAGCCGCCAACATGGTCCTGTAAACTTTTCAGGTCTTCGTATATGCGCTTCTTGACATCCTCATGCGTACCTCCCGACTGCGTGACTTCATATTGAAGGCTTGAAATCCAACCTTCACACAGATTGCGGAGAGCCCCGCCATCGGGCTTGTTCTTGATGGCAAGATTCTTGACGAGTTCGGAATACAAGGCTCGCGCCTCCCCACCGGACGCCTGCAACCTCCGTTCCATCGACATATCCGCCTGAATAACCACCAAGCGCTTCTGGAGGGCCAGATTACGAACAAGGTTCATGAAGAAACTTTTTCCGCTCCCGAATCGCCCCACCACGATTCGGAATGCCGCTCCACCTTGCTCGATACGTTCCAAATCGGCGAGCATTGCCTCAACCTCCTGTTTGCGACCGACCTGAATCAGATGAAGGCCCAAGCGAGGCACCAAGCCCGCCTGCAAGGATTGCAGAATGGCATCACGTTCGCGGCGTTTAATATCCATCATGGTATCAATCGTTTATGAACTAATATAATGTCGTCGCCTTCAAGAAGAAAATCACCGAGATTTTCATCGGCCCAACCGTTGAGTGCGTCAAAGGCATCCAAAGGCATTAATTGAAACTTTTTCGCCAGCGCATCAAAATCTGGGCGCGTCCAGGAATCTCGTTCGAGTAATTGCAACAGCACAGGACGATACTTCGGCTCCAAGGTTCTGAGCCATTCGGGCGTTGCATTGGACTGTCGATTCGCTTCTGGGACCGCCGAAGCGTTTGAAACGCGCACCGTCAACGTCTTCCCGTTATGATCTGATTCTTCACTTTCCGATTCTTCTTCCGCCATGACTTTCGACAATATCCCTATCACCTCGGAAGTTTCCTGGGCGATGCGGTCGACTCGCGACATATCGATATGGAATGGTTGTCCCGGCCTCGGAATGGGATCACCTGGCACCCTACTTCCGCCCGGCTGGATGGTGACTTCACCCAATTCCGGGCTGATTGATTTTAGATAGGCTTCCAACCTCTCAGGAGGCAGTTCGAAAGCCTTGAAGATTCGTTCCAACGTGCGAATTTCGTCCTTGGTAACAATGCTGTCAGCCGCTGCCACATAAACCAGAAGCTCGCAGATTAATTCGCGCTGCTCCTTGGGGACCGGTCGAGCAATCCGCGCGAGGGAACTACTAACCCTATTGGGGTCGGCAATCAGAACCTGCTCCAACGCTTCCAGTCTTCGATGGTCTTCCGGATTGATGCGGATTTTCTGCTCGACGAATCGGCGGGAAACATTGAGTTCTTCTGGTGCCACATGCCCATCGGCACCGGCTACCAAAACGCAAAGTTTCATGAGAATCGAAGCGCCTAAATAATTCGGTGACGGTGCCATTATTTTCGAGTCAGCGGGCTTAAAAACGGCTAATTCCTGATCCCATGCATAAGGAGAATCGTATCGTGCGTCTGGTTCGACTACGAACCCCAGAGATTCGATGGCCTGCGCCAAATCGCGGCTTTGCTTTGGTGTCAGTTTTTCGCGCTGGGGAATATCAATCAACTGAACTGCATGACCGACGTCGATGAGACAGCAATCCTTTCCCGGTCGGGCTCCCGCTAATATCTCGTCCCATGACTTGGCTAATGGATGCACAACACCAGTCCGCAGATCTGACGGCAGAGCCAGATAAGCCTTCATACCCTCTGATGTCCCCTGAGCTTTGGCTTTGGCTCGGCTATACCCGATCAAATCCTCAATACAAGCATTCCAAATGCCGGGGAGTGGCTTGAATTGACTCGTCAAACCTAGAACGTCTGGCACTTGAA
Organism: Verrucomicrobiia bacterium; assembly: GCA_036268455.1. Classification (GTDB taxonomy): domain Bacteria; phylum Verrucomicrobiota; class Verrucomicrobiia; order Limisphaerales; family Palsa-1400; genus DATAUD01. The sequence goes on from DATAUD010000093.1 coordinate 40,602, forward strand.
TGGCGAAGGTATCCCGCAGTCCATAGAGAAGCGTCGGACTGGCGGGACGATACTGCAATCGTGCGAGCCGTTTACAGCGGGACAGGCTCATGCCGCCTGGGAATTGTTCCAAGTAGCGCTTTGCAAATAGCTCCCTAAACTCGCCGTTGACCCGGGAGACAACAACGCTGCGGCGGGACATTGGATCGCGTGAGGTCAGTTCATAGGCAAGGTTGGCTGGCAACGGCTTGTTCGACTGGAAGTGGCTTGCCAATACGATGGCCAGCTCATCGTCGCCCATCAGTGACACGGGCAGTGTTTTCATCCATTCCAGCAATTGAGCGTAATACTGTTCTCCTTGTTGCCAGCCCCAGAAATGAACAAGCTGACAGCCGTAGCTCTGAAGCGAGCGGCTCCGAGCGTAAGTCCCGTAATGATGAAGCAGCCTTACGATTTCAGCGACCACCTCTTGATCTTGTCCCTTTTCTACCAATAGCCGTCTTTCGAGACCGTAAAAAAATAGAAAAATATAACCCAAATTTCGAGAAGCCGGGTCTTCGTCCTTGCGACCACCAGCAAGCCAGTCAAGATAGGCTGCTCGTTGATCGGGCGAGAGAAAGCTGTATTGCGAGTAATAACCGAGAGGGGCAGCTACGCCTTGAGCCGGGTATCCGACCGGCAATCGGATATTTATATTCGACGCCTCGGGAACTGCGGGTTCTCCTTCGCTCACATAGACCATTCCCGATGAGAAGACGAAATTTCCGACGGTGACTGACTCTCCCGCGGGCAACCAACGTGGAGGAGCTTTGCGCTTTGGAGACGGTGCCGAAACGGAAATGCGCGGCGGGACCGAGCGAGCGGGCGATTGCGGGATGACCGGAGGTTTCACACTCTCAATTGCGGGAGGCGAACTGGAATTGAACAAGACCGTTTCCAATCCACAGTGCGGACAGGAAACGGTTTGCCCAACACCGTGCGCTGGAAACTCAATGAACACTCCACAATTGTTGCACAGGCATTTGAGGTAAACATCTTCCGTCTTGGGTGTTTGGTCTTGGGAAATCGCCGAACCCATCTGCTGTATGGCCACCTTCAGTCGAATGCCGAGGCCAGTCTTGGATAATTGAAGCAATTCTTTCAAGCCAGACTTGCTCGTTAGAAGAATTTGCTCGTATAATACAACAGGCAATTCTCGATTGTTATTGAAGCGTCGATCCGGCCCACCCTTCTTATTGACAAATTTCCAAGTTCTGTCCACGACCCTGGCATCCATCGGCACGCCCTCTTCCTCAATGAACCGCTGCTCGCCAGTACTCACTTCAAATTGCTCAAAGCTAATCGCGCCGACACCATCCGCATTCCAAACGAGAATTCTATCAGGCAGGAAATATAATCGCCCTCTCCCCGTAGGGAGAACTGGAATCGAAATGTTGCACTGAAAATATGGCGGTGATCCGACATTTGGAGTGATTCCTTTTCGTTTCACAACCGCACTTGCCCCTGCGTTCACCTTCCAATCGTAAGTTGTTGTTATATTCCCCTTCGACTCAATGCGCCAGACTCTGGCACAGGTCCGAAGTGAATCGAAAACACTATGAAGATTCTGATATACTTCCTCAATGTGCTGCTCCAAATCGTAGAGCAGAACGACCGTCTTTCGCATTTTATCCGCATGTACCGCCCAGACCAAGCCGCCTACACAGAGTGGGACGATCAAACAGAATATCCAAACGGGCGAGTTTACGGCCGCGAGCAAAATAAGCAGGCCGATGCTGAACCCCAAGAACCACGGCCAAATGATTGGCTTCTTGGCTTTGGTGTCAATTTCTTCGAGCAAGGCAATTGATGACGAGTCAATCATTTGGCTGACACCGCCGCTTTCAATTTCTTTGAAGTCAATCCTTGAAGATTGCTGTTCGGGAACTTCCGAAGTAATTCCGCGGCTGTGGGCGCTTGGGAGCGTTTGACGAAAATAGATTCCTCCGCGTCCCATTTGGACGTAGTTTCCTCGTGGTCCAGTTCCGATTCTAAATCCTTTAATTCCAATGGACACACCGACTCCAGAATTGCTGAGATTAAATCTGAACGGGCCAACGCTTACGCTCTTGCGAAGGTAAAAACCCACGCCGAATATTGTAGCACTCCATTCGTGACGACCGCAATCATAGAGGTACAAAGGTGAATACCGCTCGGTTGACCGCCTTAACCCGAAAAAGCCGAAGGCTTGATGGTCTGCTTCGTGAAATCCTAAGCGCCGTCCCCCTCGCTCCGTTCCGGTAGTCAACGGTGGAGATGAGGGGAGAGGGCAGCAACCTTGACGACCAGAACGGAGCGGTACAATGGCAGCGGCGATTCACGAAGCCGAAATGCGCATCCAGTCGCGTAATGCGAACCAAAGGGATTCAATCCCGAACGAAAATCTTGACGAATAGCACCCGTGTGGTTGCACCAGAGAAGGCGCGGACCAGCCCGAATCGAGCGGCAGGACTGAGGGCGGCGGGGAGTCTGCGCGAGAATTCGGGTTGGTCGGCGCGATTTGGGGGGCCGCGACACGAGAACGCCGAAGTTTATGAGGCGTTTTGGTGTCGCGGCACGGGGCCATGACCCGAACCATTTCACACGGGGTCAGAATTATCATTGACGATGATCGCCCCATTGCCGTCGTGAGCTTTGGCTATCATAGATTCTTCGAGTCTGTGATGTGGGGGCCTCGTTTTCGTGGCGTCCAGGGGCCAATCGCACGCTCTCGTTGTTTGGCCAAGCCTTCCGTGATCGAAGGGGAATCCCCTGAAGGTTCAGCCGGCCGCAAAGCGCTACTTTCCGTTGGCGCCAGCCTCCCATCCGCTGCCTTTTTGCGGCCTCGACGGGACTTCTTCGCGATAATTTCGCGGCAAAAGCGAAAGACCGTGTCGTTGGAAACGCGAACATTCACCTTCTCCAGAAGCTCACGGACGATGTCGTAGGACGCATGTTTGGCGCGGAGTTCTTCAATCCACGGTTTGAACGGCATCATCTGTGCGAACTTCCTGGGGAGCTTCGGCTCGTACGCGCGAGCCAGTTCCGCAAAACGGGCTTTCGTTTCGTCGGATGGGTTTGCGCCATTCATAATGGATTGGTCAGACGCAGTTAGGGTACGCTGACGCAGGAAATCGGGAAAAGCCCGGAAATGACTCGGATCGCGATCTAAAAATAATCGGATGCCGTCTTGGAACCAATTTCGAAGGAATTTCCGACGACGCCGTTGCGTCGTCGGATGTCCTCGGAAATGCGTCGGGAGCCAAATCACTAACGGACGTTAGAGGTACGGCGTGCCCTGAAAAAGGAAGCTGTTGCTTCGCGCTCATGCACCCAATTCAAACGCACATCCTCGGAAAACACTGTAATGAATTCATTACAAATTTGCTGCAAACTTTGGCGCACATTCGGCGCAGAATATGACCGAGTGAAGATTTTGCTAGTTTGCATAATTTATCCGGCAATCCGTGCATTAAATTCTTCGGCTTGCTGTGCGAATTTACGCGAGCGGATCAACCGAACTATACAGCGGCCGCCATCAACCCGTTCACGGAACGCTCGGAGCACACCGTATCCTCCGAATGCGAGAGACACAGAGAGAGACACGGCGATGTTGTATAAATTGAATCGGACATCTATGCTCTCTGGGAATCACGCGGTATGTTATGACGCCCAAGTTGTTGAATTGAGACATTATGCGCTTCCAGCTTGAAAACTCGCCGACATTGGCATTGTTGCACAAGCGCCATGCCAGTGTTTTGGTGTCTTTTTTCCAAAAGGCATTCAGGGACTCCAATGTTCCCGAAGTGCCGGAGGAGCGGTTGGAGGGTCGTTGGGAGGTGTTCATTGAAGAAGATGTCGTTCTGAGTGACTGGGAGGGCGAAACACCGAGCAATACTGCCAAATTCTACTTAGAGGAATGGTGCAAAAATAAATGGCTGGCCCGGCGCTACAGCGAGACGGATGGGACGTACCTCTATCGGCTTACGGCGTATACGGAACAAGCTCTGCTCTTTGTCGAACAACATCTGACGGCGAGTCGGCGCGCGTTTGTTGGCACTGAATCAAATTTCTCAAAAATCTGGCATTCGCTCACAGAACTGGCCGAAAAGACCCAGACCGATCCAAATGTTCGAGAGAAGCAACTCCTCGCAGAGCGGGAACGGATCGATGCCGAAATCATCGAACTGCGGCAGACCGGAATGCCTCGAAAGTTGGATCACACTGCGGTAAAGTCCCGGCTTTACGATTTAGTGGGCATGACCAATCGTTTCTTGGCCGATTTCCGTTCCGTGGAGGAATCCTTTCGCAAACAAAGGGATGACATCCAGAACCTGTACCTGGAGCAGGAACAATCTCGGGGCGACATCCTCGAAGGCGCTCTGGATGCCGTTGAACTCCTGAAAGATTCCGACGAAGGACGGAGTTTCTTCGGATTCCAGAGAATGCTTCGTTCGTCGGATGAGGTTGAAAAACTCCGACAGCTTACCCAACACAGCCTTACCTTGGCACGCCAATACGGCATCGAAGTAGGCATCCTCCAAGGGCTTGTCGGTCGGCTGCTCGACGAGGTCAATCGCGCTCAGCACACCTACAGCGCGATCTCCAAACAACTTCACATCGTGGTCGAGGAATCGTTCCGCCGCGACCGGAAGCTCCTTCTGGACATCGTCACCGAGATAAAAAAACAGGCGCATCTCGCACGAGCCAATCCACCACACGAGATCGAAACGACATGTTACCTGCTCCCGGTCATCAACCCGTTGCTCGGTCTCAAGTTTTTCGAGCGCCGGGTCATTTCAGCCCTCAACACGACCATCCGCGAAAACGACGAGATTAAACGCGGACTTGACGCATTTTTCCGTGGCATCGGCCCAGATCTGAGGCTGGAACAGATCATGATTGTTATTCGCGAGGAACTGGAACTTGAGCCTCAACTCACGTTGTCGGCGCTCCTCACTCGACAGCCACTTAAGTACGGCACAATTGATCTTCTTTGCTATATCTTCGCCGCCGGTCGCAATGAGCGCCATCGGTTCCTTGGGCAAACAATCGAAGTTGTGCTTGGCGCGGAACCTAGGCGCGTGGCGCGGCTACCCGAAATCATCTTCAAGAGGGAGATAGCCAATGGTTGAAAAAAACATCGCACGTCAACACGTAATCGCCCGTCTGCTCACGGGTGCGGTGTACCATGATGATGATGGATACTGGCAGATGCTGACCGATGAGAAGCTCAGTTTCGCCAGCTATTTCGCAGAAATGGGTGTTCGGCTTGAAGTTGATGCGGAAATGGGCATGGGCTTTCTTCGCCCGATGAATCAAGAGGAAGAGGAGGAGTTTGCGACTGCTGGCTATGCCCCACTCCCCAAAATCATTCCCCCGAAAACACTCGGCTATCTTCCGTCACTCATGTGTGCCCTGTTGCGCGAGGCACTCCAACATCATGAGGAAAACTCTCTTGAAAGCAAACATCTCTACCTAGATGAAACCCAGCTCATTGGCTTAATGCGACCATACCTGTCGGAGACCCAGGACGACAAGGCGTTGAAACGCGAGATTAGAAAAGTCATCACGCGTGTCGAGGAGATCAGCGTCCTCCACCGGCTTCCCAACCGCTCGGAGGTGATCTATCGTGTCGAGCCTATTGTGCGTGCTCGCATTCCCCTCAAACAGCTTCAAGAATTACTTTCGCGCCTTAAGGAGATCAGCAAGGGCGGGGCACTTGCTGAAGAAAATGGCGACGAACTAGAAAAGGAGCAACCTTGAACACGTCCGCGGCGATAGAACAACAGCTCCTGGACGTTTACCAAGAGGACGCTTCTGCTGGGTTTCGGTTGGATTATTTTGAGGCTTATAATTGGGGCACCTTCCACGAGCGCATTGGCCACGCAAAACTTGATGGCCAGACCGCTCTGCTGACAGGTGAGAACGGGGCCGGAAAGTCCACGCTGGCAGATGGCATTGTTACGCTCCTGGTTCCAACCAATAAAAGGAATTACAATGCCGCTTCCAGCGATGCAAAACGCGAGCGCTCCGAATCCGACTACATCCGTGGGAATATTGGCAATACCTACAACGAGCTTTCGGAACGCGATGAACCAGTCTATCTCCGGCGGGACGGCGAATATTACACCGTTCTCCTCGGTGTCTTCAGAAACCGGCGGGATAACAAGGCCATCACACTCGCGCAGATCCTCTGGATAAAATCCAACGGTGATACGGCTAAATTGTTCATCATCGAGACGCGCGCGCTTACAATTGCGGACGATCTCGCCGGGTTTTCCAGCATTGCAGGCATCAAAGAGACTTTAAAAAAAGAGCGGGACATCGAAACGATTGACAAGTTCCAAGCCTATTCGGAAAAGTTCCATCGATTTCTGCGACTTAACGCGGACCGGAACCCGATGGACATCTTCAACCAAACGGTCGCGGTGAAGGACATCAAGAATCTTACCCAGTTCATCCGTGACTACATGTTGGAAGGCGGTTCCGCCGAAGAACTCTTCGCCAGCCTAAAGGAGCGTGTTCGGGAGCTGCGCACCACGCACGCGATGATTCTGACACAAAAGGAACAGCTTGCTGAACTTGAGAGTGTTTCCAAGCACGTCTCAAAGTTTCGCGCAGCTACTGAGACCCGGATTCAACTCGAACGGGAACGCGATGCCTTGGACGCGTTTTTCGCCCAAACTGCCCTGCGCCTACGCGAGGCGCGCTCCATTCAGAACGTCGCTAATATTGAAACGCTCACCGGTAAACGCGACAACACTTTTCGGCAGAAGGAGACCACAGCCGCCGCCCTCACCGCACTGCGCGAGAGACAGAAAAGTTCCGAAAAGGGCAGCCAAATTGCTTCGCTGGAAAGTGAGATCGAAATGCTCGGCAAAACTGTTGAGCTGCTTCAGAAGAACCGAAAGCATTTTGATGCTCTGCTAGAAACACTGCATCCAAACCGTCGCGTTGATTCCTTTAGCGCATACGCGACGTTCCAGGCGCAACTTCCGGCCCAACTGCTAACCCTGACTGGACAATCCTCGGAATTCGATGCGAAGGAACATGCCCAGGAAAGGCGTGTTATTGAATTGCAACAAGAGTTCGAGAAAAACGACCGCGAGATCGGCATCCTTATTAAGCAGCACACTTCAATCGACGGCGAGGTGCTGGAACGCCGCGACCTTATTGCTGACATGGTGAAGATCCCGCGCAAGAATCTTCCATTTGTCGGCGAACTTATCCGGGTTCAAAGGAACGAGACGCGCTGGACCGGGGCCATCGAAAGCCTTCTTCGAGGCTTTGCCCTGACCATTCTTGTTCACCACGACAATTACAAGGAAGTTGACGCATTCGTCAGTGCAAACCGTATGCGTGGTCGGGTGGAATATTTTCCTGTTCCGATTGATATTCCTTCGCCCGGGACGAAGCCAAACGTAGCGACCGTAGCCGGGAAAATGGAGATTAAGCCAGACGCTGGAGGTTTTGGACGCTACATTCTTCGGGAATTAATCCGTCGGTTTGACCACCTCTGCTGTGAAACGACTGACAGCCGTTGGCATGATGCCGATCAAGCGTTGACGATCACGGGCCTGTTCAAAGGAAAAACAGGACGCCGGGTGAAGGATGACCGTCACGACATCAATGATCGCAGGAACTGGATCCTTGGCTGGTACAACCACGATAAACTGACCCTCATCCGTGCGCGGCAAAAGGAACTTGCTGCCCAAGGCGAAAAGGCAACAAAGGACTACCAAGCAGCGAAGAACGCTAAAGAAAACCACCGCAAACGCCTTGCAGCTGCACAAAACCTTATCGAAGCAGGCTTTACGTTCGATCAGATCAATCCGACTGAGATGGAAACTGCGATTGCGGCAAAGCAGACGCAACGGGACATATTGAAGAGGGATCCCGCCTTAGCGCAACTCAGCGGAGAGATCGCAATAGCGGCAAAGGATTTGAAAGAAAAGAACAAGGCTTACGAAGGCGCTGTTAGTGCGCTGGCCGTCGCCGAAAATGACGAGACGAAGAATTTGGAGGAGATCGAACGGCTCAAGAACCTCACTGCCAGCCAACCGCCAGAGTTGGAAGATTTGTTCATTCTAATTCGCGAGCGCAGTCCAGAGCCAATCAAAGATATTGAGGGAATTGACAACAAAAAGGCTACCCTCCACCGGCTCTATACTGACGAGATTGGCACTCAGACCATAAATGCTGGCAGCAGCACGAACGACGCTTTGGCGAAGATGGCTCAAATTGGAAATCATGAAGGATGGAACCACCTTCACGATGAGCTCGGCTCCTCACCGCCCGAGCACTTGAACGAGGCTACCATCGAGCGGTTTCAGCGAGTCGAGATGAGAATCCGGTTGGATGACATTCCCAAAAACGAGGAGAAGTTCAAACGATTGCTTCAGGAGAACGTCATCAGCGACTTCAATACCTTCCGTACGTCACTGGAGCACATGGAGCAGACGATTATTACCCGGATCACTCAAATTAATACGCACCTTTCGAAGGTGGACTTTGACCGTCGTGAAGGTCTCCAAACCTATATCCGCCTGATTCCTGAAAAGACCAAGGACCTGATCGTCCGCGACTTCCGTGTTCAGTTACACGGCGCACTGAAGGACATCCTCAACATCGACGAGGATCTCGAAGCGCGGGAGACCGTCTTCCATCAGGTCAATGCGCTCATTGAGGACGTGGACAAGGATCCAAAACGACGCAGCCACATCATCGATGTCCGCAATTGGTTTGATTTCAAAGCAGAGGAACGCTTCCGCAGCCCGGACAAACCGAAGGAAACTTACCAAGGTGCCATTGGTAAATCAGGTGGTGAGAAATCACGCCTTGCTTCGACTATTCTCGCTACTGCCATCGCCTACCAATATGATATAGAAATTGACCGGCCCGAGGGCGACACTTTCCGGTTCGTCCTGATCGACGAGGCTCTCAGCCGGATCGGTGACGAGTTTTCGGCGTATCTCTTCGAGATATTCTCACGTTTCCACCTTCAGCTCCTCATTATCCATCCGCGCGACGCGAAGTTGCATATTACAGAAAAATTTGTGCGTCGCTACAATGTCGCTTTGAAGCCTGAACGGTTCTCATCGGTCGTCAACATGACCGTGCATGAGTTCCAAGAGTACAAAAATCGATTTGCAGCCGCGTGATTACCGTTCCTGAGCTCAAAGCGAAAGCTGCCGGCCGTTATAAAAGCACTCTTAAGAAATTGTTGCTTGGCAAAAACCCGTTTCCGGTCTCCATTCCTTACAAACGTCCAAGGCGGATTGGCGATCCTAGCGCTATCCTTCATGTGAAAGAACTGTTGCGAAGTCAGTCCAAGGAAACGGTTGGCTTCGGCCCGACGGTTCAATTTGATGAGGCGAGCACCCGACGCTTCGGCGCAGGAGCCCTGCCCGGAGCGATTACATTCGACACGCTCGAAGATTTGACACGCTATATCGGACGGCAGGTCGAGGCTAAACGGATTCTTGAACACGCCGGAATTGTGACGCGCGAATTCCCTGCGATCAACGCATGGACTGCAACTCGACTCAACCTGCTCTGCGAAGGCGATGTTGCAATGTGGCGTGGAATAACGAAAGTTGTTGCGCATTTCATCCAAAATCCGAAACCGTGGATTTATCCGCGAGAGGTGTTGCTTGGTCTTCCGACGAAATTCTTGGAGCAGAATCACAGACCAATAATCGAAATTCTGGCTGAAGTGGCGCCAGCGACACTCAACGAGTGCTATACGAATTGGCAAGATCGGCTTGGATTGCGCTCCTCATCCGACCTGGTTGAGGGTCGGTTCTTAGACCCTGCCCTCGCTCCTCATTTGCCGCAGCACATGCTCGCCCCAGTTTCGGAATGGAATCGGTGTGCCTTCGTTTCTCCAACGTGGGTCTTGATCGTCGAAAATCGGACCAGCCTGCTCACGCTTCCGAATCTAAGGGGATGTCTCGCGCTCCTCGGAAAAGGCTACGCTGTGACGAGACTTGCCCAAATTGAAAAATTGCATCGCGCCGAGACCTTCTATTGGGGAGACATTGACCAGCACGGCTTCGAGATTCTTGCGTCCCTCCGCGGCCATCTGCCGAAGGTGCTCAGTTGCCTTATGGACGAAGAAACACTTACTCTGTGTCACAACCAAATTGAGATCGAGAATGTCGATGCAACATTGCCGGGTGATTTCGTCGCCAGCCATCTAACCACTTCTGAAAGGGTGCTGTGGGAGAGGTGTGGCAACGAACACTTGCGGATTGAACAGGAACATATTCGGCGAGACGTGGCAATCTCCGCCCTGAATGCTCTCGCAACAAAAGCCAGGAATTCCTTCAATACTTGACGCAATTTGTCAGCGGCACGTGCCCGATTACGTCGAACTTTCCAAGCAAACGGAGGCCACTGCGACCGTCGACGTTAATTTGCGAACATATACGCCCAGGGTCAGTGCCTCATGTCGATTGAAGAATGTCTCAAAAAAGAAGACATGACGGTCTCCGTTGTCGTCGCAAAGGATTACTTCTGCTTCGCCGATAGGACCGCCTCTTTGCGCCCCACAATATCCTTCGATGTTGCCGAACACTTCCACCTCGGTGAGCGTGCCAAACATTGCCGCGAATCGAGGCGACTGAATAAAGTAGCGGCAGGGATCATTCGGATCAAAATGGCTGGGGCGGCGTGACACATGAGGATGGCATGTAATTACGCCAATCAAGGGAATATCATCAAAGACGTTCTCAACGTATCTCCAAAGCGTGGAAGTGAGTGTATTGCCAAACACAGGATGGAGACGTTTAACTTCGGAAAATCTAACTGATCCACTTTTAGCCTCCTCAACAAATCGTCCACGGAGGAATAGAAGTCGCCCGGCTGTAAAGTTGGCTTCCGCCTCAATTGTGGCATGACATGCCGGCGTGACTGTGTGTTCATTGTCACCGAACATCACAGATCCATGCCAAGGTAGCAAATTATGCGCGATTTCATGCGCTTCCAACCATCGGTGCTTTTTCTCAGGCACGGACTGATCCAACATTATTCTTTTCTGATCGGGAAGATATAAAGCCCGGAGATCAAACTTCTTAATGACATCTTTGAGTAACGAAGGGCGCCGAATTACCTGCTTCCCTGCGACTTTTATCTTACTAATCATCTGCGCCAGTATGCCGTCGTCATTCCCGGTGTAGTAGGCCCGATCCAGCTCAAGCAGCGCTCGAACCTGTTGAAGATCCAGCGGGGGCGGGGGATTGCCCAAGTCGCGCAATACACGCGCGACCCGATTGTCGATGTCATTCTGAGTGCGAGCTTTAAGGATTAAATTCTTCACACCGATCGCCGATGAAGCGTTCGGTCACTTGACAGAAGAAATTAACGCCGTAAACTCTTCCAAGGCAGAGCGTTCTTCTACAGTGAGCTTGGCAATTGACTCGGAACGCGCCGCGAACCGAACAGCTTCTCGGGCAAATCCTATGTCTCGAGGAGTAGCCAGTCCAGCCAATTCCATCAGTCTGCCTTCTGGCAACTTAAACTGTCTTGCCAATTGATAAACTGTGCGAGGCTCGGGGACAAAATGAGTGTCCTGCTCAATGCTAATAACTTCCGCGAGGTCAACATCTGCCTGATCGGCAAGTTCCTCTGCGCTCATTCGCAGATTTCGCCGCATCAACCCAATCAAACGTCCAAATGCGAGGCGAAGTTCCGGAGCCAAATCTAACACAGATGCACTGGCACGTCCGGCCTCTGCAAACTGTGGAATTCCGGCGCCAATCACATCGTCTCCTTCAAACTTAGCAATTCTTCTCGCCTGTTCTTTCGTAATTTCGAATTTCATTGTTTCATCAGCTCCTCTCTAATTCGGCGCGCCCGTTCCGGGCTCGCCTCAAAATAACGGAGTTGTTGCTTGTGAGCGTCTGGACCGAGATCGCTCATTTCGAACTTGGTCCTGTAATAACTTTCCGACTGCGGTAGCGAATGTAAACCGAATCTCTCCTGAAAACCCTCGTGTCCGCTTCGAGCAATTGCAGCCAGAATCAGGGCGGTGCCCACGCCTGCAAACTGCCGACTGCCAAATAAATCCTTGCGATTCCAAGGAGCCGCTTGAAGGAAATCAATGTAAACAAGCGGCTTGCCAATCTGGCCAGACAATCGAGCATTTTTGGTCAAATCCACCATCATCAAGCCTTGCAGACGATTTTGGCAGATGACAGCAAAGTTTTCGACGCCCAGCAACCCCTTAGAAAAACTCATTTTCTTACGCCAGTTCCAATGCAAGTCTTGAGGCCACTTCACTTGCGGTATCTTCTTCGCAATCAACTCCGCTTTTGCCCGTTCAAGTTCAGGAGCCCACTCTTTTTCCCACTCTCCAGCCCACGAATCGGAGGCCTCGTCATGCAATTGGGCTTCTGCAGGTTCCTGTGTCCGTTCCTCGACGAGAAATATCGGATGGATCGCCATAATTACAGAAGCATAAGCTCTGCCTTATCTTTGGTCGCATCATTCTCAAAAAAGAGCTTGTCGCCCGAGCGAGCTCGGCGATCAATCATCTGGTAAAGTCGAAGAGCCTGCCGAAGTACGGAGGTCTTCGTGATATCCTTTGAAGACGCAAGGTCGTCCAAAGCCGTCATCTCGGCATCGGTTAAATTAAGGGTCATCGTCTTTTTCGTTTGCATAAGCCTGTAATCAGTTACTGGAAATAATAAACACCATTCTAAGTATTTAGTCAACAGAAAATATATAAAAAACCATCAAAAAGTACTTGCTAATATATAAATATTGGCTAAATTTTCAACGTGAAAACAGTAAAAAATAGTGAATCCGAGGCCAGGAACAATGGCAGAACAGGCCGTCGCCGTGGACTGGCCAATTCATTATGAGCCGCAACTGAAAGAAAAAACCGTATGATAATCCGCAATTCATTTGATGACTTTTTGGGCAAGATAAGCCTGGACAAAACCCGGCGCGAAAAGATCATGACAGCCCACAATAACGTGCGCGACCTTTTGGCGAATGATGAAGAGGTTGGCCCAGTATACTTCGAAACATTTCTCCAAGGTTCGTACCGGCTCGGGACCGCGGTGCGACCCCAAGGGGATGGTTCGTATGATGTCGACGTTGTTTTGGTTTTGAATCTGAAGGACTTCGCTGGTCCTAATTCCGGGATGCCATCGGCGCACTCTGTAATTGCGTGGCTTGTACGACGATTGACCAGCTACCCCGTGTACGCAACAAAAGTCAAAGCAGGCAGGCGTTGCGTCCGAATCGATTACGCCGATGGTTTCCACATGGATATCATCCCTGCGCACTGCGACGGCGACACCGACGCCCCTTTGCTTGTGCCTGCAAATTGGGGCCGGTCGCATCCCAAGGGATTCAGAAGTCATTGTGTTCGGATTCATGCGGCCTCGAATGAAAAATTCTACGCTGTTGTTAAAATGCTAAAGTGGTGGCGGAACATTCATTTTGGAGACGAAAGCAGTCCACGATCAATTTTGCTCACGACCATTGTGAGCGATCACATTTCGAAGGCAGCTTCTGTTGATGAGGCGTTGGTCGAAACGATGGAGTCGCTGCGCTCGTTTTTCTCGAAGAATTTCTCGGTTCCAGAAGTTTGCAATCCATCATTACCGGAGGAAAAACTTTCGGCAAGCTGGTCATGGCTCGACTATCACGAGTTCAAAACGAAGTTTGCATCAGCGACCACAGCCGCTCGCCAAGCCTTCGATGCCAAGGATGAAGAATCAACGATTAAGCGTTGGAACGCCAACGAACTTTTTAAAGAAACATTTCCGAAGGCCCTCTATGGCCTAGACGAGGAGGCCAGGGCTTTGGCAAACGCAATGCGTTCGGGAAGCCTATTTACATCCTCCATAGGAGTCGTCAGCAGTGTGGCATCGCCAGGGAAAATCCCGGTGCCTTATACGCGCTATTTTGGCCACTGAGATGTGCGCTCGTCGAAAAGTCTTCAGGAATGATGGCTCGATACAGCGGGCGTTCATGCGGCAAAACTTCCCCGGTTTTGCCGCCTATGGAAGGTGCGGCCGCTACGTATTTAAGGGGAATCTTCAGCCAACGGCTAGATCGCCGCAATATCGCATAAGGATTGAGTATTGTCTCGATGAGCATCCACGCGTGTTCGTTGTCGCGCCTGAAATCGAGGCGAATGCGCCGCACAGATACAAGGACAAGTCGTTGTGCCTCTTTCATCCAAAAAATTTCGATTGGACGAACAGTTGTTTGCTTGCAAAGTATACGGTGCCTTGGGCTGCTGCTTGGCTCATGTTTTACGAGATTTGGCTTAAAACCGGAAAATGGTTTGCAGACGCGGAACCACATGGCGAAAGCGCCGTCCTAAATGCAACAGTCTGACTTGTTATGCTTCGTCCAAAAAGAAAACTCATAATATCAGTCCACGGCATTCGAACCACTGGAGCGTGGCAAAAGCAAATCGCTTCGATAGTCTCAGAACGAGGTTGGATTTATTATCCCCTTGATTACGGCTTTTTCCCATTTTTCTTCTTCGCGGTGCCATTTTTGCGCAGACAGAAAATCGAATGGTTTCGATGTGAATTCAATAAAATCAAAGAGCGTTATCCTGGTGTGACCCCATCGGTAATCGCACACAGCAATGGAACGTATATTGTTTCGGAAGCGCTATGGAAATATCCGGGCTTGAAAATTGACAAACTCATCCTTTGCGGGAGTATCGTGCGGCAGGATTTCACCTGGGAAACAATCTTCGCACGTAAACAGGCTACGTCGGTCCGTAACGAAATTGGAATTAAGGACTGGGCATCAAAACTGGTGAGGCTTGTTGGCTGGTTGGACACGGGGCCATCCGGACAGAAGGGCTTTTCGACTAGGCACGACCGGTTAAAGGAAGAAAGATTTGCCGGATATTCGCACAGCTCATCTTTTGGATACGAGCACTACGAGAACTACTGGTGGCCTTTTTTGGAAGCGCCAATTCCGTATGAAGGAGACGCGATTCCACCTTGGTATTCCGAAGAGCCGGTTAGTCCACAAGACGCTGCTCGTTGGTCCGCGATGACCTATTACCATCAATATGTGCGACGGGTAAGCGACGCCATCGTAAACGATGACATATATTCAAAAGAGACCGGCGATCTTATCAAGACGTGCGGACTGACAGTTGTCGTACCAGAAACCCCCGGCGGGGCAGATAAGAATCCACGGAGCACGTTTTTCGCAAAAAATGGAATGAAAGAAGGAATTGTGGGGAAAACGGATCGCCGCTCGGTATATTACCGGGGTGAGATGCTGTTCGACATCCCCACCACCCTGAACTCCCTTACCTTCCTAGATCACCGCCAAGATGAGGAACTGAGAGAAGCTGTGCCTGAATTCACTAATTTGCTAAGAAAGTTGATCGGTGGTGCAAAGTCGAACTGCGCTGAGCTGGTTAAAGTTGTGGACCAAAAAGCATTCAAGTGACGTGTAGCAGGAATATCTCCAACGCAGCAATCCGCCTTCGTGGCTGCTTTTTGCATCGCACCAGTGCCGGTAATTGGGCAGAATTTGCCTGTGAGTTCGATGCCGACGGAAGACAGACTTGCCGACGCTCTCGCGGAATGCAAACGCTTGGGCGAAGAAAACCGCCAACTGCGGCGACGACTGGGACTGCCCGACAGCGATACTTCGATTCAGCCTGTTTTGCCGTCTTCGCCATCCGCTGCCAAGATCACTAACTCAAAAGCCAGCCCGGACGAAAAAGTGAAACTGTTCCGAAGCCTGTTTCGTGGACGCGAAGATGTCTATGCGATACGATGGGAGGGACGAAACGGAAAGGCCGGTTATTCCCCTGCGTATCTAAAAACATGGACCACTTCGTTTCAAACAAAACCTGACGATCCAAAGGAATACTTTCCGCTGACGGATCAGGTGATCCACGACCATCTCACCGGCAAACTTACAGCAGGTGTTTATCCACTGCTGACAGATGAAACGTGCTGGTTTCTGGCTGCTGATTTTGACAAAACAACTTGGCAGGATGATGTGCGCGCATTCCTTCAAACCTGCGCCGACTTGAACATTCCCGCCGCCCTTGAACGGTCGCGCTCCGGGCGCGGCGGGCACGTCTGGATTTTCTTTGATGCGCCGATGCCCGCGAGCTTGGCGCGGAAACTTGGCGCAGCCATTCTCACCCGGACAATGGAGCGGCGTCACCAACTCGGCCTCGATTCTTACGACCGTTTTTTCCCAAGTCAGGACACGATGCCGAAAGGCGGCTTCGGCAATCTCATTGCGCTGCCATTGCAACACCTGCCACGCAGCCACGGCAACAGCATTTTTCTGGCAGTTGATTCCAATCCCCATCCCGACCAGTGGGCTTTTCTGTCGAGCATCAGGCGCATGGCGTTTGGAGAAATTGAAACCCTGGTGCGTGATGCCGAACGTAGCGGTGAAATCATTGGTGTCCGGCGCAGTGTCACAGACGATGATTCAAACGAAGACCCGTGGACATTGCCGCCGTCGCGGAAGAAAAAGGATCAGCCGATTTCCGGCCCATTGCCGACGAGTGTAAAAATCACTCGCAGCAATCTCGTCTATGTGGAAAAGGAAGGGCTGCCATCTGCGATGTTGAACCGGCTGCACCGGCTGGCGGCGTTTCAAAATCCAGAATTTTACCGGGCGCAGGCGATGAGGCTTTCCACGTTCGGCAAGCCGCGCGTCATCCGGTGTGCGGAGGAATTTCCGCGGCACATTGCCTTGCCGCGCGGTTGTCTCGATGAAATCAGCACATTTTTCAAATCGCACAATGTCGCGGTTCAAATCGACGATCAGCGATTTGTTGGCAATCCGATTGAAGTGAAATTCCACGGCCAGCTTCGCCCTGAACAGCAGATGGCTGCTGAAGCCATGCTCGCCCACGACGACGGTATTCTCTGCGCGACGACCGCGTTCGGGAAAACGGTCATTGCTGCGTGGCTCATTGCCGCGCGTAAAGTCAACACGCTCATTCTCGTCCATCGGCGGCAACTGCTGGATCAATGGCGCGAGCGGCTCGCGCCATTCCTGAACCTGCCCATCAAATCAATTGGCCAAATCGGAGGCGGTCGGCGACGCGCAAGTGGCATTATTGACGTTGCTGTCATTCAAAGCCTGAACCGCAAACAGGTCGTGGACGACTTGGTCGCCAACTACGGGCACGTTATTGTGGATGAATGCCATCATCTTTCGGCTGTGAGCTTCGAGCAAGTATTGCGGCAGGTGAAGGCTCGTTTCATCACGGGTTTGACAGCCACGCCGCAACGCAAGGACGGACATCATCCCATCATCGTGATGCAATGTGGCCCAATCCGCCATCGCGTGGATGCCAAAGCGCAGGCGCTCGCACGACCATTCAAACACTTAGTTATTCCAAGGCCGACCAATTTCCGGTTGCCGCCTACGACTGAAAAACCGGAGATGCACGAATTATATGCCGCATTGGCTGGGGACAAGGCGCGCAACGATCTAATCTGTGTTGACCTGCTGCGAGCGATTAAGGCTGGACGTTCTCCTGTCCTCCTGACTGAACGCACCAGCCAGGTGGATGAATTTGCCATGAGATTAAGTGCTCTCGTAAAACACGTCGTCGTGATGAAAGGAGGCATGGGGGCAAAACAACGGCGTGGCACCGCTGAACAACTGGCGGCAATCCCGAATGCCGAGGAAAGGGTTCTACTGGCCACGGGCCGTTACATCGGCGAGGGCTTCGACGATGCGCGCCTCGACACGCTTTTTCTGGCCATGCCGATTTCGTGGCGCGGCACGCTGCAACAATACGTTGGCCGCCTGCATCGTCTGCACGACAGCAAACGCGAGGTCATCGTTTATGATTATGTGGATGGCTGCGTGCAGGTTCTGTCCGCGATGTATTCCAAGCGTGTGCGCGGCTATGAAGCAGTCGGGTACGAAATTCGAGATGGAGATTGATGGAAGGCCGCAGTTGGCGCGGGTGAACCCCCGCCCAGAACAAGCACATGCGCTTGCCTTTAAAATGAAAGGTTGCATCGTCTGTGTAAGCGGTCATCACGGCCATCGCCCGCCCAAAGGTTCAGATCGCCGCGCCGCAGATTTGATACTGACATTTGATACTGTTTGCCATTTTTCCCGCAAATCATAGTCAATCATAGCAAAGGTAAAAACGCTGGAAGTCCCTTAAATTGAACAATTTTGCAATGATAGACAAATGCCGCCAAAACGAGAAAAAGGTGGTTTTATGACTTCGGATCAGAAGGTTGCAGGTTCAAGTCCTGCCGGATGCGCCATTTTATTGCATGGTCTCCCAAGTGAGCATCGCGGGGCGCGGATGGTAGCGACCGTCCATCCGTTCAAAGCTTTGGGAGGAGGTTTTCAAGCCCGGCCGAAATCGAAGCAACCGGACAGACTGCATCAAGGAATTGAACTCCTACGAAATTATAATAGGCTGGAAACTTCGGCTAGTGTGGAGGCAATCAAATCCGGCGGCGCTTGGCACGAGGCGGCTTGCTCGCGGGTGGTTTCGCCAGTCAAAACCAGCACCCCAATTGCGCCGGCGCGGCGCGCCATTTCCATATCGGTGTAAAGGCGGTCGCCGACCATGGCAAGTTCGTTGGGTTTGAGGTTGTGGCGGCGCAGGATTCCACGAAGCATCGCCACGTCGGGCTTGCCCATCACGGCGACGGGGGCGCGGCCGGTCGCGGTTCGAAGGGCGGCGGTGATTGAGCCGCAATCGATCAGCGTTGTTGGCTGGTCGGTGGGACAAATGCGGTCGGGATTGGTGGCGACGTAGGGAATCCCCTGCCCTATCCACCATGCGGCGCGACAGAGCCGGGCATATGTCAATGTGGTGTCGAACCCGACGACTACGGTGTCAGGACGTTCGTTGTGGTCGTCGGGCAGAAGAGTGAAACGGGCGGTGGCGAATGCCGCGCACATGCTCAGGGTTCCAAGAATGAAAAGGCGCCGGGCGGATGGCAAATGTTGGCGCAAGTATTCGATGGTCGCTTCGGTCGAAGTATAGATTTGGGTGGGGTCAATCTCAATTCCCATTGACCGAAGTTTGGCTTGGTAGTCGGCGTTGTTTTTGGACGGGTTATTGGTCAGGAAGGTATAACCGATTTGCTTTTTGCGCAGTAGTTCAAGGAAGGGCAATGTTTCGGGAAAGAGGGTGTCACCGCTGTATATTGTGCCATCCATGTCCAAGGCGATGTGGCGTATGAATTTTAATGGTGAAGTCGGTTCCATTTGGATGGGAATTAAATATTTGAAATGCGCCGCAGGTCAATTTCTAAGCCGAAATATTCCAACAAAGGCCGAAAAACCGACGAAAACTTTGGCTTGACGGCCACTACCCTTTGTTGTTAGCAAAGGGACAGGCTACATTATGTAGCGGTTGAGTTGAGTATTATGCGTTGTCCAAAGTGCGGCAATCAGGACGATAAGGTCATCGATTCGCGAGCCTCCCGCGAAGGTTCGACCATCCGTCGGCGCCGCCAGTGTTTGCAGTGCAATCATCGCTTTACGACTTACGAAGAAGTTGAACACGAAGGGCTTATGGTCGTAAAGCGGGACGGACGACGCGAGGAGTTTTCAAAGGATAAACTCCTTTCAGGACTCAAGAAAGCGTGCCAAAAACGCCCGATCAGCCCGAAGGTCATCGAGGACCTTGTGGAGAAGATCGTGGATGAAATCAGTGACAAATATGAACGTGAAGTACCAGGCATGGCCATCGGAGAGCGGGTCATGGAAGGGCTGCGGGAAATCGACAAAGTGGCGTATGTTCGCTTTGCCAGCGTGTACCGCAGGTTCGAGGAGGCGACGGAGTTTGTGCGAGAAGTCAAAAATTTGGAGGCCAATCATGATTCAACTTAGCGCGGATTGTTTGATTTTCCAAACCAATGACGGACAACAAGTTCCCTGCTCCGCGGAGTGGGTGACGCTGGAGTTGATGGGGGAAGGGGCGCAGTTGGTGGACCCGGAAGTGGTGCGGCACGCTTCGGCGGCGGTGCTCCATTATTTTAAGCATGAGTTGCACCGGCAATTTGTGTCAGTGGCGGAGTTCGCGGCGGCTTTGGAGAAGGTGTTGCGCAGTTTTGGGCTGAGTGTCTATGCGGACCAGCAATCGCCCGCGACCAAAGGGGAGGAACGGCGTGTATTGGACTCGAATTTGCAAACCCTGGCGTCGAGCGCTGCGGCGGAAGGGTTTGAGTTGCTGTTCTTTCCGCAGTTGCGGCAGGAGTTGCAACGCCAATTGCAGCAAGCCCCACAGGTGGTGCGATTTCGAGGGTTGCGGGACTGTGTGAAACAGCTGGCCGGGGCGCCTCGGTGGAATCGGCGGTGCCAGAGTTTGAATGACCAGATCGTGGAATTTCTGCGGAGTTGCTGGGAGACGGAAAACGCGAGCCAATCGTGCGCGCTGGTGGTGTTGTGAGCAAAAGCATCTTCGAGAAGATCATCGACCGGGAGATCCCGGCGACGATTGTCTATGAGGATGACCTTGTGCTGGCTTTCAAGGATGTGAACCCTCAAGCGCCGGTTCACGCCCTCATTGTAACGAAGAAAAACATTCCGCGCATAGGCGAAGCCACGCCGGAGGACCACAAAGTAATCGGGCATTTGCTTTTAAAGGCAGCGGAGGTGGCGGAAAAGCTGGGGCTGGGGAAATCAGGTTATCGGCTGGTGATTAACAATGGGCCGGATGGAGGGGAAACAGTGGCGCATTTGCATTGTCATATCCTCGGGGGAAGACATATGGCGTGGCCGCCGGGGTGAGAAAAGCGGAATTGGGAACGGGCCAATCTGGAAATCAAGAAATCACGAGAAGCCAACTCTTGTCCACACCTCGGTAATGACGTACAATGGGCCACATGAACTTGAATTTTACCGCTGTTTTCCGCCGGTTTCCCGAAGGCTATGCGGCGTTTGTCGAGGAACTGCCTGGAGCTAATACGCAAGGTACGACATTGGAGGAAGCGCGGGCCAATTTACAAGAGGCTGTCACGATGGTCTTGGAAGCCAATCGTCAATTGGCCAAAGAGGAAATCTGCGGTGCCGCGCCATCGCGAAATTATCGAGTTCACCGCGCGAAAAATCTGCAAGGACCTGGGAGTTCCACACCCTTGAATTGGCACGTGTAATTTCTTCATTTTTGCTCTTGCACAGGTCGGTGTATTTCAATTCCGACCCGCTCATCCTCCACCTTGGCGCAAACAGACACGTCCATGACACCTCGAAACCTGTAGATGAACTGCGCAGCACCACGCTCCGCAAGCTCTCTTCGCTGTCTTGTGTCTGAGATGCTCTGAAAAAGCCGCGTCACTTCCTCCGGGGTAAGCGGCGGTTCCTCAAGCGGGTGATGATGATCGCCTCGCAGCACAATGACCGGAGGCTGGCCAACGTGAAGCCACAACCCCTCGGCTCTTCGGAATAAACAAGCTTGAAGAAGATCGCTGATCGAATACCATGCACGCGTCAACTCACCATGCAACATCCAATTCGTTTATTCAAACGGGCCATCGACCGAATCCAAAAGTTGCAAGTTGTTTACATTCAATCGAGCCCTGCCCTGCCGCGAGTATGTCCGATTCGCGATGTACAGTGAAGGGCCGAATGGGTGAAATCGGTGGGAACACGGGCTGCCCTTTGATGGGGTTTGAATGATGGTGGAGTTTTGAGTTATCCTATTTGAATGAAAATTGCGCTGGCCAATTCTGATGACGAGGTTGCGGCTTGTTTTCCAGTGATGCACGAGTTGCGCAGGAGATTGGATTTAAGTTCGTTTCTCGCGGCGGTGGGACGGATGAAATCTCAAGGTTATCGTCTGGCTTTTCTTGCCGATCCGGATGTTCGCTCAGTGACGGGTTTTAGAACGATGGAAATGCTGATTACCGGGCCGGTGATTTATGTCGATGATCTTGTGACGGCGGCGGCGCATCGTTCGCGCGGTTATGGCAAGGCTCTCCTAGCGTGGTTGCTCGATGAGGCGAAGAGGCAGGGATGCCAATATCTTGATCTGGATTCGGGTTTGAAGCGGATTGACGCGCATCGTTTCTATGAGCGCAATGGTTTGGCGAAGGCGGCGTTTCACTTTTCGATTCCGGCAAATGCCAAGATGCCATGGACAGCGCTCGTTCAAACGTAGGAAAATTAAAGGCGATTTAAACCTGATAATGAACCGAACTAACCATGGCCGTCCCCGAAACGCGGGGGCGTTTACGCTAATCGAGTTGCTCGTGGTCATTGCGACCATTGCGATTCTGGCGGCAATGTTGCTGCCGGCGTTTGCCGTTGCGAAGGCGCGGGCACGGCAAACGGGGTGTTTGAATAATCTAAGGCAGATCAATCTGGCGGTGCGCCTGTACGCGGATAATAACAACGACTCGCTACCAGGGGTGACAATCTCCTCGGGCGACGGAGGGACGAATGACTCCTTCTTTTTTTACAAAAATCTGGCGAAAAATTATGTCAGCCTGTACGGAGCATCGTCGGCGCAGGACAGAGTTTTTGAATGCCCGGCTGACACTTTTAGTTATGTCGCCAGCAGCCTTCAATATCTTCCGGGGACGAGCGTGTTTGACTATTACAACACGGTGTATTCCAGCTACATCTTTGACGGGGCCAACACCGCCGCGGTTCCAAGGCCCGGCATAGGCGGATTGAAGCTCAGTGGGATAGTGTTGCCCGTCAAAACTGTGATGCTTACGGAAGAAGCGGCGTCCTTTCCGTGGTCGTGGCACCAGCCCCAAAGGCTGCCACCGGGGGCCTGCGGCGTTGATAATGCCAAAAGCACGATCAGCTTCGTCGATGGCCACACTGGCTACGTCAGAATTTATTGGAACACTGGAGAAAATGAGACTCGGTCATTCAACTATGATCCACCGGCGACTTATGATTATAAATGGAGCGGAGGTTAGAAGTTGACAAATTCGTAATTTGTTATTGACTGGATTCGGGAGGCTTTGCGCTGGGTTTGAATATGCGAATCCACTTGATGCGAAAGGTGGAATTGTTTCCGGTGAAGGTCGCAGGCGATATCGGGCCGGGCCAGTCGATTTTGGCGCTTCCACAACTTTCGGCGACTATGATGTTGGGCCACGCGGGGCCAGTCCATTTGAAGGCGCGCGTGATGCCCAGTTTGTTGTCCACGAATTTGGCGCAACGGTTGGTTTCCCACAATACCGAGAATGCCACCCATCGCCTGGATAGGTCGCTGCCGGGATATCCTTTCGCCAGCGAGCCATAGGGTTGCCACCATCCGCCATGGGCATCCAAGCCCCCGGGATCGGCAAGGGTGCGACCGGCGCCGGGGCCGTGATCGTACTGGAACACCTTGGAGCGGTCGTCTCTTTGGCCAACGGGAGCGTTGAAAACGGATTCGAGAACGTCAATTTCGGAGGCGTCGTTTTTTCCAGAGTGGACGTCGTAAAGCCAGAGGCTCGGCCACATTCCACGGCCCGCGGGAATCATTGCCATGAACTCGACGATCGCCGGGGGTTGGACGGTCAGGCTGGTTACGAATTCACCGCTGGCGATGTGCGAATAGGCGCTGTCCGGCTGGCCTTCTGTGCCGGCGTAGTTCCCGGTTTGATCGTGCCTGGCTACCAGCGCGAGATCGTCAGGCTCGAATATGTGGTTGGGACCGAGATGCGTTTCGGGCTTGCTGAAGTCCGCGAAGTATTGCAACTCGTCGTTGATCCTGCCCCACGGCTGATCGTGTTTCCATCCGAGTTTGACCATGTCGGCGACGCTTCGGACTGGAGTTTCCCCGGACAGCAGCGCGGCGTATGTCCCGAATCTATAGCCGGTCTGGAATGTGTATCCCGGAACGGCGCAGAGCGGTTGTATGCTCGGCGCTGACGCCGGCGCGCCGCGCATGACTGAAACGCGGAGAAAGAACCACCCAAACAGCAGGAGCGTTGCCTTTTTTTTCATCTGTCGTCGTGGTGTTCCATTGCGATCAATTGCTCAAATTGTCGAACAAGGTCACAGGTCCTCATGTATTACCGTTGGCTTTGTGCTTGTAATCTTGTCGAGATACGCGCGGACAAGCCATATTGTGCCGATTCCCCATAAAACCGTGTCTATCAAATATGAAATGCGACGAAACGAGTGCGAAAGAACATAACCGTTCCCGATGCCAGGCTGGAGAGCAATGGTGTGGTCCCAAACGGCGTCAATAATACCGACGACGCAGATGATGCCGAGTAAGAGCAATGATTTGTGCTTTGTGCGCTCAAACGCAGCCAGCACATAGCAGAGAACCGCCAAATCAACCGCGACTGTGACGAATAGACTGGCCGAAAATAGCTGTTGCAATAATATCATAGAGAAGTGGCTAAACCTATAGTCCGCACGTTCAAATAACAACCGTAATTCCCCGCAAATCGGAAGCATCAGGGCCGCTCCGAGCCTTGTGAATGACTTTTTTCATGAAAAACTAAGGTTTTAGTTGACGAGTTGCAAAAACGGCGTAATCTCCATCTACTAATTACTTAATAGAACCTTATGCCTCGCAAAAAAGCAACGATGTTGACCAACGCCGAACACCGCATCATGGAAGTCATTTGGGCCAGGGGTTCCGCCACGGTGGCGGACGTTGTTGAAGCGCTTAATGGCAAGCACGCCTATACCACCATCCTCACGTTGATACGCATTCTCAACGCCAAAGGCTACCTCTCCCGCCGCAAGGAAGGCCGCGCGCACGTCTTCAAACCGACTGTCGATCGCGATACCGTGGCGCGCAAGGCCGCCCACCAGCTTCTGTCCAAGTTCTTCGCCGGTTCGCCGAGCGAACTGGTTCTGTCATTCCTGCGAGACGAGGAACTGACGCCGGAGGAACTCGATCAGATCAAAGAGAAAATTTTAAATTCCGAAAAGGGCGATTCATGAACGCGGAATTTTTCACGGCCTGCGAACGGCTCCTCAGCGCGGCGGCGAACGGCGTTTACCAGGGCACTCTCATCGCCGCAGTGACGGGAGTCGCCTTGCGATTGTTGCCTCGCACCAACGCCGCGACTCGCCATGCCGTCTGGTTCGGCATATTGCTGTTCGTGGCGGCGTTAATTCCCGCGCATGTTGTCCTTTCCTCTCAACCGCCCGCGCAAACCCTTCCGATAGCAACGCAGCCGACGGCTGTCATATCATCGGAGTCGGAAGCCATCCCGCTTCCCGACCCGAAACCAGCCGAAGATCAAGCCGCCGACAACGATTATATCCCGTCCGCTCCTTTGGACGCTCCCGATTCTCCGTTAGCTCACTCCAACACAACACTGGTGCAGAAAGCGTGGTCTTTCTTCGCGCAGACAAACCTCAAACCAATGCAAACCGCCATCCGTCTGCCGCATTCGATCTGCCTCGCCCTGATTTCCGCCTGGGCCTTGCTCGCGAGCTTCCGAGCTGCATTGGTTGGCGCGCAAATCATCGCTGTCCGCCGCGCCAAAAAAATGTCCAGCGTCCCCAGCCACCCCATGCAAACCCTCTTCGCCACACTTCGCGATTCGCTCACGGCCAGGCGCAATGTTCAATTGAGAATTTCCACCATGCATCGCACCGCTGTCGTGCTCGGATTCGTCCATCCGGTCGTCCTTCTGCCCGCGGAAATGGACAGCGAAGCGGACGGCGGCGAAGTGGAGCACGTCCTGCGGCACGAGCTTGCCCACGTCGCTCGTCGGGACGATTGGGGCAACCTCGTTCAACAACTCATCGAGGCCGCGTTGTTTTTTCATCCTGCCGTTTGGTGGATTTCCACAAGGCTTTCTCTGGACCGCGAAATCGCTTGCGACGATTACGTTCTCGAAGCCAGCGGTTCGCCCCGCGCCTACGCGCTCACCCTTGCAAACATGGCAGGCCGCATGAATCACCGCCGCCCTTTGCTCGCTCCCGGAGTTTCAAATAACAAGAGTCAACTTAAACAAAGGATAACTATGATACTCAACGCACAGAGAGACCGTTCTCCCCGCCTCGCGAAAAGCCGGTTGGGATTATTCACCACGGCGGCGGCGCTGCTCGCCGTCCTGGCCATTGTTGCCGGACCCCGATTGGTCCTGGCTCAAGCGCCCGATACAACCCAACCACAAGCGGCCACCGCCGACGGCTCCCCCGCCGCGCTTCCGCCGGATTCGTCGGGCGCTGAATCAGGCCCGAGGAGCAAGTCTGCTTCGAGTGAGAGCGATTCCGCTCCTTCCATCCCGACGCCCGAATTGCCTCCTGCCCCTTCCGCAGCCACCGTGCTCGTCGCGCCACCAGCCCCTCCAACCGGCCGGCACCATAGAAAGGACATGTCCGTCGAAGAACGCCTGGACCGCATTGAACATATGCTTGCCGAACTTCAAGCAACACGCGACAAAGTGAAAGCCCACCAACCCGGCGTCAACGGTTTGTCGCTCGTTGTGCCCGGCGGCCCACAAATAGAAATCGACGGCGAGGCATTCGGTCGTGCCAAACGTAACTTTGATTACGCCATGCGCGATTTTGGAAAAAACACCGAGGATTTTGAGAAAATGCAAGACACTATGCGCGAAATGCAGGCTAAAGCGCCGGACATGCAGCTCCAGATTCTGCGTTCCACTCGCGATTCCCTTCAGAAACAAATCCAAGCCATCGACCGCCATCTCAAGCAGATCAATGAGGAACTAGCCCGCCCAAAGAAGTTGTCAGAGGACCGACCTGATAACTCCGATGCGGGGTCGAAAGAATAGCCGCGCCGTCATTTCCCGGCCTTCGGCAAGTTCGCCAGCGCCTGCGCGGCTTGCTTTCCATACAAGGATTCAGGAGCGGCGGCAATCGCCGCTTTGAATTCCTGTCGGGCCAGGGCTGGACGCTTTGACGCCGAGTCATAAAACCCAAGGACCAACTGGCCCCCGGCCCGCGCCTCGGAATTTTGCGCTCCAAGTTCGGCAATCAAAGCCTCCGCTTCGTGGGAGCCCTTTTCGGGTTCGGCAATCCAAAGATGAGCGCGCGCCAGCGCGACCCACGCGCGAATGCGCACCGCCGGCGCGTTTGATTCGGAATGCGCAATAGCGGCAAGGGCGGGAATCGCTTCCACCGCGTTATGGTGGTCAAGCAGAAAATCTGTCAGCGCAAATTGCGCGGCGAAATCGCCCGGCTCCCTTCGGGCGGCATTCGAAAGCGCGTCAAATTGCGCGTCAAGTTGCGGTCCCTGTCGCGTGGCCTCCCCGATCCGCTTCGACATCAGATTTCTCGTAATCGGCTTTTGGTCGCGGCTGATGATCACTCCGCGCGAAGAGAGGCACAAAAGCATCGGCGTTTCGCTCACATGAAATCGCGTCGCCGTGGCGCGGTTTCGCGAATCGCTGATATCGAGCAGAACCATCACGGCGTCCTGACTCATATCTTTCACCGTTTTGGACTCGAAGAAGGAGACCGCGGTATCGTCCGCCCGGCTTTGGCCCAATTCAGCCACCAGCACAATCATTGGCTGTTTCAATTCAGAAGCGCGGGCCAGCGACGCGTTGAAATCCACCTCTTTGGTTGTCACCCGCGCGGAACGGCATCCCACGAGCAAAGCCAGCGCCGCAAAGAGGAGCGCTCCACTTTGTCTATGCCAGGTTCTTTTATTCAAGGGGCCGGTTCAATCTTAAGTTCACAGAACGCCGAAACGCTATCCGCCTTGGTCCACAGCCCCACTTTGCCGGGGTTTGCAAACGTACCGTCATTTTTATCAATAACAGTCTTGCCGTCGAAGATAACTTTGAGGCGCCGTCCTTTCGCCTCAAACCGGAGCGTGTGCCATTGACCGCCCGCGACCTTGACTGGCACCTCGTCAATCTTCGACCTTTTGCCTCTGACCGTTTTGAAAAGGTTCACATTGTCTTCAAGCACATTCGCGCGGGCGATGTAATAATTTTCCGGCGTATAACGCAACACAATGCCTCCGGCCTCGTCCACTTTCCCGGAGATCGCCCTCCACTTCACCTCCACCGCCACGTCACGCGCGACCACCTTGTCATAAATGCACATGGGAAAGCGGTAACTTGTGTCATCGGAGCTTTCCTGGACGAGAACCGGTTGCGCGTTCGGAGCCTGGTAATCCTCGCGCACCATCCAGGAAATCGGCCCGCCTCCTCCTGTTAACGCGGTTGTGAAATCTCGCGGCACTTTGCCAACGTCACTCGAATCAAAGTTGATTGTCCGCGGAATCACAGGTTCTTCCCGGCTCGCCAATCCCGAACAACCACTGGAAACCAAAGCGACAAGGAAAACGCTCGCACAACACCACGCCAGTTCATCTCTTAACATGCACGTAATTCACTAGAGCAACGAACAATCCGCGTCAACTCCACGCTCGCATCGGTGACGATCTTTTGATCTTTGGCGAACACAAATTGACGGTGACCTCTCCCCCGATCTGATGTTTGCCGATAGTGCCACAAGCTCGCTCCTTTTTGCTTTTACAACGGAAACACATTCGTCGCGGTCGGCCGTACGCTGATCCAGGATCTGCTCCGTAATCAGCCACCCGTCAAAGCTCACAGTTTCCGCAGCGTGGTCGGTCATTATATCGCGGGTATCTACACCGGCACTTTTGCAATCCATTCGACCGAGGGAAACCAAGGCCGGTCAGGCCCATTGCAGATGGATTATTGGTCAGCCATACCAATCCAGCAAATTCTGGGGATCAAGAGCCTTTAATTTTCTCCATTGCCTGCCCGGCTTGGAGAATTTAAAGTAAACGCGGATGAAACATCAGCTTGATTTTGAAAGGCCGATCCTCGAGTTGCAACGCAAGCTGGACGAGCTGAGGAAACATCCGGAAACCCATTCGATGGGCATCAGCTTTGAGGAAGAGGTCTCCCTGATCGAAAAGAAGCTCCAAGAGACCAAGCGGCAAATATTCGCCCGCTTAAGCCCCTGGGACCGGGTCAAGATCGCCCGCCACACGAAGCGGCCTTACCCGCTCGATTATTTTACCTCGGTTT
Source organism: Verrucomicrobiia bacterium (assembly GCA_036268455.1). Taxonomy (GTDB): domain Bacteria; phylum Verrucomicrobiota; class Verrucomicrobiia; order Limisphaerales; family Palsa-1400; genus DATAUD01. The sequence continues at coordinate 69,515 of DATAUD010000093.1, forward strand.
TTACCGAATTCAGCGAGTTGCACGGCGACCGGCTTTTTGCGGACGATCACGCGATTGTCGGCGGCTTTGCGAAGTTGGGTGAGCAGAAGCTGATGGTCATCGGCACGCAGAAAGGGCGCGACACCAAGGAGAACATCAAGCGCAATTTCGGTTCCGCCCATCCCGAAGGCTATCGCAAAGCGCTCCGCCTGATGAAGCTCGCCGACAAATTCGGATTGCCGATTATTTCGTTGATCGACACGGCGGGCGCATATCCCGGGATCGGCGCGGAAGAGCGGCACGTCGCCGAATCCATCGCCGTTAATTTGCGCGAGATGATGTTAATCGAGGTGCCGATTATAGCGGCGATCATCGGCGAAGGGTGTTCGGGCGGAGCCTTGGGAATCGGTGTGGCGGACCGGGTTCTCATTTTGGAAAACGCCTATTATTCGCCGATCAGTCCGGAGGGTTGCGCGGCGATTCTTTGGAAAGATCGCGCGGCGGCGCCGAAGGCGGCGGAGGCTCTTCGCATTACGGCTAAAGATCTGGCGGAATTGGGATTAATTGATGAAATTGTGTCGGAACCCCTGGGTGGCGCCCACGCCAATTGGGATGAGATGGCGCAAATTCTAAAGACTTCCCTGGAAAACAACCTCACGGACCTCAAAAAAGTTCCGGTCACCGAACGTCTGAAGGCGCGCTATCAGAAATACCGCGCTTACGGGCAATTCACGGAGAAACTGCCGAAGACGGCGGGCGTCGAGAACGGTGAACCCGCGTCGAACGGCGGGCACGTCGCGTGAAGCTTTATCCGCTCGTCTTCGAGCCTGTTTTCAAAGAGCGCATCTGGGGCGGGCGCAATTTGGAGGCGCTTTACCGCAAACCGCTGCCCCCCGCCCTGCCCATCGGCGAATCGTGGGAGATTAGCGACTGGCCCGGCGACGAAAGCGTGATTGCGCGCGGACCGCTTCGCGGAAAAACGCTGCGCTGGCTGATGGAGCAATGCCCCGAGGCGTTGCTGGGGCCGCGCGATCCGATGCCGTCGCGCTTTCCATTGCTGATTAAAATCCTCGATGCGCAGCAGACATTGTCATTGCAGGTGCATCCGCCAGCCGAGCGCGCGGTGGAACTCCACGGGGAAGCAAAAACGGAAATGTGGTACGTCGCGCAGGCGGCCGCCCAGGCGGAGTTGTTTGTGGGATTAAAAAGAGGCGTCGGCCGCGCGGAGTTTGAGCAAAAATTGGCGGATCAAACCGTTGCCGAGTGCTTTCATCGAATACCGGTCAAGGAGGGGGACGCCATGTTTTTGCCGAGTGGGCGCGTCCATGCGCTTGGCGCCGGTCTCGTGATTTTTGAAGTTCAGCAAAATTCGGACACGACCTATCGCGTCTTCGATTGGAACCGGGTGGACCGCTCCGGCAAACCGCGTGAATTGCACGTGCCGCAATCTTTGGCCAGCATTGATTTCAATGACTTCGAGCCGGGTCTGCTGCCGCGAACCACATTGTCCGCCGCACCGGGCACAATCCGGCCTTTGGTGCGCAACGAATTGTTTGAGGCGGCGGTGCGGACAGCGCCACAGGGAGAACATTTAAATTTGTCGAACGGACGAATGCGGATTATAGGTATGCTAGAGGGCGCGATGAGAATCGAGGCGGCTCCGGAAAAAATCGTGCTGGAGCCTGGAGCGTTTTGTTTGGCGCCTGCGGAATGCCTGGAAACCATCGGGGAGATTCAAAAAGACGCTTCGTGGCTAGAGATTCATTGATGTTCGGTGGATACCCCATTGACTTCCCAAATCCCGTTTGACGCGATAAAAAATGGTGGTATGTTCACTACCTATGAGCGCGAGAAAAATCGTAATCGACTCCCTTAATCTCTCCCCGGAAGAAACCCGGTGTATTACCTTACCGACGGATTCGGTCCGTGTTCGTAAGAACGGCATCGAATTTCATAATGAACACCCGCTTTCGCCCTGGACGGAAATGACTGTGACACTTCAGGGTCCCGGCAACGCCAAAAAAGTGAATTTCACGGGTGTCATTGTGGAATGCGCCGGAAATCGCGAAGACGGTTACGAGATTTGCATGTTGTTCACGCACGTCTCGCGGGTTTCACAGGCCCGGCTGCTCCGTTATTCCTGACTGGATTTTTTCCGCGCTGATGCCGTAAAGTATCAGCGATGGAAATATTTCGCCGCATTTTGTCCGCCGCCGTTGAAGGCGGGGCCTCTGATGTTCACCTAAAGACCGGGTCGGACATTATTTTCCGTATCAACCGGAAACTCATCGTCGTCGAGGGCCCCAAGCCCACCGAGGAATGGATGAACACGGTGATAGAGAACATCCTTCCCAAGCACTTGAAGAAGCAATTGGAGAACGACCATGAGTGCGACTTTTCATATTATCTGCCAAACGTAGGGCGGTTTCGGACGAATTGTTTTTATCAGCGGGGCACTCCCTGTTTGGCGATGCGTTATGTCAAAACGCAGGTGCCAAGTTTTGAGGAACTGGGCCTTTTGCCGGTGTTGCGCCAGATCGCGGTGTCCCCCCGTGGCATCGTGCTTCTCGCGGGTTCAACAGGCTCCGGCAAATCAACGACGCTGGCGGCAATGCTCGAGCACATTAACGCGAACAGCCGCAAGCACATTATCACACTGGAAGACCCAATCGAATTTGTTTTTGAGGACAATCAATCGGTGATTGAACAGCGCGAGGTGGGCCTGGACACGAAAAGTTTTCAGGACGGCCTGAAATATGTGCTGCGGCAGGACCCGGACGTGATCATGATCGGAGAAATGCGCGACGGCACCAGCTTTACCGCCGCCATGAGCGCGGCTGACACTGGGCATTTGGTTTTGTCCACATTACATACGACGAATGCGGCGCAATCGGTCGGCCGCATTTTGGATTTCTTCAAAGCGGACGAGCGGGACCAGGTTCGGCGGCAATTGTCGGCGACGTTGCAGGCGGTCATTTGCCAGCGCATGGTCCCGACCATCGCGGGATCAATGACTCCGGCGCTGGAAATCATGATCAACAGCGCCACAGTGCGAAAGTTGATTGAAGAGAACCGTTTGGAAAAACTGTCGGCGGCAATCGAGACCGGTGGTGAAGAGGGAATGGTGAATTTCAATCAATCGCTATTTCAATTGGTCAAAGACGGCAAGGTTTCGCAGAAAGAGGCGCTGGCCAAAGCGACGAATCCCCAGGCCTTGGAAATGAATTTTCAGGGCATCTTCCTCACCGAGGGAAAACGCATTCTCGGCTAAAGAAATTCCGGATTCTGCCGATTACAGGGCTGGACACGTTCCTCCTAAGGGATTGGTGTCCAGGCAAGTCGGCCGATTTCACTCAAATGAAACAAAGATTTGCCTTGTCGTGCGCTCATTTCTTTGACACAAGTCTGAATGTAAGCATGGCAAAACAAACAACGTGCAATAAATTTAAAATGAAGTATTCCGCAGCAACCGCCAGTTTTTTTGCCATTTCAACGCTGGTCGCGCTTTCCCCCGGTTCCGCATTTGGTCTGGGAATTTCACTGCCCGACCAGGATGCGTTTGCCACCGCGCGCGCCAACGCGTTCGTGGCCACCGCCGATGATCCCGCCGCAGTCTTTTACAATCCGGCAGGAATCTCGCAGTTGGAAGGAATGAACCTGTCGATTGGAGCTTACGGTATTGTTTATGGCTCCACTTTCAAAGGCGACGGGGAAAAAATCGATAGCAAGAGCGAATGGGAAGTCCTGCCGCAGGTATTCAGCACGATCAGCATTCCCAAGGCTCACCTCACGCTGGGGTTGGGCACATATTCGCCGTATGGGTTGAGGTTTGAATGGCCGTCCACCGCGCCATTTGCCGCCCAGGGTGAAACCGGGCAGGTTTCGTACTATACCGTTAACCCGGTGGTGGCTTACCAAATATGCAAAACTTTGTCGATTGCGGCCGGGCCGACGCTGAATTATTCGGAGGTTGATCTTAAGGAACTTCCGTTCGGTTTTGTGAATCATTTCCGCGGGCGCGACATCGATGTGGGCTACAATGCCGGGATACTGTGGCATCCGTTGCCGCAACACTCGTTCGGCGTGACCTATCGCAGCTCGACCGACATGAATTACGAGGGGCACGCGTCGAATCCGCTGACGGGGTTCTCGCAAAATGGAAGCGCCCAAGCCAATTTTCACTTTCCCCGGACGGTCGATTTCGGCTACTCTTTCCGACCGACTGAAAAATGGAATTTCGAGGCGGATGGCGTCTGGACGGACTGGAGCCAATTGAACACCGTAAATGTCAATCCGTACGCGGCGCTCGGGGATGCGTTGGCTTTTGACTGGAAACCGAGCTGGATGCTGGATTTTGGGGCCACACGTTATTTTGGGGATGGCTGGCGGGCCAGCGCGGGTTATATGTATAGTATGAACAGTGTGCCGACAGCCACATTTAACGCGTTGGTTCCGGACTCGGATCGGCATATATTTAGCGTTGGTATCGGTAAAAAATACAAACAATTCAGTTGGGATGCAGCTTATCAGCTAGCATGGGGGCCGTCGCGCTCGGTAAGTGGGGACGACTTTCCTCCTGCGGATGGCAGTTATCAATTTTTAAGCCATGCTCTCACTATTAACTTCGGATACCGTTTCTGAGGCGGGAAGCGGCCCTGGAGATAGAGGACGCCGAACTCTACTCATCGTCGATGACGAAGAGGGACCGAGGCAATCCTTGCGCGTCGTTTTCAAGGACGATTACGACCTGCTGCTGGCCTCCAATGGCCAGGATGCCATAGAACTGGCCCGAAAAAACAAGATTAACGCGGCCGTCCTGGACATCCGGATGACGGGCATGAACGGCACCGAGGTGCTGGAAAAGCTCAAATCCATCCAGCCTTCGATCGAGGTCATCATGCTCACGGCGTACGAGACGGTGGACACCGTCCGCCAGGCTTTGCGACTGGGCGCATGCGATTATTTAAACAAGCCGTTTGACATTACGACGATCCGAAAAGCCGTCGCGACCGCGATGGAACGGCAGTCATTCGGCGACGAAATCCGGTCGAACAACGAAAAACTGGCTTCGCTTCAGGGTGAATTGCACGACCAAAAGCTTCAGGAGGAAATCACGCGAACGCGCGGGGAGATTTACGCCAGCATCATTCACGATATCAACGGCCCGCTGACAATCATCTCGGGGTTCATTCAGATCATTAACCAGCGGATGGGCGATTCCAAACGGCTGGAGGGCGACGACATGGAGATGGTCAAGGACCGGCTCAAGCGTATTACCCGGCAAGTCAGCAATTGCATCGACATTTCGCACCGGTATTTGAGTTTCATGCGCCAGCAGCCTTCGTCGCCGGCGCGTGTCAGCGTGAATCAAATCCTCGACGACTTGCGCGAGTTGCTAAACGTCCATCCGAGCAAGGCCAGCAACACCCTGAAGGTGCACGTCCTGGCTGAAGACGTTGAATTGCAAATAAATGGCACCGACCTGATCCAGATTCTTCTGAATCTTGCCATCAACGGTTTGCAATGCACGGCCGAGCCGCATCTGGTGGATATTTCAGGAAAAGTGCTTGTGAACGGTGTGGACTTTTCCACGCTGCACGACGGTCCCGCTGACCGCATTCTTTTCGGCCAGGGATTTGCGAATACACCGCCGCTGCTGCTGCTTTCGATTCGGGACGATGGCCCCGGCATTCCAGCCGATGTGTTGCCGAAAGTTTTTCAGCCTTACTTCACCACGAAGGCCCCCGGCAAGGGGACTGGTCTGGGATTGGCGATAGTGCATCGCCTGCTCAAGGAAGCGCGGGGATGTCTCCACGTTCATTCCAAGAGCGGGGAAGGAACGACGTTCAACATTTACCTTCCGGCGATAATTAGAAAGTAGCCGGTTGGCAGCTCGTTAAAACGCGGACTTCAAGACCTTGCGATACCGGGTAAACGCCGCACGACCGGCGCTCGTAACACATACTGGTTTGCGCTACAAACCAGATTACGTCGAGGGCGCCTCCGAAATACGAAGGGTCTCGCGCGGAGAAGACAGAGAGCGCAGAGAAAAATGAAAGAAAATGGAGAATTGGTTAAGCTAAGGGACTTCGGCAGGCGGCACTTGTAATTTGCGGAGGTCCTCGGAAGGGGGGCGGCTATAAACGGGGACGCGGGCGGCCAGGGCGTCGAAACCGAGAAAATATCCAGTGGATTTGGGCGATTTTCCAATGCCCTCAAATCGCAAAGTGTGCCGGCCCGCGGAAAGTTCCCGGCGTCCCAATTTGTCCGTGGAAGGCGTGACATCGGGAGAGTAAAGATCCAGTCGCGCGATTTGGCGGCCGTCCAGTTTTACATTGTAGATGCCGTAGTCCCGCGAGTGGACCATTTTGGCCAAGAGCTGGACAGTGATGGGCTTGTCAATATTAAAGGGAATCTCGAGCCAATCGTTTGCGACTTGCGGACGAAACCAAAGCTGCATTCCATCGGTCGCGCCGCCGATGGGTTGTTTTTCAACGGGCGCATCGGAATGCGCGGAAGTCGTGACGGCGTCGTGGCCTTTAACGAAAACTTCGTCGCGAAACGGCAGGCGCTCCGGTCCGGGCGGCAACGCGGGCCACGGTTTGTGCGGCTCGATTTGATACCAATAAGCCACGCTCGACATCAGGTCGTCCCTCTCAATGAAACCGTTGACGGTGCCATCGGGGAAGACTTGCGAGCCTTTGTGCTCGATCTCGACACGAAGGGATTTCGTGAACGGGACCGGATCGGGAATATGCCAGCGATAGGCGGTGCCGCGATCGCCGGTGTCGTAACCTTCCCATAAAGGTGTGCCGTAAAAAGGGCCGGATTGCTCGCGAAATCCCCAGCCGTCGCAAAAGTAATCCTCGGTGCCCGTGCCCCGGAGGGTCGGCTCCTTTTCGCCGTCGATAAAAAAGAAATCGTCGCCTTCGCCGTACCATCCCGGCGATACGAGCACAACACTTTGCACCGTGCCGACGTAATGGCCGCGCCCCTCGATGTCCGCGATGAGGTAATTGTGGCCCATGACGCACGGAAATTCCTGGCGATACATCGCATGAAAATAAGCCGTCTTGGACGGAATGGATTCCCGTTTCTGCCAGTCAATATAATAATAGAACGCGTCGCAGCGTTTGTTACCGTCGTTGCTGACAGTGATGCGCGCCGATCTGCGGAAGGGCATCGGCCAATAACAATTCCGGCCGCGGCCATCCGAAGTTACGCGAACCGGCAGTGACGTGAACGGTTTATCAACGCCATGGCCCATCGCGAAAAAATCGCCTATTGGGCATTCCACGCTCGGATTTTTTTCGCCGTCCCAATATATGCGCAACGTCAACAGTCGGGAATAATACGGCTCCGAATCCGCAATCGTGCACCAAAAATGGACGACCATTCCGGGGCCGTCCAGTTCCGCAAGCGTCAGTGTGGCGCCCGGAGCAATTGGACGGGAGTCGGCGTTGCCGTTTTTCCAATTGGGATCGGACGAGGAGGCGCGCCGGGCTTGAAAATCCTTGAGTGTTTCGAGACCGGAAAGCGGGTTTCCGGGATCGAGTTGAGCGACGGCGCAAATCCCGCTTAATGCGGTGAACGCAGCAATGGCGAGCGAAAGAGATTTCATTCAGCGGTTCCTATCGAAAAGATGTGGCCATCGCCGTCGCCGGCGCAGGTCAAGACGTAGAGTTCTCCATTGCCATCCTCGGCGAAGCTGGTGATGTTTTTGGGTTGTTCGAGCAGCGTTCCATTCTCGGCTACGTGCCCGTCCTTGTAGCGAAAACCCCAGATGGTTCCCAGGCTGTTGTCGCCGTAAAGATAAACGCCCTGCAACGAAGGGCATTTCTGGCCGCGATAGACGTAACCGCCGATCACACACATTCCGATGGAGTGGTCGGGATACAGGGATTTTGTCAGCAAATCGGCGCGGTGCGGATATTCCATGACAGGCTCGACGTATTTGGCTCCCGGCGGGCCGGGCTTGAAGTGATGCGTACCTTCGCGGACGTTCCAGCCGTAATTGCCGCCGTTGGTCACGATATCGATTTCCTCCCACAAATCCTGCCCGACGTCGCCCACCCAAAGGTCGCCTGTTTGCCTGTCAAAACTCCAGCGCCAGGGGTTGCGCAGACCGAGCGCATAGATTTCACGGCGCGCCCCGAGACCGGTCATATACGGTTCATGAACAAACGGGTTATCGGCGGGAATGGCGTAAGGAAGCTTCTCCAGGTACTTGCCTTCGCCGACAGAGCCTTCCGTGTTGACATCAATGCGCAGGATTTTCGCCAGGAGCGACGCCGAGTTCTGTCCGTTATTAAAAGGATCGCCACCGAGGCCGCCGTCGCCCAGGCCAAGATAGAGATAGCCGTCCGGCCCGAAGCCGACCTCGCCGCCCTTATGATTGGAAAACGGCTGCTGCACTTCCAGCAGAACGCGTTCGGAAGAAAGGTCAGCGAGGTTGGCGTTGGTCGCGAAAACCTTCATTTCGCTGATGACGCTGCGACGCGGGAAGACGGAGCGGTGGTTCTTGTTTTCCTGGTTGTAGTAAATATAAAAAAGCCCGTTGGTTTTAAATTGGGGATGAAAGGCAATGCTCATCAGCCCTTCCTCATTGCTGATGTACGGATGGCGATTGGTGATGTTGAGAAACTCGTTGTGGGCACTTCCGTCCGACCCTTTTTGGGTTTCGAGGATGATGCCCCATTGTTCGACGATGAAAACGCGGCCCGAACCGTCTGGCGCCTCGGACATCCAGACCGGGCGGTCCAGGTTCAGCGCGGGGAATGCCTTGTTCAATTGCACTTTCGGCAACGACTGGGCGGATAATGGGAACGTTGCGGAGGCGAGCGCGAAAGCGGCCGCAATGAGAGAGAGGCGTTTCAAGATCATCATAGTTTTTCCCGGCCTTCAAGACGATTCGGGGGCGGTGTTTATTCGACAATCAATTTTTGGAGTTCGCGATGGTTGACTTTCCCGGTGCCCAGTTTGGGAATGTCGCGCACGAATTTGACTTCACGCGGGACATAAAGGTTGCTCAGACCTTTGGCTTTTATCGCCGCGCGAATTTCGTCGAGATTCAACTTCTGCTCATTCGAAACGGCGACCAGCGTTTCGCCGCGATCCGCATCAGGCCGGGCGAGGACGGCGATTTGAAACCGTATGCCATATTGTGGAAATGCCCCGGCAAGGGCTTCCTCGGCAGCGGTGAGGCTGACCATTTCGCCGCTGACTTTGGCGAAGCGTTTCATGCGGCCAAGGAGGAAAAGAAAACCGTCCTCATCAACGCGACCGATATCGCCGGTGTCATACCAGCCGCCTTGCGCCTGGAATTTGGCGTTCGGCTCCGGGTTGAGGTAGCCGCGCATAATGTTGGGGCCGCGCACCCACAAACGTCCGCCTTCCTGCACGCCTTCGACCGGCTCGAACCGATATTCGATTGCAGGCAGGAACCGGCCGGCGGAGCCAAAACGCGGGTTGACCAGAGTATTGACCGTGATGGCGGGGCTGCATTCCGTGGCGCCGTATCCTTCGAGGACGCGTTGGCCGAATTGGCGGGCCCAGGTGTTGGCGGTCGCTTCCTGCAATTTTTCCGCGCCGCCGATGAGCAGGCGCACAGTGCGGAAATCGTACGCGTGTGCCTTGCGCGCGTAGCCGTTGAGGAATGTGTTGGTGCCGAAGAAAATGGTGCAATCCAAATCGTAAAGCAGCGAGGGAATGATCCGGTAGTGCAGCGGCGACGGATAGAGAAAAACGTAAATCCCGCGCGACACCGCGAGCAGGAGCGACAGCAACCCAAAGCTGTGGAACAGCGGCAAGGCGTTGAACATGCGGTCGCAATCCATGACGTCGAGGACGGCGAGCATTTGGTAAATGTTCGAGAGAAGGTTGTCGTGGGTCAATTCGACACCCTTGGGCGGGCCTTCGGAGCCGCTTGTGAAAAGAACGACCGCCGTTGAGTCTCTGCACTGAGTTCCGGCTAGCGATTGCGGCTGGAATATGGCGCGGGCCAATGCGCGTAATTGGTCTGTGCGCGAGACGCGGGAGCGAACGTCCTCGAGTTGGATGAACTTTATGCCGGCGTCTGTCATTGGTTTGAGGTCCAGCCTGGCGCGTTGCAAAAACGCCGCGGAGGTTATGACATTTTTCACACCGGCCAGTTGCGCGCACGCGAGCATTGTCGGCACGCCGGCGGAAAAATTGAAAATGGCGGGGACTTTGTCGATCGACCAGAGGCTCAAAAGGGAAACGGGGACGGCGTTGGAATTGGGTAGGAGGATGCCGATTCGCTCGCCCGGTTCGGCGGGGAGAATTTGGCGCCATTGCTCGGCGATCGCCCCGGCGGAGGCGAGAAAACGCCGGAGGGTCAGCTTTTTTCGCGTGACATCCTGAAGGACGACGGTCGAGGGAAATCGGCGCGCCCTTTCGATGATTACGCCGAGGACTGTGCCGGGGCACGCGGACATTTCGGTGTCAAATTGCTGGCGGACCATTGTGTCGTAAAGCCAGCGGGTGAGTTTTTGCCGCGCGCGAACGGTGCTTTGTCCCTCCAATTTTGGCGGAGTCACAAGCGCGCTGAAATGGGCGGAGACGCGCGGGAACCAGACCCGGCGGTTGGAATTTGGCGAGAACGGCAGCCTGTGCGCGCCGCGCAAAAAGCAGGTGATGACCTTGGCGTTGGTTCTGTAAAGCAAAAAGCCGGTGCCATCGAATAATTTCATCAATGAACCGGTGCGCGAAAGACGGCCCTCCGGAAAAAGGACGAGTTTGCCGCCGGTTTGAAGATATTCGGCCATGCGTTTGACCGCGTAGGGGGAATCGACTTCGACGGGAAAGGTGAACCGATTGATCATGATGAAGCGGTGCACAAAACTGGTTTGCGCGCCTTCCTTCGAGGTGACGAAACGCCAACTGTCATCGAGACAAACGGCGACGAGGAGCCAATCGAACCACGAGGAGTGATTGGGAAGGAGCATAACCGGGCCCGGCGCTTCCAACACCGCCATGTTCTCGGCGTGAAAACCGTAGAGCAGCCGCAGAAGAAAACGCAGGAATGATTTCATTTCGAGGGATGGGAGGTTTTGGGCGGAACTTTCAGCCAGATCACAACGACAGCAACGAAGGCCGCCAGGACCAGAAAAAGTTCGGAGGGGTTGAAACCGATTCTGACATCGAGATAGGCGATCAGCGCGCCGCCGAGCATGGCCAGATTTTCAAAGCCGTTCTGGGTGGCGATTGTTTTTCCGAGGCGGTCCTTGTGCGACTCCGCCTGGAGCGCGGCGTTGAGGGGAATCAAAAATAATCCAGCGACCAATCCAGTGAGCAGCAGGAGCGTCACGGCGAGGGACATTGGGTAGTTGATTCCGGCGCGCATAAGGCCGCCAATGCTCCCGAGCACGGCGGTACCGGCGGCAAGCAGCCAGCCGTAACGGCGGGTCGCGCGCAAATCGCCGACTTCGTAGAGACTGCCCGCGAGGACGCTGCCGGCCATGACACCGAGGCTTAACCATAATCCAAGCAGGCTGATGGAGGTCATGGTTTTTAATTTGAGCACTTGCTCGCCCCAGGGTTGAAAATTCATTTTAAGGACCGCGCCGCAAATCCAAAATAACGCCGTCCCAACGAGGACGCGGGCGAGACGTTTTTGGGAAAAGAGCTCGCCCAGGTTTTGGAAGAATTCCCCGACGCTGCCTTTAAATTTGACCTCGCGGTAGGAGGGCGTTCGCGACATCAAAAGATTCAGGCCGAGAGACGCCGCGTAAATGGCGAGGGTGATCGAATAACAAACTGAAATTGGCAATCTGTCGAAGGCCATCGAGCCGCCAATGTTTCCGCCGAGGATGGCGACAACGGTTAGCAATTCCAGAAGGCCGTTGGCTTTGACGAGTCGCTCCTTGGGCAGGATTTCAGGGAGGATTCCGTATTTGGCCGGGGAATAAACACACGCGCCGACGCCAACAATAAAATATCCCACCGCAAACCAGACTTTGTCCGACGCGACGCCCAGGGCGGTGACAGCGGCGCCGAGAAGCTTGATGAAATTGCCGCCGAGGAGCCAGCGGTTTTTGGAGAACCGGTCGTTGAGATAGCCGGTGAATGGCGCGAGCAAGACGTACGGGACAAACAGAAGGCTGGTGTAGTAGATGTTCGCGATGCTCTGGGATTGCCCGGTAATCGCGCCTTTGATGCTTTGCGTCAGGAACGGACCGAGAATAATCATCAGGATCAGGTTGTCGCCGAACGCGCTCAAAAACTGGCTCGCCAGCAACAATGTATAATTGCGGCTATGACCGGCGCCGGCGGATTTGGATTGCACGGAGACTGGTTAACGTGTCCCGGGCTGTCTGGCCAGAATTTTTACTCCAGAAAAAAGAACTCGTTGGAGATGAGGAGGACCTGGGCGTATTTTTGCCAGGGGCCAAGGGGCTTGGGAAGTTTCTTCGGGTCGATAAAATTTTCCTTCGCATCCCAGGCGTGAGGCAGCGAAAGCTCGTCCATGCTATCATTGTCGAGTTTGGCCATTTCGATGCGAGGCGCCCATTTGAATGTGTCGGAACGGGCGTCGGCCAATCCGTCCACCATGAAATCGATGGTGTCGCCTTGTTTGACTTCGACGTTGTCCAGCGTTGTTTCGGCATGGCTGTTGTGCGCTTTCCATTCGCCCAACAATCCGGCGCGGCTCGATACGATGCGTCCGCGCACTCCGTCTCCAGGCGAGAGCGCGTGAATCAATTCGCCGCTGATTGCAATGACGCCATCACGCGGAGCGATCCATCGGCGGATCGCGGCGATGTTCGTTTTGCCGGGGTAGCCGCCGAGGGCGTTGATTTGCGCCGGGCCAAGTTTTGGGTCCGATCCCTTGGCGCGAGCAACCCAGGCGTTACCTTTGAAAAACGGCAGCGGGGCGAAATGGACTGTCCGTTGTGTTCCTTCATCGAAGGAGCCGGAGCCGTATTCCCAATCGGCAACTTGCGGGACCACTTCGTCGTGTGAGGGCTGTTCACGCAGATAATCGCGCGCCAGCTCCAGTTCTCCGGGCGTGGGTGCGCGCTGGTAAATCAGTTCATAGAGTTTGTCAATACGAGCATTGTCATCGGCGAGGGCGTCAGATTCGCAGCGGGCCACGACGCCGCGAGCGCAGTCGGCGAGCAAGGGGCTGTTAAGGAGAAACAACGCCTGGGGGGCGACGATTGTTTGAAACCGTTCGGCGCTGCTAAGGTCGGGATTTGCGAAATCGAAGGCGCGAAACATGCCCGGAAGATTTTGGCGGTCAATGAACGCATAAACGGAGCGGCGTTCGGGCAAGGTGTTGGACGTGATGTCCACGGGCTGGCCGCCTCCGGCGGGATCGAGTTCGCCGGCGATGGCAAGAAGTGAATCGCGCATCGCTTCAAAATCCAGTCGGGTCGGGTTCATGCGCCAGAGCAAGGCGTTTTCCGGATCGGCTTTGGCGGCGGCCGCGCTCAGGGCGCTGCTTTGCTGATAGACACTGGAGAGCATGATGAGGCGATTGAGCTTTTTGAGCGACCAACCGTCTTTCATAAAGCGGGCGGCCATGTAATCGAGCAGGCCGGATTGAACCGGACGATCGGTGCGCATTCCAAAATCGGAAGGCGAAGCGACGAGCGGCGCGCCGAAGTGGTGCATCCAAACGCGATTGACAAAAACGCGCGCGGTAAGCGGATTTTGCGGGCTGGCGATGTCTTCGGCCAGTTGAAGGCGGCCGCTGACCTTCTTTGGAAACGGCGGCGCGCCCGGCGGACTGAGGACTTCAAGGAACCCGCGCGGAGCTTCGGCGCCGCGAGTGGAGGGATTGCCCCGCAAAAAAATCCTCGAATTGGCCGGACGCGGTTTATCGAGCAACACCATCGCCCGGGGCGGCGCGCCGGGGTCGGTCGCTTCAATATCCACGAGCTTTTTCCGGAGGATGTCGATTTTGTTGCGCACCGAATCGTCAAAAAGAAATAGTTTGGCAAAATCGGCGCGCGGCGGGTTTGCGGGTGAATTGCTCGCCTCCATGTATTCGCGCAATTCAACCGAGGGCCCGGTGGTTTCGAAATTCGTGGAGGCCTGGGCAAAAACCTTGTCGTAAGTGACGGCCACTTCGTGGAGATTTGTAAAAGCGATGCCGGAGCACGCCTGCTCAACGAGGGGATTGACGTTTGAACCGAATGTCATGGGGGCATTGGTGAAGTTCGCCGCAAGGGCGAGCCAGGGAGAGAACAGGCGCGAATGATTGGTCCTGAGAACGGCCAGATTGGTCCGCCATCGCAGGAAAACCGATTTATTAAGCTTTCGGCTGCGGACCAACTCGTCCGTTTTGAGATTGTTGGTCGCAAATGGAACGGCGTCATGGACGGCCAGCAAGTAATCGCCAACCTCCGACCGCAATTTTCCGAGAACGGCCAATTCGTTGGATTGGACAAAGGACTCGAGATTTTGCCGGTTCGTAGCCACGTCCGTCAGATAATTTGTGTATCCGGCGGGCAGCGCCACAGTCAGCAGCGGCGGGTTGGTCGGCTCGTAGGAACTGTTGAAAATTCCGTGGAGGGCGTAGTAATCGCGAGTCGGAATGGGATCGAACTTGTGGTCGTGGCAGCGGGCGCAGCTTACGGTCAGGCCGAGCAAGCCGCGCGAAACCACGTCGATTCTGTCGTCGATAATATCATTCTCGTTTTCAAAGAAGCGGCGGCCGGTGGTAAGGAAACCCATCGCGGCGAGGTCGCGGTTGTCATTGGTTTCGGCCGGCAACTGGTCGGCGGCGAGTTGTTCGAGGATGAAACGGTTGAACGGCAAATCATCGTTGACAGCGCGAATCACGTAATCCCGATAGGTGTAGGCATAGGGCAATCGCGGGCTTTCGCGGCCGTTTGACTGGCCTTTGGTGTCCGCGTATCGGGCGACATCCAGCCAGTAGCGGCCCCATCGCTCGCCGTAATGCGGGGACGCCAGCAGGCGATCGACGACGCGGGCAAAAGCGTCCGGTGATTTGTCCGCCAGAAACGCGCTCACTTCGCCGGGAGTCGGCGGCAGGCCGGTAAGATCGAACGTGGCGCGGCGAATCAGCGCGCGTTTGTCGGCGGGTGGATTCGGACAAAGCTTTTTGTCATTTAGATTTTCGAGGACGAACGCGTCGAGCGGGGTTTTGATCCAGCCCTTGCGCTTTCGAATATTGGGCATCGGCGGTTCGGAAATCGGCTGAAAGGCCCAATGCTTCCGCGCGGCCTCAAACGATTGGGAGACATGGCTGGCTTCGGACGTTCGTGGGTCGGGCGCGCCCATTTTAACCCAGGCGCGCAAACCGGCGATTTGGTCGTCGGGCAGCTTGTGGTCTTTGGGCGGCATTTGCAAATCCGGGTCGGTGTAACTGACGGCCTTGATCAGGAGGCTTTTTTCCGGGTGATTGGGAACGATTGCGGGGCCGCTGTCGCCGCCTTTGCGAAGATCGGCGCTGGTGTCCAGCATGAACCCGCCGCGGACTTTTTGGCTTTCGTGGCTGTGGCACTTGTAGCAACGATCAATGAGGACCGGGCGGATTTTGCTCTCGAAAAATTCGATCCCCGCGGAATTGGCGGGCGCGGGCGCGGCGGCGCATTGCCAGGAAAAAAGGGCGGCTCCGCAGGCTGACGCGAGCCTAAGCCAGAAGTTCGCGGACGACATTGCCTTCGATGCCGGTGAGGCGGAAATCGCGTCCCTCATAACGGTAAGTCAGCTTTTTGTGGTCGAAGCCAAGGAGTTGGAGGATGGTGGCGTGGAGGTCGGGCACTTCCATTTTATTATTGACTGCGGCGAAGCCGAATTGGTCGGTCGCGCCGTGAACGTAGCCGCCTTTGACGCCGCTGCCCGCCATCCAGATGGAAAAGCCGGCGGCGTTGTGATCGCGTCCCCTGCCCTTGGTGTTATCGACGTTGAGATTGCCGTCGCTGGTGGGCGTGCGTCCGAATTCTCCGCCCCAAACAATGAGCGTTTGATCGAGCAGGCCGCGTTGTTTGAGATCGGTGAGCAAAGCGGCAATGGGCTGATCGCACGCCTTCGCGGAATCGCGCAAGCCTTTTTCGATTTGACTGTGATGGTCCCATCCTGTGTGCCAGGGCTGGACGAAGCGCACGCCGCGCTCGATGAGACGCCGTGTGATCAGAAGTTGACGGCCTTGCGGAGTATCGCCGTAGAGGGCGCGGATTTCCTCGGGTTCCTTGCTGATGTCAAAAGCATCGGTCGCCTCGATTTGCATGCGGAAGGCGGTTTCAAAGGATTGGATGCGGCTTTCAAGCGGGCCTTCTTCGGCGCGAACTTTGGCGTGTTCCTGTTCCAATTTGCACAAAAGATCGATTTGCCGGCGCTGCTCAGGCAACGACGTTGTGGAACTGCGGATGTATTCGATCAGTTTGTCGGGCTGGGTATTTCTGGTTTCAACGAATGTGCCCTGATAAGCGCCCGGCAAAAAGGCGCTTTGCCAATTTTGATCGCCGAGAAGCGGACGGCCATTGGGACTCAGGGCGATGAAGCCGGGCAAGTTCTGATTTTCAGTGCCCAGCCCGTAAGTGACCCAGGAGCCGACGCTCGGACGGGAGAAACGGGCTTCGCCAGTGTTCATCGTGAGCATCGCGATCTCGTGGCTGGGCACGGCGGTTTGCATCGAGCGAATGATGGCCAGGTCATCGACGTGCCTGGCAAGGAGGGGGAAGACCTCGCTGATTTCGATGCCGCTTTGGCCGTGTTTTTCAAATTTGAACGGAGACGGGAAGGCGCTGCCGGGCCGGGTGATCGACTTGTCGATGTCTTTGAGCGATTTGCCGGCGTATTTGGCGAGGGCTGGCTTTGGATCGAAGGTATCGACGTGCGAGGGGCCGCCAGCCATAAAAAGATGAATGACCTGTTTTGCGCGACCGGGAAATTGCGGCGATTTCGGCGCGAGGGGCGAAAGCAGGGAATCCGCGCGGACGGCGGTTTCCATGATGGACGCGAGGCCAAGGGCGCCCATGCCCATTCCGCAGCGGCAAAGGAATTGGCGGCGGGTCAGGAAGCGGTCCTGGGGCTGTAATTCGTGCTCACTCCTATTCATGGCTGCTTAATTCTGACGCGGGCCAACATACTACTATTCAAGAGGGTTCCAAAGGGTTGGAGGTTACATTTTTCCGCATGGTTATTTTGACCGCAAGTCCACGTCCGTAAAACCGACCTGGTACAAGAGTATCGTCAATTGTGACTTTGCCCGTTCCGAGGCGTCGGTCAAAATGCCGTTTTTCAACGCGGCGAGACGCAGTTCTTCAACGGCCTGGCGGCGGGCGTTTTGCTCCAGGTCTTTGTCGAAAACACGGAGCAGGCCGGTGGACCTTTCCACGATTTGCGTGGCTTGATCGTCCAAATAGGCGTCCACAACCCGCGAACGCGGAAGCACGATGCTGATCTTTTTGCCGGAAACATGGACGTCTTTGGGATCGATTTGACTGAGGTTTATCGCTGCTTTGACAACTCCGTGAGCAACAAGAATAACGTGGCTGTCGCCATACCATTTGACGTCGTCCAGCACGACGACTTTTTCAAGTGTATATTTGACGGTCACAAATTGGGAGAGCGTCTGCACCTTTTTGAGAATGGAGGGCGTATTGAATATGACGCCGCGCTGCGAAATCAAACGATACCCAAGAAGACCGGCAAAAATTCCCACGGCGAATACAAGCACGGTGAGAAAAATGGCGGCGACCGCTTTTTTCATGCTTTCATTTTAAACCAGCCGATTCCCGTATGACACTGATATTTTCCACTTTGCGCGGGCCGTCCTCATGGCTACCCTCCGCGCATGAGTTTTTCCGCTTTGGGCGATTTTCCATCTTATCGGCCGCGACGGCTTCGGCAATCGGCGGGTTTGCGCCAGTTGATGAGGGAAAGTTCCCTTTCGGCGGATCGCCTGGTTCTTCCACTCTTTGCGCGAGGCGGAACGAAATTCCGGCAGGCCGTCGCATCCATGCCTGGAGTTTTTCAATTGTCCCCGGACGAAATCGTTCGCGAGGCCTCGGCTGCGCACGAGCTGGGTGTGCCGGCGGTTTTGCTTTTTGGAATTCCCGCGGTCAAAGATGAAAAGGCGTCCGAGGCATACGCCCGCAACGGGATTGTTCAGCAGACGGTGCGTCAATTAAAAAAAGAAATTCCAAGCCTGATTGTCATCACCGATGTGTGCCTTTGCGAATACATGAGCCACGGGCATTGCGGAATTGTCGAGGAGACAAAGGGCGGGCGCATTTCCAATGACCGGACCCTCAAACTGCTGGCGCGAACGGCGGCGAGCCATGCCGAGGCGGGCGCGGATATCGTGGCGCCCAGCGACATGATGGATGGCCGGGTGGCGGTGATTCGCAGGGCTTTGGACGCAAGCGGACTTGAGGAGACGCCGATTCTTTCGTATGCAGCAAAGTTCGCTTCGGCTTTTTACGGCCCATTTCGGGAAGCAGCGGAGTCCGCGCCAAAATTTGGAGATCGGCGCACGTATCAAATGGACGCCGCCAATGCGCTCGAAGCGTTGCGCGAAGTGGCAATGGACATTCGCGAGGGAGCGGACATCGTCATGGTCAAACCCGCGCTGTCATGCCTGGATATTTTGCATCGCGTGAAGGCGGAGTTTGGCTACCCGACCGCCGCGTATTCCGTAAGCGGGGAATATGCAATGATCAAATCGGCGGCGGCGAAAGGCTGGATCGACGAGCGCCAGGTCACGCTGGAAACTTTGCAGGCGATGCGGCGCGCGGGGGCGGATTTCATCGTCACTTACGCGGCGGCGGACGCGGCGCGCTGGCTCAAGGAAGGCTGACCGGGTTATTTGTTCAGCAGCAAAACGAGTAGAACGCCGACGCCGATTGCAAGAATGACGACAATGGTGATAAAAATCTTTGTCGCTTTATTGCTCTTTTTGGCAAAGGCATTTTTGTCAAACCCCACCGTTTTGGTGGCAGGTTCCCCTCCGAGTTTGACGCCTTGCGGGATGACCATGGTTTGGTCGGGCAATTTTTTCGGCGCGGATTTTTGAGCGCTGGCGGCGTCTTCCAGCCGCATTTCGACCTGTCCCAGGCGAAGGATCTGGCCGGGCTTCAACGGCGCTTCGCCGGTGATTTGATGGCCGTTGATAAAGGTGCCGTTAGTGGAATTGAGGTCGTGGACAATGATGTCGGCGCCCCGCTTGAGGATTTCACAGTGGTGGCTCGAAACGGAGCCTTCGGGAATGGGAAACACATTGTCATCGACCCGCCCGATGGTGGTTTTGTCCACCGCCAGTTCGTGAGTCTTTCCTGTAAACCCCTCGCTAAGAATTACCAATCGTGCCATAGGCGACTGTGCGATTATGTCCAGACCATGCAGCAAGTCAAACGGTTTTCGTTGCGAGGGAAATCCCTACACGCCGAATCACGATTTTTTAATCATTTCGCGAAACTCGGCGAACAACGGCGTCGAGTCGTGCGGCCCTGGCGACGCCTCCGGATGATACTGCACGCAAAAAATCGGTTTGCCCTTGTGGCGCATTCCCTCGACGGTTTGGTCGTTGAGATTGATCCGGTCAACGACCACCTCCGACGGCAGACTGGCCGGGTCCACGGCGAATCCGTGGTTTTGCGAAGTGATTTCCACCTTGTCGCTGGCCAAATCTCTGACCGGCTGATTGCCCCCGCGATGGCCGAACTTGAGCTTGAATGTCTTCCCGCCGAAAGCCTGTCCCAAAATCTGGTGCCCCAGGCAAATTCCGAAAATGGGCGGGCCGCTCTTAACCAAATCGGCCACGGCGCGAACGGCGTATTCCAAAACGGCGGGGTCGCCCGGGCCGTTGGAAAGAAAAATTCCGGCGGGTTTGTAGGCAAGGGCTTCGGCGGCGGTGGTTGTTGCGGGAACGACTTGCACTTTGAAACCGTGCTGGCGCAAGCGCCGCAGAATATTGTATTTCATCCCGTAATCGAACGCGACGATGGGAATGTCGGCGGCCGGCAAGGGCGCGGCCCCGGTGATATTGTCGGAGCCGTGCGCCAATTGAAAGTTTCCGCTTTGGCCGTCGTTTTCGTCCCAAAGAAACGGCTTGGGATGCGTGACGCTTTTTACATAGTCAACTCCGACAAGGCCGGGCCAATTTTTCGCGCGCGCAATGGCCTCCTCTTCGCCGATATCGAGCGTTGAAATAAAACCGTTCAACGCGCCGCGCACGCGCAATTTTTTCGTCAGCGCCCGCGTGTCGATTCCCTGGATGCCGGGAATGCCGTTTTTTTCCAAATATTCCGCCAGGGAATATTGGGCGCGCCAATTGCTGACGACCGGCGAAAGTTCGCGAACGACGAAACCGGCGACGTGCGGCTGCCAGGATTCAACGTCGGCCTCGTTGACGCCGTAATTGCCGATGAGCGGATAGGTCATCGTGACGATCTGGCCTTTATACGAAGGATCGGTGAGGATTTCCTGGTAGCCGGTCATGGAGGTGTTGAAACAGACTTCACCGCACGCCTCCGCGCGCGCGCCAAAAGCCTGGCCGTGAAACACCGAACCGTCCTCAAGTGCGAGAATAGCTTTCATCAAAGAATCGACCGCGAACAATCAGCGCAGATCGCCGGGCCGTCAAGATTTAACGAACAACACACTGTCAAATAAATTCAAGCTTCGTCGTAGCCGCCTCATGGTCCCAGCCGCGCGGGGGTTTGCTCGCGATGGCGGCGACTTCCTTGATTGAAATTTGCCGGCCACGGGTCTTCGGCCCTTTCACTTCCACATCACCCGGTTTGCACGTCTGCTGGTTAATCTTTTGGTAGGGAGCGGGCTTGTAGCGTATGTATAACTCCGCGGGAGTTTCAGGATCGAAGAACAGGATTTTCGATTTGGGCGGGATGCAAAAATATTCCTTGTTCAATATGGTGCCCCCAAAGGTGAACCGCTTCAGATACGTTGCCTCACGATTGGTGTAAGCCAGGGTGATCACCCTTTCGCGCTCCGGCACGGCGGCGTAAATCAGTTCCGGCCCGACAAACATTTTCTCCGGCAGTTCGACCACTTTGTAATGGCCGTCTTTGAAGACGAGCAGCAACTTGTCAAATTTCGTGCAGTCGGATTTGTATTCCTCGCCCGAAACTTTGTAGCCGATATAGCCGGACTCGCGGTCATAGGCGACCTTGAATCCTTTAAAGGCCACTTCGCGGGCATCCACTTCATCGTAGCGGCTGGATTTGGTCTGGCGTGGATAGACCGGGGTGTACTTGGCCAGAAGCGCTTCCAAATGCGCGATCGCGTATTTGGTGACGTTCTTCAAATGCGCGCGGGTCTGCTCAAGATCGGCTTTGACCTTGTCCATTTCCTCGCGGTGCTTGTTGATGTCAAATAAAGAAATGCGGCGGATACGGATTCCCAGCAGCATTTCGATATCCTCGGGCGTCAAATCGCGGCGCATCTGCCGTCGCAACGGCTGGAAACCTTCCTGGATTTCCTCGATGACCGCTTCGTTCGTGCGGGCCTGTTCGATTCTTTTATAGATGCGATTCTCAATAAAAAGCCGCACGAGCGTTTTGAAATGAAGGTCCTGCTCCAGGTTTTTTTCCTTCAATTCCAACTCGCGCTTTAGGGTCGCCACAAGCTGCGCGGTGTTTTCGCGAAGCACCTCGGAAACAGTCAGCTCGACGGGTCGATTTTCCTTGATGACGACGATGCGACTGGCGATGGTCACTTCGCAATCGGTGAAGGCGTAGAGGGCATCGGCCAATTGCGTGGCGCTGACGCCGCTGGGCGCGCGCACTTCGATCTCGACTTCCTCGGACGTAAAATCGTTGATGCTTTTGACCTTGATCTTGCCTTTGCGCGAGGCGTCCTCAATTGAAGCGGTCAGAGAATCCGTCGTGGTGGTAGGCGGAATTTCTTTGATCAGGACGGTTGAGTCGTCCTTGATTTTGATTTTGGCGCGGACCTTGATCTGGCCGGCGCCGTCGCGATATTCGCGAGCGTCCATCAAACCGCCGGTCTGAAAATCGGGCAGCACTTTGAACGGCTGCTTTTTCAAAATGGCAATCTGCGCCTCCAGCAATTCGGGAAAATTATGCGGCAAAATGCGCGCGGACATTCCGACGGCGATGCCTTCGGTGCCGAGCATCAGTAACAGCGGCAGTTTGCAAGGCAGCGCGACGGGTTCTTTGGCGCGACCATCGTAACTGGGAACGAAGTCGGTGATTTCGTTGTTAAAAACTTCGTTGCGGGCGAGTTCGGTCAGCCGGCATTCGATGTAGCGCGGCGCGGCCGCGACATCGCCCGTGAAAACATTGCCGAAGTTCCCCTGCCCTTCGATCAGATAACGTTTGTTGGCTAGAACGACCAGCGCATCATTGATGGAGGCGTCGCCGTGCGGATGATATTGCATCGCGGCGCCGGCGACTGTGGCGACTTTGATGAAACGTCCGTCGTCCTTTTCGCGCAATGTCCAGAGAATGCGGCGCTGGACCGGCTTGAGGCCGTCCGCCAGATTGGGAATTGCGCGGTCGCGAATGACGTAGGAGGCATATTCCAGAAAACTGCGATCGACACGGCGATGGAGCGGGAGGTCGATTTTTCCCGGCGAGAAGGGGGCATGCACGGGCGTCTCGACTTGTTCGGCCTGCACGTGCATTTCACCGTTCGCTTTTTTTTCCTCGGGCGCTTTCGACGGTTCGCCGCCCTCAATGGGCAACTCAGGCTGCTCAGGAGAGTTTTTGCGTTTTGCCATGATCTAAATCTATTAAATTAATCTTCAACCGGAACGACCAGCTTTTCCATGATGTAATCCTTGCGCTCCGGGGTATTTTTGCCCATGTAAAAACTGAAAATGCCGGCGGTTTCGGGCTTCGTGGCGTATTCGACTTGACTCAGCTTCATCTCGTCGCCGATGAATTGTTTGAATTCGTTCGGCGAAATTTCGCCCAACCCTTTGAAGCGCGTGATTTCGGGATTTTTGCCGAGTGTCTTCGAGGCTTCGTCGCGCTCGGCTTCGTTATAGCAATAAATGGATTGCTCCTTGTTGCGCACCCGGAACAGCGGCGTTTCGAGGACGTGCAGATGGCCGTCATGCACAAGATGATCGAAGAAACGGAAGAAATACGTGATCAGCAAATTGCGGATGTGCAGGCCATCTACATCGGCGTCGGTGGCGAGGATCACTTTTTCGTAACGCAGATTTTCGATGTTGTCCTCGATGTCCAGGCTGCGCATCAGGTTATACATCTCGTCATTTTTATAAACGACATCGCGCTTGAGGTCCCAGACGTTGAGCGGCTTGCCTTTCAGCACGAAAATCGCCTGCGTGTTCACGTCGCGGCAACTGACGATTGATCCGGCGGCGGATTGCCCTTCCGTGACGAAAATCATCGAGCCTTTGCCCTTGCCCTTCGCCTTGTCAAAGTGAACTTTGCAATCCTTGAGCTGCGGAATGCGGATGGTGATCGCCTTGGCGCGTTCGCGGGCCAGCTTTTTGACTTCCTGCAATTCCTTGCGCAACTGCTGGGTGTCCTGGACCTTCGCCATGATCTTTTCGGCGACGTCCTTGTTGCGATTGAAAAAGTGCAGAAGCTCCTCGCGGACGGTGTTCACCAGTTCGGAGCGGATCTCCGTGTTGCCAAGTTTGTTCTTGGTTTGCGACTCGAACACCGGGTCCTTCAACCGGATGGCGACCGCGCCGACCATGCACTCGCGAACATCGTCGCCCTCGAATTTCCCCTTGGAATATTCATTGACGGCCTTGAGCAAACCTTCGCGGAAAGCGCTTAGATGCGTGCCGCCGTCGCCCGTGAATTGGCCGTTGACGAACGAAAAAAACGTCTCGCCATAACGGCTGTTGCTGTGTGTAAAGCAAAATTCCAGCGTCTTGCTCGAATAATGAAGCGGCGGGTAAATCGGCTCGGCATTGTCCGCGCGCAAATCTTCCATCACGAGGTCCAGCAGGCCGTTGCGCGAAAGAAAAGTCTGCCCGTTGTAAATCAGTTTAAGCCCCGTGTTCAGGTAGCTATAGTGGCGCAACCGCCGCTCCACAAACTCCGGCCGAAACGCGCTTTCCTTGAAAATTTCCGGGTCGGGCACAAAACGAATAAACGTGCCGTCCGGCTCCTTGGCGTCCTTGCCGCTCTTTTCGTTCTTGAGTTTGCCCGTTTTAAAAGCGGCCTCGACGAACTCGCCCTGGCGATGGCTGCGGACGAGAAAATCCTTGGACAGCGCGTTAACGGCCTTGGTGCCGACGCCGTTGAGGCCGACACTGAATTGAAAAACGTCGTCGTTATATTTGGCGCCCGTGTTGATCTTGGAAACGCAGTCAACAACTTTTCCCAAAGGAATGCCGCGCCCAAAATCGCGCACGCTCACGGCCTGGCCGTCGATGCTGATCTGGACCTCCTTGCCGTGGCCCATAATGTATTCGTCGATGGCGTTGTCTATGACTTCCTTGAGAAGAATGTAGCACCCGTCATCGTAATTCGAACCATCCCCGATCCGTCCGATGTACATCCCCGTGCGCAGGCGAATGTGTTCAAGGGACGAAAGGGTTTTAATTTTGCTCTCGTCGTAAACGTTCTTTTTGCTTTCTGCCATACTGATAAAATAGACGCATCAATATTGAATTGAAACCGGGGATTGCAACTTCAAACTGTCGCGGACAGCAAGGGATTTTCACCGACCGCCGAACGAGGAGGCGTACACCACAAAATAATAACCGAGAATGCCCCCGACAATCGTCAGGTCCGCCGTGGCCGCGAGCGGTGTCAGCGCGAGTCGTTCGGCCTTTCCCTTCCCATCGTCGTAAACGGGCAATTCGTACGGGCCAGTGACTTTCCCATCAGAGGAAAGCGTGAACGACTGGCTATTGGTGGAAAAAACCGCGTAAACCGGTTGCGAGGAAACAATCGGTCCGCCGTTGGTGGACAGAAAAATCGGGACCGGCCTCAAGTCCGTGAAAGAATTGGTTTTGACAAACATCGGCGGATGCCGCTGTTCAATCCGGCTTTCGTTTTCCCGCAGCAGGTAGGCGCGGGTCCGCGTGGAATCGTGCCGCTCAGAGTATTCGTCATAAACCACCACCACCTCCGAATCGGAATGCGTGGTAAAGAGCCGCAGGTTGACCTTGCCCGCGGGAATATTGCAATTGTCCAGGTCCGCCTTCGTCCATAGCGCGTGCGTCGCGCAACCGCCGCCCGCGATTGCGGGCAAAAGCGACAGCACCAACCGAACAGCGATTTTGATTTTCATGACACCGGTCCTCGGAATGGCGAACGGTAAGCCCGCGGAAAAAATCTGGCAAGCCGTTTGTGGCGGTCTTACAATTGAGCGGCGTGAAACGTTTGAATCAACTTGTTCTCGCGGTTTTTATCATGCTCGCGCCCGCACTTCCGGCGGCGGCGAATGCGGGAGTCGGAATCTCCGAAGACCAGGACAGCTTCACGCTTACCAACGCCTTTGTCACCGCCCGCGTTTCAAAACGTTCCGGCGACCTGACTTCACTGCGCTTCAAGGGGATGGAAATGCTCGACGGAAAATCCGCGCGCGGTTCGGCCTATTGGTCCCATGATGTCTCGCGAGGCCAACGGGAATCGCGTATTACCATCGACCCCGCGGCGAACGGAGGCGATCGGGGCGAAGTTTCCATCAAGGGCATCTCCGGCGGACGACCGATGGGCAGCGGCCCCGGCGGCAGTGTCATTGCTGACATCGAAATCCGTTATGCGTTGGGCCGCGACGATTCCGGCCTCTACACGTATTGTGTTTTCAGTCATCCGACAAATTATCCCGGCACAGGCGTCGGTGAGGCCCGGTTTTGCGCGAAGCTCAACGACGATATATTTGACTGGATGACCGTGGACTCCAACCGAAACATGGAAATGATCACCGCCTACGATTGGAACCACGCCACGCAAATGAACATGAAAGAAGCCCGCCGGATGAACACCGGAATGTATCGCGGCGAGGTCGAGCACAAATACGATTATTCCGCCAACCAATTTGACGTCCGCGCCTGGGGATGGTCCAGCACGGCAAAACACGTCGGTATTTGGTTTGTCAATCCGTCGGTCGAGTATCTTAGCGGCGGGCCGACGAAATTCGAACTTTCCGCACATCGCGACGCCACATTCAGCACGAACAACCTCACCGCGCCCGCTCCCCCCACCCTGCTCAATTACTGGCGGGGCAGTCATTATGGCGGCAGCGTTTGCGCCATCGCGCAAAACGAGACCTGGACGAAAGTCATCGGCCCATTCCTCATTTACTGCAACTCTGGCGAAGGCCACGACGCGATGTGGAAAGACGCGCTGACCAAGGCCGCCAAGGAATCGCAGGCATGGCCGTTCGACTGGGTTGCCGGCGTCGATTACCCGCGCAAAAACGAGCGCGCCACAGTCAGCGGACAAATAAATCTTCAAGATCCGCAAGCGCCTCAACTCACATTGACTCGATGGCTTGTCGGGCTTTCAGCGCCGGATTACCCAGGCCCACATGGTCGCGGCGGATTCGGCCCGCGAATGGTCGATTGGCAAAACGACGCCAAGCACTACGAATTCTGGGTCCGAGGCGAATCCGGCGGTGCATTTTCCATTCCCAACGTCCGCCCCGGCGTTTATACCCTCCACGTCATTGCCGACGGCGTCCTCGGAGAATTCACCTTGACAAACGTCGTTGTCGAACCCGGCAAAGCCGTGACTTTTCCAGAGCTGGCGTGGCAGCCGGTACGTTACGGAAAGCAACTCTGGGACATCGGAATCCCGAACCGTTCCGCCGCGGAATTTTTCAAAGGCGACGATTATTTTCATTGGGGCTGGTATCTGCAATACCCGAAACTTTTCCCGGACGACATTCGCTATGTCATCGGCAAAAGCGATTTTCGGAAAGACTGGTTTTTCGAGCAAGTCCCGCACAACGAAGACCCCGGCAACACCACCGGACTAGGCCGTGGACGGAGCACCACGTGGGACGTCGTATTCAATCTCCCGCAAGCCCCGCATGGGAAGGCGACCTTGCGGCTGGCCATTTGCGGAGTCGGCACGCGCAGCCTCGCCGTCAACGTCAACGACCATTCCATCGGCGCCGTCACCGGCCTGGTTTACAATGCCACCGTTAACCGCGACGGCATCGGCGGATATTTGACCGAACGAGATTTGGCATTCGACGCCGCGACAATGAAAGCCGGCGAAAACGTCATGAAGCTGACGGTCCCCGCCGGCGGATTAACCAGCGGAATCGCCTACGACTACCTTCGCCTGGAACTCGACGAATCCGCCTCCCCGCCGCATTTTTCCTCGACAAATTAGAGCGCCGTGGACAGCATCATCGGAGAAATTGTAATCAAGTAATCATCAATTAAACGTGAAAAACCTCTCTGCCGCGCTAACCTTGCTGGCACTTTTAGCTTTTGCCTTTCAACCCTCAACCGCCAACGCCCAAGGCACGGCCTTCACCTATCAGGGACAGTTGAACAACGGCGGCGGGCCGGCTGGCGGCCTTTACGATTTCCAATTTACCATTTACGACGCGGTCACGAAGGGAAATGTCGTGGGCGGCCCATTGCTCGATTCCGATGCAGCTGTGACAAACGGATTGTTCACGGCGCAATTGGATTTCGGCGCGAGCGTTTTCAACGGCAATCCGCGCTGGCTGGAAATTGGGGTGCGCACCAACGGCACGGCCAGTTTCACAATTCTCACCAATCGCCAGCCGATCACCTCCACGCCGTACGCCGTTCAATCGCTCACCGCGTCCGCAGCGAATTCCATCAGCGCCTCAAACATCAATGGCACGATTTCCACCGCGCAATTGCCACCGTCGCTTTTGACCAACGACGCCGGGAGCGTGACCCTTAGCGGCGCCTTCACAGGCAGCGGCGCAGGGTTGAGCAATCTCAATGCCCCGCAACTTACCGGTGTCATCGCTGACGCGCGGCTTTCCACCAACGTCCCATTGCTGAACGCAAACCAGACCTTTACCGGAGCCAATGCATTTTCTCAGCCTCTTCAGTTGAACAGCAACGTTACTGTAAAAGGCGCAACCCAGTTGAATAGCAACCTCACCGTCAATGGCAATATCGTGTTGAACGGTGGCCTTAATACGATCGGCGCCGCCGTGTTGAGAAGCGGCGTCACCGTGAGTGGCATATCGCAGTTTAATGGCGCTCTTACAGTTGCGGGCATTCAATTTACCAATGGCTATTCGGCTCTCGAGGGCCAGGAACTTTTGCGTATCATACGAGGCACCGTCTCCGCCACGGGCAACGTTCTTCAGGGCTCCGGATTCTCTGTGGGTCATACCGGCGGCTCGGGCGTTTATACAATTAACTTCGCCAACCCTTTCTCCGGAATT
Source organism: Verrucomicrobiia bacterium (assembly GCA_036268455.1). GTDB lineage: Bacteria > Verrucomicrobiota > Verrucomicrobiia > Limisphaerales > Palsa-1400 > DATAUD01. The sequence goes on from DATAUD010000093.1 coordinate 97,796, forward strand.
CCCTCGGTGACGGCGACCGCCGTTGATGATCTGGCGCGTTCCGGCGGGATTGTAACTACCAACTACGTGACAATCGGCACCCTGACACTCAACGGCGCGCCCGCGGATGACGCCTTCAATTTCATTGCCATTGGGCCGCCGTAATCCGAAAGCCGAGCAAGCAAAGCCTACAACCAATCGCGATCCGGCTCCGCGGCGGCGGGAAACATCGTCAGATAATGCACCATGCGCGGCCGCGTCGCGCGGTTTGGGCTGCTGCCGTGCGGCAAGGCGTGATGCCAGATAATGAGGTCGCCTGCCTCAGCGGCGATCGGTTTCGCGCCGAGACTTTCGAGATCCTGTTGGCGCGGATTTACTTCGGCGGGCAGGCTCTTCAACCAATCCTCGACCCTCCGGTGAAATCCGGGCACGCACGTGAAAGCGCCCTGCGTCGCGCTCGTATCCGTGAGATAAAGCAAGCCCTGCAAGCCCAGCGGAATCGGCGGCAGCAGACTGGTATCCCAATGCAGGCGCGGGCCTTGGTAGTTCTGGCCTGCGCGCTCGGGCGGATTGAAGCTCATGCGGTCGGTCGTCACCCAAAGATCGGCCGTGCCCCATAATTGCGCGAACGCCTTGTGGATGCGCGGCGATTCCCGGTTCCTTTGGAGGATCGGGTGATGGAATAGTTGCACCATGATCCCTTTGCCCTCCCGCGGACAACTCCATGTATCGGGATTGTCGGGATTCATTTTGAGATGGTCCCAGAGCAATTGTTCCGCGTCGCGGCTCGCCTCGCGGGAAATCGCGCCGCGCACAATCACGTAACCGTGCTCGTCCCAGAACTCCAAGTCCGCCGCGCTCAAGACCGGCGGCGCGCTTTCGATTGCCTCCACAACCTTTTTTTGCGCGGGCGTCAAGCCTTTGCCCCTGATCGTGGCGTTGATGCGATCGATTCTTTCCTGATCAATCGCGCCGCCGTTAATGGCGAGCACCCATTGTTCAAACTCAGCAAAATCGGGCGCCGCTTGAAACAGATATTCCATCGTTTCCTCCAGCACGAGACCCAACCCGGCCAGCGTCACCTTATCGCGCATCACTTCCATTTCCGACACCGGCGTCCCCTTCCCCTGCCGGCTCAACCGCGCGCGATTCCACAAACGTTCGAGATGCGGCACGCCCAGCGCGGATATCGGAGAATTTTGTGAAACACCATTCACTCAAAGAAACTCATTGATTCAATTCCCGCGATTGTCAGTTGTAAAGAGACAACTGTCAACGGCGGCGCGTCCGAAACTCTTTTCTTATGGTGTGATAACGCAAAGGTGCTTAGTTTCCAGAGATGCAAACCTGGCGGCACCGTATATGCCTTTCTGTAGCCTTAGTGTCTTTTGTTATAGGATCCCTGGCTCAACCATCAATCAATTACCTCTACCCACCAACTTTAAGCGAACGCGCGGGCGACCACGAGGCTTTCATCATATCAGCAACGGCAAGCAGCGGCGCTCTCAGTTACGCCTGGCACAAAACCGACAATCCGTTTGTCTTCTCCACGTCCAATTTCCTCGCGCTCTCGAATATCCAACCCTCAAACGCGGGCTCATACTATGCAGTCGTCACGGATGCGGCGGGATCGGTCCAATCAGCCAATGTCACCCTCGATGTTCTTCCAAACGGCCCGCTGCAACTTTACTCAACCAATCTCATCCTGGCGCGTGTCGGCGACGGCGCCCAGCCCTTGAGCGGCGCTACTGGCAACACACTTTACCTCGACCAATACACCACCAATGGAACTTATATTGACACCATACAGGTTCCCGACGAGGGCCTCGGCGAGCGTTATGGGACGGGCAGCGTCAATAGCGCGGCGTTGCCCGCCGGCAGTTCATCGCTGCTGATCGCCGGCGGCAATGTGTCTCCGGGAAATGACGCTCCGTACGAAGCCTTCCTTGCCCGCGCCCCGAATGGCCTGAGCATCAGTTTCGGCGGATATTGTCAAGCATATCCGTTTCAGGGGAGCGATGTGAGCGCCGAACCTGGCGGCAACGGCGGCAACGACTGGCGCGGCATAGCGACGGTCGATTCGTTTGGCTATTACTCGCTGGTGTGGACGAACACCGGATTGTACAGCGGCGGCAACCACCAGTTTCACGGCGCGGTGGATATCGACGGCAACGCCACCAATTATTACACCGTCGGTGAAGCCGGGACGGGCAACGCGATTAAATACTGCAACATTAATTTCCAGCCCGCCAACGGCAGCGGAATCGCCGCTGTGGCCGGCAGCCTTGGTGGCACCCGCGTCGCACAGGTGGCGGGGGGAAGTCTCGTGTTTTCGGACGTCGGCGCAGGCACCATCGGCCTTTACGCCTGCTCGGGCCTTCCGAACAACACCGCTACGGCTTCGTTGATTATTCCTGAACCCAGCAAACCGCTGGACTTCGCCTTCAGCCCGGACCTGACCACCGTCTATATCACCGACAACGGCACTTACCGAGGTTCGAGTGTCGAAGCCGGCGGCCTCCAGCGATGGGACGCCAGCGGCGGTGGCGCGGACGGATTTCCCGGTTATCACTACAGCTACACATTGCAAATGGGAACCGGTTCAACCGTCGGCGGACGGGCGGTAACGGTCGATTTCAGCGCGGCGACAAGCTGGGGCGCGGGCGTCCATGGCGCGAAAATTTACGTGACAACGGCGGAATCCTCCGGCAACCGCCTCTTGCGGATTGTCGATAACGGCGCCGGCTCGCCCTCCACCACCCTGGTATCCGTTCCAACGAATCTGATGCTTTCCGGCGTCCGTTTTGGGCCGGTTTTTGTTCCGCCTAATTTTTCCATCCAACCGCAGCCGCAAACGGGCTTGTTCGGTTTCACCGTGACCTTCTCCGCTTTCGCCGCCGGCACCGGGCCGCTGGCCTATCAATGGTATTTCCAGTCGAACGGCGTGGGGACTTTCACCGCGATTTCTGGCGAGACGAACGATACCTACGAAATCAACGAGGCCGAGACGAACAACCTCGGCAACTACTATGTGGTTGTAACCGATCCGCTGTCCGCAAGCGCGCAAAGCCAGACGGTATCGTTCAGTCTGCCCGGCACATCGGGCATATCGCTGGCGGTCAATACACTCTCGCCGGGCTTGGCCATTCCGTGGGATTTTCTGGGACTGAGCTTCGAGGAAGCCAATCTGAAGTCCAATGGAGTCGGTGTGGTTGGATATATGTTTGACTCATCCGACACGCAGTTGATCACGCTCTTTACCAATCTCGGAATCAAAAACCTCCGCATCGGCGGAACTTCGGTTGACACCAACAACGAGGTCATTCCCCTTTACGTTCCCACCAACCAGGACATTGACGCGCTGTTTCGGTTCGCTCCGGCAGCCGGGGTCGAGGTGAGCCTTTCGTTCCGTCTGGAAAACGGCAACTCGCAACTCGACGCCGCGCTCGCCGGTTACACATGGTCCAACTACAACCGGTATTTGACCTGTTTCGAAATCGGCAATGAGCCGGACGAGTACGGTAACGGCGATCCGCAAATCACCGGCTTTTCATCCTACCTGGCCAAGTGGACCGCCTTTGAGCAGGCAATTCTCGATGCCGCGCCCAATGCGAAATTCGGCGGACCGGACTCCGCCGGCACCGCGTACGCGGGCGAGTTTGCCAATGCGGAAATCGGCTCTCCAAACATCACGTCTATCTTTTCTCATTTTTATGCGGGAGGCGGTTCGTCCGGCCTGACCGCCGCGCAAATCATCGCCGGAATGCTATCGCCGAACTGGGACAACAACACCTATCCCTCGCATCTCAGCCAGACCGAAGCCATCGCCAACGCCGACGGCTTTCCGTTCCGCTCAACGGAATTCAACAGCTACGTCGCTAACTATCCCGGCCTCGCGGGCGGAAACAACGTCTTCGCCGCCGCCCTTTATGCCTGCGATGCCGCGCATTGGTGGGCGGCGAATAATTGCAACGGCGTCAATTTCCACACCTTCCTTGGAAAATACAACGCGACGATTTACTACGACATCAACGGCAACTACCAAATCTATCCGATCGGATACGGCATTAAAGCCTTCGAGCTTGGCAGCCACGGCGCAGTCATTCCGGTAACGATGACCAACACCAACAGCCTCAACGTCACCGCCTACGGCGTCGGCTCCAGCAACGACCTCTTCGTCACCATTGTCAACAAGGAATATGCGCCCAACCCATACAACGCCGCCGTCACCATCACCCCGGAGGGAATACCCGCCGGCAGCGTGCGCGCGATGTTTCTGATGGCGACAAATGGCGTCACCGCGACGAATAACGTGACGCTCGGCGGCGCCTTCATCACGAACAACGCCGCCTTCGATGGCCAATGGACGAACCTTGGCTATCTCACCAACGGCCAATGCGTCGTCACCGTGCCGATCTCCTCGGCCGCGATTGTGGAAATCCGTCCGCCGCCATCAGTGACATTCACGCTCCAAACCCCGGGCGCGGGCCAATACCAACTCAATTGGAACGCTGGCGTCCTTCAATCCGCCCCAACCCTCGGCGGCCCCTACACCGACCTTCCAGGCGCCGCCTCGCCGTGGCTTATCACTCCCACGAACGGTCAACAATACTATCGCGTCAGGGCAAGCTATTAGCTATTATCGGCTCTATGAAATGCCGCTTTGCACTTTGGATCGTAGCTGTCGCAATGGCTCCTGGCTTGCTCTGGGCCGATAATTGGCCGCAATGGCGCGGGCCGCAACGGGACGGCATTTCCCATGAGACGGGCCTGATCGGTGAATGGCCCAAGGAAGGGCCCAGGATGTTGTGGAAAACCGATGACATCGGGCGAGGCTATTCGACGCCTGCTGTGGTCGGGGACCGACTCTATGTAATGGCCAACGAAGGGGTGGACAACGAGTTCGCCGAGGCGCTGGATGCGGCAAGCGGCAAGCGCGTTTGGTCCACCCGTATTGGCAAGGTAGGCGGTCCCGACCAGCAACCCAATTTTCCCGCCGCGCGCTCAACCCCGACCGTCGATGGCGACGCCCTCTATGTCCTCAGTTCAGATGCTGATTTGGCGTGCCTTGACCGCAAGACCGGCCACACCCGCTGGCAAAAGAACGTCCGCGCCGAATTCGGAGGAAAACCTGGTCCTTGGGCTTACGCCGAATCACCGTTGGTGGATGGCGACGCGGTCGTTTGCGCCCCGGGCGGAAGCGAGGCGACGGTTGTCGCATTACGCAAGGAAACAGGCGAACTGATTTGGAAGTGCGCGCTGCCAGAGGGCGACGAAGCGGCTTTTTCTTCGGCGATTATCGTGGAAGCGGACGGACTTCGCCAGTACGTGCGCTTGCTGGCAAAGGGGCTTGTTGGAATTGAGGCCAAGTCCGGGCGTTTGTTGTGGCGTTACAGCAAGCCGGTCAGCCAGTTTGACGCAAACATTCAGACGCCAGTGGCCAGCGGTGATTATATTTTCTGCTCCGCCACTGGAACGGGCGCCGGACTAATCAAACTCAAAGCTGACGGAAGCAAGATCGAACCGGAACAGATTTATTTCAACGCGAACTCTCCAACGGCCATCGGCGGAGTTGTTAAAGTCGGCGATTTTCTATATGGAACGACCGCGGACGCCCTGCTCTGCGCCGATTTCCAAAGCGGCCGAACCAAATGGAAGGAACGGTCCCTCGGCGCCGCATCGATTTGTTACGCGGATGGCCGCCTGTACCTGCACGGCGAAAACGGCGAGGTTGCGCTCGTTGAGGCAACACCCAAAGGTTACCATGAAAAAGGCCGCTTCACTCCATCAGGAGAACCTTCCCATTCCAACCCGATGGAAAAAGCCTGGGCCTACCCCGTAGTCGCCAACGGCCGCCTCTACATTCGCGACCATGGCGACCTGTGGTGTTATGCCGTCAAAGCGCCATAACCAGGGTCAGGGCTGACTACGATTACTTCTTTTTGTTGGCGGACTGCTTCGCGGCAGCGGCCTGCTTTTTCTTTTGGTCCGCGCTGCTGGCTTTGGCTTGCTTCTGCGTCGATTTCTTCTGAGTCGATTTTGGCGATCTGTCACCCATAATAATGCTTTCTTCTTAACGTTGACTTGCCTGCGGCATAAGTAGTTTCCCCTCAGGCAGCGCCATCGTAATGTCTTTTACAGCCGTTGTAAAGCATTGTCCCGCGATGGCGAAAACGACCGCGGGCCCGGTCAGTTGGTTGGCAAGTACAGCAAAAGGCAGGATGGATCGCGGCTGAGAAGATCACTCCGCCGTTATCTCAACATCCGGGATGAAGTCAGGCGCGAACTGAGCCGTTCAGTTTATCCAAATAATTTCTGAGGCATTGCCTCCGGTCATGGCGCTTACGGTAATGCCAATGTCCATAAGTTTTTGCCCGGCCATTGTGCAGTTCAAAGCCGTTCGATCCTGAAACGTCAAGGTGTAGCGTTTATTCCTGTTCAAGCCCTTAAGTTTTACCACTTTGGAATCTCCATCAACGGCTTTGATGGAGGGTTTGAAAAGGAATACCGAACCCTCGTTGATCCCCGTATTGAAATATTCGAGGCCGTCCCAATTGACGCCGTCCGCCATGGGAAGGATGTGGTAAACGTCTGCGCCTCTCAGAATTGGCCTTTGTCTGGTCTTGTACAACGCAATATGTTGTCGATAGAGGGGGCTATCCACAGCCCAAGTCAGAACCGATCCCAGCATATCTGTTCTTAAGTTATAAGCGCTATCGGCCGGGCCGAGATCGGATTTCAGTTGAACCGGGTTGATCGGATACGAATTGCAATAGTAAGTCGTTCTCGTAACCCACGCATCATGGTCGCTGTCATTCATTGTGCAAAACGTCATCCGTCGGCATATGGCGAACCCCTTGTATTTCCCTCCGTTACAGCAATTCTCGTATCGGAAACCCGGCCTGCTCTCGATCAAATGGTCCATGACGAACAAAAAATTCGATACGCCCTTGTAGGTTTGTGGCATCGGTTCTTCCGGGGCAGTGTACAAGTCGGTTCTCCACATATCGAACCAACCCTTGTCAAAACGTTCCAAAACCGCCGCCAGCTCAACATCCCTCCCGGTTTTTGTTGTAAGATCGCAGTCGTTAAAAGTGCCGCCCATATACAAGGATGCCTTCAGGCCTGCCTGATGCGCCTTAGCGGCATAATCAAAGCCATTCGGCCATACATCAGGATGAAACATCCAATCACGACCCGTGTACCAGCATTTGCCAGTGCCATCCCAAAAATCAAACTTCACACACTCCACACCGGTCGCGGCCAGTGCATTATAAGCGCTTTGTGGCGTCCCGCCCGTCACGCTTGCGCTGCCATTTCCGCCGAGCGACTGCATGCAAACCTCGGTCCATGGTTCGCCGCCGTTATCGTGCAGGCTTCGGGTGATTTTATGGTTCCAGAACCACTTTTTAAACCGATTGCTTCCGTCGTCGCTATCGCCTTTATAGGTTCCGTAATAGACGCTCGGAATGATGAATATCTCGTTCGCCTCCTGGGTTACAGCCTCGGTAATGGGGAAGATGGAGACAGTAATATCACGAGCATCGGACCCTGATGCAATTTGGAAATTACCCAGTTCCCATTCATATCCGATATAGGCTCCGTGCGCAGAACCTGCATCCAGCATAACAAGGGGCACATAGCGACTATCTATTGAGCGGTGGACACCGGGGCCAATCAAATCATTGCCCATATGGCCCGGTCCAACGCTCGTCTTTTCAAAGCTCCAGAGGTGAACCCTCTTGTCCGCTCTTAGTCGCAACACCCCTGCTGCGATGTCGGCGCTGTAAACCACATTTCCGCCCGATTTATTCTCGATGGCGACCTGGTTCTCTACCGGACCAGGCCCCGGCTGGGCACTCCAGACAGACTTTAATTCCAGAGCCGGCCTCGTGCTGGTAAAACGCAGTGTGACCGCATACCCGTTGCTTTTGTCTTCGCTCGCCCCAACATATCTCCAATTTGGGATCTGGTCGATATTCCCCACCGCGCCCGCTGTTCTGATGCTGTTCTTGCCAGGGAGCGGGACTTGGGAGGCCACCGGCACCCAATTCCAGTCCCGCGCGGGATTCTTGAGACTTTCAATGTAGATCTCGTTGTTCGACACCGATAATTTAAGGCATGTGTCGCCGGTTGACAGCGTCCAGTGGGCGTTCGCTTTGTCCAAAGAGACCAATTTGGGCAAGTCCGCTGCGTGGACTTCCGACAGCAGGCACGAAGCAGCCACTGCTCTCACTAAGATTTTCCTTGTGAATGGGTCCATGCTTTTTCCCACAAGTATCACAACTTCCCGGGAAAACCAACCCCTCTTCGATTCAAAACCCACCCGGTCACCATGTGAAACTGCTCTGCCTGAGGCGTGAAATGCGTGTCAAAAAAGCGGGCGACAATTCACATAATTGTTGTGCGCGTGAACGTGTATCAGGGACCACAACCGCTCTCCACGCTCTGAGTTTTCGTCGGCGCCGGTTTGCACACAGGGCCCAGAGCCGACTAGTTGACTATTGACTGATAATCGGCCTACTGCTGGAATGGACCGACTACAAAGTCGTCCACACGGCGGCCAGAAAATAAAAGACGAACCGTGATATTTCATATTAGTCATCTCGCCCCCCCTTTCGACCCAGTTCAACTAGCGTCCGTATTGGGAATTGTGGTGTCAGTTGGTAGAAGCTCGTCCAGCAAGAGGGCCGATGCTGGCTCAAGTTCCCGAACCCCGCGAAGTGTCTGCTGGTCGAGGTGCCCAGACTCAACAAACCGAAGTGGCGAACTTCCGCCAGACCTGATGAACAACAACTGCTGTGTAGCAGCGGTCGGAACCTCAAAATCGAAGCGCATCAGCGTCGCTGAGGTCGCGATGATGTGCTCTCGGGCGTCCCAAACGTCGTCCGCGCAGAGAAGTTGCTTCGCCTTATTCGGGCCACAAATGAGGGCCACCGTTAAACGACCGAGAAGATACAAACGTCCTTTGCGCCCGGTAACGACGTAAATGAGATCACCACAACGGACACCTCGCCTACGAAACAGGTTTCCAGCGGTGTGATAGAGAGGCTCACCGTCTTGATGCTCGTGCGAGGTCCAAGTGGCGTTAGCCCAGTAATGAGTGAAGTGTCGCTTCATGTTGGTGGTCGTAAGGCGCATAGCAATGCAAACGCAACTACCAGATCATTCCAGGGAAGATGCCGTCGCCAGCCCAAAAGTCAACGGCGCGCTTGATGCAATTCCCCGCTCTGTTACTCTATTGCCGTATGTCTTTTATCCGCGTCGGTTCAGAAAATCGGAGTCCAAAGACGAAAAAAGAGGTCAAAAAGGGTTCAGGGCTGACTAATTGACTATTGACGAATGGTCGGGTTGCGGTACAATTGAACCATGCCACGCAAATTGAATGGAGCATGAAGGAGCAATCTATCATGTCATCAATCGCAGGGATCGCCGTGAAGCCACTTCCTTGAAGACAAGGATTGGGTCCTTTTTTTGACCCCTTTTTCCCGGAATGGTGGCGGCGTTACGCCGCAAAGGCGACGGAAATTCATTTTCCGAAATAGCGAGCCATCTTCGCAGGAACCACGACTACTGTCCCGTTGTCGGGCGCGATTGAGATCTTCCGTCCGTGCCTTTGATACTCCCAATATCTCGCGAGCTAGGCGCTTTGCTTGGGGAAGTTGGCTAGGAGCAAAAACAGTAGATGTTGGGGCGCTGGAATCGTTGCCCATCTGAATCAGGTATAAATTCACATCGCCGACGAGGCGGATAGTATGAGCGTTCAACAAATTTATGATCCATAGGTACCATTTTGGACATGCCGCTTCCAGTTTCGCGTGGTCTCGTTCAGGCGCAAAGGGATTCCTCGCGTGCAGAATTCTTCCACACTTATCATAAAGTGTCATAAACCGGTCTTTCGTGAGATAATCATCAGGCTGGTCTAACCACTCCATCTTTACTCCAGGTTGATTGCTAGGCGTTTGGATAATCGGCCTGGGATAGAAGTCTGGATTTATGGCATGAATGTCCTTTAAGAGGTCCTTCACGTTCCAATATTTCTGAAGGTTCGACTGCACCTGCGAGAATGTTTCCGCGTTCGCCAATAGGGAGCCCATCGCAATCAATTCGATGATCTTTCTGAATTGAAGATAAACGAACTCAACTCTCGCAGGTTGGGAAAACATAGCGACGCGGCCCTCCCCCACTTTTTTTGTGAGATGAGAGCGTGCCTTGATTTCAGCCATCAATGAGCAGTATCTCTGAGCGTCTTTAGATTGCATTTGGACATTTATTATCAACCGTCATTTGCGCGATCAGTATTTTACAGCCGACTAACCGTTAATCCCCCGTCCACCGAAAGCACTTGCCCTGTGGAATATGGAAGCTCCCCCCGAGCCAGCACTGCCGTCGCTTTGCCCACATCCTCAACATCTCCCCATCGTTCTTGCACCAGCAAACCTTCGGCGATTAGCTTGTCGTACTTCGCCGTTACCGCCGCTGTCATGTCCGTCTTAATGATTCCGGGGCGGATCTCGTAAACCGGGATTCCAAATTCCCCAAGTCGCGCGGCCCAGAGTTGCGTGGCCATCGCCACACCGGCCTTGGAAATGCAATATTCCCCACGGTTCACCGACGCCACAGTCGCGGAGACCGACGAAATATTTACGATGCAACCGCGCCAATCCGCGTCCGCCTTTTTCTGCGCGATCATCCATTGCGCGCAAAGCTGGGTGAGAAAGTAAGGGCCTTGCAGATTCACCTTCAGCACGTGCTCGAAGCTTTCCTCCGTCGCTTCCAGCAAATCCGCGCGAATGCGCGGCGCGATGCCCGCGTTGTTCACAAGGACATGCAGGGCGCCAAAATTTTTCCGCACCGCTTCCACAAGATTTTGCCTCGCGCCGGTATCACTGACATCCGCTTGAATGTAGAGCGTCTTCGCCCCAAGGCTCTCCAGCAAACCGATGGCCGGTTTTACGGCGGATTCCTCCCGAACGCCGCAGATCGCAAGGTCAAAATTCTCCCGCGCCAATGCCTGCGCGATCCCCAAGCCAATCCCGCGGGCGCCACCCGTTACCAGCGCCACCCGTTTGTTTTTGGTGTGCGTCATCAATTCCAATGGCACTTCCATCCACGCGCGGCGATGTTCAATTTCTGCCCGTTCAAAGTCACCGTCACAGGGTCGCTGTTGAAATTCTCCACAACCCATCCGTTCGGGCTGAACAAATAAAGCGCCACCTGGTCCGGCGCGCTGAAACTCACGTGAAGCGCTTCCAGCAGCGGCGCGCGCAATGCGTCCAATCGATCCTGTGGTTGGACCAGCAAATAATCCAGTGGCCGCGGCATTCCGACCACCATGACATTTGTCGCCGGAAGCGTCAGGCTCGACCCAAGCAGTTGGGCCAACACTTGCGTCATCAATACAGGCCGCCCGGTTTTGATGTAATCATTGATTTCAGTGCCCGCGTTCGGATCGTCAAACGAGTGGACGGAGAAAAACGCCACCGAGGCATTTGTTGGGAACTGATGGCACGGCACCAGCGGCAACCCGATCATCCCCAAATAATCAAAAATCCGCTGCTCGGTGCCGCCGCCGCTGTTAATCGGTTTGTAGGCGGCGATGCCAATCGGGTGCCTCGCCTGCACCTCCCGCGCCGTCGCCAGCAATTCCGGCATGTTGGCCCGAAGAATCGCCATGTCCTCATTGCCAGTCGGAGTGGGCCAGGGAATTGAACTGGGGAAAACCGATTGCGCCGCCGGATTAAGCCCACCATAGCAAAAGAGCAAAGTCTCCCGCGCGCCCGCCAGGATGGTTTGCCGCGCCTGCTCCAAG
>DATAUD010000094.1:0-128491 GCA_036268455.1 Verrucomicrobiia bacterium
TCTTGCGTGTGAATAGAGAATCCACGGAGCTGGATCTCGTCGATGAGTTTTTGGCGTAATGGAGTCATAAGGGCTCCAATATCGCCCATCGCTATCGAACACTCCTGCCGCCTTCAACTACCGCGAAGCGGTTTAGTTCAACACAATTTATGTGCCGCAGCACATAAGTTGTGAACCAAGATGATTGCTGACGCTGCCGTCATAATCGCCAGTCTGAAAACCTCGCGTGGATGAACAAGAATTGTATCGAGTGTTCCTATGCTCACAAGATGATGCCCCTTCACTTTGCGACGGGTGTTAAGCATCAGCACAACAAAGCATTCGCAGTCAGGATTAAAATACGGATGAGTCGGAACGTGCATTCGCCAATAATCCGCTGCCTTTTGCGGAGTATCGCAGTTCTGCAAAGATTCTGGCGTCGGGCATTCTCGAAGAGGCGTCACTTTGTATTCGTAAGGACTCGGCGCAAATTTGAATGGCTTAACAATATCGAATCCCGGAAGTGGCATCGTTAAATCATTCGTGGCTTTTTCCTCCGGTGTTAAAGAGGCCGCAAGGGTGCTGCCAAAGCTTTCGTTTTCGGTTCCAATGAAAACCAAGTTGAGAAAGGTCACGGCGAATTTCAGCGGGCGGCACGTCTCGAAAGCTGATCCAAATCCACTCCCCTACTACCGTCGCAATTTTGCGTTGTGGGACTGCGCGAAAAAACGGACACAGGTAAAGAGAGACATAAAGAGATAAAGCAATTATGAATACACCTGTGATCCAATCCAAGAAGACCAAGAAGAAGTTTGACAAGACCTTCAAACAACACGCTGTTGAGCTCTGGCTCAACAGCGGCAAAGCGGCCACGGCAGTGGCCGCGGAGCTGGGGTTCACGCCCAAAGGCTCAGTGCTTGGAGGAAGCCTTCGCGCCGCGCCGAATAATTGGAAGTCGAGAACACCGGTCTGCGGCGCGAGAATGACTATCTGCGCCAACAACGGGATATTTTAAAAAAAACTTTGGGCATCCTCTCCGAACCCCCGTCCAACGCTTTCAACGGATTGACGCGATGAAAACCGAGCATCCCATTCGTTCGCTCTGCGAAGCCTTGGAAGTTTCCGCCAGCGGCTATTACGACTGGTCCAACCGCCAAACCCAGCCCAGCCCGCGCACCCAGGAAAACAAGCGTCTGGCCCAACAGATTATCCAAGTTCGCCAGGACAGCCGCCAGACCCATGGCAGCCCCCGCATTCAGAAAACGTTGGGCCAAGCCGGCCACGCTTATGGCCGCCACCGCATTGCCCGTCTCATGCGCCTGCAAGGCCTCTGCGGACGCGCCAAGGGCCGCTTCCGAGTCAGCACCTCCGACAGCCACCACGACCAACCCATCGCCCCCAATCGCCTGCCCGATCTGCCCGCTCCCAGCGCGGCCAACCAAGTCTGGCTGGGGGACATCACCTATGTCGCCACCGAGCAAGGCTGGCTCTATCTGGCGGGCGTTCTGGACCTTTACAGCCGCCGACTCGCCGGCTGGGCCATGAGCGAAAATATTGACACCAAACTGATTCTGGCTGCTTGGGACATGGCTCTAACTCAGCGTCAGCCCCCCGCCGGCCTGGTGTTTCATTCCGACCGCGGCGTCCAATACGCCAGTCACGATTATCGCCAGGCGCTTGACCACGCCCAGGCCGTCGCTTCCATGAGCCGCAAAGGCAACTGCTACGACAATGCCGCCATGGAATCTTTCTGGAGCACCCTCAAACAGGAGCTAATCTATCGCCGCCACTTCAAGACCAGAGACGAAGCACGACAAGCCATCTTCGATTTCATTGAAGTGTTTTACAACCGCCAACGCCTGCACAGTTCGCTTGACTATCGTTCGCCGCTTGACTTTGAAACGCAAATCAATCAAATAATGAAAGACACAAATTCTGTGTCCGTTTTATCGTGGCAAGCCCAGTCTCGGTTTGTGTTACCATAAGGGGGAGGGTGTCGCGCAAGACGATGCCGACGCCGCGAAATGGTGTCGAAAAGCCGCTGAGCAGGGTTCCGTATATGCCCAATACAACCTTGGGCGCTGGTACGACAAAGGCCAAGGAGTGTCGAAAGATTATGTCGAAGCCGCGAAGTGGTATCGGAAGGCGGCGGAGCAAGGGGATGCCATAGCACAGGACTTTATTGGCTATTACTACTGCTTTGGGCAGGGCGTGACACAAGATTATGTCGAGGCCGTCAAGTGGTATCGCAAAGCAGCCGAGCAAGGCAATGCCGAGGCACAAGGCCATCTCGCGGTAAGCTACGGCAAAGGCGAAGGCGTGCCGCAGCATTACGTCGAGGCGTACCAGTGGGCCAATCTTGCCGCTGCGCAGGGTGTTGCTGCCGCACAAGTGTACCGCAACTCGCTCGCTGAGTTAATGACGCCCGAAATGGTCGCCGAGGGCCAGCGCCGCTCGACGGCATTCATGGCAAAACAGGAAGGCACTACACCGGGGGACGAGGACTCTGCGCCAAGACCTGAGATCGCCGAAGGGAAAGTGTTTGCCGGGACTGGCTTCTTTGTCACCGATGACGGCTATCTGGTTACTTGTGAGCATGTCGTTCATGGTGCCATTTCTTTTCACGCCAAAACGGCCAACGGTTACATTCGCGCATCGCTGGTTGCGACTGACCCCGGACTTGACATTGCGGTGCTAAAGGTGAGCGGCGCATTTCCAGCGTTGGCCTTCGCTACGGAGCCACGCGTCAAGTTGGGTGATTCGGTGTTCACCATTGGTTTTCCAAATGCCGATATTCAAGGTGTTGCACCGAAACTAACCAGGGGAGAAGTCAGCAGCCTATCCGGTATCCGCGATGATTCGCGTTATTTCCAAATTAGTGTGCCAGTGTAGCCCGGCAACTCCGGCGGTGCGCTGGTGGACGAACGAGGCAACGCGATCGGCGTCGTTACATCCCGGTTGGATGATGTTGTGACTTATGAAGCCAGCGGCACTCTGCCGCAAAACGTGAATTATGCGGTAAAAGGTGGACTGGTTTACAATTTCCTCAACAACGTGCCGGAATTGTTCGGCAAGCTCAAAGCGCCGTGCACAGTGAAAGACCAGGATGCGGCTAACGCCGCCGCCGAACGCGCCGCCGTGCTGGTGATCGCGGAGTGATGAATGACAGGTTGCTTTGGACGTCGTTCATAATTGGCATCAAGCGCCTACAGAATCTTAAGCGCCCGGGGTATATCGTCTGTACTGTTCCAAGATTCATTATCCAATTGCTCCCAACCACGGCACTCGTCAACTGGATCAAGTGGACCAGGCAACAAATTGGATTTTCTGCAATCAGTCGACGGGATAAACTTACCAATTGCTTCTTTGAGGGATTTCTCCTCATCGGGCTTGAGTCCCGGCCAAAGTCGAATGGCGGAAATCCAACATTCCGGCTTCAAATTCTTCAGCAGAATTCCGCCGCGCAGGGCACAGCGAGGTCCTGCAGTCACAAAGCGAACCTCGTCCTCGGACCTGTACTCGTTTCGCTTCAAAAAAAATGGGCGGAGTATACGATGGTCATCCTGTTCCTGGTCAAAATCGGATTCAGTGCTAAGACTTTTTCCGTGCTCGACATAGGTCATCTTTCCATAGATGAAGTCCCTCCCCGTGGTTCTGAGTGCAGCGTTTATTTTCCGGAGGGTGGATTGAACAGCGACCCCATGTTTGCCGTAAGTAATCCACATTGCGGCAGATTCATCGCACGAGTGGAACCAACACCATGCGAAACGAGTCCATCTGATAAAATCGAAGTAACGCTGGATGCGCGTGGTATGGTTCTGCCCACAGGATTTGAGCAGCCATTCCTCAAGTTTGCTTTCGTGAGTTCCGTAATGTTGATGAAATGCAGTGTTAAATGACACGGCATCGTGATAGCAGTGACATTCAAATGGGTCCCCCGCACGCAATTTGGCAACTGACGGAATGAATATCAAACCATTCAGATAAGAGAATAGCGTTCGGAGGGGAACATATCGCCAAAGTGCTTCCTAGTCGCTCAGCCATCGTTCTTTATCGGCTTCGGAAAAAATCTGCTTAGGATCGGACACAAAAACAGCTTAACAAGGGTAATCTAAAATATGAAGGGTCGATATTCAAGGCATCTGCGTTCGTAACCCGCACAGACCTCACCACACTGGCGCAATTCCTCCAACAATCAAAACGAATTTCTTGATGGTTCAAACAATTCACTTTGCACGTCCGGTCTGGTCACTTTCGCCGTATTCGGTAAATCAGATTGCTCAGGGGTATTCGGCGAGAACCGCATGGAAATAATTCCACTAAGACCTCGCGACAATCGCACCAAGCGAGGCTTGCGCCGCCTCAGGACTTGGAGAGATGAACCTGCCACGAGCCACCGCTTCGTAGGTCTTCTTGATAGGGAGCAGTTGGCTACGCCCGAAGTGATATTTGCAGCAGATTTTACGCAACCCTGTCCATTCCACGACCAAGGCGAAAATCCGAGGGTCCACGATGGCTTGCAAAGGAATTGACAGTTTGGCAAAATTAGGGTTTATTAAACATTAGTATTATTAGTAAGTCACTTATGATTAACGCGGACGCAGTTCCGAAACTAACACGCAATGAAGGGCTTAAGGCCTGTGACCCGTTTCTGGCGGGGACGATCAGGCAGACTTTGGACGATTCCGCCAAGGATCGCTTTTCTGAGGACGATTACGAGTTTTTGAAGTTTCACGGCATTTATCAGCAGGATGACCGGGATAAACGCAAGACTGGCAAGCAATACATTTACATGGTCCGGGGGCGGTTGCCGGGCGGTTCGCTGGATTCGAAGGTTTATCTGGCGTTCGACGCGCTAACGGAAAAATTCGGGAATAATACGTTGCGCATCACGACGCGGCAGGGGTTTCAATTTCATGGCATCACCAAGGGCGTTCTCGGGGCGTTCATGAAAGGCGTTAATGAAGCGATGGCGACGACGCTGGCGGCTTGCGGGGATGTGAATCGCAATGTGATGGCGGCGCCCACTCCGGCGACCAGCCCGTTGGTGGATGAAATCCAGCGGCACGCCAAAACTGTTTCCGACGCGCTTTTGCCAAAGACCCGCGCTTATCACCAGATTTGGGTGGAAGGCGTGGAATTAAAGTTGACGGACGAGGACGCCAACTTTGTCGATCCGTTGTACGGAAAATCGTATCTGCCGCGAAAATTCAAGGTGGCGTTTGCGATTCCGCCGCTGAATGACATCGATATTTTTACGAATGACTGCGGATTTATCGCGATTGTGGAGGATGGGAAATTGGCCGGTTACAATCTTTTGGCGGGCGGCGGAATGGGGATGAGCCACGGCAACGCGCAGACTTTTCCGCGGCTGGCGGATGTCATCGGTTTTGTCACGCCTGAGCAGGTTGTCGAAACGGCGAAAGGGGTGGTGGGCATTCACCGGGATTTTGGCGACCGGACCAACCGGAAACATGCGCGGCTGAAATATGTCCTTGCCGAGCGCGGCGTCCAATGGTTTCGGGAGGAATTGGGTCGGCGGCTGAGTTTTAAATTACAGCCGGAGCGGCGGTTTGAATTCACCCGGCAGGGCGATGTTTATGGGTGGCAGCCGCAATTTGACGGGAGATTTTTTCTCGGAATTTTTGTGGAGAATGGGCGGATCAAGGACGCGGACAATTACCGTTTGAAAACAGGGCTGCGCCGCGTGGCCGAGGAGTTCAACCCGGATTTACGCCTGACGCCGTCGCAAAATATTTTGCTCGTGAACGTCAAGCCGGAGGACCGCGAGGGAATCACACGGTTGCTGGCCGAACACGGCGTGCCGGTGGAGAACCAGGCGAGCGTGATCCGGCGGGCTTCCATTGCGTGCCCGGCGTTGCCGACGTGCGGATTGGCGCTGGCGGAATCGGAGCGCTTGATGCCGGATGTTCTGACGCGCATGGAGCAATTGCTGGCGGAGGTGGGTTTGGCCGGCGAGGAGATTATCATGCGCATGACGGGATGCCCGAACGGGTGCGCGCGGCCTTTTACGGCGGAGCTGGCGCTGGTGGGGAAGGCGCCAGGCAAATATCAACTTTACCTGGGGGGCAACGAGGCGGGAACGCAGCTTTGCTCGCTGTATAAGGAGAGCGTCAAAAACGAGGAGTTGGTCAGTGAATTGCGTCCGTTGTTTGGGCGATTTGCCCAGGAGCGGTTGGGCAAGGAAAGGTTTGGGGATTTCTGCCAGCGAGTGTTGTTGGCCGAAAAGCGGTCGGCCGCGCCGGCTGTTCCCGCCTGATGCAAGCAGCGAATCCACCGCAGCAATTCGGGAAATTAACGGCCCGCGATGTGGCTGCGCTGGACGCGCAATTTGCGCATATGCCAACCGAGGAGGTCCTGGGCTGGACATGGAACCGATTCGGCGCGCGGGCGGCGATTGGGACGAGTTTTCAAGGGGCAGGCCTGGTGATGATGCACATTGCGAAGACGGCTGGACTCCCTTTTCCTGTATTTACACTTGACACCGGGCTGCTGTTTCCGGAGACGCTGGAATTGCACAAGCTGCTGGAGGACTTCTTCGGGTGGAAAGTCGAGTCCATCGTTCCCGATCTTTCATTGGAACAACAGGCGGAAAGCAACGGGCCGGAATTGTGGGCGCGCGACCCCGATCTTTGCTGCACGATTCGCAAAGTTCTGCCGCTGCAATCCAAGTTGCAAACGCTGGATTGCTGGATCACCGGGCTGCGTCGCAATCAATCGGAAGCGCGGGCGGAAATCGGCATCATTGAACTTTACGGCTTGAACGGCAGCGGCGGCGGGGACATCGTGAAGGTAAATCCGATGGCGAATTGGACACGCGAAAAAATTTGGGAATATATCCGGCAGCACAATATTCCGTATAATCCGCTGCACGACGCGGGCTACCGGTCGATCGGGTGCATGACATGCACGCGGCAGACCGGCGAGGGGGAAAATGAGCGGGCGGGGCGGTGGACGGGATTTAAAAAAGTCGAATGCGGCATTCACACGTTCTTATCGCGTAAGATCGATTTTCAGATCTGAGCGCGCACAACTAACTTTATGGAAGATCCTCGTCTCAACGCCCCCACTGAACAGTTGAAAATCGTCATTGTCGGCCATGTGGACCACGGCAAATCGACGCTTGTGGGTCGGCTGTTCCACGACACCGGTTCGCTGCCGGAGGGGAAACTGGAGCAATTGAAGGGCGTCGCCGAGCGGCGGGGCGTGCCGTTCGAATGGGCGAACTTGATGGATGCGCTCCAATCCGAGCGCGATCAAAACATCACGATTGACACCTCACAAATATGGTTTCAGACGCGCAAGCGCCAGTACGTTATTATTGACGCGCCGGGGCACAAGGAATTTTTGAAAAACATGATCACGGGCGCGGCGAACGCGGAGGCTGCGCTGCTGCTGATCGACGCCGGAGAGGGCGTGCAGGAACAATCGCGGCGCCACGGCTATTTGCTTTCGATGCTGGGCATCCGGCAGATCATTGTGCTTGTCAATAAGATGGACTTGTGTGATTACTCGCGCGCCCGCTTCGACGAAATTGAAACAACGTTCCGGGCGTTCCTCGCATCCGTCGGAGTGGAGCCGAAATGTTTCATTCCGATTGCCGCCCGCCACGGCGACAACATCGCGACGCGCGGAGAAAAGCTGTCGTGGTGGCAGGGTCCGACGGTGCTGGAAGCGCTTGATCAATTTGAGGCGGGAACCCGGCCGGTGGGGCAACAGTTGCGATTTCCAATCCAGGACGTTTACCGCTTTGACGACCGGCGCATTCTGGCGGGGCGGATTGAATCGGGGACGTTAAATGTGGGAGACCGGCTGATTTTTTCGCCGACCAATAAGGTCAGCACTGTCAAAACGATTGAACGCTGGAACGCGCCGCCGTCCACGCAGGCGCAGGCGGGGGAATCGGTGGGGGTCACGTTGACGGAGCAGGTTTTCGTGGCGCGTGGAGCTGTGGGCGCGCTGGAAACGGCGGCGCCATATGAACTGGCGCGATTCAAAGCGCGGGTGTTTTGGCTGGGGCGGGCGGCATTCCAAACGGGAAAAACCTACAAACTCAAGCTGGCCACGCAGGAAGCGGAATGCTGGATCGACTCGATTCAGCGGCTCATCGATTCTTCCACGCTGGAGACAATCAATCGCGCAGAAGGGTTTGTCGGCAGGAACGAAGTGGCGGAATTGACGCTGCACGTCAAACGGCCGGTGGCCTTCGACGTGCATTCGGACATCGCGGCGACGGGCCGATTTGTTATTGTTGACGGATTTGAAGTCAGCGGCGGCGGCATCATTGCGGACGACAATTATCCGAGGCGGACGGCGGACAGTCTTCAGAAGAGCCACAACATTTATTGGAGCCATGGCAAAGTCACTTCCGCGCACCGCAATGCGCGCAATGGCCATCAGGGCCGCGTCATCTGGCTTACCGGGTTGTCGGCGTCCGGGAAATCGACGATTGCCACGGAATTGGAGGGCGAGTTGTTCAACCTTGGAAGGCACGTCTATATTCTTGACGGCGACAACATGCGGCACGGCCTCTGTTCGGACCTTGGTTTTTCGCCGAAGGACCGGAAGGAAAACATCCGGCGGGTGGGCGAATCCGCCAAGCTGTTTGCGGACGCGGGGATTATTTGCATCACGGCATTCATATCGCCGTACCGGTCTGACCGCGAATTAGTGAGACAGATGATGCCGGCGGGGGAATTCATCGAGGTTTACGTGAACGCGCCGCTGGCTGTTTGCGAAGCGCGGGACCCAAAGGGACTTTACGCGAAGGCGCGCGCGCATGAGATCAAGGATTTCACCGGCGTCTCGGCGCCTTACGAACCGCCCGACCGCCCGGAATTGGAATTGCACACGGACAAGGGGACGGTCCAGGAATCGGTCACCCGGCTGATTGAATATCTTCATACGCTGGACAGCGAGACTGAAGCGCAGGCTTAACACCCCGCATTTCGCAATCCGGAGCGTGCAAATTGCGCTGCGACGATCCGCAACGAACCCTGGTTGTCATCGTGCGGCTTTTGGCACGAAATCAGCTAATTCCCAACACTATGAATGCTAATAAGGAGGAGAAGTCGCTGGATGGAAAAAGAGTCGCCATACTTGTTGCCAATGGTTTCGAGGAGGATGAACTGATTTCGCCGCGACAGGCCCTCGAAGACGCCGGCGCTCAAACCAAAGTGGTTTCGCCTGAGACAGACAAGGTCAAGGGTTGGCGGTTCACTGATTGGGGAAAAGAAGTGAAAGTGGATGTTCCGCTGCAAGCGGCGAATCCCGCGGATTTTGACGCGCTGCTGCTTCCCGGTGGTGTGATGAATCCGGACCATTTGCGTCGCAACGAAAAGGCATTGAATTTCGTGCGGACGTTTTTTAAGAGCGGCAAACCCGTGGGCGCGATATGTCACGGGCCGTGGACATTGATCGACGCCGGAGTTGTGCAGGGCCGGAACCTCACGTCGTACGAATCCATTCAGACCGATCTGAAGAACGCGGGGGCAAAATGGGAGGACAAGGAAGTCATTGTTGACAATGGGTTAGTCACGAGCCGCAAACCGGACGATCTGCCGGCGTTTAACCGCAAACTCATCGAGGAGATCGCGGAAGGCATGCATAAAGCCGGGGCATAACGGCAGCCCAAATCCTTGACATTGCGCCCCATTGTTATTTAAGAGATGGGGTCTGGTGCCGAAAACGCTTTATGATTTAATCCCCCGCGAGGAGCGCCCCCGTAATGATGTCCTGCTGGGCCGGTTTTTGGAATACGCGGAGGAACGGCGGTTGCGGCTTTATCCGGCGCAGGAAGCGGCCATCCTCGAATTGTTCGAGGAGAAGAATGTCATCCTCAATACGCCGACCGGGTCGGGCAAATCGCTCGTGGCCGCGGCGTTGCACTTCAAGGCGCTGGCCCAAGGGAAACGCTCGGTCTATACCTGCCCGATCAAGGCGCTTGTCAATGAGAAGTTCGTCGCTCTTTGCGGGGAATTTGGGCCGGATAATGTCGGGTTGAGCACGGGCGACGCTTCGGTCAATCGCGATGCGCCGATCCTTTGTTGCACGGCAGAAATTCTCGCGAACATGGCCCTGCGCGAAGGAGAGCGCGCCGGGGTGCGCGAAATCATCATGGACGAGTTCCATTACTACGCCGATCGCGATCGCGGCGTCGCGTGGCAAATTCCATTGTTGACGATGCCGCAGGCGGGTTTTTTGCTGATGTCGGCGACCCTGGGCGACACGACGTTTTTCGAGACGGAGTTGACGCGGCTCAACGGGCGGACGTCGGTCACGATTTCCTCGGTGGAACGGCCTGTGCCGCTGGACTACGCGTATTCCGAATTGCCGCTGGCGAAGGCGGTGGAAACGCTGGTGGCCGACGGCAAGGCGCCGGTCTATGCGGTGCATTTCACGCAGTTGGAGGCGGCGCAAAGCGCGCAGGATTTTACGAGCATCAATGTCTGCGCGCGCGAGGAAAAAAGCGCCATTTCGAGCGCGCTGGTCGGCTTCAAATTCAGCAGTCCTTACGGGCCGGAAATCTCGAAGTGGCTGAAACACGGCATCGGGCTGCATCACGCGGGGTTGCTGCCGAAGTATCGGGTGCTGGTGGAGCAATTGGCGCAGAAGGGGTTGCTTAAAATTATTTGCGGCACCGATACGCTGGGGGTGGGAATCAATGTTCCCATTCGCACTGTATTATTTACACGACTGTGCAAATTCGACGGACAAAAAACGGTGATTTTGAGCGCGCGCGATTTTCACCAGATCGCCGGAAGAGCGGGGCGCAAGGGATTTGACGATCGCGGCTGGGTTGTCGCGCAGGCGCCGGAACACGCGATTGAAAATCTTAAGCTGGCGGAAAAATCGGCGCGCGGCGGGAAAAAGAGCGTCAAACGGCAGGCCCCCGAGAGGAATTTTGTCAACTGGGACAAGAATACATTCGCCCGGCTGACTTCGGCTCCGCCGGAGCGGCTGGCTTCGCGCTTTCAAGTGTCGCACGGAATGCTGCTGAATGTATTGAGCCGAAAGGGCGACGGATGCGCGGCGATGCAGCGGCTGATCCGGGATTGCCATGAAAGTCCGAAGGCAAAAAAAGCGCACAGTCACCGCGCCTGGGAATTGTTTCGCTCGCTTCTGGCTCCGAAGATCATCGAATTTATTCCGCGAACGCCGGAGGGGGCGAAGTTGCGCGTGAATGTGGCGCTCCAGGACGATTTTTCGATGAACCAGGAGTTGTCGCTGTACCTGCTGGATACAATACCGATGATTGATCCGCAACAGCCGGATTATGCGCTGATATTGTTGACATTGGCGGAATCGATTGTCGATGATCCCGACATCATCCTTCGCAGGCAGCTCGATAAAATCAAAACGCAGAAAATGGCGGAGATGAAAATGGAGGGGCTGGAATACGACGAGCGCATGGAGGAATTGGAAAAGCTGGAATATCCGAAGCCGAACCGGGAATTCATTTATTCGACCTTCAATGCCTTCGCGGCGCGGCATCCGTGGGTGGGCCAGGAAAATATCCGGCCCAAGTCGATTGCGCGGGAGATGTTTGAGTCGTTCCGTTCGTTTTTGGATTACATTCGCGACTACGAATTGCAGCGGGCGGAAGGCGTTTTGCTGCGGCATGTGAACGGCGTTTACAAGGTGCTCACCCAGACCGTGCCGGATGCCGCTAAAAATGACCAAGTCCGCGAAATGGAGATTTATCTCAGCACGATGATCCGGCAGGTTGATTCGAGTCTTCTGGACGAATGGGAAAAAATGCGCGATCCGAATTATACGCGGGCCGAAACGAAGGAAGTTCGGCCGCCCGGCGCGGAAGCGGCGGAGCGGGATATTACGCGTGATGTAAAGGCGTTCACGGCTTCCATCCGCAATCGTATCTTCAGCGTGTTGCGCGGATTGGTCATTGATGATTTGGCGCAGGCCATTGCGAATCTTTCCGGGCCGAACGATGTGGACGGCCAACCGTGGACGCCGGAACGATTGCGGGAGGCGCTCGCGGCCTACCACGCCGAGCACGAGCGGATTTGCCTGGACCCAAACGCCCGCAACGCCCGGCACACATACGTCATTCCGTCGGAAGACAAAAAGACGTGGCGGGTGCAGCAGATGCTGGTGGACCCGGACGAACACAACGATTGGGTGGCCGAATTTGAGGTGGACCTGGGACAGTCAAAAGCAAATGGGGAACCGTTTCTCCAACTGCGGAGACTCGGGAATCTCCAATAAAACCGCGGCACATTCGCGGACGAATTGGTTGGCCGAAATGACAAAATACGGATGCGCGAGTGAAAATGAACAGTGTCAACCAAACGGATGGCAGGCGCCGTGATCCACGTTGATCACGATCTTGCCGCGGCAATGGCCTTGCCGGCTCAGATACAATGCCTCACCGACACCGGTCAGCGGAAAAACCTTGTCCACAAAAACCTTGATCGTGCCATGAGCAAGCATATCGGCGATGCGGGCCAATTCGTCGCCTCGCGATATGGTCCGCATTTTCAGCGCGAGAATTCCCAGGTCCATCGCATGTTCGCGCACAGGCTGGTCAACAGTCGAGATAAGCATGCCGCCCGGTTTGACCAGTGGCAGCGAACGCTCTTGCGTCGGTCCGCCAATCAAGTCCAGGACGACATCGACCTGGCGCACGGCGTGCTCGAATTCCATCGCGTTGTAATCAATGGCCTGATGGACGCCCAGAAGTCGCAGGAAAGGAATATTTCCGGCGGAGGCTGTTGCGATGACCGTGGCACCGACGTTATAGGCAAACTGAACCGCAAAACTTCCCACGCCTCCCGCTCCCCCATGAATGAGAATCCGCTGGTCGCGGCGGAGATTTGCAATGTCAAAAAGCGCCTGCCACGCCGTGAGCGCCGCCAAGGGAGTGGCGGCGGCTTCCATCTCGCTGAGTCCCGGCGGTCTTGGCGCGAGACCGGAAATTGGAACTGCCGCGAATTCGGCGAATCCGCCGCTGTAACTGGAACGGCCAAAAACCGATTGCCCGGCGTAAAAGTCCGCGACGCCTTCGCCAAGGGATTCGATCACTCCGGAAATATCGCTGCCGGGCACCTGCGGCATCGGTAAAGGGCCAAATTCACCCTGGCAAAATTTCCAGTCGTAGGGGTTGACGCCAGCAGCGTGCACGCGAACCAGGACTTCGCCTTGTTGAGGTTCGGGCACCGGAAGATTTTCACAGCTTATGAATTCCGGCCCGCCAAACGAATGAATGCAGATGCCCTTCATCGTCCGGGTTTCCATGTTTTTCGCGGGCCTCATCAAATTAACTTATGACGTCCAAATTTCGGCCATCAGAATCGTTCTGTATATGCGGACAAACCCTGCCGCGAGGCTACGGGTGGGGCGCAATCCATCCCCCGCCAAGGGCCTTGTAAAGCTGGACCGTGGCGAGAAGCTGGTTCAAGTGGGCTTGCGCGAGGGTGTTTTCGGCGGGAAACAAAAGTTGCTGCTCCTGAAGCAGTTCGTAGTAACTGGCCTGACCTCCCTGATAGCGTTGCCGGGCGACTTTGACGGCCTCCTGATAGGCAACGACGGAGCGGGCTTGAAGGTCACGCTCAATTCCCAATTGTTCACGGGATGCGATGGCGTCGCTTACTTCCTGGAAAGCCTGGAGGATCGTGGATTGATAGCGCAAGCGAGTTTCGTCCCAGGCCGCGCGCGCCTGGCGCTCTTGCGCCCGGAGAAGGCCGCCTTCGAAAATGGGGCCAGTTAGGCCGGCGGCCGCATCCCATGCGACCGTGCTGCCGGAGCTTAGAGCCGCAAATTCGGGCGAGACCCTTCCATACAGCCCCGTGAGGGACAATTGCGGATAGTAATTGGCCACAGCAACGCCGATTTGGGCATTGGCGGAAATCATCAGTTGTTCAGCCTCGCGCACGTCAGGACGGCGTTCCAAAAGAGAGGAGGGGAGGCCGGGCGGAATCTCGGGGAGCGCCATTTCGTGAAAAGCTCCGAGATGGCGAACGATAGCGTTGGGGTTCAGCCCAAGCAACACGCTCAATTCGTCCTCTTGCGCGACAATTTGCCGGCGCAACTCGGGAATGGTCGCGGCCGCGGAATCAAGCAATGCTTCCGCTGAGGAAGTTTCCAATTTGGACGCCACGCCCTCCCGCAGCCGTTCGCTGAAGATTTTCAGGCTTTGCCCGAATGAATTGGTGGCGTCGCGGGCAATGCCCAATTCTTCGTCCAAGGCGAGCAATTGGAAATAGGATTGGGCGACGTCGGCAATCAGGCTGATCGTGGTGTCGCGGCGCGCTTCCTCAGTCGCGAAAAATCGCGCTCGGGCCGATTCGCTTAACCGGCGGATGCGTCCCCAGAGGTCGATTTCCCAAGAAACGTCTCCGGCGGCGTCCAATTCTTTGCCCGCCGGTTCGCCAGTGTAACCGGGTGAGCCGATGGCGGAGATGTTTTTGCCCGCGCCGATACCGGCTTGATAACCTATCTGCGGGTAGAAGGCGGAACGGGCTTGGGCGAGCAGGGCGCGGGATTGCTCGACGCGCGTTACGGCGATGCGCAAATCGTAATTGTTGGTCAGCGCGGTTTGAATGAGACCTTTGAGGACGGGGTCTTGAAATAATTGCCACCACGCAAGGTCGCCCATTGAATTTGTTTCGGCGCCGGAGAAACGAAACGCCGGAGGGGCGCTGACCGGCGGCCGTTTATACGACGGACCGACCGTGCATGCAGGCACGAGAAAAGCGCACAAGACGGCCAGCGCGAATAGCCGCGTCATGGCTTGGGTTCCTCTCCTTTTTTGGAACGGTGCGAGAGACGCTCCACCACATAGAAGTTCACCGGGATAATAAATATTCCCAGCAAAGTGGACCCCAACATTCCGCCGATTACGACCGTGCCAAGGGTCTCGCGCGAAATCCCACCGGAGCCTGTGGCAAACCAAAGCGGAAGACAGCCAAACACGAAAGCAAACGAGGTCATGAGGATTGGCCGCAGACGGATTCTCGCGCCGATCAGGGCGGCTTCTGTGAGCGATTTGCCCTTTTCGAACTCGGTCTTGGCATATTCAACAATCAGGATGGCGTTTTTGGCGGACAAGCCGATAAGCATGATCAGGCCGATTTGCACATAAACATTGTTCTCAAACTGGCGGACCATCAGCGCGAGGAAGGCCCCCAACACAGCCACCGGCGTGCTGATCAAAACGCTGAACGGCAGCGACCAGCTTTCATATAGCGCCGCCAAAATGAGAAAGACGAAGACAAGCGACAGGCCAAAAACAGCGATGCGGGGGACGCCTTGCGCCGCCTTCTGTTCCTGAAAGGACATTCCAAAATAATCATGGCCCATTCCCTTCGGCATCGTTTTGTCGAAAACCTCTTCGAGGGCCTTTCTCGATTGATCCGAACTGTAACCTGGGGCGGCGGAACCATTGATTTGCGCGCAGCGGTATTCGTTGTAGTGCATCACGAATTCCGGGCCTTGCCGATGTTTGACAGTTACCAGCGCCGAAAGCGGGACGCTTTGGCCTAGGCGATTGCGGACGTAAAACAGCCCGATGTTGTCCAGGCTCGAACGGTATTTGTCCTCCGCCTCGACATACACCTGCCATTCCCGGCCGAAACGGTTAAAATAATTGACAAAATAGCCGCCAAGAAACGTTTGCAGCGTCGTATAAACCGTGCGGAGATCGACCCCTTGTTTGAGGACTTTATCGCGGTCCACATCAATGTAAACCTGCGGGACGGCGGGAAGGTAGGTGGTGCTTAGTCCCGATAATTCGCGGCGTTTCGCCGCTTCGGTCATAAACGTGTGGAGGTTGTCAGTCAGAAAATCTGGGTCCTTTCCAACCCGGTCCTCGAGAATGAACGTGAAACCACCAGCGGTGCCGACGCCCGGGATCGCCGGCGGCGGGAAACAGACCGCCTTGGCCTCGGGGAGTTCGCCCAATTCCTTGTTGATGCGGGCGCGAATGGCGTTGATTTGCTCGTCCGATTTTGTGCGCTCGTTCCAAGGCTGAAGGGTCACGAAGAAAAGGGCGTTGTAGGTGGTCTGCGCCTGGCTCAACAGGCTGAAACCAATCACCGTGGTGTAATATTTGATGCCGGGAATTTTCTGGAGAATCCCCTCGACCTTTTTGCAAAAGGCGTCGGTCCGCGGTATCGACGCCGCATCCGGAAGTTGCACGTTGACGAACATGTAGCCCTGGTCCTCCTCCGGCAAAAAGGACGAGGCGAGCCGGGTTCCGATCAACACAGCCACGGCGGTCACAGCCGCGAGCGCTATCAAGCTGATAACGCTTCTCTTGATGAGCGCATGGCTCCAGTTCACATAATGGTCCCGCGTCTTGTCAAACACGCGATTGAACCATCCGAAAAATCGCGCCAAAGGCCCGTGAGACTCCTTTTTTTTCTTCAAGAGCAGCGCCGCCAGCGCCGGGCTGAGCGAGAGGGCGTTAAAGGCGGAAATAATGACGGAAATGGCGATGGTCAGAGCGAATTGCTGGTAAAGCCGGCCCGTGATTCCCGGAATAAAAACCGTCGGCACAAATACCGCCGCCAAAATCATCGCTATTGCCACCACCGGCCCGGAAACTTCCTCCATCGCTTTTAATGCCGCGTCTTTGGGCGACAGTCCTTCGTCAATGTGACGCTCGACCGCCTCGACCACCACGATGGCGTCATCGACCACCAGTCCAATGGCCAGCACCAGGCCGAAGAGGGAAAGCGTGTTGATGGAGAACCCAAAAACCGGAAACAACATGAATGTTCCAATCAACGACACCGGCACCGCCAGCAACGGAATCAACGTCGCCCGCCATCCTTGAAGGAAAATATAGACGACCAGCACAACAAGCGCCAGCGCCTCCCAGAGCGTCACCAGGATTTCATCAATTCCCCGGCTGACCGCCTGCGTGGTGTCGAGCGAAATGGCATAATCGAGGTCCTGCGGAAATTGTTGCTTGAGTTGTTCCATCAGGTCTTTGACGCCCTTTTCGGCATCGAGCGCATTGGAACCGGGCAATTGATAAATCGCCATCACCGCGGAGGGGCGCCCATTGAGACGGCCCACAATGCTGTAAACCTGCGCCCCAAGTTCGATGCGGGCGACGTCTTTGAGCCGCACAACCGAGCCGTCCAGGTTCTCGCGGACGACAATTTCACCGAATTCTTTTGTCGTGACCAGTCGTCCCTGGGCGGTTGCGGTGTACGTGAATTCCTGCGACGAAAGCGAAGGCGGGCCGCCAACCTGGCCGGCGGGATTGACCGTGTTCTGCGCGCTGACGGCGTTAATGACGTCATTGACCGTCATGTTGAGCTTTGCCAGTTGGTCAGGATTGACCCAGCAGCGCATGGCGTATTGCCCGGCCCCGAAGACGTTGATGTTCGAGATGCCTTTGACCCGCGTGATTTGATCGACCAGGTTGATGTAGGCGTAATTGGCCAGGAAAGTGCCGTCGTAAGTCCCGTGCGGTGAATAAATGGCCACCAGCAGCATGGGTGTGGTCGGGGATTTGAGGATTGTCACCCCGTAATTTTGGACTGGCGCGGGCAACTGCGATGCCGCCTGCGCTTCGCGCAATTGCGAGAGCATCTGGTCGATGTTCGGATCGGTCTTTACATCGAAATTCACCACCATGCGCATGACGCCGTTGTTGGCGTTGATGGAATACATGTAATTCATGTTGTCCACCCCGCTCATTTGTTCCTCGATCGGTGTGGCGATGGATTGCTGGACGGTTTCCGCATCCGCCCCGACGAATGTCGTTTGAATGCGGATTTCCGGCGGAACCACGCTCGGGAATTGCGCTATGGGCAGCGTCGTCATCGATACCAAGCCGACCAGCACCATGATAATGGCGATGACCATCGCGACGATTGGGCGATTGATGAAGAAACGGTACATTATTCCTGTTTCGTCCCGTTTTCCTCGTACGGCTGGGGGTCCACCTTTTGGTTATCCTTGACCTTTTGCGTCCCTTCCGCGACGACGCGTTCGTTGGGTTTCAGCCCCGAATCAATCACCCATTCCGTCCCAATCTGATTCCCCACCGTGACGGTCTTGATATGAACGGTGTTTGTGTCATCGACGGTGGCAATCTGGTAAGCTCCTTGCAACTCCGTGACGGCCCTTTGCGGGACCGTAAGCGCGCCTTTGCGCACTTCTGTTTCCGCCCGGATCATCGCGTACTGTCCCGGACGCAGAATCGAATCCGGGTTGTCAAACAAAGCCGCGACTTGCAGCGTTCCGGTGTTGAGGTCCACTTGCCGCCCGGTGAAATACCATTTTCCCGCCAATGGATAAACCGAGCCATCCGCAAGAATCAATTGCAAGGGCATCACGGATTCATGCTCCGCGAGCGCCTTTGGATCAGCGTATTGCCGGCAGTATGTCATATAGAATTGCTCGCTGATGTTGAAATAGGCGCGAATCGGGTCAACCGTCGAAACCGTCGTCAAAGTGCCGGTTCCAGGGCCAACAAGATTCCCGATTTGCGCCTGGGCGATCCCGGCGATTCCATCCACCGGCGAAGTGATGCGCGTAAACTCCAGGTTCAACTTCGCCGTTTCCACCGCGGCCTGGTCCGCCTCGATGGCCGCCTTGGCCGCAAGGTTCGCCTGGACGGCGTCATCCAGTTCCTGCTGGCTGATCGCCTGTTCTTTGGCCAGCGGGGTGTAGCGTTTGACATCCAACTCCGTTTTTCCGAGCCCCGCTTTGTCCTGGTCCAGCTTCGCCTTTGCCCCATCCAACGCCGCTTGAAAAGGCCGGGGATCAATCTCGAAAAGCAAATCGCCCTGTTTGACCTTGCTCCCTTCCATGTAATCCTGTTTGAGCAAATAGCCCGCGACCTGCGCGCGGATCTGGGCGTTTGGATAGCCGTCGAGAGACCCAATCCAGCTTTGATAAATCGGGATGTCTTTCGGGGAAACGGTCAGGACCCGCACCTTTTGAGGCGGGGGAGGCGGAAGGGGCTTTTGTTTGCATGAAACTGCGCACAGCGTTACCGCCGCTGCCGCCCAAAAAACCAGTTGTTTCCTCATTTACCGGCAGAAAGATGACAGAAGAATATTATGAATCAAGAGCGATCATTTTTTTCCTTATTGCGCCGCTGTCGCTTTTAGTGTTCTTTTTCGGCGCGATAATGTTCATTAAACTTTCAACGCTTTCGATTCTCCTGGGATCGCTGGTTGTGCTCATCAATCTTTTCGGACTGTTCAAACCCTCGGAATTCGCAGCCGCCGCCCGCAAATTCCCGCGTTGCCTCCCGGCAGGTTACATTCTGACGCTGGCGGGCACAGCCTGGTTTATCTTCTATGTCAATCGCGAATCCCTGGCGGATTTTGAGAGCCTCAAGCCCTACCTGTTCACGCTTTTCATCGGCGTCGGAGTGGGGACTTGTTTTTTTGTCCAGGATTTTCTGGCCGTGCGCGGCCTTGCCGTGATCATGCTGCTGCTGGGCAAAGTAATGGTGGATACCGAGCGTTGGGCATCGACCGAATGGCGGTTGGTCATTGCCGTTTGGGCGTACGTGATGGTCATCGCGGGAATGTGGTTTACGATTTCGCCGTGGCGTCTGCGCGATCTTTTATATTGGGCGACCGCGGACGAGAAGCGCATCCGCGTCGGCAGCGCCGTCCGCGCCGCGTTCGGCGCGTTCGTGTTGGCGCTCGGTTTGACCGTTTTCTGAGCCTGCGATTACGGCCTGGCCACCACGCGATAAAATCGGGCCGAATCGGAACTCGCCGTCCCATCGTTGAGAATAAACGAATTCGACGTTGCGATGAAATTCGTCAGAACCACCCAGTTCGGATTAGCCAGGTTATCTTTATATTCCACGCTGTAGTACAAATTTGGCTGGGTTACGAATCCCACGCCGAATCCGTTGGTGGCGCTAAAGCTGAGTCCGCTGAATTGCGGCATGTTCAGAACCGCGCCGGGCGATCCAATATCGCCGTTCACCGCGGCGACAAAAGCCCCATTCTGTCCCGCAACGCTCAGGCCGCCGAACGTATTCGACACCGGATCGTACCCGAAAGAAACGCCTCTGGTTGCGGTGGAAAATGTCACGCTGGCAACGGTGTCGTTCGTGGAACTTGCCGCGGCATTCCATAAATAAATAACGTCCCCGTCCGAACTGAAACCGATGCTGGCGTAAGTCAGGATTTGAAGGTTGGCCGGCAGATTTTGCGATCCCCACCACGCGCGAAAATCAGACGGCGACATATCCTTGACGAGAACGATCGACTCTCCCGGCGCAATCGTTGCGTCGTTTGTAACGGTCTGCGCATCGCTGAACGAATCATGATTGTCGTCGAATCGATACCCCTGCAAGTTCACCGGAAAAGTTCCAAAATTACTCAATTCCCACCAATCTTGGGTCGAAAGCGTGGAACCGTTCGCGCTCTTGGCCTCGCTCGACATCGCTTCCGTAATGACCAAATCAGGCTTGGGCGTAACAGTCAAAACGAAAGAAGCGCTCGTTTCGCCGGCGACGTTGCTGGCAATGACCGTATAAGTCCCGCCCTGATTCGTCTGGGTGATCGAAAGCGTCAATTGCGCGTTTGTCTGGCCCGCGAGATTCGCTCCGTCAAATTGCCATTGATACGACGGCGCGGGAATTCCGGTGGCATCGACCGTGAACATCGGATTTTGCCCGAGATAGGCGCTTAAATTCTCCGGGACTTGCGTAATGGCGGGCGCCACGGCTGGGGCAAAATTCTCGCTCGCGACCCCCGACCAGGGGCTAGATAGCGGCGGATTATTGGCGCCGGTTAAATTGTGATGGGCAGCGTCATAAGCCCGCGCAATGAACTGGATATTTGTGCTCAACGGGATCGGCCCCCTGTAAATAATCGCGTTTGTTGACACTGCGCCGCCGGGCTGGCGCGGATCGGTGTTGTTGGTTGTGTAATAAATGGTCGCGCCGGACGGAGCGGTGAACGTCAGTGTCGAGCCAGGAAGGATCGCCCCGGTGGTATTGCCAAAAACCGGCTCCGCCAGAAGATTAGTGTCCATAAAGTAAAAGCGGTCCGCGTACCATTTTTTCAGGAAAGCCACTTCGCCCGCGTATGTTCCCGGAAAATCATAGCTGTAACCGGTCACAGTCATGGTGCCAGAACGCGGCGCTGTTAATGATGGCCACCGCGACACCTCTCGCGGTTCTTGCTGTTCCACCTGCGCGACCAGCGCGTCGATGTCCGCGTAAATGTGGTTTGTCGAAAGCGTCGTTTGCCGCAAAGCCTCGTAGCGGTCGATCCACGCCTGCCAGAAATCGATGTCCGTGAACATTCGGCCCCACCAGGTGTAATTGAAGAAATCAGTCCCTTCGTCGCCGGTCGTCGCGCGCCATACGAACGGGTCGAAGTCTCGCCCATCCGTCGAACCCTGGGAGCGGTCAAAATCCCAAATTGGCCCAAAAACCAGATCGTTCGTCCGATCCTTGTAAAAATAGGCGCTCAAACGCAACGCGTCCACGTTGAACATCATTACATTGAGAATGTGATGATCAATCCACGACGGCACATCCACATACGCGCGATAGCCGGTGGTCGGGTTGGTGTAACTTGCGCTGTTGAGCGCCGTGCCGAAGCCGTTCATGTAATTCTGAAGATACTCCTCCTGCGGCGCGCGTTGCGGCGACTTTATTTCAGGCTCTTTAGGATAATTATAAACAATGGTTTGGCCCGCGGCGTTGAAACCGGTTTGATCCGGCCCCAGCCGGTCAATTTTCATCATGTATCCCCCGGTGACGTCCGGCGGAGTATTGTCCTCGGGGTTCAGATTATCCACCGAATGGATTTTCGTGATGTCCACGCGATCCTTCGACCACTTGATTTTTTCCTCCAGCACGTAAATCCCGTTGTAATTCGCGGCGGTCACCGGCCCGCCCGTGGTGTTGAGATAAACCTCGCAAAATCTTGTTCGCGGAGCGTAACGCCCAATCTCGGCGCTCAATTCATACGCCAGCGGATTGTGAATCAGCACCGGCTCGAAATTATCCGGCGCGTACAAAATCCAGTCGGAATCCGCCGGCATTTCCAACGCGGAATAATCGGCGTCGTTGTCCAGATCGTCCCAAAAATCCACCGAGAACGCCTGCTTCGGCAGGCCGGCCGTGGACGAACCGTGGACGTGGATGCTTGCGCGCGTGTCGAGCGTCGGCGCGTTCGTCAACCGGGTCACGCCATTCGTCGGCTCGTAAATGGAAATGTTCGCAAATTGATCGCTCTCCTGCGGAACCGCGCCTCCCGCGAAATTGTAAATGATGACCGCCGGCAAATTTGAATTTGTTTTGGCGAGAGTCGCGTTCAATTGAATGTAGCTTTCGCTGTGCAATGGCCCCGGCATCAGCCCATTCTCAAATGCGCGCGCCCTCACTTGCACCGAATCGCTGATTGACAGAGGGCTTGTGTAAACCGTGGAATCGATTGTCGGCGAACTCCCGTCGGTCGTGTAGTAAATAACCGCGTTCGAGTTCGCCGTCGAAAGTTGCAGTGGGAACGTCGTCACAAAAGTCCCGCCCGCTTTCGAGAACTCGACCGCCGGCGAAAAATTGGTTCCTCCGATGACATTCGCTTCGCCTGGCGTCGGCGTCGGAAAATATCCCATGATGGAGGGGTTCACCGGATCGCTGCCGTAAGAAACATCCGGCGCTTGTGGCGGATACGAATTGAAGACCGATACAATATTCGTGCTTGCATCGACCAGCGCCAAAAACCCGCCGTTCACCGGCAGCCGGAAATTGGTGTGCAATTCGGCGATGTTGTTCGTCCGGTTTTTGCCCGAGGCAAACACCACCATGAAATTGTCCGAGCCGTTGGCATCGTCCGCGTCCAGCAGCGTCACGTTCGGAAACCGCCATTTCATGAGATTATTCGTGTCATCCGTCAGCGCCCAGCCATTGAGATTCACGTCGGTCGCCGTCGGATTAAAAATTTCGATCCATGGCGAACTGTCGCCGTCCTCGTCCTGCACCGTCGTCGCGTTCGTCGCCATGAATTCAGAAATCCCGACGTTACCCCAATACGCAACGTCCGAAGACGCCAGCGTCGCCCAAATTAAAAAATCGCTGCTGTCGCTCAACGAAGAATTGAAAGCCTGGATGGCAATCACATTTGTCCCGTTCACCAGGTAGTTTTGCGGATTGTCCAGAAAATCGTCTTGCAGCGGGACCGGTTCAGGGAGGGCAGGGGACGACGCGCCGTTGTAAGGGACATTTCCCGAAGGCATATTAAAACGCGCCACTTCCGTCCCATTGATCCACGCGATAAACCCGTCGTCACTTAGGGCCGTCAGGTGCAATTGAGTGATCTGCGAGGCGTTCGTCAAAACGAAATTTTGGCGCATGAAAATGCACGTGTAATTCCCGTCCATGTCCGTCAGATCCGTGTTGCCGGTATAAGCCGTTGGATTGTCTGACCCTGGATCGTTCTCGTAGAAAAACGGCGCTTCGCCGGTTAGCCACCCGGAATCGTTAAAGCCGGCATATCTCCACGCTGCCGTATCGGGCGAAGAAGCCTCAGATCGGCCCTTGAAATATTTCCACGCGGCATTGGTGGAAAAAAGCGATTCGCCATAACTCGAAAAGGCGAGCGACATCGCCAGCAAAATTGGAGGGCAGAATTTCAGCATGCTCACGAGAATAGGACAAACCCCGCCCCGTTACAACGCAAAGAAACCAAGCATTGGCGTTTTGCAAAAGTCTCTGATGAGGAGTATATTGGGTCAAAGCCGGAGGAGATATGAAAAGTCAGACTCTCATCAATAAAAGCGGACAGGCTGAAGAGCCCAAAGACCTCCAAGCGGAATGGATCAATTCTCTCATCTCGCGAAACCGCGTCCGAATGGAATGCGTTCGCTATCCCGATGAGAGCGAGGCGCATTGCCAAAAGCGGATCATGGCGGCCATGTGGGTGTTCGTGGGGCTTTTGGTCATTCTGAGTGCCGTTGTGGTCTGCCTGCTTCGGTCAAAGATTTAGTTTAATCAAGGCTGGCCGATCAATCGATACGTTGCGCGTCGCTGAAATCGGTGTCTCTGGTACGTACCGTCCGGCGCCGACGATTGGAATCTTTCACCATTTTCTTGTCACGCGAATTAATTCTTTTATTTACACGATCACGCGCCCTACACTTCTCTGGTTTTACAGCCAAACGACCCATGCCAACGCCGGAAGAAAATGACCCGCCCCTCAAATCGACGATAAAGCTCGATTCGCCCACGGAACACGAAGGCGTGGGCAGGGTGGTTGGACGCTATAAAATTTTGGAAATGTTGGGCGAAGGCGGCTGCGGCCTCGTCTATGTCGCCGAACAGACTGAGCCAGTCCGCCGCCGCGTCGCCTTGAAGGTGATCAAGTTGGGGATGGATACGAAGGCCGTTGTCGCCCGCTTCGAAGCGGAACGCCAGGCGCTGGCAATGATGGATCACCCCAACATCGCCAAAGTCTTCGATGCCGGAACCACCGAAAATGGACGCCCTTACTTTGTCATGGAACTGGTCCGCGGCATTCGCGTCACCGAATACTGCGATCAAAATAATCTCACGACCAACGAACGTCTCGGCCTCTTTATCAAAATCTGCCAGGCAATCCAGCACGCCCATCAGAAGGGCATTATTCACCGCGACATCAAGCCCTCGAACATTTTGGTGACTCTCCACGACGGCGTCCCCGTCCCGAAGGTCATTGACTTCGGCATCGCCAAGGCTACCGAAGGCCGCCTGACCGACGCCACCGTCTATACTCAATTGCACCAATTCATCGGCACTCCCGCCTACATGTCGCCCGAACAAGCCGAGATGAGCGGCCTCGATGTCGATACCCGCGCTGACATCTACAGCCTGGGCGTTGTGCTCTACGAACTCCTCACCGGCCGCCCACCTTTCGACTCCGACGAACTGATGTCCCAGGGCATCGAAGCCATGCGCAAGACCATTCGCGAAAATGAGCCTGCCCGCCCCAGCACCAAAATCGCCGCTCTTAAGGACGAAGAGCGCACCACAGCCGCCAAACGCCGCTCCGTCGATTCATCGAGACTCCTCCATCAACTTCGCGGCGATCTGGATTGGATCGTCATGAAGTGTCTGGAAAAAGATCGGACCCGCCGATACGAAACCGCCAACGGCCTGGCGCTGGACATCCAGCGTCATTTGGCGAGCCAGCCGGTCCTGGCGCGGCCGCCCAGCGCCGCCTACAAATTCCAAAAAGCCTTCCGCCGCAACAAACTTGTTTTCTTCGCCGCTGCCGCAATCGTGCTTGCTTTGGCTGCCGGCTTGGGTCTGGCCGCAATCGGCCTCCGTCAGGCGGTCCAACAGCGCAACTCGGCTTTGGCCGCCCGCGCCGACGCCGAACGCGCTGAGGAAGCCGCTCGCGGGGAAGCCGCCAAACAACAAGCCATCAATGATTTCCTCAAACAGATGTTCGCGGCGGCCGATCCCGAGGCCCTCACCGCGCCGGACGTTAAAAAAGGCGCTTCAGGATCCGTCCTGGACATGCTCGACACCGCCGCAAAACAACTCGAAGACGGTGCATTGAAGGACAGACCCCAAATCGAAGCCTCCATACGCGAAACCCTCGGCGAGACGTACCAAAGTCGCGGCCAATACTTTGCCGCGGACGCGCAACTCCTCCGCGCCCTGGCCCTGGAACAAAAAGCCGATGGCCAGCAAAGCTCCTCCGTCGCCCGTACTCTCGACGCCTTGGCGCGTCTTCGCACGTCCCAGGATAAATTGGACGAAGCGGAGAAATATCAGGCCGGCGAGTTGGAGATCGAGCGCAAGCTGCACGGCGGCAAGGAAAGCCCCGAACTGGCGCGCGCTCTTTACAATCTGGCTGATATTCACATGGAACAGGCTCTAGTCTCCTCGTATGTTGAGCAGGAACACGGAGCCGCCATCGAAACTGAGTTCCGCGAGGTCCTTGCCATGCAACGCCGCCTTCTCCCCCCGCGCGATCGCAATCTCGCCAGGACCCTTGTCACTCTGGGCCGCCTTTTGGGCTATCGCGAAAAACCCGCCGAATCTGAAAGCATCCTCAATGAGGCCCTCACAATGCAGCAATCTCTGGTCGGCCCCGATCATCCCGACGTCGCCTTCACCTTGCAGCAACTTGCGGAAACGATGGACATCGAACACCGCTACGCCGAGGGCGAACGTCTTTGCGTCCAAGCCATTGCCATTCAGCGCAAAACACTCGGCGACGATCATCCCGCGTTGGCCACAAGCCTCGGGCAGTTGGCGGAGCTGTTTTTGGACGAGGGCAACCCCCTCGCCGCCGAAATTCCCATTCGTCAGGCCCTGGCCATCCGCCGAAACGCTCTCGGCGAGAATAACATTCACGTCGCCTGGTGTCTTGGGTTGCTGGCCAACTGTCTCGCCAATCAGAAAAAGTGGCCCGAAGCCGAGCAGGCATGGCGCGACCAGCTCCCC
Organism: Verrucomicrobiia bacterium; assembly: GCA_036268455.1. Lineage (GTDB taxonomy): Bacteria > Verrucomicrobiota > Verrucomicrobiia > Limisphaerales > Palsa-1400 > DATAUD01. Next base: position 26,399 of record DATAUD010000094.1, read on the forward strand.
GTCTGGGCCAAATCCCGCGGCGTTGGCAGCGATGGCTACCAGCAAGGGGTCCAGCAATTACTTGCCGTACTCAAGACGGAAGGCAAAACCTCCGAAATTGAGACTCTTCTGAACCAAACGCTTGCTGAACAACTAAGCCAACAAAGTCCCGCAGCCGCCGTGACACTGAACGATTTGGCCGATTTTTTTTCCGCCCAGGGCCGCGCGGAAGAAGCCAGCCAGGCATATAACAAGGCCCTGAACGTCTATTTCGCCGGTTCCGTGAAGGATTGGTCAAAAGTGCCGCACATCGTCCATGAACGCGCCGTCAATTTTGTCCAGCTTCATGAATTCCGCGACGTCGAGTTGCTTTATGATCGCGCGATCAACGCCGCCCGGCAACAACTCCCGGCGTCCGATCCTATCCTCGCTCAGTTGGTCTATGAGGAGGGGCAGTACTATTGCTACAAGGAGCTCAAATGGAAGGAAGGCGCCGGTCAAATGCGCAAATCCCTGGAAATTTCACGCCCTTCCGAAGGCTGGCGGCTTGCCGATCACGAGCGTTCCCTCGGCTTTGCGTTGCTGGACGCGTTTCAATTCAATGAGTCGGAGCGCTATTGCAGGGAGGTTCTTGCCCTCAACCCCACCATTGATCAGGGGCAAGACTTCTGGGTCGTGGCGTTTCCAACCCTTACACTGGCGCGGGCGCTTGCCGAGCAGCAAAAACTGCCCGAGGCGGAGCGCAATTTCCGCAATGGCCTGGCAATCATGACCACCCCGACCGGATCGCGCGGTGTGGAAAGTTGGATGTACCCACAGGTGGCCTCCGCATTCCTTCACGTTCTAAGGTTGGAAAATAAAACTCCCGATGCCGCCGCATTTACAACCCTCCTGGCCTCAAATGGAGTTTGCCTCTACGCCGCCGCCTGGGCAATCGAGTGGGACGACAGTCTGAAAAAGCATAATCACCCGGAGAACCTGGCCGATTGGTCCAACGACGTAGCGTATCTGGCGCGCGCAGCGTCTCCAGACGACTCCACCAACCTCCCCTCGTATCTGCTTTCTGACCTCCTGGAAAAGGGCTATAAAGAACAGGCGGCGAACATTTGCCGGCGACGGCTTGCCAATGCCGCCGCGGCTGACGCTCAATGGCTCGCCTCCACCTCGTTTGAACTGGCCAACGTTGAGAACCTGGCCAGCCGCGACCCTGCGCTCGCCCTGGAGATGGCCAAAAGAGCCGTTGAGCTGTCACCTCGAGATCCTGAGAACATAGGCCCGCTCACCGCCACCCTTTACCGCGCGGGAAATTTCCAGCAATCCATTGCGGAAATGGAGAAAGCGCCGCAGATGAGCCGATATGGGGAAGCCGTTGCCGACCTTTTTCTTTCTATGGCCCATTGTCAAATTGGCCAGTCGCACACGGCCCGGCTGTTATATGAGCAGAGCGCCCAATGGATCGCCGAACACGATCCCGACAGCGAGGAACTGACCCGAATCCGCACGGAAACTGAAACCCTCCTGAACTCCAAAACACCCGTGGCACAATAAGCATTGGCGGAAAATTTCGCCGGCTTTGAACGGAAATTACACGGGAATATACCATCGAGATTTGGCCAAGCCCTTGACAAAAACGGTTTTTCGGGTAATAAAATATTACCATGATAAAGACGATGACCATGACATTGACCAGCAAACGCCAGACAGTGTTTCCGCTGGAGTGGTGCCAGCGGGAGGGATTGGCGCGTGGCGGGCCGCTGAACGTGTTCGATCTAGGCAAGGACGGATTATTAATCCGACCCATCAAAACCCCTGAACAACAGGTCGTCCGAAAACTTTTGCGCCAAATCCCTGCCGGCAAACATTCGCGGCGCCAGGCGGCAGCCATTGTCAATCAGGCATTGCGCCAAGTGCGTGATAATACTGGCCGTCATTGACACCGGCGTTTTCGTGTCGGGCGTTTTCTGGCGTCACGAAGCGCATCTGTGCCTCAACGCGTGGTTACAGGGCATTTTGACGCCGGTGATGAGCGAGGAAATCCTGACAGAATACGAGGCAGTGCTGGAACGGGTGAAACAGGAGCAACAGTTCACTACCGTTACCGCGCCATGGATGAATACCTTGCGAGCGTCAGCCTTGTGGGTTGAGCCAATTCCGTTTGAAGAAAAGGTGTGTCGCGACCCCAAAGACAACAAATTCATTGAAGCAGCATTGGCAGTGCGGGAATGCCACACGATCATTGCCCGCGACCGGGATTTGACGGTATTGGAAAAACCATTCGGGATTGAGATGCTGACACTACGCGCTTGGCTGGGCAGGTTGACCCGACCGCAGAGAAAGCGACTGCGTGGCGAAGCCTGACGAAAAAATCTGAGTTACCGTCCACTCGCGACATGAACGGCGATAGCCTCATTTGTGTTTTTTGAAAAGGAGCAAGGCAGATGCAACCGTGGTCGAGATGTGTTAGTTTGACTCGACGGAATTATGAAACCGGCACCAACCCAGAGATCGATGGCATTCACCCGTATTGAGTTGATCGTGGTGATCGTCGTTGTCTAACCGGCCCGCCGGCCACGTTCCATCGTCTCCCTCCGCCCGCATCCTCTTTCCCTAAGTCACCCGCTGCCACACCCATGCTAGCTTGCCGCTGTATTTGATCGCGATTTTCCGATTGACAGGGAAATAGATGGAGGTCTGAACTCCCAGGTTGATCCCATCGACGATAACCTGGCGCACGTTTCCACCCAGTATATAGACCATGCAATGCGTTCCCGTGCCATTGCGGACTTGCTCGGCGGATTCAGGAACGGCGGGTGTCGGATCAAAGGGCCACGGAACGGAACCGTGACTCTGGATGCAAGTTTGACTATTCTGATTCTTCGAAACGTCCACATCCATCACAGAGTTCGCGCCAAAAATCCCGCTTCCCACGATGACTCCCGATGACCCCTCGTCGTATAACCCGCGTTGCGCCTTCCGCTGGGAGATGCCGCTGACGCTCGCCGGAAACTCTCACGCCGTCAGCGTGGTGATATTTTCCCCGACGGTGATATTGTCCTCATGGCTTGAGGTGATGCACATTCCGCTGACCTGCGTATATCCGCCGTCGTCCAGCGCAATGGCCCGATTGCCATGGTCGGAACAACCCACCCCAGAGATGACAAAAAAATTCGGAGCAGCACCCCCATCTTTAGTGGACCAAAAGGCCCGATTGCAATTGAGCGCGCCGCAGTTGATTGCGGCCAGGCTGTTGTATCCATTGGCCAGGACTCGAACGACGACAAATTGACAGCCTTGAATGCGAAGAAAATGACCGCCCGTTCCCATATAGTTATACGCCTTGATGTGAAACCCTTCCAGCACCACGCCCCAATTCACGCCGACAATTCTAAAAACGTCGAAACCCAACGATGACGGCACAATATGCGTCGCGCCATCGATCGTGGCCTGCCCCTGGCCAAAAATCTTGACCGCTTGGGCGATTACCAGGGTCTTGGAAACCTGATAAACTCCTGCGGGAAATATCACAACGCCGCCCTTGCTGACATTTCCCTTCGAGTAAATCCCAGCCGCGGTATGCCCGCGGCGCCAGTGGTCGGACCCACGGAGCGCAGCCAATTCCTCCGATTTAGCTTTCCATCACTTTTCATCAGCTAATGCCCTTGTAATTTATCGGTTCACCATGCTTCCGATGTTACAGTCAACGCAAGCGTGATTGGAGCGGAACCCCACATCCCGGTTGGATTAATTATGGAAAGATCGACGCTACTGGGCTGATGCCCCGGTCGAACCGTAAGTCGTTACCGAAAACAACCACCGCAGGTCAACCCCTCCATCCTGTGGCGTGGTCGAGGTGCTGGTGACACTGTGACCCAGGATGGCTCGATCGCGCCACAGCTTGATCATCGCATGGCCATCCGCGAATGACATGCCATTGGCGTTGTTGTGATAGGTGGCGGGCGGATTTTCATACGTGGCGGAGCCGGGGGTATTCGCCGCGCAACCGTCGTCGATAGTGACCGGGCTTTCGTCCCAAAGAACCCAGGTGCCGGCAGGCTTGATAATGTTTGAGACTTTTTGGAACTGAACGACGTCCACACTCGGATCAGCGCTTTCAGCCACATCGATCCCGCTGCAAACCCATGTATTCATCGACACGCTACGCACTCGCGGAACACCGGCGCCTCCCCAAGGAAGATAGACCAAGCCCATTCTTGCCGTGGAAACGTCAGCAGGACAGCGATAAACCAGGACGCTGTTGACATAGGAATACATAACGCCACTTTGAATATAGGCCACGTTGGTCGCCGAAAAGTCGTTGGCAATATCCTGCATATTGCCATCCACCCACATATCCCCCGTCAAGCTGTCTTCCCCCTGGCCCAACCCGCCATTGGGCGGCACCGTGTCCTTATAATCCCCGCAGTAAGTCACCCATCCCAGCGTCAATTGCTTCAAGTTGCTCATGCACTTAACGCCCTCTGATTGCGCTTTGGCTTTGCTCAAAGCGGGCAGAAGCATGGCAGCGAGGATGGCAATGATGGCGATGACGACCAGCAATTCGATGAGTGTAAAGCCTATGTCCTCTGTTTCTCGATGTTTTCGCATAATTAGGCCGTGGTGTGGTGCCAGTGTCGCATTGAAACACAACTTTCCGGTATCCCCTAAAACGGGGAGGCGTTGGGAGGACCCCCAAATACAATGTTTTCTTGTCACCTGAAATCCCTTTTCGGGTGCTTGAATGGTGATATGATAGCAACTGATTTGACGCAGACAACCAAACCCATCGATGCCGCCCTGGTCGCCGAAAGCCTCCACGGAGATCGCGATGCCTTTCGCCAGATAGTCGAACGTTACCAAACGCTGATTTGTTCCCTGGCCTACGGCGCAACCGGCAACATCAGCCAAAGCGAAGACATGGCCCAGGAAACCTTCGTCGCCGCATGGAAAGACCTTTCTCTCCTGCGCGAACCCGACAAACTTCGCGCCTGGCTTTGCAGCATCGTCCGCTGCCGGATTCAGAAAAGCTGGCGGAGGGATGGCCGACAACCAATCCACAACGCCGCCACGTTGGAAGAGGTGCAAGAAGCTCCTGCGTGCGAGCCACTTCCGTCAGAACAAACCATTAACCGCGAGGAAGAAGCCATTCTTTGGCGTTCCTTGGAAAAAATCCCCACGCTTTATCGCGAACCGCTGATACTGTTTTACCGCCAACACCAGTCCGTCGAACAAGTGGCTGGGTCATTGGAATTATCTGAAGATGCTGTAAAACAACGTCTTTCACGCGGTCGAAAGCTGTTGCAAGAGGAAGTGCAGAGCTTCGTGGAAGGCGCGTTGCGACGGACGGCCCCAAGCCAGGCCTTTTCGGGTGCTGTCCTTTCCGCATTACCGTTGGCCACAGGCCCGGCGGCTGCGGCCAGCTTGGGCGTTGGAGTGAAAGGAACGGCGGCGGCCAAGTCGATGTTTCTGGTCGCTTGGTTGGGGACGTTCGGTGGTTTTTTTGTCGGCTTCCTTTCTCAATGGATGGCCATTCGCTCTGTAACGCCTCAACATCAACGTTTCGCAAAACTATTTCGGTTGATTGTGACGTGGGTACTGCTTCTGGGCATTCCGATTGCCGGAGACACGTTTGCGCGGTGGGTTGGGGAGCATTTTGCGTTGAGTGACGGGAAGAGGTGGGAGATTTCGGGATTTTTCTGGATTATTTGGGTCTTTTCGCTTTCCACATGGCTGATTTTCACATTTCGTCGCGATTCGGGACTGGGTTTAAAACAACCTCCATCATCGGGCCAACGGTGGTTCATGGCGGCTGGGTCCCACCTTACCATCTTTGGCTGGCTAATCGCCTTGGCGTTGCGTGAACACGACATGACTACTGCTGCGGTCATCACGGTCGCGATGGTCCTGCTCTGCGTATGGAACGGCCTTCAGCTTACGCAACGCCCTTATTTCCACATGACGTTGTGTTGCGCCGTTGTGATAGCCGTCATCAACCTTCGCCTTGATGTTTGGACGGCGGCCTCGTACGGCGTCAGCGTCGCGGAAATCCACAACCGGATTCCGTTTTGGATCGTTCCGGTGTCCACGCTCGCTCTGGTTGGTTGGGTCGCGGGCATGCTTGTTGCGACAAAACCAAAATTACCTTGATTTCCCGGCGCGTTTTTTGCACTAGGACGGGATGGATCTGCAACGTTACTTGGCGCGGCAAACGAAGGCGGTGGACCGCGCGCTGGATCGCCTTTTGCCGAAAGCCAGCGCCAAGCCGGCAACCATCCACAAAGCGATGCGGTATTCGCTTTTCGCAGGGGGGAAACGGATGCGTCCGGCTCTTTGCCTTGCCGCGGCGGAGGCTTGCGGCGGGTCGGACGGCGATGCCATGCCGCTCGCCTGCGCGGTGGAATGTATTCACACTTACTCCCTCATCCACGATGACTTGCCCGCCATGGACGATGACGATCTGCGCCGGGGTAAGCCGACCAATCACAAAGTTTTCGGCGAAGGCATCGCCGTCCTAGCCGGCGACGCTTTGTTGACGGAAGCTTTTGATCTGGCCTGCAAGTGCAAAGGTTGGCCGCGCTACTCGCATCGGGACATTATTCTTGAACTGGCGCAGGCGTCCGGTTCCCGGCAACTCATCGCCGGCCAGGTCGCGGATTTGGAAGGGGAGGGGAAGGACATTTCCGCCGGTCAACTTCGTTATATTCACGAGCGCAAAACGTCCGCGTTACTCTGCTGCTCCGCGCGACTAGGCGGGATGAGCGCCAATTGCACCGCTCAACAGCTCAAAGCGCTCACAGATTTCGGATACAACGTCGGTCTGGCCTTTCAAATCATAGACGACATTCTGGACGTGACACAAACCAGCGAGCAGTTGGGCAAAACCGCCGGCAAGGACACCGTGGCGGAGAAGGCGACTTACCCCAAAATTGTCGGCATGGAAAAATCGCGGAAAATCGCCGAACAACTGACCGGGCGCGCATTCCAATCGCTCGAAATTTTCAAAGGCAACGCTCTCGCATTGGCCGCATTGGCGGAATTTCTGCTTAAACGCGAGAAATAACGTCTTCGATGCGGCCGCAGGTCAAGGCAGTTTGGTAGGGTTGATTAACCTTTACTGACTTGACCGGAAATACCGGGGAAAGCTCGCCTAAATTATTGTTAAGATGCTTAACAGTAGTGCCTTGCAATTGAATTGGCGAACTTAGCCTTGACTTTGAAAGTGGTTTGACTGGGTTTGACCAGGCTTGACTGACCTTTCGCGCCTCGCATCCCGATTTTCAAAGAACAATTTTCCCCTAAACGAACTGTCCCATATAAACATGGGAATGTCAACGACTTTTTGAGACTGCGTCAGACCCAGTCGATTCGTTGTAGAACGGTTTCTTTACTGAGGTGTTTGTCACCAAAATGCGGCCCCACGGTTCACAGTTTCAAAAGTTGAGACTGACACCGGCTTTGATACCGGCTTCCGGCTTCCGGCTCGACACCGGCTCCGGCTCACCGGCTCCATCCATCGGAATAAAGATAACGGCAACAGAGTAGAGCGACACGGTCAGCTTACTGCACGCGCAACCGACTCACTACGCCGATCAAAGAATAGCCGTCCGCGGCCACGGTTCCTGCGGGCCAGCCAAGATAAAACTTGTGGCCGATACCCGCCGGTACATCCCCATTGACCGACGCACTTCGCTTGGCAACGCATTGAAAGCGGCACCGGTTTTGGCGCTACACGCCTGTATCGCCTTGCCGATCTCGGTGCCCAGTTGCGGCCAATCTACGTTCAGAATCGAGCGGTCGAATCTGGGGATTTCGAGCTTGATGCCTCGCGACCGCAGGATCGTGACGCCAGTACCGTAGGGCCCCATCCGCCTCTGGTAAATTTTGTAGATCTCGAATGCTGGGCTAATGATCGGGGCCGTGGTTAGCTTGGCCCGCATCGCCTGGTAAACTTTCGCCGGGTCGTGCGGTGCGGCAAGCATGACGTCCAACTCGATCGGTTTGGCGATCACTGGTTGCCCCGGCCTGTCGCGTCGCTCCGTCTTCACGGAAGTGTTGTGCGAACAGTCCACCAAGACCTGCACCGTAAGCCCGCAATGGGCCAGCAGATTCAGGTGTTCCTGCCGCAAAATACCTATGATCTTATATTCGCCTGCCATGTCTTTTAGGAAAATGCTTTTGTGCCTGGCAGACTGGAAAGGCTCGGCATACTGATACGGACTGATGGGAGTTTGATCTTCTCCCAACCGTAGGTTCTTGGGGCTTCGCGGGTGCGGGAGAATCGGTTTTCAGGCTCACCAAATATGGCTTTAACCGGGATTTCCCATTTCATTCGTTGCTCACGGCGCAATGAACTTCTTTTGGCTATTTTCGCGATTGTCTTCGGACCGTATGAATTTGCAAGCCATTTCGCACTGACAAGTCCGGCCGTTAGTTCTGACAAGAGATTTATGATACTTTGGTCAGGCTCGGAACCAGTGGGGAACTACGGGGTTGCATGCCGTCTCGTCCGCATACGAAATAACCCTGCCCGGCGCGACGGGAAAGGCGCAAGTCGTTGTGGCGCTGGGTTGAATCGAACCGCCTAACCGATACTTTTCTCTCAAGTTTTACCTGGATTTGCCGATAAATAGGGGAGAGTCGAACACGCATGTTTGGACATTTGCGCCATTTAGTTCCCGCGACAACGGCCTTTTTGGGTGTCGCCGCGATGGTTTGGGCCGGGCCCGGCTACTTGCCAACCGTCGGCCCTGTTCCTTTGCGGTTCCGCCCGTTGCCCCAGGTGCCCGTCGTTTCCACTAATGCGTCGGCCCAAGCGCCCGCGCCGGCTCCTATTTCTTTTGTCGATTTGCCGGAAGAAGCTCCCCAAACGAACACTTTCGAGGAAGCGCCCTCGACGCCGGTCGTTGTGCCACAGGGCAGCCCTTATACAGCAGAAGCGCAGTCGCCTGAGCCTCAACAGTCGGCGCCGGCGGAACCGGTGATTTCACCGGAAATGCTCGTAAAATATTTCGCGCAACCATCTCCCACGACTAACAGCGCCAATGTAGCCGGCCAAACCCCGCAAGCCGGTTTTACCCCCCCGATAGTGGAACCCAAATCTTCGAGCCGCGACCTTCCTTGAACCGCTTTATGCAATACATTTTGATTGGGCTGCTGGCCACCACGGTCGCCGCATTTGCGCAAACCGATCCGGCAATCGAAAGACCAACAGCGCCGGACTTCGGGACGATAACGAGTTCAAATCTGGCGCCGGTTGCGCACGACACGAATCAGGAGGCGATCAATCAATATTTCCAGCTTCAATTGGATGTGGCCGCGCGTCAGCGCCATGACAGAAGCCCGACCGAGGCCATCCGAACGCTTGTCGCTGTTCTTAAAACCAACGCGCCGACGGAATTTCAGCGGAAAGCGCTGTTTGAACTGGCCCTCGCCACGCAGGACATTCCTGATTATGTCAAGGCCCAGCAGATTTTCGCTCAATACCTGCATCTGTATTCCGACGATCCAAGCGCTCCCGAAGTTTTGTTGCGCCAGGGATTGCTCTATCGCGAGATGGGTGTCACGACGATGGCGATTTCCAAATTTTACGGCGTGATGTCCACCGCTTTGAAACTGAAGCTGGATAACATCGATTATTACAAAAACCTGGTCCTCCAATCGCAGGTGGAAATCGCCGATACTTATTATTTGGAGGGAGACTTTGCCGACTCGGCTGATTTCTATACGCGCATCCTCAAGGTCGATAGTCCGAGCCTGAACAAGGAAATCGTCCTTACCAAATTGGTCCGCTCACTCTCCTACCTGAGCAACAATGTCGAAACAATCGTGCGCGCCAATATGTTTCTCGATCAATTCACCAATTCCACCAGCGTTCCCGAAGTTCGCTTTCTGCTCGCTTCCGCTTACAAGGCGGTGGGGCGGAACCAGGAAGCGATGAAACAAGTTTTGACACTTCTGCAAACCGAGCAGGCAAACGTGCAGAAAAACCCCGACGTCTGGGCTTATTGGCAGCGTCGGGCCGGCAACCAAATCGCCAACCAGCTTTACAAAGAGGCCGATTACCCGGATGCGCTTGAGATATATCAATGCATGGCCGCCCTGGACGATTCGATTCATTGGAAAGCGCCGGTTTGGTATCAGATCGGCCTGGTTTATGAGCAACTTCAACAGTGGGACAAGGCCACCAACTACTACGGCCGAATCACCGCGAAACAAAAGGAGCTGACCGCCGCCGGCAGCCCGCCGAGCCTTGCAGAGGTGTGCGAAATGGCCCAGTGGCGCACGGACTACATCGCCTGGGCCGAAAAAGCGCGCCTTTCCAACCATGAATTTCAGCGCAGCGCCCTCTACAGCACGAATAAGACCTCAATTCAATGAACCTTGTCTCCGAAATTTTGGGCGCCTTAAACGAGCACCTGGCGCTCTGCCAGGAAATCCTGAACGCTGTCGAAAGCGAAGGGCAGGCTTTGCGCCGGGCCGATCAACCGTCCCTTTTCGAGCATTATCAGATCAAAAAAAACTTGCTTCCCCGCCTCATTCAGTCGCTAGATGGATTGCGTAAACATCGTGTGAACTGGCAGAGTCTCAACTTGGATGAACGCGCGCGCCACCCGGAAGTGGCCGCGTTGCTGCGCAAAAATCAGGATTTGACGATGAAAATCATACTACTGGACCGTGAAAACGAGCAGATTTTGCTGCGTCGTGGTCTGGTGCCGCCTCGTGAAATTCCCTCGGTCAACCGCCAGCGTCCTCATTTCGTTGCTGATCTCTATCGCCGCCAGGGCGCCGCATGATGCACGCCCTCCATGCCGATTGAAAAAATCATCGTTCTCGAGGACGACCTGATCGTCCGCAAAAACCTAGAACAGATGCTGCGCCAGCAGCGTTACGACGTCGCCAGCACCGACACGATAGCCGGCGCGCGCGATTATCTGGCCAGGGACACCTTCGACTTGATTTTCCTGGACGTTCGCCTGCCCGATGGCGAAGGGACCAGCTTACTGCGCGAATTGCAATCGCAGCCGGAAAAGCCATTGATCGTCATGGTGACCGGCCACGGGTCCGTCGAGTCCGCGGTCGAGTGCATGCGCAACGGGGCGTTCGACTACATGCTCAAGCCGTTTTCTTTGGATCAATTGCAGATGACCCTGAAGAAGGCGGAAAATTTCGACCAACTCCTGAAGGTCAATGCTTATCTCAGCAACGCCGAGGAAGAGGAAACAGGCTACGAACTCCAGGGAGTCAGCCCGGCGATGGAAAGTTTGCGGCAGTTGATCCGCAAAGTCGCGCGAACGCAGGCCACAGTGCTGATCGCCGGGGAAAGCGGCACGGGGAAGGAATTGGTTGCGCGCGCTTTGTATCGACAAAGCCCGCGCAACAACGCGCCATTCATCAAAGTCAATTGCGCCGCGATCCCGGAGAACCTCATTGAAAGTGAATTTTTCGGCCACGAGAAAGGCGCGTTCACCGGCGCGATGACCAAACGGGAAGGCCGTTTCGAATTGGCTCACAGCGGCACCATTCTGCTGGACGAAATCAGTGAGATTTCCCCGCAGGTGCAGGCCAAACTGTTGCGGGTTCTCCAGGAGCGGGAGCTTGAGCGCGTTGGCGGCAATCGCACGATAAAGGTGGATGTCCGCGTCCTTGCCACGACCAATCGACGTTTGGAGGAGAGCGTTGAGCGCAAGGAATTCCGGCAGGATTTATTTTTTCGGCTCAACGTCGTGCCCATCCAGGTGCCTGCGCTCCGCGAGCACAAGGAAGATGTTCCGTATCTTGCCCGGCAATTCATGCCGCGCTTCGCCCGCAAACATGGCGTGCGCATCCGCGGAATTTCCGACGAATGTGTGGCCGCGTTGATGGCACATCGCTGGCCCGGCAACGTGCGCGAGCTCCAAAACGTTATCGAACGCGCCGTGATTCTGTGTCCGGACGGCGGGATGTTGGAACCTGATCTTTTGGGCTTCACTCCACTTTCTGGTCCGGGTCCGACCGCGACATCTCCCATTGCCGCCGCGCATGTTCCGCGTCCTTCCGCGCCTGTGACAATTGCTGACGACGCCGGACCCATGCCTTTGGCTGAGTTGGAAAAGCGCCACATTTTGGCCGTGATTGAAAAGACGCCCAGTCGCACGCAAGCGGCGAAACTTTTGGGCATCAGCATCCGCACTTTGCGCAATAAATTGAACGAGTACGGCGTCAAGTCTAAAGAGGAAGAGCCGTCAGCCGACGCCGACGACTCAGAAGCGCAAAGTGTTCGCCCGGGCGATCAGTAAGGCAGCACGTTATTTGCGGCAACGATGGGAGTTACCTGATAATACACGGTAACGCTCGCTTCCAATTTTAACGGGTCGTTCACGCTCGATTCCACCGAGGTTTTTGCCGGCGTGACCCTTATTCCGCCATCTCCGGCCACCTGCACAGAACCAAGTTGCATACCCAACGCGGAGGCCATGGCTCGCGCCTTGGTTTGCGCGTCCTGCGTCGCTTGCTCAATCACCGCCGCCCGTTGCGACGAACCCGGACTGACGCTGAACGTGACTCCATCCAGTCGCGCTCCACCGGTTTTTATCACCGCGTCAACAACATTTGGAACGTGACTCAGTTGTTCGGCCTGCAAATTCACGTTCATCGTCGCTTTCGCTTGAAATCCCTTCAGGGTGATTGTTGGATCCTTGCCGTTCCACGGCGCATAAACCGGCGCAACGTCAACGGCCGAGGCGCTGATCTCCTCCCGCGCCACGCCAACAGATTCCAAAGCCGCGAATGCCCGTGAAATCGAAGTATTGACAACGCTTTGAGCGGAGGCAACGTCGTTGGTGGCGCATTCAACAACGAACCGGACTTGCGCGGTGTCCGCGGTGGCGTCCAACGTCGCTTTGCCGGTTGCGGTGATTTGAGGCTGGGGAGGCCCAGAGTCGTATGGTGAAACCTGACAAAAAGCCGTCGAGAAAATTCCCAAGAAGGCCGCCGCCGCCGCCAAAATTCCCAATTGAGAGTGCGGTTTTGTTTTCATTGGATAAACTGAGCCCGGCGGAGCGCCGGAACAAGGGAGGTGAAACACCCACCTGCGTCCGTGCTCCTCTCGTTTATTGTTACACGAACGAACCATGAAGGTGACTGCGCGCGAGAAAAAAACCGATAAAGACAAGCCGCCAAAAACCGGCTTTCATATCGCCGGATTGCACTGGCGGTATTGGGCGCACTGCCTCTGGCGTCGATTTTCGAAGGACCAGGTCAACAATCAGGCCGCCCAGCTTGCGTACTATTTTTTCTTCGCCCTGTTTCCTTTGTTATTATGTTTGACGGCTCTCCTTGGGATGTTCGTGGCTCCCGGAGGCATCGTTCGGAACGCCGTCAGCCAATATCTCGGCGCGGTGCTTCCCGGTTCGGCGTCGGCCTTCGTCGAAACTGGCTTGGAGCAAGTGGCCAAAGGCAGCAGCGCCGGCAAGCTCTCGTTCGGTTTGTTCGTCGCGTTGTGGTCGGCGTCCAGCGGAATGAGCGCGATCATCAACGGTCTCAACCTCGCTTACGAAGAGAAGACTGAACGCCCCTGGTGGCGGGAAAAACTTCTTGCCATCGGCCTGACCCTCGCCGTCACCGCTCTCATGGTCACTGCGCTATTGCTCATCGTTTGCGGCGGGGACCTGGCGACAACGCTCGCGACCCGCTTCGGCTGGCAAAAGGAATTCACGCTGATGTGGAGAGTCGTACAATGGCCCGTGTTGTTGTGTTTTGTGCTCGGCGCCTTCGGTCTGATTTATTATTACGGACCGCACTGCCCAAATGAGCGCTTGCGCTCGCTGCTGCCCGGAACTCTCACCGGAGTTGCGATGTGGCTGCTTGTTTCCTTTTTGTTTCGCTACTACGTCCATCATTTCAGCAACTACAATGTCACGTACGGTTCCATTGGCGCGATCATCGTATTGATGCTTTGGTTTTATCTTTCCAGCCTCGCGATTTTGATCGGCGGCGAAATCAATTCGATCATCGAGCACGCTCACGAAGAAGGCAAAGCGCGGAAATAAAGCGCAAATGTTTTGCCTTTCCGGGGGCCAATCCCCATCTTACCCGCAAATGAATCGGCTGGCATGGCGTCTTTAACCCGTTCCGAAATCGATGGCGATCCCGCGCCGCGCCCGTTCATCGCGGCGGAAACAAAGATGCGCGAATGCACGCCGCGCGCGATCATCCTTGGCGCCATTCTCGGCATGGTTTTCGGCGCCTCTTCGCTTTATCTCGTTCTCAAGGTCGGCATTACCGTCAGCGCCTCGATTCCCGTCGCCGTCATTTCGCTCACTTTGTTTCGGCTTTGGAACAAATTCGGCGGCAAAGATGCGACTGTGCTGGAAAATAACATCGTGCAAACCGCCGGTTCCGCCGGCGAATCCATCGCCTTCGGTCTGGGCGTGACAATGCCCGCGATTATGATTCTCGGTTTCGATTTGGAAATTACCCGCCCGGTCGTCGTCGGATTGCTCGGGGCGTTGCTGGGGATTTTCATGATGATTCCGTTGCGGCGCGCCCTCATCGTTCAACAGCATCGCTCGCTAAAATATCCCGAGGGGACGGCCTGCGCCGAAGTTCTCAAAGCCGGCGCAAACGAGGAATCCCGCGCCGCTTCGCAGTACGCCGGCGAAAAACAGCGGGTGCAGCAGGGTGGGGCGGCGATCTTTGCCGGTTTCGGCGTGGGACTTATCTATAAAACGGCGATGTCCGCATTCAAAGCGTGGAAGGACACGCCCGAAAAAATATTCGGACCGCCATTTGTGGGTGGCTCGATCTCCGCGGAAATTTCCCCGGAACTGTTGGGCGTCGGCTATATCATCGGCCCGCGAATTTCGTGCATCATGGCGGCGGGCGGTGTTCTTTCGTATCTGGTGCTGATTCCCATGATCAAATTTTTCGGCGGCGCTGCGGCGGGGGCGGTCGCGCCGGGACTGATACCGATCAAGGACATGGGGCCGGACGATATCCGCGGAGCGTATATTCTTTACATCGGCGCGGGTGCGGTCGCGGCAGGGGGAATCATTAGCCTTCTCACATCGTTGCCGTTGATCTGGCGCGGGATTCGCGCGGGTCTCTCGGACTTCGGCGCGGCCGCCGCCCAAACTCGCGCCAGCGCCGCGCGAACGGAACGGGACCTTTCGATGAAAGTGGTTGCCTTCGGATGTCTTGCGTTGGTAATCGCGATTTGGGCCACTCCGTCCCTTAATATGAATGCGCTCGGCGCGGCGCTTATTGTTGTATTCGGCTTTTTGTTTGTCACGGTTTCGTCGCGTTTGACAGGGGAAATCGGTTCGTCGTCCAATCCCATTTCCGGCATGACCGTTGCCACCCTTTTATTGACATGCCTGGTTTTTCTCCTCGCGGGCTGGACGGGCGTTGGATATTACGTCACCGCATTGTCCGTTGGCGGAATCGTGTGTGTCGCGGCCTCCAATGGCGGCGCGACTTCCCAGGATTTGAAAACCGGATTTCTCCTCGGGGCAACTCCAAAGTATCAGCAGATTGCGATCATGATCGGCGCGGCCCTTTCCGCGGTCGCCCTGAGTCCCATTCTGATTGGCCTCAACGCCGCCGGAACCGTTTACGAGCCGATTAATAAAGTCGCTCCCGGTCTCCACGCTCCCGCCAACACATCTTTCGGCGCTCCCGAACCCCTCATCGGACCGCAATCCAAAGACGATTCCCACAGCTACCGTGTCTGGCACAAGACGGACGACGTTGGCGGGCGCGAAGGACGGTATTTGGTCGATGACTCCGGCGCGGCGGTTTATTATGTTGACGAAGGGATCAATGGCGAATTTAAGACGCGGCCGGACGGCACCGAAGTGCGAAAGTATTCCGCGCCCAAAGCCGTGCTCATGTCCTACATCATCAAGGGCATTCTTCACGGCAACCTCCCGTGGGCGCTGGTCCTGTTGGGCGTAATGATTTCGGTTGTCCTCGAATTGTCCGGCATTCCGTCGCTGGCTTTTGCCGTTGGAGTCTATCTTCCGATCTCGTCCTCGACTCCCTTGATGGTCGGCGGATTGATCCGGTGGCTCGTCGATCGCGGGCAGCGTGTCCGCTTGCGCGGGCTGAATCTTTCCGAGGAGCAATTGTCCGCGGAGAGCGACAAAAGCCCGGGCGTGCTGCTCGCCAGCGGTTACATCGCGGGCGGGGCGATTGCCGGGATCATTATCGCGTTTATGGCGGGCGCTTTGCACAACGCCGACTCCGCTGTGACGAAGTGGGCCGAGGCGTCCAATCCATTTTATGCGGGCGCCTCTTCCGACTTGCTCGCGCTGATTCCGTTCGTGCTCCTTTCGGCGTTATTGTATTTGGTGGGTCGCCGCTCAACGGCGTAAACATTCGCGTCGATGCAAATGCCTCCTGACAAACGGCGCGCGATTTGGATTTGCCTCGCGCTGGCGGCGGTGACCTTCGCGGTCTATGCGCAAGGGCTGCGCTGCCAATTTCTGACGTTCGACGACCAGGCTTACGTCACCGAAAACCGCCATGTTCTCCCCGGCCTTGCTTTCGCGGGCGTCAAATGGGCCTTCCACAGCGTTGTCGCGGGGAATTGGCATCCGCTGACGATGCTTTCCCTCATGCTGGATTGCCAGATTTACGGTCTGCGTCCCTGGGGCTTTCATCTGACGAGCATCCTGATTCATGTCGTCAATACTGTTTTGCTTTTTCTGGTGCTGGGCCGGCTCACAGGCTCAACGTGGCGAAGCGCCAGCGTGGCGCTGTTGTTTGCTGTGCATCCCGTTCACGTCGAATCAGTGGAATGGATCGCCGAACGCAAAGACGTCCTCTGCGGCTTCTTTTTTCTCCTCGCGATCATGGCGTATGCAAAGGCTCAATCTTCCACCTCCAGATTTCGCTACGGCTGGGTGATCGTCCTGTATCTGCTGGCGCTGATGTCCAAACCGATGGCCGTGACATTCCCATGTGTGTTGCTGTTGCTCGATTTTTGGCCCTTACGGCGCGCGCGCGGCCTGGATTGGCCCGCATGGCTGCGCCTGACGTTGGAAAAATGGCCAATGTTCCTGTTAAGCGCGCTCTGGTGCGGAATCACAATGTGGGCGCAAGGCAAAAGCGAAGCCGTCGCTTCCGAGGTGGCATTGCCATTGAGCGAGCGCGCCACGAACGCGATGGTTGCGTATTTCGATTACCTGCGCGTGCTGTTTTTTCCGTGGCATCTTTCGATCTATTATCCGTACCAGCATCATCAGCCATTAATTCTTGGGGCAGCCGCCGCCCTTGCGCTGGTTTTGCTGACGTGCCTTGCCATTGCCCGCGCTAACCGGTGGCCTTGGGTGGTTGTCGGCTGGCTCTGGTTCACCGGCATGCTGATTCCGGTGATTGGCCTGGTGCAAGTGGGAGGGCAGGGGTGGGCCGACCGTTATCTTTACCTCCCATGCATCGGTTTCCTGGTCTTGGTGGTTTGGGCGGGCGCGGAAATCGCCGCGCGCCTTCCCGCTCTCAAGATTCTGGTTCCCGCCGCGGCTATCGCATTTGCCGCTGTGACGACTCTGGAAATTCCCTATTGGAAGGATACCAGCACCCTTTTTGGCCGCGCATTGGAAGTGACGCGCGACAATTACCTCGCGATGACCCTGGTCGGCAGCATGGAGGCGGACAAAGGCCATTTGGACGACGCGATCACCCTTTACCGCAGCGCGCTGGCCATCAAACCCATTTATCCCGAAGGCCATTTTTTCCTCGGCCGCGCCCTTGAACGCAAAGGGCAAACGAACGATGCCCTTGCCGAATACAATCAGGCGTTGAAACTCCGGCCAGAATTCGACGCCGCGAACATCATGGTCGGCCTCGAACTGACCAAAGAAAAAAAGTTCGACCAGGCCATCGCGCATTTTCAGGCCGCGCTCAAGGACAATCCCGAATCCGCCCCCGCCGAGAGCGATTGGGGGATGGCATTGATGAAGCAGGGTCGCTGGAAGGAAAGCGTGGAGCACTACGAACAAGCCTTGCGGTTCGATCCAAATCTCGCCGATGCGCGCAACAATCTGGCGATTGGTTATTTGCAGGAGGGCCGGCTGGCCGACGGCGTGACGCAGCTTCGCGCCGCGCTTAACCTTGATCCCAGCGATACCGAAACCAAATATAACCTTGGCCAGGCGCTCAATCAGGAGCAGCAGTGGAGCGACGCGGCGGAATTATTAAAGCCGCTGGCGCAAACGGAGCCGTCGAATTTCAACGTCCAATTCCAGTACGGCCTTTCGCTGGAGCATTTGGGCCAGACGCGCGACGCGATGAGCCATTACGCCGCAGCGTTGCTGAAAAATCCGGATTTCCCGGATGCGCTGCAACATCTGGCCTGGATTGCCGCGACCGACGCCCGCCCGGAGTTGCGCAACGGAGCGCAAGCCGTCGAACTGGCTTCGCGCGCGTGCGAAGCGACTCAGCAAAAGCGCCCCGCCATGTTATTGACGCTTGCCGCCGCGTATGCCGAGGCCGGTCGGTATCGGGATGCCGTGGCCACGGTGGGCCGCGCTCAAGAACTGGCAAAAGCCCAGGGGCAGAAAGAACTGGAAGCCGAGGCGGGCCGATTACAAACCGTCTTTAAGTCAGGCCAACCGTTTCATGGTCAGACAGAATGAACAGGCGATTCAGTAATCAAGGTACACTTTGATAAACACCGTGTGAAATTACAATAGCAGCCAGCACCTTTTTCCATTAAAAGCGGCAAAGTATATGCTGTAAAAACGATCGTCGTGCGGGTGCCTAGCGGTAGAGGTTCATTAACTTCTGGCATTATTTAATAAAAAATGATTTGACGTGAGGACCGTGAACAACTAGGATAGGCCGCGTCGCCCCAAAAGTATCTTGTAATGAAGAAAGATGGTTATGAAAGTTGCATTTCCGATGGCCTCGCCAAGAGTCGGCTCGAAATTCCTGTTAATTCTCGCAGTTACGGTAGTCGCTTATTCGTTCAAGGCAAAGTCCGACACTGTTGTGGTCATAGGTCCCTCACCGCCCGGACCCGCGTTGCCGAGTCTCGATCCAGACGATAGTTATGTCACATATCATTACGAGGTTACTGGAACTGGGTGGTGGGAAGGCGACTACGATTATTTACAAGTCCATACAGATGCCGGCTTTGAAGAAACAACAATCCACTTCAAGACAAACGGATCAACGGTTACGCTTTCCACAGGTCTGAGTGAATATTTGAACGCATACCAGGCCGTTTGTCCAGACGGTTCAGGGGGCGATTCTGAAGTTTATCCATGCTATAGCACCAGCGGCAGTTGCGGCGGTGCTACAGATTGGTCAACAGGTTACAACGGGAATCCCGGCTTCAGTCCATGGGATATCAATTTTACATCGGGAGAAACCTTGTCCTGTGGTCTTTTTACAAACGCGTCGGGGTGGTATAACGATAGCGCCGTTCAACTCCTGGAATGTGGCGGATGGAAAAACTACCCGGTTATGGGTAAAAGCAGTTATTATGAGATCGATCTAACGTTAACTCCCGAGTGTAACGACGAAGGTTGGACACCTCCTCCGCTTCCGGCACCGGCTGATGCGGGAATGGTAGGCCCTTCCGATAATCCCACGACTCCGGGGGGAGGAAATTTTGATATGGATGGCAACTTTAACTTCTCTTTTGTAGCAAATGGAGGTGAGCCCTATAAGATTTTTGCGTCGAGCAACCTTTTGGACTGGACGTTCATTGGAACCGAAACCACGGCAGGCGATTCGACAAATGGAGTATTTCAAGACCCTGGCGTTGCAACGGCACCATCGCTCTTTTACGTAGTTGAGGATACGAACGGTGTTTTTTCCGCACCTTATGGATTCATCAATCGATCGCTTTCAGCGGGATATGCCCTGATTGCTGATCCTCTTTTCAATGGCTCTCGTCAGATTTCCTCAATTTTTCCAAGCGTGCCAGATGGCACAACTTTGCAGTTTTGGAACGGCGCGACTTGGGTCGAGACTTCCACGTTTTCTTCGGGGGCGTGGGATACCGATTCAGTCTTGGAACTGGGATCCGGCGCTTTAATTGACGTGCCTGAGAGTGCCACAATTACCTTTATTGGACAGGCCATTGAAGGAATCAGTACGAACAGCCTTCCCGAGGGAAGTAGCGTCGTTTCTTCGCTATTTCCGCAAAGTGGCCCGGTGGACGCCCTCGGTTTGACCCGGTTTTCCGAGGGGGATACTCTTCAGAAGCTAGTAGACGGTAGCTATGTCACTTATACATACGGTCCCGGCTGGTCTCCGAGCATGCCCACGCTCGGCTTGGGAGAGGCCGCTATATACGACGCCAGTGCTGCGGAGAACTGGGGAGTTGTTTCGACCTCTCATTTGCCATTCCTTATTGGCACGGCAACAACGGGGGGTGCCCACGGTTATGGAACGTTGTTTCAGGTGAACTCCGATGGGTCCGAATTCACGAATTTATACAGTTTTTACACAACCAACTCACTGAGTTATAGTGGTGGGTCTGTTGTATCATCAGTCGGAGCGATTTATGGATTGACCGGGGGCGGCGCTTACGGCTTTGGAACTATGTTCAACTGGACGGGAAGCGGCTTTACAACCATTTATAATTTTACTGCTGCCGCTGCTCCAAGCTCTTTAGCGTTGTCGGGCGGTACGCTCTATGGCATGACTGCGTTTGGGAAAGTGTTGTCGATTAATACGAATGGGTCTGGATTTACGGTTAGTAGCACCGGAGCAGGATCAATCTCGAGTCAAGGGTATGTGGTGTCGGGAGGCACACTGTATGGAATCTGCCCTGATGGAGGAGATTATGGATGGGGGTCAATTTTTAGCATTAATCTCAACGGTACTGGCTACACAACGCTCTATTCATTTACTGGTGGAGATGACGGCTGGGATCCCGTTGGCACCTTGATGGTTTCTTCAGGTACTCTGTACGGAACGGCGTCTCAGGGCGGTACCGATGGATGCGGAACGGTATTTTCTATCAGTACCAACGGCAGCGGATTTACGGCCTTATACTCATTTCAAGATGGTTCGGACGGAGCCTTCCCTTTGAGTGGCTTGGTGCTATCGGGAAACACGCTTTACGGTACGACTGAGGGCGACACCAGTTCTCCGGAAGCCAATGATGGGACAGTTTTTGCAATAAACACGGACGGCAGTGGGTTCACTGTTCTTGAGGACCTTCCTGCTGATGGCAGTCAGGGAGCGAACCCTTATGGAGCATTGATTTTATCGGGAAATACACTTTATGGGACTACATATGGCGATGACAATCTTACCGATGGAACTGTATTCAGCGTTAATACAGATGGCACCCAATTCAGCGTTCTACACAGCTTCACGGGCGAAAGTGATGGAGGGATGCCCCACGCCGCATTGGTGATACCGTAAAAAGGAATTACCGTAGAGTTTGGTTTTTAGATTAGTTCGAGCAAAAGGCGAAAGAACTTATTTCCGTAGCTATTCCAAAAATTTGATCGCGTGGTGGCTCAACCGACCGTTTAAGGCCAATTTATCTAATACGTTTGTGAGCGGTTTTAATATCCCAGAAAGGCTCGATAAGCCGCATCCCATATAACGTCGGGCTGAGCGACCTCGGTTTTGTTATTCCACATGGCTGCGGTGATGCCATTCGTTAGATAAGAGTCCTTATAGAATCTGACGTGCCCGTCGCAAAACGCGATTACCGACCCTTTAAAATGCCGGGAGGCAAGCGTCTTAAAGCGAAGGCCGGGATTGACCGAGTTGTACACCGAATCCGTGGGATTAAACGGGTCATCGATTTCCGTAACGGGGTTGTACGCACAGTCAAACATAAATACAGTCGCGGAGGGCTTGGGGAGTTCAGTCACTTTTGGCATCATCGTGTCAACATTAGGCTCCTCCTTTCCCAAAAGAGTCTGACCCTCACTCGTTCCCGCCGTTCCAATGACCTTGTTCAAATCCAGGCTTTGTGCGTAAGAAAAGAAGCCCACACTTGGGTATTGATTTCCTTCTACGTGCTGCACGTCTGACGCAGTCATTTCCGCCGATGGACAATTCCAAATCTTGCTGCCAGCTCCCCCAGGGAACGGCATGTAGTACTGCGGAATTGAGGTCGGAGCCCCTGTTTGGTAATTGATTCTATTTTGCGCGTAATACGATAAGGGGTGCTCCGCCATGTACGGTGGCAATACATTGAACCACGCGCAGGGATCAAGCGCCGATCCGTAGGGATCCGTTCCATCGTACCCCGTGCTGTCTCCGTTCCCGTCGGTGGGGAGAACATCGCGGCTGTCTCCCAGATACATCTGCTGGGCTGTGCCCCACTGTTTCAGGTTGGAAATACAGGCGGTCTCCTGCGCCTGGTCTTTGGCGCGGGACAGCGCTGGCAGAAGCATTGCCGCCAAAATGGCTATGATGGCAATGACCACCAACAATTCGATCAATGTAAACGCCTGGCGTTTAATGGGGCTTATCATAATGCAAAGGCGTCCCTTGCGCAAGTGCGTCGGGACGCGTTGTTTTATATTGGTTGCTTCACTCTTGTTATGGACTGGTGATCTGATAAAACGTCGATACGTTGGTTGGGCCTGCCGTCGTATATGTTCCGATTGTGTTGGTAAACACCAGCCCCGACGCCGCCACGTTGGTGAACGGTAGTGTGAGATTTGTTGTGAATTTCACACTGTAAGTATCGGATGGAACCGCCGTCCACGTGAGGGTGAGACCGTTGGTTCCGCCAGCAGTCGTGAGGGCCCCTCCAATCGTCGTTACAGGGGGTGTTGGGGCCGAGACCACCAGATTGGAATAGACGGTGAATGAAATCCCAACAACCAAGTCGTCCTGAATGAGCGGCCCGGAAATGCTCGAGGCAAAACTCGGTATCAATTGGCCGACAACAAGGTTTGTGTCCTGGTCGCTTACGAAGATCGTGTAACTCTCGCCGGTGTTATTGGTTACAATATAATCTCCGGCGGCAAATCGGTTGGTTCCGCCGCCCGTCTCGAAATAAACGTTGGTCAGCATTACGACCGATCCTTCAATATTCGTTGCAATGCTGGCCGAAAGCGGCCCAGGATTATTTCCCCATGGAAAGAGAATCGGCGTCGGCAACGGAGCGTTCGAGCTTATGATCGTATCCACGTAATCTTGCGCGCCCTCTGTCACGTCAAGCTCGTAGTTGTCGGCATAAGTCGAGAGCACCCCGGTCGCCGTCACAAGATCACCCAAGGCCGGACGGAAATCCTGCCCATCCGTCACGAATAGATTGATGCCGCCTGTGCTGTCCTGGATGTAATAGGACGCCGTGTCGCCCGTCGTTTGGTTCGTCGCCGTTGTGATAACACCCGTGATATTATACAAAGTCGTCGTGTCCGACGGCTCAAACGTCGTCGGGTTGAGCAAACTGCGCAAATAGCCAATGGTAACGCTCTTTGGTCCGGTGACCGTTAAAACCAAATTGCTGCTTTGTGTTTGCAAGTCGGTCCCGCCAGTGGCGATGACGTAATAGGTGCCCGATTGATTGGTGGAAAGACTCGTCAGCGTAAGGTCCGCGTCTGAACCAACTTGATTGATGCCCGAACTGTTGCTGTAATACCATGCATAGCTGATTGGACCTGTCCCGGTCGCAAGCGAAGTGAACGTCACCGTACCGCCCTCCGAATTGGTCACTGCCGGCGCCGGTTGCACCGTGAAAACTGGCGGTATCACTGTGGTGCTCACTTGCACAATCGCATTCGAGCTTTGCACCGTTCCGGCCGTGCCCGTGACAGTGACGTAATAAAAACCGCTATTCGTGCCAACAAGAGAACCGATGTTCAGCGACTGCGAAGCCGAGCCCGTTATGCCGTTGCCGTCAGCCAACGCCAGGCTGTTTTGATACCATTGGTAAGTCAGGCCGCTGCCTGCCGTCCCAATCCCCGAAGCCGCCACTTCCAAAACCAGCGGATTTCCCGCGAAATTCGTGCTCGACTCCGGTTGCAAGCCGATCACTGGTTTCGCCGCGGTAACACCCGCTGTCACCGCACTGTAGCCGGAGCCTGTCCCATTCCAATCGAACGAAACCGCCAAATTATCCATGTAAAACACCCCTTCGCCTTCGCGTTGGCGCAATCCATAAGCAGCCATTCCGTTAGTTAGATGCGTAATGGTATCCGTCGCCGGGCCGGAATTGACGGGACTCTGGCTATTCGCCGGGTAAACATCGCTCAGGGAAGCGGGGTTAATCGACATTGCCGAATACTCGTTAACCAGGTCCACAAAGTAAACAACGCGATAGTCAATGCCCGGGGCCAAATCCATTGGCACCACAGCGGCGGGCCCCGTCGTCAATGTCCCGGAAGAGTCGGTTTGCTCATTCGCAATGCCCAGCCGGTAAGTGCCGGGGAAGGCGATGTTTGTAATGTTCGGCGTGTAACTCGGACTATTCGATGTCAACGTAAAGATACGTCCAAAGAAGTTGAACGTTGTATCCTCGATATTTGCGAAATAAACCCCGCCCGCATTAGTCGGAAGCACGCTCAAGTTAATGATGAAGCTCGTCCATACGACCGTGTTGCTGACCTGCTGGCTGAACAGGCTTTGCGCGTCTGTCGTGAAGTTGGTCTGATTGACTTGCACCCTGCCGTTGGTGACAAGTTCAGGATTGGTCCCATTGATGTCTGTCCATGGCGATCCCGCATCGCCAAACAGATCGCCATTTGGATAGCTGAAAGTATCGTAGAGCAGCAGCGGCGAGAAAGAAACCACCGTAGTTGCGCTTTGGATAGAACTCCCTACCGCGTTGGTAATCAGCACATAATATGAGGCTGATACAGTGGCGCCGCTATTGGCCAGACTCAACGAACTGGAGGTCGCCCCCGCGACAGGCACGCCGTTGGAAACCCACTGGTAACGTAGCGGCGGCGCGCCCGCAGCCGTGACCGAGAGAGTTACCCCAGTTGCGCCCGGCAAATTCGTCGATCCGACAGGCTGCGTAAGAATCACAGGATCAATCACGGTCAGCGTGGCGGAATTGTTTCCCGAAGCCGTGCCAAAGCTGTTGCTCGCAATGACCGTGTATGTTCCGTTGTACGTCGCATAAGCTGGATTGATCGTCAACGTCGCCGTACTCGAACCGGAAACCGACCCGCCATCGGTCAATTGAACTCCGTTGAGTTTCCAAATAAAGGTCAATGAAGTGCCCACCGCAGTGGCAGTGAAGACGGCCGGACTTCCCGCGTTCACCGTTTGGCTGGTTGGCGAAATGCTCACATTCAGCGGAGCGCCGGGCGCTTGCACCGTCAGCAATGCGCCGGAACTCGTAGCCGTCCCGTAGCTATTGCTCACCACAGCCGAAACCTCCGTGCCGTTTTGAGCCAGAGCCAACGATGTTAAAGTGAATGAAGAATCCGTCGCACCGGAAACGGCCACGCCGTTGGTGTACCATTGATACTCAAGCACCGGCGTCCCGGTGGCCACGACCGTAAACGTCGCGTCCCCGCCCGCGTCCTGCGTGAACGGCTGCGGCTCAGTCGTAATTGAAGGTATAACTCCCGGAACAAACCGCACACCGCGAAAATAATTGCTGCCCGACGCGCCCGACGACGCCGACGCCAGCAACGTAAACGGAGAAGCCGAGCCATTGTCCACGATGCTGATCAGCCTGTTGCCGGCCGTCTCGCCGGTTGTGGCGTAGATCACCGGCGGGGTCTGCGTCCAATCCACAGTTAACCCTCCGACGTTGGTTCCGAAGCCGGTTCCGCCAACGGTGTAATACGCATTGGAGACAAATCCCGCACCGCTATTGGTAAAACGGATAATGCCGCCGATGCTGCCTTCAGCAACATACGCGAGGTTGCTCGCCGAGTTGATGGCAAAGTCGTAAGGCCCTGTGGAGGACGGCTCTGGAATCGTCAGATATGTGTTCGTGGGGCCGGTTGTCGGCGGAAACGTTCCGTCGCCCGGCACCGCCCAAATGCCATGCGTTGCCGCTCCCGTGCTGACAAAAATCGTGTTGTTGAAAATATTCAGGCACCTCTCATTGCCGCTTCCGGTGACCCCGATTTCGACCTGCACCGCGTTTGCTCCGCTATCACCAGGCGACCCAACATATATGACTCCTTTTGGAGTGCTCGGCGCACCCGAACCAGTCACCCAGAAATTGTTCGTGCCGTCAAAGACAGCGCCCCGGATGTTGTAAGTGCTGAAAATATTCGGGTTTGAAATCGGCATCGAATAATTCCCGTAGCCGTCGATCATCGCGATCGCGCGCGGCACACTAGCTGATGTCGCCGCCGCCGGCCCGCCAACCACTGTCCCCGCCGCTGCGTTGTACCCTCCCAGCACCAGGTATTGCCCGTTCTCTGTCAATTGCATGTACCCTTCTGTGGCCGATCCATCCAACGTAAATGCCGTTGGTCCGGTTGAAGGCAGCGACAAACTTCCGACCTGCGTCCCGCTCGTCGTGAATTGAACAATGGCCACCGTATTCCCTTGGTCCGTGGAACTGACAAATTGTCCTGGCCCGCCCACCGATACCACCGCAAGATTTCCCGGGATGAAATAACTCGGATTTACCGTCAATGTCGCATTCGAACTCGTTACAGTCCCATACGGGCTTGTCACCGCAACATCCACAAGCGTTCCGTTCTGGAACGTCGTCACCGGGCTGATTGTGAAAGAGCTATTGGTCGCCCCGGAAACCGGCGTCCCGTTGGTGTACCACTGATACGAAATCGGGGGACTGCCTGTCGCGGTGACGCTAAACGCCGCTGAACCGTCCGCGCTATCCACCACGCTCGTCGGCTGGCTTGCGATCAGCGGAACGGAAGCCGGGACAAACCGCACGCCGCGGAACGTATTGGTCATTCCTCCCAAACCGGAAACATTGACGTTTGACGCGAGGTTAATGATCGTCGGCGTTGCGCCAGTATCCTGGAACATCACGAGCCGGTTCGTGATCGTCTCAGCCGTCGTCGCATAAACGATTGGCGGTGTTTGCGTGAAATCCGCCGTCACGCTGATCGCGTGCGAACTGCCGGACGCAGTGGCGTAACCGGCATTCGTTGGGACAATGGTATAATTGGAAACCCATCCAGACCCTCCATTCGAAAACTTTACAATTCCGAAATCATAATCCGCCACATACGCAATGGTGCCCGCCGGATTGATCACAAGGTCAGATGGCGTGCTCGCAGCCGCTGTTCCCGTCGGGAATGGCTCGGTGGCGCTCGATGTGTTGGTGGGAAGGGCGCCAGTCCCTGTATTTGCCACCATGAACCCTCCAGCAAGAGGATAAGTCGTCGTATTCGATGGATATGCCATTGCATACAAATTGCCATCGTAAAGGTTAAGCCCCCGCGAGCCGCCGCCAAAAATGCCCGTCAATACCTCATTGGTTGCCGGGGCCGTTGCCGTTCCGCAATATACAACCCCGTATGCCGTTCCAGTCGATCCGCCCTCCGCCCAGAAATTGCTCCCGTCCGACGCCGCGCCTGAGATCGTGTAAGTGTTGAACATATTCGAGTTCACGATTGGCAAAGCGTAATTGCCGTATCCGTCCACCGTCGCAATCGCGCGTGGAACAGTCGTCGAAGCCGCCAGCGCGAAATTCGCCGGCACGCTGTTTGAAATATACGGCGCGCTCGTGTTAAACCCTCCAATCACCAAATGCGTCCCGTCCGGCGTCAGAGTCATCAGCCCGTCATACGGTTCGCCATCCATGATCAGCGCGTTTGCGCCGTTGGTGGGCAAGGGAAGCGAACTTACCAGAGTCCCATTCGTTGTGTATTGATCTATCCAGACTGTGTTTCCGCTATCGGTCGTCGTCACCGATTCCCCAGGGCCGCCGATTCGGAGGACGGCGAGGTTCCCGTTGGTGAAATACTGCGCCTGCGCTGAAAAGACACAGGCCGCCAAAGCAAACACGGAAAATAAGATCTTCTTCATAAAGGGTTTGTGTGCGGTTATTTTTTGCTGCGATCCGCGATCCAATAATAAAATACTGTCGCGTCTTCAAACTGGTAAAAGAACATAGCAGCCAGAGTCGCCGGGGCTGCATTACTGAGAACCTTCCGAAAGGCTTCTTGTTCCCTAATGGACGGCAACTTTTGCAGAATCGCGGCACAGTGTCAACGGGAATTGTGTCACAAACGCGTGAATTGACGCCCCGCGTTTTTATCGCTGCACAATCTTGCGGCGTGGTTCTGTGAGAGTATCCTCGATGATATTCTATGGACGGCGCGGCAAATGCGGGGGAGATGAATCAGCAAGCTTCTGTTTTTATGAAGCGTGGCATCGCGCTTTTGAACGAGAACTCGCCCGCCGCGCTTGCGGCGGCGATCGGCAATTTTGACCAAGCCATCGAGTTGCGTCGCCGACTGCCGTTGGACGCCAATCCGATGTACCGTTACGCCCTGGCGGCTTCATGGATGAACCAGGGCGATGCGCTGACAAAACTCGGCTCCGCCGATGATTTGGCGGAGGCGTTGCGTTCGTATGACGCCGCGCTGGAAGCCTTGCGCGGCTTGTCGCTGGATGCCAACCCGCTGTTTCGACGGCGGATGGCGATTGCCTGGCAGAATCGCGGCCTGACTTTGCAGGCGCAACGCGACGCCGCCGCGATGATCGAAGCTCGGCGATCCTTTGAAACCGCCATTGCCACGTTACAGGATGGAAACGCCGCCGCCATCACGGACCGGGAATATCTCCTCGCCGCCGCCTGGATGAATTACGCCAACGCGCTGGCCTGGAGCAAAACCGCCCCGGACGCGCAACATGCGCGGGACGCCGCCAAACAAGCGCTGGCGCTGGCGTCAGCCTCCGAAACCCACTCTATGGCAATGGGCGAAGTCAGCCTCAAATCGCGCCATATTTTGTGTCAGGTCATCGTGGAGTTGCTCGCAGAAAAAGGCAATCCTCAGTCTATAAAAGATGAATTGATTGCTGAAGCCACCGACGTCGTCGATGACGGCCTGGCGCTGGCCCGGCATTGGGAACGGCGCCGCGCCGGACGTTTTCGTCCATTGGCCCGGGAACTGTTTTGCTTCGGCGCGCGCGCGTATCAAATCTTCCAGCCGCATTTTCTCAACGAATTCCTCCTGGAAAATCTGGATCCAGCGCACTCCTCAGGCGCGTTTGCCGATGATTCGCAAATGCATGGGGCCGCGCTGGATTCGCTCTGGCGCTCGTTCCGCGAAATTCAACGCGACGGCTTCAGAACGCTCGACGCGGCCCGATTCGAGAAGTTTCTCGAAAAGCTGCGGGAATTGAGCGTTGCCGAAGAGCGCCTGGCCGAACTCCGCCGACAGTATGTTGCGGCGCGCTGATCTTTCCCGTCAGACTTCCGCCCATTGGCGAAGCAGGTTGTGGTAAACGCCGGTCAAGTGGATCGCGGTTTGCGCGGCGGCGGGTTGGTCGGGCAATTCGCGATTGAGCCGTTGAATGCCCAAATCCAGATCGAACAACAGGGAGCGGCGGCCATCGTCGCGCACCATGCTTTGAATCCAGAAGAACGAACAAACGCGCGCGCCACGCGTGATAGGTTTGACGTGGTGCAGGCTTGTCGATGGATAGAGCACGACGTGGCCTGGCGGAAGTTTCACCTGATGAACGCCGTAGGTGTCCTCGATGCTCAATTCGCCGCCGTCGTATTCGTCCGGCCCCGCGAAGAACAGCGTTGCCGAAATGTCCGTACGGATGCGGTGAGGCGTCCCGGTCACCGGGCGGATGGCGTTATCCACATGTGTGCCGAACGATTGGCCGCCTGAATAGCGGTTGAACAGCGGCGGAAAAACCCGCGACGGCAATGCCGCCGAAACGAACAGCGGGTTTTTGCCAAGCGCGGCGAGAATCATGTCGCCAAGCTGGCGGGCGGCGGGGGAATTTTCAGGAATCTGCTGGTTGTCCTTTGCCTTCGCCGATTGATGGCCGGCTGTGACTTTGCCGTCCACCCACTCGGCCCGCTCCAGGATTTCACGGGCTTGTTTGATTTGGTCCGCGCTTAATACATCGGGAATCGTCAACAACATAGGCTGGCTTTTTAAAATTTGAAACTGGTGCTGAACAACGCGGAAATACCCGCGCCGGGAACGACGTGGCCAGCGAAGACCTGCGCGTAGTAAAATCGGTCGGTCAAATTGTTTATGTTGACCTGGCAGGTGATCCGTTTGCTCGCCTTGTATTTGATTAGCGCGTCAACAATGTAATAGCTCGGCGCGTCCTCTTCCGGAACCGCACCTGGTATCGTTGGAGCAAGCAAAGTCGAACTGTTTGCGTAACGGCTGCCGACGTAAGCAATTCCGGCCCCGATTTCAAACTTCCATGGCAGATTGTAAGTTGTCCAGAGATTGGCCGAGTTTTTTGGCACGTTGGAAAGCGGCTGTCCAACGGAGAGAGGATAGTATTTCGAGCTGACCATTTCGCTGTCCAAATAGTCGTAAGTAGCTAGCACGAGCCAGTCTTTGGTCAAATGGCCAGACATCGCCAGCTCAATCCCATCCACCCGCTCGTCGCCAGCCACAGTGTCCACGGTAATATCGGTTGGATCAGGCTCGCGCGTGTTGCTTTGCTCAGTGCGAAATACCGACCCGCGCACGGACAGCCGGTCATGGAACAAATCCCATTTCGCGCCGAATTCAAAGGATTCGTTTTCTTCCGGCGGCGTGTTGGCTGTGAGGGCGCTCAAGGCCAGGTTTTCGGCCGAGGGGTCCCACGAAGTTCCATAGGCAAAATAAATGCTGCCGATCTCGATGGGTTTATAGACCAGCGCCCCGCGCCAGCTTGGCTTGGTGATCGTCTGGTTGAAATTTGTCGCGGGAGTCGTCCCCACAGCCGCCATATGGTCACTGGCGTCGAAATAATCAAAGCGCGCCCCGCCGCTCAATTCCCAATGTTCACCCAACTTCATCGTATCCAGCGCGTAAACGCCAAACGTTTCCGCCGCCGTCGCCACTTGCGATCTGACCTTGATCGTGCCGGAAAAATCCTGGCTCTCATTGGGCGAGATCAAACTGGTTCCCGGCACGCTGCCATAAGTGAACCGGGTCAAATCCGCCGTTTCACGACCGCCTTCCATGCCGGTGACAAGCGTATGCTCGATGGAACTCGTGTCGAACTTGGTCGTCAGGTCCAACTGGTCCCAGAGGTACGTTTGCGACCCGTCCCCGCCCAGTTCATTGCGATTGACCGACAGATCGCTGAGCGGCGCGGCCGCAGTGTTGGTAACTTGCGGTTCGGTGATGCGATAGTCCCGCGAGTAATCGGCGTAGCGGAACTGGTCCCGCAAAGTAACCGAATCGTTGAAGTCGTGTTCCAGTTTTACAGTGCCGATGTCCGCGTTCGCGTTGAAATGATCGTCCTGGAATCCGTAATAATTGTTGTGCGCCACATCGGCGGGATAAGCGGTCTGACCGAGGAACTTAAGCCAGGGTATTCCGTAATCGGGAATGTCATCCTCCGTTTGATGAAAATAACTGAACGTCAGCCGCGTCGGCGTGCCCAATCCAAAAGTCAGCGACGGCGCAAACCCGTAACGCTCGTTCTCGGTGACATCCCGCCTGGCGACATCGGAATCATTGCCCATGACATTGAGGCGGAAAGCCGTATTCGTCCCCAACTCCGGCACCGGCTCATTCACATCTACTGTGCCGCGCCGCGTCACATCCGTGCCCAAAGTCAACGTGCCTGCCACGAAAGGGTGGGCCACCGGCATTTTGCTCTCCTGATTGACGACGCCCCCGGTGGATCCGCGGCCAAACATCACCGATTCCGGCCCTTCAAGAACGTCGATCTCTTGATAGTTGAACGGGTCGCGATAATAGCTGCCGATGTCACGGATTCCGTCGAGGAAAATGTCATCCTGCGCGCTGAAGCCGCGCAAGGTCAAATTATCCCCCTGCAAGGTGCCTTCGCCGGCGGCAATGCTGATGCCGGAGACATTTCGCAACGCGTCGCGCAACGTCGTTGCGTTTTGGTCGTCCATCACTTCGCGCGGAATGACGTCGATGGTTTGCGGCGTGTCACGCAATGGCTGCGTGATTTTCGGCAACGCCACCCCGTCGGTTTTATAAGAACCGGCCTGCCCGGTCACAACAACTTCCGGCAAAGGCGAGGGGGCATTGGCGCCGGGCGCAACGCAGGCCGGGGAATTGGTGGATTGCGCGTTTGCGGCCGCGACGATCCCCTGGGTAATCAGCAAGGTTGTAAGATGCCGGGTTTGCCGGCTCAATTGGTCCTTCATATTATTCTTCAATCGAGTCTAAGAATAACGAAGAGACCGACCCCGCGCTTCCGGTGGATTGCTAATAATTAACGGTAGATTGCGGTGCCTGGCCGGGTCAACCGGGCTATGCCAGACCGGCCCGAAGGCGATTTGCCAACGGGCCGGATGATAGATGCCGTTTTGTTGTGTTCGCCCCGCTTAATTTTTGACAATCAACACATTGAACGCCGTTCCCGCTGATATGGCGGTGAAGTCATCGTAGTAGATTGTCCAGTTGGATCCGTTGTACCACACGCTGTAAGGGTGCGTCAGATAGGTTCCGGGTCCCCCCTGGGCATTAAAGAGATGTGTCGCAATGAGAATGGCGTTCGGGTCCCCGTCGCAAATCGAATTGTGAATAGTCATAATGTAGCTGGACGTATTAGCCGCGGTTGAATACTGGATGAACGCCGCCGTGCTTGTATTCGTCCCCGCCCCCGAGACATGAATGGCGCCGCCGCCAACCGTCAACGCCGATCCAATGCTGCTGTAAGTGTAAACTCCAGTGCCGGAATAGGTCCCCGCCTCCACACCGGTGCCGGTGCCCGAGTACCCGTACACTCCCAGACCGGCGGGAGTATAACCATAAACACCATATCCGGAGCCTGCCTGCGAACCATATACACCAATGCCAAGAAAGTTGGTCCCATTATTCTGGCCAAAAACACCCGCCGAATCACCGCCCGGCGAGGTGGACTCCACAACGCCATAGACCGCATTGGCGCTGCTCGCAGTCGAGTAGGTAATGCCTTGCACACCAGCCGAAGTTCCGGTGGTGCCGTAATGTATGCCGCTCACGCCAATGGCGCTGGTCGTGGTACCATCAACTCCATCGCCGGTGCCGCTTCCCCCGACCACCCCAGGCCCGCTTCCGCTGTCGCCATAAACACCATAGCCGCCTGTCGATGTGCCATACACGCCCCAGCCGCTGCCCGCCTGCGAACCATAAACGCCGATGCCAAGCCCATTGGTCCCGTTATTCTGCCCGCGAATGGCAGCCGAAAATCCACCAGGCGATTGCGAACTTACCACGCCATAGACCGCATTAGCGCTGCCCGTCGTGGAATAGGTTGTGCCTTGCACTCCCGCCGCGGTTCCAGTGCTGCCGTTATAGGCTCCCTCAACGCCGACGGCGCTTTCCGAACTGCCAAACACACCATACCCGCTGCTGCTTCCGCCTATCACGCCATATCCCGAACCGCTGTAGCCGTACACACCGTAGCCGGACGGCGTATAACCATAAACACCATAGCCGCTTCCTGCCTGTGAACCATAAACACCAATCCCATCGTAAGCTGTGCCACTATTCACGCCCAAAACGCCCGCTGAATTTGGCCCGGGATTTGTCGAAATAACCAATCCATACACTCCGTTCGCGCTCGCATCAATGGAAGTTGTCATCCCCTCCACCCCAGCCGCCGTCCCATTCGTCGCCTGGTGCGCCCCGCTGACACCGATGGACGCAGCCGAAGTCCCGAGAACGCCATTCCCCGTGTTACCACCGCCGACTACGCCAGTCCCGGAGCCAGAGGCATAGCCATAAACGCCATAACCACTTGGCGCCGTTCCGAAAACGCCCCATCCCGAGCCGTTCTGGCTGCCATACACTCCGATTCCAAGGCCACTGGTGCCGTTATTTACGCCGTAAACACCAGCGGAATACCCACCCGGCGAACTGGAACTCACCAACCCGTACACGCCTACCGCGCCCCCCGTCGTCGAGGCCGTCGTTCCCTCGACGCCCGCGGTGGTGCTTGTGGTTGAAATCACATTGCCCTCTACTCCACCACCGGTTGAACTTTGGTTTGCCTGGATTATAGGTGTAGCCGTTGCCCCGCTGAGGTCCAATGGCACCGGAATCACCGTCGTCGTCAAAGTGCCGCTGATTTGGGTTGCCGACACCGAACCATCCACGTTCTCCGCGGTGATGGCGTACGGCGTCGGAGTCAATTCCTGCCTGGGCGTCAAGGCCGAATAGGAGGCAGCGCCATTAGTACGGGCGCCGATTTGCAGCCAAAGCGAAGTTCCATTGAAAACCCCGCCAAAGTCAATGGTCACGGTAAACAACCCGTTTGTGACGCCGACCCCGGTCGTTGCGATAGTCGAGCCTTGTTGGGTGCCGCCTGTGACCGCGTTGTAAAGCGAAAACTGGAAATCGTATATTCCATTTGCGTTCGCGCCCGAGCTGCTTAACCGGCCCTGATAGGTAAACGCGGTTCCTTGCGCCAGACATTTTGAGAACTGGGCGCTGGCCGCCACCAAAAGCCCGATAACCGCCAAATATTTAAAGAGGCGTCCGAAGCCTGTGGAGAAAGCGGTCCCGCGGCGTGGGTAATTTGAAGTAGTCATACTGATTATGGTTTTGCAGGTTTTCGTTTTTTGAGGCAGCACAATGCCTCGTGATTTGCTTGGTTAAACATGGTTTTGTGACTTGCCAGCCCGCAGTTTCAAGCTTCCCGCAGGCTTGCTTGACCGGACAATAGAAGTTCACGCGCCCGAGGTCAAGCAATTAACGAAATTAATGACGTGTGCGCGCGGCACCCCCGTAGGGTAATTCCTACTACGCACCTGTCCTGCGCGAGGCAAAGCTTTCCCTTTTCAACTCACAATGAAAAAGCGCAAACCTCCGCGAAAACGAACTCAGCGCCCCATTTTCTTATGAAAAATGCACTCAATTCGATCAAACCCTTCAATCAAGGCACCAAATGCTGGAACGTCATTGTCGAAACTCCCAAGGGAAGCAACGTCAAATATGCCCTGCATGAGGAGACGGGGTTTTTAATCGTCAGAAAAGCTCTTCCGGAAGGGATGGTCTTCCCTTTTAATTTTGGAATGATCCCCGGCACTGTCGCCGCCGATGGCGATCCCATCGACGTGCTTGTGTTTAATGAGGAACCCCTCGTCGCCGGATGTTTGCTTCACGTACGGCCGGTCGGAGTCATTAAGGCGGAGCAGTCGGACGGAAAAAAGATGGTGCGAAACGACCGGATAATCGGCCAAGCCGTTCCCAAAGAAGCGCCAACGGAACTTGAAGAGATAAAACTCACAGAGAAAACAGTTTCACAAATCGAGTTTTTTTTCAAAACGTATAATAAGGCGTACGGGAAGAATTTTAAGGTTTTGGGAATAGGCAACGCGAAAAAGGCGGTGGAGCTTGTTAAGCAGGCTGTCAAAAACGCCCGTAAGCAGGCTAAGTGATTGAACGTTTTCTGTTCACTGATCCTGAGGAAAACGTGGAAACATTGTCACCTAAAAACTGGCACACTGGTTTTCCAATTATGCCAATGGAAGCGGCGCTCGTTCCCCAACTTCCCATTGGGAACGAATGGCAATACGAACCAAAATGGGACGGTTTTAGATGCATTGCATTTCGTGATGGAACGGAAGTCATGCTTCAATCCAAGTCCGGCAAGCTCCTCAATCGCTATTTTCCGGAATTGCTATCTGCGCTTCGCGAGGTCAAGGCTGGCCGCTTCGTTATTGATGGTGAAATCGTTATCGCGGACGAAAACGGTTCTGATTTCGATCAATTGCTCCAGCGAATTCATCCCGCGGCCAGCCGCGTAAAAATGCTTTCAGAGGAATATCCCGCGCATTTCGAAATCTTCGACTTGTTGTCGGATGATAAAGGCGCTTCGCTGCTAGCCGAGTCGCTTTCCGGCCGCCGCCAAAAGCTTGAGCGTTTTGCGAAACGTTACGTCCCTAAAAATTCCTTGCTGCGCCTGTCTCCGATGACAACCGATATCGCGGCCGCCGCGGACTGGCTCAAAAAGCAGCGTTCTTCCCTTGATGGAATTGTTGCCAAGCGCCGCGACCTTCCGTACGCGGCGGGGGAACGTTCCGCGATGAAAAAATTCAAGCGCATTCGAACCGCCGATTGTGTTGTGGGCGGCTTTCGTTATGCGGGCGAATCCAGGAACGCCGTCGGTTCGTTGCTCCTTGGCCTTTATGAAGACGGCCTGCTTCACCACGTTGGTTTTGTCTCCGGGATCAAAGCGAACGGGCGCAAGACGCTCCTCAAAAAATTAAAACCGCTCATTCAACCACCGGGCTTCACTGGACGCGCGCCGGGCGGACCGAGCCGATGGAGCACCGAACGCTCCGCGCAATGGGAACCGCTCAAGCCGGAACTCGTTGTCGAAGTCAGCTTCGACCATGTGACCGCAAACCGCTTCCGGCATGGCACTAAAATTCTCCGCTGGCGGCCGGACAAAGCGCCCACACAATGCGGTATGGAGCAAATTGCCGTTTAACGTGAACAAGCGCGCCCCGACTAATTCTGACATCGCCGAGTTGCTGGCGGTGGAGGCGGAGACCGCCAAGCATCACGTGCAACGCGCATTTCGCAAGGCGAGCCGCGCCGCGTTCCTCTGGCCGGAGGAGGCCGCCGATATTCATGCGCGAGGAGATGCTCTCACCGCGCTGTCCGCGATTGGTCCATTTCTTGAAAAACAAATTCGCGGATGGCTGGAAGACGCGCCCCGCATTCCGGAACGGCCTCCGTTAAGAAAACAATTTTTCTCTTATACCGAGACGCAAAAAATCCTTTCGAGCCGCCCCGATTGGAAAGAGAACGTTCGCGGCGACCTTCAAATGCACACGGAATGGAGCGACGGCTCGGGCACCGTCCGCGAAATGGCCAAGGCGGCGATGGCGCGTGGTTATCAGTATATCGCCATTACCGACCATGCCAAAAAATTGAAAATCGCCGGCGGGATTACCGAGGAGCAACTTGCCGAACAGGCCGCGGAAATTGCCTCGATTAATCAAACGGCTACGAACTTCAAAATCCTTCGCTCAATCGAATTGAATCTCGACGTTCAAGGCGCTGGCGATATGGATCCCGCAAGCCTCGAAAAGCTGGATATCGTCATTGCCGCGTTTCATTCCTCCCTGAGAAAAACGGACGATCAAACCGAGCGTTATCTCGCCGCCCTAAAAAATCCTTTCGTCCACATCCTGGGTCACCCGCGCGGGCGAATTTACAATTATCGTCTTGGATTGTCCGCCGACTGGCCCCGCGTCTTTTCACTGGCTGCCAAGCTGGGCAAGGCGGTTGAGATAGATGCTTATCCCGATCGCCAGGATTTGAACGTGGACCTCGTGGCGATGGCCGCCGAAGCCGGCGCTTATCTTTCAATCGGCACGGACGCGCATCACCCTTGGCAACTTCAATTCATCGATTTTGGCCTTGCCTCAGCGTTGGCGGCAAAATTCCCACAGGAGCGCATTTTGAATTTTATGCAAGCTGATCAATTGAAAAAGTGGGTGGCGTCGGTGAAACATTAACGGCGGCTGTTCGCTCAATCATCGCCCGACCAAATATGATTCCAATTGATCGATCGCGGCGGTTTGGGCTGAGATGATCCAATTCACCATGTCGCCAATCGAAACCAAACCCACCAGCCGTCCTTCCTCGATGACAGGCAAATGGCGGATTTTTTTTCCCGTCATCAACCGCATGGCCTCTTCCACGGAATCTTGCGGCGCAATGGTCGCGACGTTCGGTGAAAGAACTTCGCTCACTTTGGTGGAGTGGGAAGTTTTTCCCTCCAGCGCGACTTTCCTGGTGTAATCCCGCTCGGAAAAAATGCCGATCAGGCGAGTGCCCTCCATCACAGGCAGAGCGCCGATGTTTTTCCTGGCCAGAAGTTGAATCGCCTCAAACACCGTCGCTTGCGGCGAAATGGTCCACACGTCCGCGCCTTTATGGTGCAAAATCGTGCCAATTGTGCCGGTAGTGGTAGTCGTTGTCATGCTGTGGTTGTATTATAACACCCGCCACGCGCGAATCCAAGCAAAAGTTTTTTTGGCTCGTAACGGGCCGGCGCGGATTGTAATTTGATGGGGCAGGGCGATTAGCGCAGCGGTAGCGCAGCAGCTTTACACGCTGTTGGTCGGGGGTTCGAATCCCTCATCGCCCACCACCCAAAAATCATGGCGTTAAAATAAGCCGGTAAAATCGCCGCGGCGAGGCAGCCGTCGCGTTGGTGTCTGAAATGGAAAGAGTGGAACCGGTTCCCAGCACGGGCGATCCCAGGTTGGCCCACGCCGACTGGGACAAGTCCGTTGTATATTGGACCTGATAATTCAGGCCGGTGGCGGTGTTCCATGAAAGACTGAAGCCGCCATTGGAAAGCGCCGCCGCGCCCTGAAATGCCACCGTTGGAATCGGGATTACGCTGATGTCGTCCAAACCAAAATAGCTGACGTCGTTTTCCGCGCCAAATTGGAGGACGGTATTGCTGCCGGTGGCGATGACAACGAATTGAAGATTAGTCCACGAAAAAGCGGGAGGGTTGGTCATGTCGAAAAGAGTGTCGGAATTCCAATTGACAAGAAATTGTTGAACCGATGCCGCGGCCAGATTATCGAGCCAGAAAGAAAGGAGATAAGTCTGACCGGGCGTCGTGGCGAGGGTTTGTGAAAGGGTCGCGAGCCTGTTGTCACCGAGGGCGGAGCCGTACAGGCCGGAATGGACTACGCCGGGATCGGCGGAGATGCTTTCCACGGCGTCGAAGATGTTCATTCCGTTGACAGTGTCTCCGACCAACGTCCAATCAGTGAAATCGCCCGTCTCAAACCCTCCGTTTTGGACCAGCGACTGAATGCCGACGACAGTCGTATTTGTATTCGTGTTCGTAATCGGAACTCCAGCAAGGGCGTTAATCAAACCATCGCCGGCCGGCGTTCCCCAACCGGTGCACAAATCGTAGCCGGTGACCGCGTAAAAGCTGCTCGGGCTGCTGGACCACGTATTGTTGCCGGTTGTAATGTCGTGAAAACTGGAACCGTATGCGGCGCCACCTCCGATTCCATAGATGGCTGGGTTGATGAAACCGATGGTCGAGTTGCCATTCGACAATGCCTGCTGGTTAATCATCGCCGCTGTCGCCGCCCATAACGGCGCCGCGCAACTCGTGCCTCCAAATGAATCGGATGTTCCGTTGCCATAAGTGACAAAAATATTGTCGGCGGTCAAAGCCACATCGGGAACGTTCCGATGCGTGGCCGAGCCTCCGTTGGCGTTCATGCTGACGCCGGCTTGCCAGGAAGGAATGCTGTAGTAGGAACTTATACCGCCGCAAGTTCCTACGTAGCTGCCATCGGTAAGCCCCCAATTCCAGACCTTCTCCGAAGACCATGCGCCCCCCGGGCCGGTCGTTGTGAGCGTGGTTCCTCCGACTTGCGTGATGTAGGGCGAGCTGCTGGGAGTGGTGTCCAGGGAGGAATTGTCCACTCCGTTGACCGAGGACGACCCGCTGGTAAAGGCGTCGCTATCGCCCGCGGCATTAAAGAAGGATTGGCCCTGCGCGGCCATTTCTTTAAAAATATTGTCGGTCGTCGTGCTGGGTCCGCCGCTCCAACCCCATGATGAACTGAGTTGTTTGACCTGGTTGCTGGCTGCCATGGCATTGAGGATGTCGTTTGCGTGTCCTCGCGGACCGGCCTCGAATACGACAATGCTGGAAA
Source organism: Verrucomicrobiia bacterium (assembly GCA_036268455.1). Taxonomy (GTDB): domain Bacteria; phylum Verrucomicrobiota; class Verrucomicrobiia; order Limisphaerales; family Palsa-1400; genus DATAUD01. The sequence goes on from DATAUD010000094.1 coordinate 66,042, forward strand.
GTCCCGGCGCCATCGCCATTGCGACTTCGATGTCGAGCGAGACTTCGGGATTGCCGCTATCGGAACCGGTCGTAGGCGTGCCGCTGTAGCGATCCAGCAGCACGGTTTGAATGGGCACGGCGGGCGTGCCGGTCTTGGTTTCGTAGGACGCCAAGTCGCTCGCATAAAAACCGTCGAACTCGAGAAGTCCGAGCGTTTGGCCGGCGCCGCTCAAAGCTACGCCGGGAAAATAAGCCGCGCGGAAATCACCGCCCGCATAAGTCCCGCCTGATCCCGATCCTGTGTGGGGAGTGACGCTGGAATGCGAGTGCGAATCGCTGCGGATGCTTTTTGGATGAGGACGAACGTAGTTGTTCAAGCCGCTGACGTCCGCAATCGGGAGGGATGAATCAACCGAGGGATCGGTGTCTGGAGCGAAAAAATCGCGCGCTTCAGTCGGATGATGATAAACGCGCATGTGAATGTGGAACGCTCCCTGAATGTTCGAGACAGAGCCGCTGACATCCACCAACATGCGGTTGTTGTGAATCCCGGTGACGGTGAGATTGTGTTGCTTTGCAAATGTGAGAACGGAGGAATAATCATTGGTCGTCGGGCCGAACTTTTCCGTAAATTGGCCCGGCGTCAAGTATTGTCGATATGCGGGACTGGCGGGATCATAGACCTGAGCAAGAAAGTCGTCCAGGCCTTTTGGATCCCGCAGAGAAAGACCGATCGCCAAAGTCAAGCTTTGTGCCGGATCGAGGTCGCCGGCTGGAGCCAGATTTGTAACCACGGACGGCACGTGGCCGTGTAGCATTTTCAATCCGGTATCAGCCGCAAAACTGGATGCCACAGAACCAAGGCATAAAGTCGAAATCAAAAGAATGGAAAGGAACCATTTTCTCGCGCCGAGGGATAAGTACATGGATGGCATTTGCGTGTCTTGATTAATTTTAGTTTCTCCTTGTATCGACTACCGGAATCTTTCCGGCGGCGACCGCACAGAGTAACACAAAAGCCAAAAAAAGCCAAAGTTTTGCTGCATTCAATCCTGGCCTGCCAGCGCAATTGGGGAATTTCCATCGCCGCGCGTTCGGATCTGATGTTTGCACAGCGATTCTTTCTGTTTTGGTTGATTTTGACTGAGGCGACATTGGTTGTCCCATATATTTAAAATATACCACACTACAATGGGACTGGCAAGAGGGTTTCCGGAAGAAGGACATGAAGATTAACGCGAAGGCGCAAAGAGGCGAAGATGCCAAGAAAAGTGAGGTTTGTAAGAAAAACACCGACTTCTGGCATTTTGTCCATCAAGTGACCCGAGTCATTTATTTTGACCGCCAATGGGTTAAGGAGGTCGGGGTTGGCCGGATTTCCCGCCGGTGAAGTAGCGGCAATTGCGTTTTGCAAGCTGCGTTTATCGGCGTCGTTGCGTTTTGCGGGGCCAATTCGTGTCGCGCTAAGGGCGGGCGAATTATGGCACGGCACAAGCTGAAAATACGCCAATTAAAATGGGAAAAGACGGGAAAAAATGGGAAAATGCTCCAGTTACCACCCGTTGGCACCGGATTTCGCTCTGGCTCCGCTGGACAATTATTGTATTGGCGGTGCTGTTGATAGGGGGGCGCCTTGTGTTACCGTACGCCATCAAAACCTACGTTAACAGACGATTGCAGGATTTGCCCGACTACACCGGAAGCGTCCGGACCATTAATGTCCACCTGTGGCGTGGCGCTTATAAAATCCTCGGTATCGACATAGAGAAAAAAAGCGGCAACAAACCGCCGGTCCCGTTCTTCTCTTCGCCGGATATCGACTTGTCACTGCAATGGCGGGAGCTTTTCCACGGTTCCGTAGTGGGCCAGGTTCGTCTGACAAAACCCGAAGTGAACTTCGTTGGGGGAGGCGAGGGCGAAAGTCAGTTGGGGACCAATCAGCCTTGGGAAAAAACGTTCGAAAGTTTCTACCCCGTTCGCATCAACAAATTTGAGATCGACGACGGAACCGTGCGATTCCGTAATTTTCAAAAATCCCTTCCGGTCAATGTTTACCTCACTAATTTTACGCTGATTGCCACCAACTTGAGCAATTCGCGCAGCGATTCCGGCAAACTGCCAGCCGGTGTCAAGGCCAGCGGCACCACCCTCGGCGACGGATGGTTCAATGTGGATGTCAAACTCAACCCACTTGCCGCGAACCCGACTTTTGAACTCAACGCGTCGCTGACTAATGTCGATTTGACAGCGCTGAATAATTTCCTGGAAGCCTATGGGAAGTTCGACGTGGCGCGGGGAGACTTCGAAATGTACACCTCATTCGCTTCCGCCGATGGAAAATATGACGGCTTTGTGAAAGTACTTTTCAAACACCTCGATGTTTTTTCATGGGAAAAGGATCACAAAAAAAACATCCTCAAACTTTTTTGGCAGGCCATCGTCGGCCTCGTTTCAGAGGGGCTTAAAAATCAACCCCACGATCAGCTTGCCACTCAGATTCCCATTTCGGGCACTTACCAGGGTTCTCATGTCGGGGTTATTCCCGCGGTCGGCAATCTTCTCAAAAACGCTTTTATTCGCGCCTTGCTGCCGAACATTGGACAGCCTGTGACTATCGAGCAAGCGGAAGAGAAAAATTCAACCACCCCAACGCCCCGAAGGGACTCAAAAATTCCACCCGTTAAATGATGCAAAACCACGTGGGATGGAACGAAATTGCTTTGCGCCTTTTGCTTACCGTTGCAGGCGCCGCGCTTATTGGGATTAACCGCGGAGAAAAAGGACGCGCGGCCGGATTGCGCACGACGATTCTTGTCTGTCTGGCTGCCTCCGTCAGCATGATTCAGGTCAACCTTCTGCTTCCGCTGACTGGAAAAGCCTCTGATTCATACATCGTCATGGACCTCATGCGGCTGCCGCTGGGAATTTTGACCGGCGTGGGCTTTATCGGCGCCGGTTCGATTTTGCGGCGCGATAACGTCGTGTTGGGCGTGACAACAGCGGCCACACTTTGGTTTGTGACCGTCATGGGCCTTTGCTTCGGCGGCGGGCAGCTTCGCCTCGGTTTGGCCGCGCTCGTGATCGCGCTGGTTGTTCTCTGGCTGTTGAAGCCAATCGAAGAATCGTGGAAACAAGAGCGGCGCGCGACGTTGACGGTCGAGGCGGATACCGACGGACCCACCGAGCGCGAGATCACAGATGCGGCAATGGCGGCCGGCTACAAAATCTTCTCCGTCGCCGTTAAATACGAAACCGGTTCCATGATCCGTGAATTGAAATGCGAGGTGAAGTGGAAAGGCCGCGCCTCCGAATTTCTTACGCCGCCCTTTGTATCCGAAATGGCAGAGCGAAAAGGGGCCCGAAAAGTCGATTGGCAGCCGGCTTTCCAATGAAAACCGCGCTCGTTATTGGCGGGGGCGTCGCCGGACTTGCTGCGGCGCGAGAATTGGTTCGCAACGGCGTTCGTGTCACCGTTCTCGAAGCCAAGCAACGATTCGGAGGGAGAATTCACACTGTCCATCACGGCTCAACACCCATCGAACTCGGCGCGGAATTTATTCACGGACGAAACAAGTCCCTTCTCCAAGCCATCGCGGATGCCGGTTTGAAAACGAGCAGGGCTTCCGATAAAAATCAGTTGTTCGACGCCGGCAAACTCCGCTCAGTGAAATTCTGGGACAAAGTCGAAAAAATCATCGGCGGAATAGATGTTCACTCCACTGATCTTTCTTACGGTGATTTTCTTGCGGGTGAAAAACTTGCCGCCCGCGACACGCGAATCGCGAAAGGTTTTGTCGAAGGATTCCACGCAGCGCATTTGAATCGGATCAGCTCGCATTCATTGTTGCGCGGTGACTATTCGTTCGCTCGGATGCACGGGGAATGGACGGGCCGGGTCAAAGACGGTTACGGTCCGTTTGTCAATTTCCTGGCGCGCGAAATCGAAGCGGGTGGCGGCGTTCTTCGCTTAGGCGCGCCAGTCAGGCAAGTTCTCTGGGAGCCGGGACGGGTGGAAGTCGGCACAACACGCGGGATTCACGAAGCTGAAGTGGCGGTCTTCACGCTGCCTCTGGGTGTTTGGAAGGCCAATGCCGTCAAAGTTGAGCCGCCGCTGACGGACAAGATGGAGGCGATTCGCGAATTGGAGTTTGCCAACGTCGTCAAAGTGGTGTTCGCGTTTCGCGAAAAATGGTGGCCCCAATCCACCTGTGGATTCGTTCATGCCTTTGACGAGCCGCTGCCGACCTGGTGGGACGATCCGCGCGGGCCGGTGTTGATCGGCTGGGCAGGGGGGCCAAAGGCTGACGCGCTGAGAAAGGCCACGCCCGCTCAACTTGAAAAACTCGGTCTGCAAATCCTTTCCAAAATATTCTCGACACCCGTTTCGATCCTCCGCGCGCAACTGGCCGCGTGCTACTGCCATAATTGGGCCGTTGATCCGGAGATTCGCGGCGCCTATTCCTACATCCCCGTCAACGGCCTTGATCTTCCGAAACTGCTTGCCGCCCCAGTCCAGGAGACCCTGTTTTTCGCCGGCGAGGCCACCGTTGTGGACGCGCAAACCGGCACGGTATTCGGCGCTCTCGAAACGGGCGTTCGCGCCGCCCGCGAGATACTCGAGATAATACACTAACTTTTTGCCGCCCACTTTTCGCCGTAGCGTTCGGAATGGACAAATTCGGAAAGCGCCAGGCGTCCTCCGTAAACTTTATCCGGCTCCTGGGCAAACCCGATGCCCAGCAACGCGACAACCACCGCTCGATCTGGCAAGCCAAGCGTCCGTTTGACCGCTTCCGGGTCGAAACCTTCCATTGGGGCGGTATCCAGCCCGTAGGCTTCCGCGACGAGCATCATCGTCGTGAGAGCAATCATCGTGTGTCGATTCATCCAGACGTCAAGCGGCATGGTTTCCAGAAATTGCACGGCATTTTTTTTCGTTCGAGCGGAGCCCTCGGCGTTTCCGTATCCGCGACGGACACCCTCGTCGAAAACCTGGTCCATCGAATCCCGCCATTCCTGCTCCACGGAAAAAGCCACGAGCATGACGGGCGCTTCCGCCACTTTAGGCTGTTCATAGGCCGCCTTTTGAAGGCGCTTTCGGTTTGCCTCGTCCCGGACGACGACAAACCGCCACGGTTGAAAGTTATATCCCGAAGGCGCTTGCGCCCCAAAACGCAGGATGGCGTCGAGATACTCATCGGGCACTGGGTCGGCCTTGAAATGAGAGGTCGCGCGGCGATCCAAAAGGACTTCGGTGATCGGTTTGAGCGCGGCGCCTTTGATTTGGGTCGCGGGGAAATTCACCGGCTTGTCATCGAATAATAATTTTTTCATAAACGCAAATGTTGGGCAGCGTTCGTTGTGCCAACGGAATTCATCCGTAAAACCAACCGCGGAATTCGTTGCTTTTCGCAATTTGCACGGGTCGTCTGATTGTGCTTTGCAGATTGCCATTGAGACCTGGCGTCAACAGGGGGCGCGCGACGCGGTATGTGTTTTGCTCGTTTCCGCTTCTGGCAAAATAACATTGAGACCCCGAACGTAAAGGAAAACTATGAGCACATTAAAAGACCTGTTTCTGGAAGAGTTGGAAGACATGTATGACGCCGAGCATCGGATAACCAAGGCGTTGCCCAAATTGATCGAGGCCGCGACGTGCAACGAGCTTAAAACCGCGTTGCAAAACCACCTTGAGGAAACAAAAGGCCAAATCAAAAAACTGGAGCAGGTTTTCCAGGCCTTTGACGCGAAAGCCCAGAGGACCAAATGCCCTGCGATGGCCGGCTTGCTTGAGGAAGGCGACGAGATGGTTGCCAAAAACAAGGCATCCACGACCATCAACGCCGCCATCATCGCGGCCGCGCAAAAGGTGGAGCACTACGAAATCGCCTCCTACGGCACCCTCCGTTCATGGGCCACCATCCTGGGAAATTCGGATGCCGCCAATCTTCTTGAGGAAATCGAGGACGAAGAGAAGCAGGCCGACGACACCCTCAACGAATTGGCCGAGTCCAAGAATGAAGAGGCTATGGAAGAAGTCCAGCCCGGCCATGCCACGCATTAGTGGCATTTAGTCGAGTTTCGCCCGGCCTTTCCCTGCGTTGCGGGGAGAGGCAGGTTTGGTTCCTTTGTCCAATCAGGCGGTCAATTCCCGTGTCTCCGCGGCTTTGCGCGCGGAACGTGAGCGTTCGCCCGCCGTTCGTTTGCGCGCCGCCCCTTGCGCCTGGCGCGACAATGATTTCTTGGAAGCCGCCGCGCGTCCTTCGTGTTTTAGAGCCTTTTCGCTTGCTCGGGATCGTTTGGCGGAAACCGGAACATGGCGCCGCCCCTTTTGGTACGCCTGTTCGGCGCTCCGCCTTGTTTTTTGGGAAACCGTCCCGGGGCGTGGGGGCAGCAGTTTCACGCCTGCGCGTCGCGCCTTGGATAGCCCAATGGCGATGGCCTGCTTTGCCGATCGCGCACCGTGCTTGCCTTCGCGAATATGATGTATCTCTTCTCGCACAAATTCGCCGGCTTGCGTGGAGGCCGACTTTCCTTCGGCCTTGTCTTTGTTCGCCCGTCTGATAGTCGATTGTTCTGGCATATGGTGTTTCCTCTCTTTCCGTAATTTTTAGCAAGCCCAATGCCGCAGCAAGCCATGCGGAAAGTCCATGATCCTCTTTGCAAAATGCAAAGCGCGCTCTTTCAATTTGACTGAAAAACCCTTGGCATGGATTTAGCTGAACGAGGCTTTATGGATTTAAACCTTGAGGTGAATCGGCGCGGTTTCGTCAAGCTGGCCATTGCCGGCGCGGTCCTGGGTGCGGCCGGTCCGCTCGCCTGGGCCGACGAAAAGAAAAGCAACGGAATGATTTATCGCGTGTTGGGCAACACTGGCCAAAGGGTTTCGGCGATTGGCCTTGGCGGCTCGCACGTTGGCAACCCGGTCCTTGAAAGCGAAAGCATCAAAATTGTCCGCACCGCCGTTGATCGTGGAATTACTTTCATGGACAATTGCTGGGATTATCACGAGGGCAAGAGCGAGGTCCGCATGGGCAAAGCATTGCGGGATGGCTATCGCGAGAAGGTTTTTCTGATGACCAAAATCGACGGCCGGAGCAAAACGGGCGCCGCCTCTCAGATCCATCAGAGCCTGCAACGATTGCAGACGGATCATTTGGATTTGCTTCAATTCCACGAAATCATCCGCATGAATGATCCAGACAGGATATTCGCGCCGGGCGGCGCCATCGAAGCCGCCGTGGAAGCCAGGGCGGCCGGGAAAACGCGCTATATCGGTTTCACCGGGCACAAGGATCCCGCCATTCACCTTCACATGCTCGAAACCGCGAAGAAGCATGGATTTCGTTTTGACACCGTGCAGATGCCGCTCAACGTGATGGACGCGCATTTCCGAAGCTTCCAACATCAGGTCTTGCCGGTGCTCGTCAGAGAGAATATCGGAGTGCTCGGAATGAAATCGATGGGATCGGGCGACATTCTAAAAAGCAAAGTCGTCACGCCGATCGAATGCCTCCATTACGCTTTGAATCTTCCGACCTCCGTAGTCATCAACGGCATTGATAAGGTGGAGTTGATCGACCAGGCATTCGAAGCCACCGACACTTTCAAACCCATGAGCCGGGAAGAAGTGGATTCCCTTTTAGCCAAAACCGCCGATGCCGCCGAAACGGGGAAGTTCGAACGCTTCAAGACAACCGAGCATTACGATTCAACCTCCAAAAACCCCAACTATCTAAGTTGATAGCCATTGCTTCGCGCCGCGCCCCCAATCTGGATTGCGTTCCCATGTAAATCCGGTAATTGTTGCTGGTGAGTAAACTCGTAATCTACGCCACCGGGATTCTTCTTTTAATTTCCAGCGCACGCGCACAAATGCCGCCACCGGTCATTCCGCACGGGGTTGGCGTCAATATTCATTTTGTCACTGGGAATGAAAAGGATTTGGATTTGATCGCGGCGGGCGGGTTCAAGTTCATCCGAATGGATTTTAGCTGGGAGGAGACGGAGCCCAAGGCGGGCGCTTACGATTGGAGTTCCTATGACGAGTTGAGTGAACATCTAGCCAGGCGCGGCTTGCGGGCCATATTTATACTTGATTACGTCAACTCGGCTTATGAGCCGATGGTCGAGGCGCGCCGGGCCGTGGGGGAGCCTTCGCCGGAGCAACACATCGCTTCGCCGCGCCACCCGGAGAGCGTCGCGGCTTTCGCGCGCTGGGCGGCGGCGGCGGCGCGGCATTTTCGGGGCAGGGGAGTGATTTGGGAGATTTACAACGAACCGAATGGCGGGTTCTGGCGGCCGAAGCCGGACGCTGCGGAATACAGCACAATGGCGCTGGCCACGGCCAAGGCGCTCAAGGAGGCAGAACCGGATGCCACGCTGATCGCGCCCGCGTTGTCGGCGTTCGATTTCAAATTTCTCGAGCCGTTTTTGGCGTCGGGCGTCTTGGAATATCTCGATGGCGTGAGTGTTCATCCGTATCGGCAACCGACGAAACCGCCGGAGACGGCAGCGCGCGGTTTTAAGGAGATCCGCGAAATGATCAATCGCTACGCGCCGGAATCAAGGCGGGGGAAGATCGCGATTATCAGCGGCGAGTGGGGCTATTCATCGAATCGCAAAGGCGTTTCCCTTGAAACGCAGGCCGACTTCGCTGTGCGCCAGCAACTCGCCAATCTGCTCAACGGCGTGCCGCTTTCTATCTGGTACGATTGGAAAAACGACGGCGCGGATCCCGATTACAACGAGGATAACTTCGGCGTTGTCTATTCGGACTTGAGGCCGAAGCCGGCTTACAACGCGGTTCGCGAAATGACTCGCGCCTTGGACGGGTTTGAGTTTAAGGAGCGCGTGGATGGTTTTGGCCCGAAGGATTATGTGTTGCTGTTCGCAAAACCGGACGGAACAAAAAAAATCGCCGCGTGGACGCTGCTTGAGCCGCACACGATTATGATCGAGCGCTGGAAGCCGGGAGTTTCTTTGGAACTTCGGTCGAGGCCGCAATATGTTTCGGTGAAGTGACCATTGCGGAAAAACAGGAATATCTGGCAAAGGCGTTGCGCGCATTGCCAACGGCGCAAGACAGGCTGGCCTACATCGTCGGTCGGGGCCGCGCGGCTGCGCCGTTGGAGGAGGGGATGAAGACGGATGCATTTCGATTGCAGGGATGCCTCGCGAAGGTCTGGTTCGTGCCGGCGTTTGCGGATGGGCGATGTTTTTTCCGGGCGGATTCAGATTCGGCGATTGTCAAAGGGATCACGGTTCTTTTGTGTGAATTTTACAGCGGTCAAACGCCGTCGGAGATTACGGAAACCAAGCCGGAGTTTCTGGAAAAATTTGGGATCACACAGCATTTGACCCCCAACCGTCGCAATAGCTTGGTGAAGGTTTGGAGTGGAATTGAAGGTTTTGCGCGAGCGCGCCTCGGCGGTTAATTGGTATTGCGCAATGTCGCGGGAAGTATTACCTTTATTTCTGTGACAACGATGACTCTCAAAGTTTCCGAGGTTCTGCGGCGAGGAGTGGAGGAAGAGGCCCGCCGCCGTGGCGTTTCCAAGTCTGTGGTAGTCCGCGAGTGCGTGGAAAGCATGCTCAACCGCAAACGGCGGGAAAGTCCGCCGAGCTGTTTAGACCTGGTCGCCGACCTGGTCGGTTCTCAACCTGGGCCGCGCGACGCCTCGGTAAACCAGCGTTATCTCGACGAAGCCGTTCTGGCCGATCATGCCCGCGCGCGAAAGAATTCTCATTGACGCTGGGCCGCTTGTGGCTTTGCTGGTGGCAGGCGACGCAAGGCACTCATGGGCTTTGCGTATCTGGGGCGATTTGAGGCCGCCGCTGTTGACTTGTCAGGCGGTGCTCTCTGAAGCCCAATTTCTGGTTTCGCGTTTCGGGGGAGACTCGGCGGCGGTCCTGGAATTCGTTTTGCGCGGAGTCATCGAGGTTGAGTTCGATGTGGAAAGCAACGTGAAACGCCTGCTGGAGTTACAGAAATCTTATCGAAGTCTTCCAATGTCCTTCGCGGATGCTTGCCTAGTGTGTATGGCAGAACAATGGCCACGATGCCGGATAGTTACCACCGATTCGCATTTTCGCGTTTATCGCCGGCATGGGCGCCAAATCATTCCAGTTTTGATGCCTGAGCACGAATAGTTCGGTATTACGGCGACACCAAAAGATTTTGATTAACGCGAAGGCGCAAGAAATGAGTCAGCGGAGCCAACTTCCATACCAAGGGACATAACTCGTTGTGCTGCGACGCGGATGCTATTGAAATTTGTCATTTGTTATTTCAAAATGCCGTGCGTTACCACGGACAATATGAGTAAAATCGGCAAAATGATGAAGGCAGCATTGATCGCGTTCCTACGAGACGAGATTGGGCTTCTTCGGACCGCCACGGATTGGTGCCGTTATGGGGCCAAAAAACAGCGAAAGGGCAATCTGGATGAGGCTATAGCCAATTACGATCTGGCTCTTAAAATCGAGCCGAATTTTCCCAATGCCTATTTCCTTCGCGGCACCGCCAAAAAGGCCCAGGGCAAGACGGAGTCGGCTCTTGTGGATTTCGACAGGGCTATTGCACTTAAGCCGGATTACACGGAGGCGTATAATGATCGCGGCAATTTGAAAAGGAAATGCGGTGATCTGGCGGGCGCTTTGGTTGACTTGAACAAGGCGATTGACCTTCAACCAAATTACTACCTCGCCTACAACAACCGAGGGCTTATAAACGAAAAGCAGGGGGACCTTCCTCGGGCGATTGCGGACTACGACAAGGCTTTGGAACTTTATCCTCGTTGTGCAGCGGCGCTCAACAATCGCGGCAATTTGAAGAGAAGGCAAGGGAATCTCACCGGGGCTATTGATGATTTGGACAAGGCGATTCAGGTTCAGCCGAACTTTTATCAAGCCTATTTAAATCGTGGCGTTGTGAGGGCCGCAAAAGCCGACTTCGATGGGGCAATTAAAGATTGCAACAAAACTTTTGAACTCAACCCAAAGTGCATCGGCGCTCTTACCAATCGCGCAGACGCGAAGAGGCGGGCGGGAGATTTGGACGGGGCCATTGCGGATTGCTCAAAAGCGTTGGCTATTAAGGGCGATTTTGTGCCTGCGTATGTTGGCCTCGGTCTCATTAAACGGATTCAAGGCGATTTGAGCGGCGCAATTGTTGACTGTGACAAGGCCATTGAATTGGATCCAAGCCACGCCAAAACCTACGTAGTGCGAGGGTTGACAAAGGCGGCGCAAGACGCCGTTGACTCGGCTCTTTGCGACTATGCCAAGGCGATTGAATTAGAGCCAGGATTAATGGAGGCATTTTACGCTCGTGGGTGTCTCTATTACAACCAGCGAAGGTGGGCGGAGGCGCTTTTAGATTTCAGGCAAACCGCGGGAGCGCCACACCACGACTACGCTCAGTTTCGTGTTTGGCTGGTCCGAGTGCGCACAGGAGAGATGGAAGCGGCTTCCAACGATTTGCGGCACTATCTGGAAAACCGTAAAGATTTCATGCCGGGGGATTGGCCTTCGAAGGTCGGCGGGTTCTTGATTGGCCAAATAAGTGAAGTGGATTTTTTTAAGGCCACGGAAAATGCGAATGCAAAGCGCCAGAATGAGCGGCGCTGCGAGGCGTTTTTTTATGTGGCGACCAAGCGGCTTATTGAAGCTGACAGGGAGGCAGCGAGCGAACAGTTCGAAAAGTGCCTCGCCACTAATGCCAAACATTTTGGAGAATATAACAGCGCGTCGGCTGAATTGAAGTTCCTGCGGGAGAATTGTTAATAAAAGAGGCTCGCGCAGAGAAGCGCGGAGTACGCAGAGATTAAGAGAATTGAGGAAAAATTGTCGTTGCTCCGCGACCGCGAAAGAAGTCAAGGATTGGAATATTGAAGGTTTATGGGAAACATTTGAGGGTCGCATATCATAAGAGTTCTCTTGACATGGTCTGAGGTTTTCCGTATGACGGCCGTCGTATAACCGCCAATTAATGCCGCGCGCAATTTTTTGATTTTTCATGAAAACACCAACGGCCAAACAATGTTGTTTAGAATCGCAAGGATTTACCCGAAGCGACCTCTTGGTTTGCATAGCGGCACTCGTCGTGTTGGGCGCGCTTGGGGCTTCGGCGCTTTCCAGTTCGAGGGGCAATTCCAGCCAAATGGTTTGCGCGAACAACTTGCGGCAGATGGGGCTGGCCGAGGGGATGTACGCGAGCGATAACCGGGATTATCTGGCGTTTTGCAATTGGGACGGGGGCGAGCAATTCCTAGGAGCCGGATGGCTTTATACGGTGACTGGCGGCTCGATTCCCGACCCGTTTATTCCGCCTTATGCCGCCAACCCGCAAACGGCGTGGACCAACGGGCTTTGGTGGCCTTATGTGCGTAATCAAAACTCATATCTCTGTCCTGTGGATATCCAAAGCCCGGACTATGCACGGACTTCAGGCGCAGGGGGCCGGAACAACAAGCTTTCCAGTTATGTGATGAATGGAGCGCCCTATAGCTTCGACGAAGGAGGGCCTTTGACGTGCAAGGTTAGCGATGTATGGAGCCCATCGTGCTATTTGATGTGGACACCGAACGAAAACAGTCTTGGAGCCGGCAGTCCGGGAGCGGCTCGTCTGGTATTGAGGTCAGATTCTGTCTGTGCAGAGTAGAGGAGAACGACAAATTTTTAATTTTCCTGAACTCTCTGCCAGGGAACTTCCCCGCCGCGCTGAAGTTGTCTTCTCAACCCCGCGTCCAGTTCCTCCAGCACCTTCAAATTTTTCCCCGCCAGATTCTCCGTCTCACTCGGGTCATCCTTAATATTATAAAGTTCCAGCGGCGCGAAGGGGCTGTCTTGTAAAATCTTCCAATCCCCACGCCGGAACGCCTCAATTGTTTCTCCCCCGTAATAAATGCCCCCTTCGCGGCGGATAAAATAATTATCGCGCCGTCCGCCCGTCTCCGCTTCGCCCCGCAACGTCGGCAAAAAACTCACACCATCGACGCCTGCCGGAGGCTCGACTCCCGCCGCCGCGCAAGCCGTGGCGAAAATATCCATCGTTAGCGTGATGCGATCTGTCGCGGTTCCCGCCTGGATCACCTCCGGCCAACGAACCGCGCCCGGAACGCGCAACCCGCCTTCGTACATGTGCTGTTTGCCGCCGCGCCACGGCCCGTTATTCGCGCCATTCTCCAGGACTCCGCCATTGTCCGACGTAAAAATCACCAGCGTATTGCTGGCCAGTCCTGTGCAGTCCAATTCATCCAGCACCTTGCCGATCCCCGCGTCCAGATGTTCAATCAGCGCGACAAGCCTGGCCCGCTTCGCCGAAAGCCCCGGCTCATTTTGTTTGACCTTCTCCAGCCAATCCGGCGGCGGCTGAATCGGATCGTGCGGAGCGTTGTAAGCAAGAAAAAGGAAAAAGGGCCCGCCCGCCTTCGCCCGCTCATCGAGATAATCGCAGGCCCAGCTTGTGAAAACATCCGTCGCATGGCCCCGCGGGTTGACCACCTCAAGATTGCGCCGCATGAAATTGTAACCATGTCGAAGGTGAGACCAATAATCATCCATCATGTCCCCAAGGAATCCGTGGAAAAAATCGAACCCCCGTTCCGTCGGCGTATTGGGCGAGCCGATGCCCAAATGCCACTTCCCGATCAAAGCCGTGTGATAGCCCGCCTGCTTGAGCAATTGCGGCAGCAAAACGGCGCTCGGCAGCAGGTAACCCCAGGAATCATCCGGCGTCTCCTCGCGGATCACCCCCGGCACGCCCACACGATCAGGGTAGCAGCCTGTCAGCAACGACGCGCGGGAAGGGGAGCAAACACAACTATTCGCGTAAAAATTATGAAACGTCATCCCCTCATGGAACAGCCTGTCGATATGAGGCGTATGAATATCCTTCGTCCCAAATGCGCTATAATCGCCCCTCCCTTGATCATCCGTCAGAACGACGAGGATATTCGGCTTTGCGGATGGCTTGGACGTTTCCGTTGCGTGCAAAACGTTCGGAGCCGTCGGCAGCATCAACAAAATGCCAAAAACCAAAACAGCCAAATGCCTTTTCATTTTCGCTTTTCCCGTTTGATAACGCGGCCTAGTTTTGGCCTTTTTACTCTCCGGCTGTGACCCGCCATTAGCTTGGCCGCATCATCCAAGTCGTGAAGACGTCCTGCGGCGCGCTAGTTGACCAACAATTCGTCCAAACCGATAAACGGAAGTTCCAATCCGGCCGCTGCCGCCGACGATTAGAAACTTAACCGCATTTGAGTTTAACAATGCGGTAAACTCGCGGAAGTCTTTGTTTTCCAGGAGCAACATAGGCAGTTTTTCAAAGTTAGGCCGCGGGCGCAACCATTTTTACCCGGCCTTCCCTGGTTGAGTCTTTGCCCCGCGCAATCAAATTAAAACAGCGGTAAATGCGTAAGCGATAAGTATAAGAAGGACCGCGCAAATGAGCATCCAGCCCAGCAATTTGAGCCTGGAACGAATCTGCTTCTGCCCGTCTCTGAGATTTTGCAATACGGGCGGGTCATAAAACCCGGTGGTTTGGTTTTCCACAGTCAACGCCTCAGCCGCGGGCTTGCCGAAACTTCCAACCGCGCCTTGCCCCACTTCAAAACCCACCTCATCGCAAGCATTGCGAAATCCATGGACACCGCGCCTCAGACCTTTCAAAAAATCCGGGATTTTTTTGGCGCAATATAAGATCAAAATGGCGATTAGCGTGATCACCAATTCTCTTCCGCTCGCGCCCAATACCGCCAAACATGAGTTCATACACCCGCAAACAATTAACCCGGATAGCGTCATTGGCAAACCATCATCTTCCCGGCACCCCCGATGTGGGAAAGGTGAGAAGTTCAAGATGAGGCTTTAGTTCCTGCTCGATTTTCGTCACGCGACTTTCAAGGCTTTCATGTGTCGCTGTTCCTGGCAAAGTCAGGCCGAATTGAAACATTGGCGCCCCTCCGGGTTGAGTTGAGCGTGATTGAGTAGTAATCACTTGTGCCCTCGCCACCCGTGTTGAGTTCAGGTCACCCTCCACTCGCGCCAACCTTGCCTCCAGCAATTGTGTCCGGTCACTGAGCCTCACGATATATTCACCAGCCGTCGCGATGATTCCGGCTGCGATAATAGACAAACAAAACCAGCATAATTTCGTCTTCATACTGGATTAGACGGGAAGGAACAGAAAACCCTCCCGCGGCGTTACGGCATTTGCGCGACGTCTTTTTGCGGCAGCCAGCCGATTCGGTGGGATGCCTCACTGACTTGCAGCCAATCGCCGTCGCGACCGAGCACTGTCAATTCCGCGCCATCGTGCGCCGTGAACGCGCTCTGAGATTCATCCATAGGCCCGCGCCGCACCACCGCCTCCGGCACTATGACAATCGACGTTTTTTCCAAAAGCTGCTGGTCGATCGACATCCCCAGACAACCCAGCAGCCACAGAGAGACGATCGCTAGCGCGGTTGTGATTCCTCCGGCTGATTTGTTGAAATTCGAGGAAGTTTGACGCGCCACCAAAACAAAAAAGAAAAGGGCGACACTCACCGACGCCGCGACTGTCCATTCGTTGAGAGTCAATCTGCCGACCCAGCGTGTCCATCGGTTTCCTGGCAATGAAGCGGTGCTTGTTCCCGCCTGTGTGCGGGCGATCTCGAGATTGGCGCGAATATCCGGATCGCGGGGCGCGAGTTTTTCCGCCTGTCGATAAGAATAAATGGCGCGACCGAGTTGGTTCGCCTTGAACCAGGCATTGCCGGCGTTGAAATATATGGCGGGCGAAACATCGCCTTGATTGATAAGGCTCTGATAACCGGCGGCGGCCTTTGCGTAATGGCCTTCTTCGTAGGATTTGTTGGCTTGTGTGAAGGGATCGGAGATCGCGTCCGCCCGCGCGGACAGCACCGTCGCCAGGAGTAGAAGGCTAACTCCTTGTACCAGCGTCCGACGAATGGCAATGGTGTCATCGCTCATATTTCGCAACGCATTCAGGGCAGTCTTGACTTTTGGAATCAAGGAGGCCAGCGCTCGAGCTTTGTGTTCGGGCGTGTAACGATATTGCTCGCTGGCATCGAACAATTCTCGCACGGACGCCAGCGATGAGGCCTCCAACCCCTTGCAATCCTCCAAAACCGCCACAGTGATGGCCGGCGCCGGAAGGTCCAGTCTTTCGCCGAGTTGCTCCTGCAACAGTCGCAAAACCGTCGAGTAAAATTTCTCGACCTCGTTGGCGGCTGCCAGTTGTGATAAATCCGTCAAACCTTCGCGCACGAGGCGGTCCACTTCCCGCCGCCGGCGCAATCGCGGATTGGACGCCAATTTGTCTTTTTGGCGGCGCCAGAGAACGGAGCAAATCCAGACCAGCGGCGCAAACGCTTGCAACGCCAGGTATAGCGGCTGCTCGATCAATGGCGGCGCGTTTGTCCTGACTTTTCCCGGCAATGGTTTGATGTGAACGATGTCCTGATTTTGCTGTTGGGCGTCCGCGGGCGGCGCGCCGGAGGCAATGATCGTTGGTTGCGGAGTCGCCGCGACTGGATGAACGTTCAACGGAATGGCCGGATGCGTCAAAGTGCGAAACCTTCCCGCGGACGGGTCAAAGAAGCTGAACTGAAAGGGCGGAATTTGCGTGATCTGCGCGTTCAGTGGCGTGATGACCTGCTCAAAATACTTTGAGCCTTCCAGTTGAAGGGTATCGGTAGTGTCCAATTTGGCCGTCGGGGGATAAGTCTTGAATTCGCGCCAGCCCGGCTCGGTATCGGGCAGGTTCACCGTGTCAAACGATCCTCGTCCCGTAATTCGAACCTTCAGGGTGATTGGATCTCCAACGTTGAGCGTCGTCGGGCCGGCTTCAAATTGTGTCAGTGAGAAGCTGCCAACAGCTCCACGAAAATCGGGGGGGGCGCCCACAGTCGGAATCGGCCTGACGGTGATTTCCGGGGAGTCGCTGGTGAAATTGCCTTGGTGCGAACCTCCGGCCCACCCAAAAAATGTGCGCTGGCCATCATAAACGGTCAGGCTCCAGGTGGCTGGCCCGAGGGCAAGCTTCCCTGGTCTTGTGGCAGTGACAGGCACCCGGAAACTAAAAAGGTGGTACATCGCATTTCCGACCCGAACATGCGACTCCCCCGGGTGATTTGGAATGTTTCCGACAATAAAGCCATCCGCCGAAAACTGCGGCATTTGGAAGTTGCCGACATTGTCCTGAAAATAACATTGTAAATCCACCGGAATGGTTTGCCCGACATACAGGACTGTTGTAGTGGGGACGATACGGACGAATACCGTGTCGGGCACGCCCGTTGCTTGCGGAACGTTGCCCCGAACGACGCGCAGGCGCAATGGCTGGCTGGAAAAGTTGCCTTGGTCCGTTACGGCGGTCATTCCCGGAATCGTGAAATCGCCCGAATGGGTCGCCTGCACTTCGTAACTATAAGTAACCGCGTGGTTTAGGACTCCGTTATCCCACGTTGTTTGATTAAAAGTGCTTCCCCCGCTAAATTGAAGTCCGGGAATGGCGGGCAAATTGGGCTCGCTTTGCGGGGAGCAATCCTCAAACTTGAGCGAAAGGGTCGCCGTCTCTCCCATGCCGATGGCGTCCCTGTCCAGCGTAGCGGTGAAGCCTGGAGCCGCGATGGCCGCCACAGCCGCAAAGTACGGAAAAAGCAGGAGCGCGCCGCAGGCAAAGCGCAGCCATCGCCACAGCACATCGGGGCCGGGTGCTCTTCTTTCCAATAGACTCACCATAAGCAAGACAACAAATATTCGCCGCTGTTCATCCCGCAGGCAAGCGGGAAGGGTGGGAGCGGGGACGGCAGGCAGGGCGGGCAAGCGCCGAGGCAAGCCCGCCTGCTTCAAACCGCCATTCCGAGCAGGAACTCGATATTGCTGCGGGTCTTCTTCAGTTTTCCCAGCAGCAGTTCCATTGCCTCGACGGGCGGGACGCCGGTCAAGGCGCGGCGCAATATCACGACCTTGTTGTACTCGTCAGGATGGTAGAGCAACTCTTCTTTGCGGGTTCCGCTTAACTCGACGTTAATGGACGGGAAAATGCGGCGATCCACCAAATGGCGGTCCAAATGCACTTCCATGTTTCCGGTCCCCTTGAACTCTTCGAAAATCACTTCGTCCATCCGTGAGCCGGTGTCGATCAAGGCTGTGGCAATGATCGTCAGCGAACCGCCTTCCTCGATGTTTCGGGCCGCGCCGAAGAACCTCTTCGGTTTGTGCAAGGCGTTGGCATCGACGCCGCCGGAAAGAATCTTGCCCGAATGCGGCTGGATAGTGTTGTACGCGCGGGCGAGGCGGGTGATCGAATCCAGCAGAATGACGGCGTCCCGCTTGTGTTCGATCATGCGTTTCGCTTTTTCGATGACCATTTCCGCCACCTGGACGTGCCGTTCGGGGGGCTCATCAAAGGTGGAACTGATCACTTCCGCGCCGCGGCAACTGCGCTCCATGTCGGTGACTTCTTCCGGGCGCTCGTCGATCAGCAGTATGAACAAATAGGCCTCGGGATTGTTTTTGAGGATGGCGTTGGCAAGTTTTTGCATCAGCACCGTTTTCCCGGTGCGCGGCGGCGCGACGATCAGGCCGCGGGTGCCTTTGCCGATGGGACAGACCAAATCCAACACGCGAGTCGATAATTCGTCGTTGGCGGTTTCCAGGAGGAAACGCCGGGTCGGAAAGAGCGGAGTGAGGTTATCAAAGTGGGTTTTGTCCTTGGCCTTGTCCGGCTCCTCGGTATCGACGGCTTCCACTTTGAGGAGCGCGAAGAATCGTTCCTTGTCTTTGGGTGGGCGGATTTGCCCCGCGATCAAATTTCCGGTCTGCAGATCAAATCGGCGAATCTGGGAAGGGGAGACGTAAATGTCTTCCGGGCAGGGAAGGTAGTTGAAGCTGCGGGAGCGCAGGAATCCAAATCCTTCGGGCAGAATTTCAAGGACACCTTCGGAAAAAAGGACACCGGCGCGTTCGGCATTTTTCTGGAGTATCTGGAAAATCAGTTCGTGCTTGCGCATGGTGCCGAAATTCTCGATCCCCATGTCGCGGGCCTTGCTGTTGAGTTCCGGCATGGCCATCGCCTGAAGTTCGGCGATATTCACGGTCCCGCCGGCGGGGACGGACGACACGCGCGCGGGAGGGGGCGGCGGCGCGGGTTCGACCTCTTCGCGGGCTTCGACGGCGCGCGTAGGCGGCTCAAGTTTCATTTCGGAAGATCGTGGCGGCGGTTCTGGTGGCGGCGGCGGTGGCGCGGTTTCCGCAATCTCCGCGGGGAGACTGTCCACCGGCGGTGGCGGGGCCGAAACCGCGCCTTTGGCGCTTTTTCTGGGCGCCCGTTTTGTGGCGACTTTAGGCATAAAAAATGTAATTTAAAATTGAGGATTGGGCAGGACCCATTTGCTTACTTGCCAATTGGATACAAGTGACTTGAACAACGTTCAAAACCGGCGGCCAATTGAGGGGAATACCCAGTCTGTTGCTTAATACGGCAACGGATACCTTGCCGTTAGCTCGCGCACACGTTCCCTCACTTGGCGGGCGGTGTCAAGATTCTTAATATCCAGTAAAACTTCGCTAATCATGTCGGCGACGGCGGCCATTTCCGGCTCTTTCATTCCCCGGCTGGTGACGGCGGGGGTACCGAGGCGGATACCGCTGCCCTGGAAGGGAGATCGGGTCTCAAAGGGAATGGTATTTTTATTGACGGTAATGCCCGCTTCGTCCAAGGCGGCCTGGCATTCTTTGCCGGTCAATCCGCGTCCGCCGACATCGACGAGCATCAGGTGGTTATCCGTTCCACCGCTCACGATGCGGAATTTGTTGCGAAGCATGCCGTCGGCAAGCGCTCTGGCGTTGAAGATAATTTGCTGCTGGTAAACCTTGAACGAAGGCTCAAGCGCCTCGAGGAAGCAAACCGCCTTGGCTGCAATGACGTGCATGAGAGGGCCGCCTTGAATTCCGGGGAACGCCTGCGAATCAATGTCCTTGGCGAATTGTTCCTTGCACATGATCAGTCCGCCACGCGGTCCGCGAAGGGTCTTGTGCGTGGTGGTGGTCACGAAATCGGCGTGGCCGACGGGACTGGGATGCAACCCGACCGCCACCAGCCCGGCGATGTGAGCGATGTCCGCCAGCAAATAGGCGCCAACGGAGCGGGCGATTTCGCCCATTCGCTGGAAGTTAATGATCCGAGAATAGGCGCTTGCGCCGACGGTGATCATCCGGGGGCGGTGTTCCTCGGCCATTTTCTGGAGTTGATCGTAGTCGATCGTTTCGTCGTCCTGGCGGACGCCATAATGGACGATTTCAAAAAAACGGCCGGAGAAATTAGCTTTGTTGCCGTGGGTCAGATGGCCGCCGTGGGAAAGGTCCATGGTGAGCATTTTATCGCCCGGTTTGAGAACGGAGAAATAAACGGCCATGTTTGCCTGGCTGCCGGAATGGGGCTGGACGTTGGCGTGGTCGGCGCCGAAGATTTTGAGGGCGCGCTCGATGGCCAGGCGTTCAACGACATCCACATTTTCGCAGCCGCCGTACCAGCGTTTGCCGGGATAACCTTCGGCGTATTTATTGGTCAGCACGGAGCCTTGGGCTTCCATCACGGCGGGACTGACAAAGTTTTCACTGGCGATCAATTCGATGTTCTCCTGCTGCCGCTGGCGCTCGTGGTTGATGGCGTCGGCGATGGCGGGATCGACGGTTTGGAGTCGGTAAGAATGAGGCTGTGATGCGGGTTCCATTTTGATGATTCGTCGTTCGTGGCGGCCACCTTCAAACCGGGCGGAAAGGAAGGTGTCCACAATTCTTTTTGCGGTCTCGGGCGGCGTGTTGATTGCGCCCAAACAAAGTATATTGGCGTTGTTGTGCTGGCGGGCGAGCGCGGCCATTTGCTCGTCAAATACAAGGGCGGCGCGGATGCCGGGAATTTTATTGGCGGCCATGCTCATGCCGACGCCCGTCGAGCAGATCAACAATCCAAATTCGTCGCGTCCCGCGGCAACGGCCTCGCCCACGGCGCGCGCGAAATCCGTGTAATCACACACTTCCGGGGAACTTGCTCCCATGTCCGTCATTGGGATGGCGCAGTGTTGCAGGTAATGCTTGAGATATTCCTTTAACTGAAAACCCGCGTGATCGGAACCGATGGCGATTGTCGTCTTGACGTTGGATTGCGGCGTTGTCTCGGATTCGGCGCGTTGCTCGATGAAATTGAGCATCGCAAAAATACCCTGCTCGATCTGGTCGCGGCAATACGCGTAAGTTTCGTAGGAGCCGCCGATGGGATCGCTGATGTCCTTTTCGAATTCGTCGAGCGTTTCGTCGAATTCGCGCAGGAGAAAAGTTTTCTCGGCGGCCTGCGGGAAAAGGAGGTTGATGGAATCGACATGACTGTGTGTCATGCCGAAAATATAATCGGCCTGCTCGACCAAATCGGAGGTGAGCATGCGGCTGCGTTGAGAGGAAATATCGACGCCCAATTCTTTGAGGGCGCGAACGGCGTGCAGGCTGGGGGGCTGGCCTTCAAGGGCGCCGACGCCGGCGGAAATGACGTGAAAATCATTGCGGCCCCGTGTGGCGTGGCGAAAAAGACCCTCGGCCATGGGACTGCGACAGATATTCCCGGTGCAAACAAATAGAACGGTTCTCATTACTGCAACCAAAAGCGGATTAACGTTGCTTTGACTGTTGCAAATCGTCAATTGCGAATATTCATGAAGCCAAGCGAGCTTTTCGGCAATTTCGGGCGAGATCAGGGAGTTTTGATGGGGACGATGATGCCGTAAACAAGGATTTTGAAGGTGTTGGGAATCATCTTCGGGCGGCGGCGGGGCTGGTCTTCGGATTGTTCGTCCTGGGATTCGTAATCGGCGGTGGCGAGGTAGATTTTGTGGCTGTCGGGGTCCAAAGCCATGGTCCGCGCGCCGCGGCGGGTGACGAGGGTTTGGACGACGGTGAGTTTGTCGGGAGATTCCTCCCTCGCGATAGTGGTCGTGCCGTCGCCGCACGAGGCGAAAGCGAAGTCATTGACGGGGTCGAAGGCATCGGCATCGACGCCGGTGGCGATCGGGACGGAGCCGATGACTTTTCCGGTGGCGCTGTCGATCATTTCCATGACTTTGTTGTGGCAGCCGATGAACAGCCTTTTGTGGACGATGTCGATGGCCATGCCGGAGGCTTCGTCGCCGGGAGAAATGTGCCAGGTGTTGACGAGTTGGTGTTTCGAGGTGTCGATCTCGGCAATGAGATTTTTATCTTCGATATTGCAATAGACGCGGCTGACGGAAGGGTCGGCGGCGGCGAATTCCGGCTTTCCTGGCAAGGCGATGGTGTCGAGGACTTTAGCGGTGGCGGCATCGATGACTGTGGCGGATTTTCCACGGCCGTTGAACGCATAGACCTGCTGGCGGCCCGGTTCGTAAATAATGCAGTCCGGGTTTTCGCCGGTTTGGACTTTGGTGACTGTTTTGAGGGTATCGAGATTGACGACGCTGACGGTGTTTTCGCGGCCATTGCTGGAAAAACCACGCCCCAATGAGGAGGCGACGGCAAACCCATGGACGCCCGGTGTGCCGGTGATCTGTCCGACGATTTGGTCCTGGTCAATATCGATAACGATGATCTTGGTGTTATGGCTGACGTAGAGGCGGCGCCCGGTGTGATCGATGCTGAGGTAATCCCAGCCACCCTCGCCGCCGATGTGGATTTCCTGGATGAAATAGTACTGATCGGCGGCGTAGAGGCGTGGCAGGCTAATGAGGGCCGTCAGAAAGATGGCCAGCGTGATGCGCCGGAAAAGTGTTTTCATACGCTTGGATGATGTAGTGAGGGGATGTGATGTGCCAGCTTGAAATGCGGGTGATGCAAGGACGTTTTTTACCACGGATTTCTCGGGTTTTTGGATTGAAAGAGGAGTGCGGCAAAAATGCAATTTTCGACTCGGTCGATCACTAGCAGTTTTGTTGATTCTTGGCTTGGCGCCAACGTAAAGGCCGCACTGTTGCTGTAGCGCCTGGCGCCGTTTGCGGTTATGGGAGGCGGACTTCGTAGAAGCGGGCGGGGGAGTTGCTCGCGGTGGTGTCTGTGAATTGGAAACTGCCGGGCGTCGGTTGGTCGGCAATACCAATTTGGATCCAGTTCAGCATGTCGGTGGAACTCCAGATCGCGTAGGGCATGTCAACGACGCCTGGAAATTGAATTTGGAAGGCTCCGTTTTGAGGGCTTAGATTTTCGACCGTGACGAGACCGTTGCTATAGACGAAAGGAACTCCATTTTCGATCCAATTGGTCAATGGAGTAATGAAATCGATGAGGGGCAATTGCGCTGTTGTTTGGGGATAGCCCGGAACCGCCAAATCTTGAAGGTTATAGTGAATGAGGGGATTTGTGGACTGCCATAGGGAGGTCTGAGACATCATGTTGCTAGGACTGAGACTCGAGCCAAATGTCAATCCTGGGGTGTCCGAAGTGCCGTTCAACTCGCTGGCAAAAAATGGGTCTGCCGCCTCATCAGTCGAAATTTGGTTTAGGACACCTTGTGAGAGGGGCGAGTAAGAGGAATCCGTGGCGTTGCCAATGGCCCAAAAGTCCGGTGGCTGAAAACTGCCCGCTTCAATCAATTCGTTGGTAATGGCCAAAAAAGTCCCGAAGGCTCCAAGATTTACGTAGTCCAGAACGCGCCCGCTTTGGTTGTCGATCAAGGCATACATGAGATCATTGGTAATACCTAAAGTCCAATTATAAGCCGGCCAGGCAGTTTGTTTTAAATCCGAAGAAAGGATTGTGTTGGAGTCAAAAGAATTCGAGAAAGGAATGAATTGCCGGGTGCTTTCAGACCAATACGACGGGGGCAAAAATGCAGTGTTTGTAAGAAATGGAAGGGCAAAGCTTGGAGAAGGTCGGCGGCTGCCTCCCCAGCCTGGCCATGAATTACTCACGTAACTTGCTCCGGAACAAAGAATCCAGTTCGTGCCCCAATTTTCATTGTTCGTGAGAAGAAGAGAGATTTTGTTGGATACCAGCAACGTGACGCTATTCGTGAATGCGATAGAATGCGCATTCCAGGCTTGCATGCCGAATAGATTCGAGAATGCGAGGATAAAGATTTGGTTTGTGTATTCCGGCGGACGATTTGTAATGGGTTGGCCGGATGGACTCAAATACCGCGTAAAAAACAACTTTCGAGAGGCAAGCAGTTTGGTGGAATAGCCGTATCCACTGAAGGTCGGAACGTGATCTTTTATTTCGATCACCCAGGGGATTCCCCAGACGTTGTCGTTTGTAGTGATGGTCGGATCGCACAGGTCTTTGAATCCGGCGCTGGTTTGGGAATAGAAATCGTTCGTCACGGCGGCGTACCCGATGATGTAGAGCATGTTACTCTCCCAGGAAAATAATGGGCGGAAGACCGAGGGCAAGTTGGAGGCGGGGTTTGTCGCGTCGTAGGCGTTGGCGGCGGATTGGAGCGCATAATGGAGTGACGCGCTGTAGGTAATCGCGGGGTTTGTTGGGCAGTAAATCGGGATGTTGGTGACGCCGAATCCGAATTGCGATTGCAACAACGTGTTAGCTTGGTTGGTAAAAAATTGAAGCGATGGTTGAGCGGTGCTTTGCAACGCAAAAACAACGAAGATTAGAAAGCGGACAACTCCTTTCATTCTGCCAGAATTCTATTCGTGCGATTCCTGCAATGCAACCAAGGGTCGCCGGACGACTTGGCCCTGGAAGGTGTAGCCGGTGGCGAGGGTTTCGCTGACGAGGGCGTTTCCGTTCGCGGAGATTCCTTCCACCAGTTTGTGAATGGCGGGGTCAAATGGATCGCCGGGTTTGCCAAGGGTCGCGACGAGTCCGATGCGGCGGGCCGCTTCGCGGCAACTGTTTTGAAAATGGCCCATTTGCTCGGCAAGGGCAGGTTGACCAGAACGTTGAGCGGCCTGAAAAACCGCGAATATATGGTCCAGAATGTGGACCATGATCTGGAGCCATTCGGCTTCGGCGCGGCGCAGTTTTTCCACTTCCAATCGCAGGTGGGCGCGTTCGGTATCGCCGGCTTTTTTCAGGAATTCGGTGAATGTGCGCGCTTCGGCGGACATGGATTCGGCGATGCCGCGGGCCTGGGTGGAAGTCTCGACGGCTTGCTGCTGGAATTCGCGCCATTGATTGGTTGCGCCGGTGATTTGGGCGGCGATCTGGTCGATTTTTTGGATTTGGCTTGTGGCTTCCGCAAGAAGGCGGGCCTGGGAGAGGGATTGTTCGTTGGCGTTGCGGCGCAAAAACGGAAAGACCACGCTCCATGCGGCACAGGCGACACAGAGGATCAGCAGCGCGGCGTCCGACCACGGCAACGGGCGGCGGCTGAGTTCCAATATCAAGCCAGCCGCGCCGAGGAGCAGTGCGTCAGCGGCCAAAAACGGCCAAAGAGGCAAATTCGATTGTTTGTCGGGCATTTCCATTTTTAAAAAAGCGTCTGAAAGATTAGGATTAGCGGGAAGAAATCGCCATCGAAAAAAACGTGCGCCAAACCAGCAGGAATGCGGTGGCGAAATCGCCGGGGGAATTTTTGATCCAAGTGTTCACGTGCGCGGGGGCAAACCATCCGCCGGCGTCGATTTCCTGGGGATGCAATGTGAAGGGGCCTTCGGACTCGACGCGATAGACCCAGACGAATTCCTGGTCGGTTTCGGCGCAGGCGTCGATTTTGAAAAGGCGCGCGGGAGGAGCGTCGATCACGAGGCCGAGTTCTTCGCGCAATTCGCGGATGGCGCCGGCGTCGTAATCCTCGCCGCTGTCCACATGGCCGGAGGAGGAGGAATCCCATGCGCCGGGGTGGCTGTCTTTTTTCATGGAACGCTTTTGCAGGAAAATTTCCTTGCGGGCGTTGAAGACGAGGATATGGACGGCGCGGTGTTTGTGGCCTTCTCGATGCACCTGGCGGCGCGGGAGTTGGCCGATGACCTCATCGCGGTCGTTTACAATGTCG
This sequence comes from Verrucomicrobiia bacterium, assembly GCA_036268455.1. GTDB lineage: Bacteria > Verrucomicrobiota > Verrucomicrobiia > Limisphaerales > Palsa-1400 > DATAUD01. Next base: position 92,007 of record DATAUD010000094.1, read on the forward strand.
AAGATTTCGTCGTTCATGGTGTTGACAGAAGTTCGGTGAGTTGCGCGAATTGTTCGAGGCTGACTTGCTCGGCGCGAGTTTGCAACGAGACGCCGGCCCGCGCAAAGGCGTCTTCGAGGGCGGGTTTGGACCAGTCTTGCTTTAAAAGCTTGAGCATCATTTTGCGGCGCTGAGAGAAACCGCGTTTGACGATTTTGACAAACGCTGGCTGGAGGGTGGGTTTGAGAATCGGCTCGATACGGCTCATGAGGACGATGCAGGCGGAATCCACCTCCGGCTCGGGAAAAAAGCACGAGGCGGGGATTTTGAAGCATTCCAAGGGTTGATAACGCAACCGAATGAGCAAACTGAGGATTCCATAATCATCGTCGCCTTTTTCGGCCATGATGCGGTGAGCGACTTCCAATTGCAGCGTGGCCACAATTCGCGGCGGCGGTTCCTCGGCGTGCGCCAATTCGACGAGGATGGGCGAGGCGACGGAATATGGCAGGTTTGACACGAGTTTGAACCCGGCCCAATGGCGGTTGTGCTTTACGTAGTCCAAGGCGTCGTCGTGAAGCAGCTTGAAGTTCGGAGATTGGGGGAACTTTTGCTCCAGAATTTCGCAAAGGCGCCGGTCGCGTTCGATGGCGAGGACGTTTGCGCCGCTTTCGATTAGCAAGGCGGTGAGCGGCCCCAGACCGGGGCCGATTTCCAATACTTGATCTCCCGGCTTCAATTCCGCCGCGGCGACAATCCGCCGAATCTGGTTTTGATCGTGAAGGAAATTTTGGCCGAGCGATTTGGTCAATTTCAAATCGCGCTCGGCGAGCACTTGCTTCATTTCGGAGAGTTTCACGAGATTACCTTTGCCAGCGTTCGGACGGCGGCCGCCAATTCAGAACGGCTTATCGTCAGCGGGGGCGTGAAGCTGATGACGTTTCCGTGTTCGCCTTCCGGCAGGAGAATGAAGCCGCGACGCAGCATTTCCTTGATCGCGGCGAAAGCGCGGTCTGTCGCGGGGGAGCCGTCGCGATTTTTCAATTCGACCCCGGCCATCAAACCGCGCCCGCGAATTTCGACATGAGCGGCGGACAAAGTGGAGCGAAGAAGATCAAGCAAAAATTGGCCGAGTTGGGCGGCGCGTTGAGGGAGTTTTTTATCGCGAATCTCGGCGATTTGCGCCAGGGCCATGGCGCAGCCGACGGGGTTGCCCTGAAATGTGCTGGTGTGGATGGCCTCGCCCTTGGAGGGCGGCCACGCGCGGTCGATGATGTCCGCGCGACCCACGCAAACCGAAAGTGGGAAGCCGCCGGTGAGGGCTTTTCCGAGGCAGATCAGGTCCGGCATGGTTGAGGTTTCCTCGCAGGCGAACCATTTTCCCGTGCGGCCAAAGCCGGTGTAGATTTCGTCGAGGATCAGCAATGCGCCGGATTGATCGCACCATGAGCGGAGCATCGGAAGAAAGTCAGGCGGAGGGATGTTGATGCCGCCGCGGGCCTGGATTGGCTCGATTAAAATTGCGCCGCACGTCTTGAGTTGGCCTTTCAATTTTTTCACATCGCTTGCGGTTTTTGGAAATGGAACGAAATGGCCGAACTCGCGCAATTGGGTCTGAAACGGCGCGCGAAAAAAGGGGCGGTGCGTGGCGTTGAGCGCGCCGTAACCGAGACCGTGATACCCTCCCTCGAAGGCGATGATGCGGGGCCGGCCAGTTGCAAGGAGAGCGGTCTTGAGCGCGGCTTCGACGGCTTCAAAACCGGAATTGTTGAAAATGGTTTTGCCGGAATGGAGGCCGCCGCTCCAGCGTTCGAAGGTGATGCGGCTCAATTCGCGCGCGAGCCGGGCCTTGAGGGCGTGGGGGTGGACATCGCCCATTGCGTGAGGCAGGCGGCCCATTTGACGACGACCGGCGGCGACGACGCGCGGGTTCGCGTGACCGGCGGCCGCGACGCCAAAGGCCGCAGTCAAGTCGATGTATCGCCTGCCTTCGGCGTCCCAGACGTGAGTTCCGCGGGCGCGCTCCCAAACGATCGGCCACGAACCATCGGACTCGATGGCGAGCATGTTCGGCGATTCGTAAGCGCGGAGGTCGGCCAGGACGCGTTGGGTGGGAGTTGTCATTTACACGCCCTTCTGGTCCGGCGGCCAGATGAATTTGTGCATTTGCAGTTGAAAGCGCACGGGGAGGGCGTCGGCGATGATCTGCTCCACCAATTGCTGCCGCGTGATCGGAACCTGGCCTTCGGGAACAGCCTTGAGCGATTTGTCCCGCTGATGCGAGAGCAGGGGAGACACCCAGGAGAAAAGGATTGGACAGGTGTCCGCCAGTTTGCGATCCAGAACGGTTTCCTTCGCCCATTCATAGTCTTGACGAGTTCCGATGACGCATTTGACTTCGTCCGTGTTCCTGAGCAACGGGAGATTTTCCAATCGGTTTCGGGCGGATTCGCCACTGCTGGGGCATTTTAAATCCATGATGCGATGCACTCGCTGATCGACCGAGCCAATATCGAGAGCGCCGCTGGTTTCGAGCAGAACGGTGAAACCGGCGTCGCAAAGCGACTTCATCAGCGGGATGGAATTTTTTTGCAACAGGGGTTCGCCGCCGGTCAGTTCAACCAGAGGCAGGCGCGTGAGGCCGCGATGATTTGTGAATGGCCTGGCCAATTCTTCGACTCGCGAGAGGATTTCGGGCAGCGGTGTTTTGCGTCCTTCCGTGAAAGCGTAGGCAGTGTCGCAATAGGAACAGCGAAGATTGCAGGCGGTCAGGCGGATGAACACGCAGGGCAAACCGGCCCAGGTGCTCTCGCCTTGCACGCTCAAGTAAATCTCGTTGATGACCAAACTATCCGACATGGTGATAATTTACGATTTACGATTGGCCATTTACGAGTCACAAATAGAGGCATCGAATGAAAGCAAACCAGTTATTTGGGCATACCCGCGATGTGGTCAAGGGCCGTTATGCGCTGCGGACGCCGTCGGGATTCGTCGCCAGTTGCCTGCCGGGATGGCGAAACAGCGTGGTGATCGCGCAAATTTCGCCCGGGATGGGTGCGCGCTTTTGCCAGTTCCAGGTTGATTTGCAAGCGAACGGAGAAGGGCGTGGAAATTCCGGCGAGAACGAATGGATGGTTTATTTGATTAAAGGAAGATGCGCGGCAAATCTCGGCGGAGCGAAACATAAGCTTGCCGGCGGCGGGTTTGCGTATGTTCCGGCGCAGACGGATTTTCATTTTTACCAATCGAGTGGCGCGCAATTGCTCATTTTCCAGAAGAAGTTTGAGCCGCTGGCGGGGTGGGAAAGGCCGGGAGTCATTGTGGGCGACGCGGCGGATGTTGCGGGCCAGCCGTTTCTTGGGAATAAGGACGCGCGTTTGCAAGTGCTGTTGCCGGACGATCCGAGCTTCGACATGGCGGTGAACATTTTCACCTACCAACCGGGCGCGACGCTGCCATTTGTGGAATCTCATGTGATGGAGCATGGATTGTTGATGCTGGCGGGGCAGGGGATATATCGTCTTGACGCGGACTGGCACCCAGTCCAAAGCGGGGATGTGATCTGGATGGCGCCGTATTGCCCGCAATGGTTCGTGGCGATGGGGGACGCTCCGGCCAGTTATATTTATTACAAGGATGTCAATCGCGCCTTGTGAAAGCTTCGCTGGAAATTGACATTGGCAGGCTGGTGCGGGAAATCGAGGAACTGGCGCTCATTTCGGAGAATCAGCCGCCGGTGGTCACGCGGGTGTTGTTTTCGGATGCGGATATTAAAGGGCGCGCTTACGTTCAAAAACTTTGCCGCGAGGCGGGGTTAAAGGTGCGGCAGGACGCCGTCGGGAACATGTTTGCGCGGTGGGAGGGACGCGATGCGGGCGCGCCCGCGATTGCCACAGGCTCGCACATCGACGCGATTCCGAACGCCGGGAAATATGACGGCGTGGTGGGAGTGCTCGGGGGGCTTGAAGCGATTCGCTCGCTGCAACGAAGCGGATACCAGCCGGGCCGCGCGATTGAATTGATCATTTTTACGGCGGAGGAACCGACGCGGTTTGGCATCGGTTGTTTGGGAAGCCGGATGATGGCTGGGACGCTGACGGCCGAAAGGATTGCGTCTCTTCGTTCTTCCGATGGGCACGGCCTTGATTTTTGGCGGCAGCGGGCGGCCGTTGAAGGATCGCTTGATTCCGTCCGGCTTGGCGCTGACGCCCTGGCGGGTTTTGTCGAACTGCACATCGAACAAGGGCCGGTTCTGGAACGGCAAAAGGTTGATATTGGAATTGTCGAAAAAATCGCGGCGCCGTCTTCGCTGCGTTTGCGCCTTACGGGCGTGGGTGGCCACGCGGGCGCGGTTTTGATGCCGGGACGGCGCGATGCGCTGGTTGCCGGAGCGGAAATCGCGCTGGCGGTGGAACAGGCGGCGCTTAACAGCGGCAGCCCGGATACAGTCGCGACAACCGGGGTTTTTCGGATTGAGCCTGGGGCGATTAACAGCGTTCCGTGCGCGGCGCATCTGGAGATTGATTTGCGCGATACCGATGTGGCGTGTCGCGATATTGCGTTGGCGAAGATCGAAGCCGCGGCGAGCGAAATTTGCCGCCGCCGTGGAATCGAAATTCAATTGGAGCGGCTTAATGCGGATGCGCCGGCCATTTGTGATACGAGGCTGGTGGAGAAGGTTGTGCGAATTTGCCACGATCTGAAATTCTCCAGCCTGAAGCTGATCAGCCGCGCGTATCACGACACTTTGTTCATGGCGCGGATTTGCCCCAGCGCCATGATTTTCATTCCGTGCCGCGGGGGCGTGAGCCATCGGCCTGATGAATATTCCTCGCCGGAACAAATTGAGCGCGGCGCGCGGGCATTGGGCGAAATGTTGCGCGAGATGGCCGGTTAAAACAAAGAGGGCCGGACTTTCGTCCGGCCCCTCGTTTATGAGAACAAACGAGTGAAATCGTTGTATTGACTTTCGCCGCGTGGCAGACATCACGCATTTGAACACACGGAACCTGCGTTTTGGCACCGTCAACGCAGAAACAATAGCCTTGGCCCGGTTTTTCACCAAGTCACCAATACTGGTGACAGAAATTGACGGCGGGTGAAATTGGGTTTACCAGTCAAAGGTCGGTGAAACGGCGGGATGGGACATGAGCGCGAGCGAAACAATTCTGGTGATTAACGGCGGGTCTTCGAGCATCAAGTTTTCCGTTTATTCCAAGGACGATCCGGCGTCGCCGATTCTGTCGGGAAAATTGGAACGCATCGGGAGCGGACCGGCCGGATTTCAATGGCGGAGTCCTCGTTCCCCGAAGCCGACAAACGAAAATGTCGATGCGCCGGACCATAAGGCGGGGGCGCGATTTTTGATCGATTGGATAGAGCGGCGGCCGGAAGCGGTGAAGATCGCGGCGGTGGGACATCGTGTTGTGCACGGCGGGCCGAAGTATAGTATGCCGCAACGGGTCACGCCTGACTTGATTGCGGAGTTGGAACGGATTGGAAGGTTTGACCCGGAACATTCGCCGGGACAGCTTCAGTTGATTTCTATTTTCCAGGAGCGGCTGCCGGGGATTCCGCAAATCACCTGTTTTGACACTGCCTTTCATCAGACGATGCCGCGCGTCGCCAAGATTTTGCCGCTGCCGCGGAAATACGACGCCAAGGGCGTGCGGCGTTATGGGTTTCACGGGTTGTCGTTTACTTTTTTGGTGGAGGAATTGGAGCGTCTGGCGGGACCGGCGCCGGCGCGGGGACGCGTCATCCTGGCGCATCTCGGCAACGGGGCGAGCCTCGCGGCGGTGCGGGATGGAAAGAGCGTCGATACCAGCATGGGCTTTACGCCGACGGCGGGGATACCGATGAGTTCGCGGACGGGCGACATGGACCCCGGCGTCTTTTCTTATTTGTGCATGAGCGAAGGAGTGACGCCGGAGAAATTCGGACACATCGTCAATGCGGAATCGGGATTGCTCGGCATCTCGGAAACCAGTTCGGACATGCGGGACCTGCTGGCGCGCGAAGCGGAGGACGTGCGCGCGGCGGAGGCGATCGACGTTTTTTGTTATCAAACGCGCAAGTGGATCGGGGCGTTTGCGGCGGTGCTTGGCGGAGTTGAAACGCTGGTTTTCGCCGGAGGGATCGGCGAAAATGTTCCGGTGGTGCGGGAACGCATTTGCGCGGGGCTTGAATTTTTGGGCATTACGGTGGACCCTCGCGAGAACGCCGCCAATGCGGCGGTCATTTCGCCGAAAGCCGACGGAGGCGCGACGGTGCGCGTCATTCCCACGAACGAGGAACTCGTGATCGCGAAAGCGGTCTGGCGGCTTTTGAGTCAATAACATTCAACCGAGAATACGCACATGAAGAAACCATTAGCGGAACCTTTGCTGCGCAAAATGGACGCCTATTGGCGGGCGTCGAACTACCTTGCGGTGGGCCAGATTTACCTGTTGGACAATCCTCTTTTGAAAAAGCCTTTGCGGCTGGAGCACGTGAAGCCGCGACTGCTCGGGCATTGGGGAACGACGCCGGGGTTGAATTTCCTTTACGTTCATCTCAACCGCATTATCCAGCAATACGACCTGAACATGCTTTTCATCGCGGGGCCTGGGCATGGCGGGCCGGCGGTGGTGGCGCAAACTTACCTCGAAGGAACCTATTCGGAGCTTTACCCAAACATTGCGCCGGATGAAGAGGGGATGAAGAAGCTCTTCAAACAGTTTTCGTTTCCCGGCGGAATTCCAAGTCACGCCGCGCCGGAAACGCCCGGCTCGATTCACGAAGGTGGCGAGCTTGGTTATTCGCTGACTCACGCGGCGGGCGCTGTGTTTGATAATCCGGACTTGATCGCCGCGTGCGTGGTGGGCGACGGGGAAGCGGAGACAGGCGCGCTGGCGGCAAGCTGGCACTTCAATAAATTTTTAAACCCGGAGACGGATGGCGCCATTCTGCCCATATTGCACCTCAACGGTTACAAAATCGCCAATCCGACCGTGCTGGCCCGCATCAGCCGGGAGGAATTGGAGCAATTATTTTCCGGCTACGGTTACCGTCCCTATTTTGTCGGAGGCGACGAGCCGGACGAAGTCCACCAGGCCCTGGCGGCGACGCTGGATGAAATCGTCGAAGATATCCGGCGGATACAATCGGACGCGCGCCAAAACGGTTTTCGCAAACGGCCGATGTGGCCGATGATTGTGTTTCAAACGCCCAAGGGTTGGACGGGGCCGAAAGTGGTCGATGGCGTTCAGATTGAAGGGACGTGGCGGGCGCATCAAGTGCCGCTGGACGGGCTGGCCAAAAAGCCGAGTCATCTTCGGCTGCTTGAGAAGTGGCTGAAAAGCTACAAGCCCGGCGAATTGTTTGACAAGCGCGGGGCGTTCAAGACGGAATTGGCGGCGCTGGCGCCCAAGGGCGAGAGACGCATGGGCGCGAATCCGCACACGAACGGCGGATTGCTTTTGCGCGATTTAAAAATGCCGGACTTTCGAGATTACGCGGTGAAAGTCCCGCGTCCGGGCGGTGTGATGGGCGAAGCGACGCGCGTGCTGGGAGGATTTCTGCGGGATGTCATGAAGCTTAACGATGATGCCAAAAACTTCCGGGTTTTTGGGCCGGACGAAACCAAGTCGAACCGGCTGGATGCCCTTTTTGAGGTGACCAATCGCGAATTCGCCGGGGAGATTTTAAAAACGGACGACCACATCAGTCCGAGCGGCCGGGTGATGGAGGTGTTGAGCGAGCATTTGTGTGAGGGATGGCTGGAAGGGTATTTGCTGACGGGGCGGCACGGTTTCTTTTCCTGCTACGAGGGTTTCATCCATATCATTGACTCGATGTTCAACCAGCACGCCAAATGGTTGAAGGTCACGCGGCACATTCCGTGGCGGCGTCCGATTGCCTCGCTGAACTATCTGCTCAGTTCGCACGTCTGGCGGCAGGATCACAACGGGTTCAGCCACCAGGACCCGGGATTCATCGACCACGCGATGAACAAGAAGGCGGAGATCATCCGCGTCTATTTGCCGCCGGACGCGAATACGCTTCTCTCCGTTGCGGACCATTGCCTGCGCAGCCGCCATTACATCAATGTGATTGTCGCGGGCAAACAACCGGCGCCGCAATGGCTGACGATGGATGAGGCTGTCAAACATTGCACGGCGGGCCTTGGCATTTGGGGGTGGGCGAGCAGCGACGCGGGCGCGGAACCGGATGTGGTGATGGCGTGCGCGGGGGACGTGCCGACGCTGGAAACGCTGGCGGCGGTGGAATTGTTGCGCACGGAATTCCCGGAACTGAAAATCCGCGTGGTGAACGTTGTCGATCTGATGACACTGCAACCGAAATCCGAGCATCCGCACGGATTGAGCGACGCGGACTTCGACGCCATTTTCACGAAGGACAAGCCCGTCGTGTTCGCTTATCACGGTTATCCGTGGCTGATCCACCGGCTGACTTACCGCCGGACCAATCACCACAATTTGCACGTGCGCGGTTACAAGGAAGAGGGGACGACGACGACGCCTTTTGACATGGTTGTGTTGAACGAACTGGACCGGTTTCACCTGGTGAAGGATGTCATTGATCGTGTTCCCATTCTCGGGCCCCGCGCGGCTTACCTCAGCCAGGCGATTCGGAACAAGTTGATCGACCACAAGAATTACATCCGGGAACGCGGGGAGGACATGCCGGAGATTCGCGACTGGAAATGGGGCGGCAAAATGAAGGCGCTTTAACCGTGACGGTTTAAAATTTACCAAAGGGCCGTATTGTGTCAGATTGTGAGCGTGGCTAAAACCGCCAGACGGGAAATTGAGGAAAGCAACATAGTGGAACTCGGTGTCGTGCCGGCGTTCACGGAAATCCCGGCGTGGCGCGAAGTCGGCGAAGGGTGGCGCCATTTGCATGGCAGCGTGCTGGGCACCGGGGTTAGTTTCGAGTGGCACGATTTCGAGGCAGCGGCGGAATTTGATTGGGGCAAGAGCTTTCATCCCGGCAGTGTGGAAGTTTGCCTGAATCTTGAAGGGGAGGGCCGTGTCAGCTTCAACAAATCGCACGCGGAGTTTGCGCCGCTGACGGCGGGATTTTACAGGCGCGGCGAGCAGCCGTTGCGCGCGACTCGATCCGCGAACCAGCGGCACCAATTTCTTACCGTGGAAATGTCGTTTGATTTTGTCCGCCGGAATTTGGGTGAATCGGCCGCGTCGTTGCACCCTTTGGTGCGGGATGTTGCCGCCGGCCGATCCGAGAAATCGAGTGTCGCGCCGACGTTCCGGCTTACGAGCCGTCAACAACAATTGCTTGCGACTTTGAGGCAGGCGCCGGTGCTCTTGCTGGCGCAACCGCTCTGGTATCAGGCCAAGGCGCTCGAGGTGGCGGCGGAGTTTTTCTTCGTGACGCCGTCCGAGGAGGAATTGTTTTGCGAGCGGCAGCACAGGCTGGCCGCCGAGCGCGTCGAGAAGGTCATCGCCGTCCTGCGCCAAAAACTGGCCGAACCGCCAGCGCTGGAAGAACTCGGGCGCGCGGTGGGTTGCAGTCCATTTCATTTGAGCCGGACGTTTTCGACGGCGACGGGGATGACGATCCCCCAATACATTCGGCAATTGCGAATGGAGCGCGCGGCGGAATTGCTGCGGTCGGGAAAATTCAATGTCACCGAGGCGGCGCTGGAAGTGGGCTATTCAAGTTTCGGCCATTTCAGCCAGGTGTTCCACGAAACATTCGGGTGCTGCCCGGGACTCTACCCCTTGCGCACGCCGGCCCAGAAGGTTTCGCCCAAGAAGGATTAGCGCGCCGCGTCGAAATCGACAAAGCCCTTTTGTGGGTCAACACTAATTAGTTTGACACGGGTTTTGTCGCCGACGTCCAATCCCTTTTCGCCGTGAAGAATTCGGCCCTCCGCGGGGACGGCCAGAAGCCGCGCAAATGTTCCCTTGTTGGAAGCGCCGGTGACGATGGCGTCGAAGGTTTTGCCCACCTGCGGGGCAAGCAGAATTGCGGCGGCGACTTTTTTCATAAACCGCTCGACGTGGCGGGCGGCGGTTTCCCGCTCAGTGCAATGGGCGGCGAGGTCCGACAACTGGGCTTCAGAAAGCGGGCGGGGTTGTTTTTGGATGGCGGCCTTCAACAGGCGTTGCATGATCAAGTCGGCGTAACGGCGGTTCGGCGCGGTCGAATGCGTGTAATCGTCCACCGCCAATCCGAAATGGCCTTCGTGCTCGCTGCCGGGATGCTCGACGACGTACTCGCCCGGGCCGAGAGCCTTGAGCACGGCAAGCGATAATTCTGGAAAAGTGTCCGGGTGGCTCTGCTTTTGCGCGGCGAGAAAATCGCCTAACGCCTTGGAGTCGGGCGCGTCCGGCAATTTTGTTCCCGCTTCGGCGGAGATCGCCTGGATGCGGTCCCAGCGTTTGGGCGTCCGGACGATGCGGCGCAGGCAGAGGAAATTTTGCCTGCGCAAAAATTGGGCCATCGACACGTTTGCGGCGATCATGAAACTTTCGATGATATCGCGGGAGGCGGATTGCCCGATCTGGTCGAAGCCATGCACGGAATTATTGACAATGAGCGGGATGCTTTCCACGCCTCCGAACGTCAGCGCGCCGCGCTCAATGCGAAATTTTTTGAGGCGCTGGCTGGCTTCCTGTTGGAGGAATAATTGCTCGCGCAAATCCGAAGGGAGGCTGGGCGCGGTCGCACCGCCCAACCACGCGGCAACCTGATTGTAATTCAATTTGGCTTTGTTGCGAAGCACGGCGGCGCAAACTTCGGCGCATACAACGTCGCCGCCGGGGCTGACAACAAATTCCATGATGATGGCGCGGCGGTCGGCATCCTGGGACAATGATGTCAGATCGGTTGACAGCCGCTCGGGCAACATTGGAAAAACGGGGCCGCCGGTATAGACGGAAGTGGCGTTGGCGCGGGCGCGCGCGTCCGTCGCGGAGTTGCTGGTGACAACGGAATCGACATCGGCGATGCCGACCAGCACGCGGATGTTTCCGTTCGACAATCGCTCGACCCATTCGACCTGATCGAGGTCGCGCGACTGAGTGTTGTCGATCGACGACCAGAGGAGTCCGCGCATATCGCGGTGGACGGCGTTTTGGACCGGAGCAGCCTGGGCGTAGGCGACTTCCTTGACGACCTGCGGGGGAAAATCGGGCTGGAAGCCCTCGTGGATCATTTCTTCCCGGGCCTTGCGGTTGAAATCGAAACTGGGGGAATTCACAAACTGGACTACGACTGGGTTTTGGTATGGCTGGTGCCTTTGCTCGTCAGGTAGCCGGCGTGGCTGACGCCCAATAGCGCGACCAACCCGGAAGGCAACACGGGCAGTTGAGCATTATCGGCAAGGGGAGCGCCGGACATCACGGCTTTGAAACAGATAACGAAAAACGCGATGACGGCGATGATTGTAAAGTAGAACATTTGCACCTTCGCGAGATCCACGTGGAGCGTATTTCCGAGTTCATCGCCCTGGAACAGGTCGGTCAAACGGGCATCGGCGGGGGAAGGATTGCCATAGAGGGTGCCCTGGCGGTTGGCGGCGACGTCCTGGCTGGTTTCGTCGGTGAGGGCCGCTATTTTTGGAATTACGGACGCGGCGGGGTCTTTCTCCTTTTTGGTGTTCAGCAAAAGAGGGGTGCCGACGAGCGAGGTTGTGCTGATTCCCAAAAGTATCCAGAGATTGGAGTCGATTTGGACATTCAAGGCGTTGGTGAGATCGTGGTTTTTAATTCTTACGAGCGCGTAAGTGAAATAGGCGCCCAGGACGACAATCGTCCACAGGGCCATTTGAAATCGCGACAGGCTCATCAAGTTTCTTTCATTTATCAAAACGCCAAGGACGCGATTGTTGGCGCCAACGCCAATCACCATCATAATTAAAAACATGGCGACCGTGACGAGCGCGAAATTCCATCCGTTGGACAAAAGTCCGGCGCGAACCATGAAAATCACCAAAACGAAGACGCAGGCCGAGGATGCGGAGCTGGTCAGGATCGGTTTGACCGATTTGACCTTCGGCGCGACGGCGGCGATGACCTTCGATGAAAGCGTAGGCATGGGCGGACGGAATTTGCGTCGGGAATGAATTTTGGTTTCAACCTCGTTGATGTATTGCGCCGCCTCCTTTTTCGTTCTGATGGCCTGGTGCCGAGCGCGAATGACCGGATGTTCGCCGGGGTCGGCTATTTTCAAATGGCAGGCCAGGGCCAAATCCAACATCGACTGCTGGTTACTCGACAGGGGGGCATCTGGTTTTGCTGGCATAAGCGACCTTTTAGATCGGAGGTTGCAAAGTTGTTGGAGCATCGGTTCGCGGTTGAGCCGCGTTCAAGGCCGCCTCCAGAGTGTTGGCCTTGAGATCGCGATTAGTCATTGGACGCAATCCGAAGCGTTTTTCGACCGTGGCAAGAATGGAAGTATGATCGAAGTGAGTCGTGGCGTCGGCAATGTCGATGCCGATCACTGTTCCTTTCCGCGTGTAGGCTGAAACCACGATGGCCGGCACGCGAATGCCGTAAAGATCGAAACCGAACGGGTGATTTTTATTTTGGTAGGTGAGGTTATCGCCAGGAGGAATCGCGGGCGGCGGCGGCACGTGATCATAAAAGCCGCCGTGCTCATCAAAGGTGACGATCAGCATCGTCTCCGGCCAGTAAAGTTCGCTGGCGCGCAAGGTTTCATAGACTTGTTTCACGAGCAGGTCGCCTCCGGAAACGTCGTTCAAGGGGTGCATCGAATCGCCTTTTTCGTAGTCCTCGCCGGAATCGTAATTCGGCTCGATGAAGGTGTATTCGGGGAGGATTCCGGCCTGGACGTCCTGGGCGAAATTCTTCATGTCGCGGAAATGCGTCGTAAACGGATCGACGTAAGCCTGGCGAAGGCTGTCGATGCCGGCGGTTTGCGGCAGGCCATTGTGATAGATGCGCCAGTCTTTGCCCGCATTGGCCAGCGCTTCGTAAATCGTCCCGCCCTGAAATGAAAAGCCCTGGACGATCTGGTCGGTGGCCGGACTGTCGGTGAGTCCTCCTGAAGTTGCGGCGTGGACGAAGAAACGATTGGGCCAGGTGGGGCCGGGCAGGGCGGAGAACCAGAAATTAAAAAGCGCAAATTGCTGCGCCAACGAAGTGATGTACGGGACCCGGCCGAACGCGAAGCACTGCATCACCTCGGAGCCGGTGCCGATTCCATTTTGACTTTGATTTGCGGCAAGTCCGCTGGCGAGAAAGCCGCTCATTGCCGCTGGGTTCTTCGCGGGAAGGGCGCAGCATGGTCCAAGCGGGTCTGTGCAGGTTTGAGTCGGACTCGGCCCGTAAAGCTGGGTTTGGACGTCGCAAAATTCGTGGTTTGGGTCATACGGCATCGTCGTGCTGGCCACTGGCGAAACCGGGACCGGCGGTGGCTGCTGATTGTTCGGATTGGGATAATTGGAAAACTCGCCTCCGCTCAAACCCTCGATGGCGGGATTGACGGTTTTCATGTAGCCGACGAGATGATCGAAGGAACGGTTCTCCAACATGAGCACCACGAAACGCTGTATATTTTGCAGGGCCATTTTTAGCAGATTAGATTTGCGGACGGAGTTTGTCGATTTTTATGTTGCCTTGATCGAAAACCGAAGTGAGCGAGCTTGGAATATTCATAAGACGCGTAACTGCAATCTGTTGCAATATTTGTCCGGACTTTGCCTTGACTGCGAAAGTGGTTTGACTGGGTTTGACCTGGTTTGACTGCCTTGACCGACATAACCTTTTGAGCCCGCGCTCCCGGTTTTCAAAGAACGATTTTTTCTCACAATTGAATATTCCCATACAAACATGGGAATGTCAAAGGGATTTTTTAGCGCAAGTCTGGCTAGGCAACCGCGTTTGGGTTCAGTGGCGGTTTGTCGTGGACAAATATATTTTTGGCAAACAGTTTCTCATCCAAGTGTTTTGAGAAGAACGTTTCGGCGACGAAAGGCTCGCCGACGACCTGCGGGAAGGTCTCCAGAATCTTGAATTGGCCATTGGCCGTGGTCTCGCCGATGTAAACATTCTTGGTGCAGTGATGATTGGCTTGAACGGTGATCTTGCCGCTGGGACCCTCGAAGCTGATCTCACCCGATTCGAGCACGCTACGGACGGCATCCGCTTCAAACGTGCCGGCTTTTTCCACGGCTTTCTTCCACAGATAAACGCCGCTGTAAGAAAGAACAATCGGGCTGTCCACAGTTCGCTTTTCCTTGATAACACCAGGGTAGCTTTCAGTTTTCAGCCAACTGTACCAGTTCTTGAGGAAGGTTTTGTTTGCCGGTGTTTTGAGCGACATGAAATAACTCCAGCAACCGAGTTCACCAACAAGTTTCTTGGTTGGCAAGCTGCGGAGCTCGTCTTCCGCCAGGCTGAAAGATACAACCGGACAGTCCGCCGACTTCAAACCCGCCGCCACGATTTTCTTGAAGAAGGGGACGATCGAGGCGCCATTGATCGTGTTGATCACGCAGGCGTCCCCGGAGGCGGCAAAGCCTTTTATTTCCGCGGCAATCTGCTGGAAATCAGTGTGGCCAAATGGAACGTATGCGCCCGCGGAAACGACTCTGCCGGAATCATCCTTGCGCACGCCGCCACCGATGTTTTCGGGCGGAACGCCATGCGAGAGCAGATACATGTAAAGGATCAAATTCGTGGTTTGGGGATAAACGTAATCGGTGCCGATCAGGTAGAATTTTTTCCTGCCTTGGGCGAGCAGGTAATTCACCGCGGGTATGGCCTGCTGGTTGACCGTTTCGGCGATGTAGAATATGTTCCTGGACAATTCTTCACCCTCATATTGCACGGGATAAAAAAGCAATCCGTTCTGCTTTTCAAAAACCGGCTGCACGGATTTGCGGCTCACGGAGGTCCAGCAGCCAAAGGTCACAGCCACCTTGTCATGTACCAGGAGTTCCCTGGCTTTTTCGGCAAACAACGGCCAATTGGAGGCGCCGTCAACAATCACCGGGTCAATTTTGTATGATTTGTCGCCCACCTTGACGCCGCCGGCGCTGTTGATTTCATCAAAGGCAAACAACAAAACGTCGCGCAAGGACGTTTCACTGATGGCCATGGTTCCACTTAATGAGTGGAGCACTCCCACTTTGACAGTATCCTGGGCCTTCAATTCCGCTTGCGAGACGCGCTTCCGGCAGAGTTTCAGCAGGGTGGATTCAGTCAGGTTGAGCGGACGGCTTCGGGAATACACGAGACTCCAGGCGCGCTTGAAAACCTTGCGTCCATAGGGCAGGGCAACCACCGCATGATTTTCCAATTCCTTTGCGATGCTCCAGCCCGGCAGGAAACTCATTGCCAGCGTGTGCTTCACCAGGTCCTTGAGTATCCCCAGGTCTTCAATTTCCCCGGCAATGTTCAGCTTGATTTTTTGCTTCAGCATAAAATCCTCCACTTGTTTCCGTTGGTGACTGGAGTGCTTGATCAAGAAACAGGGATACTTGTTGTATTCATCCAGAAGCGCGCCATTGTTGACCGCCAGCGGATGCCCGGATTTAACTATCAGGTGAAACGAATCGGTCATTACCGGGAAAGAATCCACGGCATCGTTTTCCGCTGGTTTCCCGGTGAAGATGACATCGACGTGACCGCTTTCCAGCAGGTCGAACGATTCGTCAGGATCAAAAGACCTGACTTGCAGCAAGACGTTGGGAAATTCCTTGTGAAACCTCAGGAAGACCGGCCTGAGAAAAACGGAAAGAAAATCCGCATCCGCCACCACTCGTAATCGCCTGGTTCCCCATTTGTTCAAATGGGTCAGCATCTGGCGAGCTTGCTCCAATTCATCGAGAGCACGGAGGGCGTGGTATAACAAGGCTTCGCCAGCCTCGGTCAGGGCAATTTTTTTGCCCATTTTGGCAAATAATCGACACCCGACGTCCTCTTCCAGCGCGCGCATGGCATGGTGAATGGCCGAAGGTGTCAGATGAAGCCGCCGGGCCGTCTCCATGTAGCTCTCGGTTTTGGCGAGCGCCACAAAAGCCGTCAACTGCCTGCTATCGAGCGTTTCATTCATTGGATGAATTTCATTCAAGGATATTATTCAACGCCACTGGATTCATATCTGGACAAACATATGGCAATGTGTGCTTCGGTCGGAAACGCCGCACATCGTTTGCAGCAATCAGAATGCCAAGTTTTTTGTCCTCCGAAACAACGCGAAATCAGCTTTTCGAGCGACCATCACCGATGCATGAAAAGCACAATCAAAACATGGCCGGGAGGGCCGTGACACCAGCGCGCCGGCGATGAGCATCCACGCACCCGCCGGCTTTATGCGGGCTTTCGCATTCAAATCATATTGGGAGCCTCGAATAAATTACATGACGACCAAAGGTAAGTCCGTCAATCTACCGCCATGAACCAACGCGAAGCGGTCGTCGAAGCAATGAAAGCGAACGATGGATATGCAACACTCGGCCATCTTTACAAAGAAGCCTTGAAAATTCCCGGCGTGGAATGGGGAACGAAGACTCCCTTCAAATCCATAAATCGCATCGTTCAAAATCACCAATATTTTTTTCGAATCCGCCCTGGATTGTGAGCTTTGGTGGAAGCCAAAGACAAATTGCCTGCTGATCTGCGATCAAAGCCAAAACCTGAAAGCGATCACAGCTATTACCAAGGTTTGCTCGTTGAGCTCGGCAACCTCAAAAAACAAAAGACGTTTGTTCCCAAACAAGATCGTTCACGGATATTCCTCGGCAAAAAACTTGGCGACATGGTAACGGTTGACGACATCTATCCGTTCACATACGAGCATGTGGTTCGTCGGGCGGCCGCTGTGGATGCCATCTGGTTTAACGACCGCAAAATGCCCTCCGAGTTTATCGAAGTCGAAAACACAACAGACATGCACAGCGCATTTTTGAAATTTGTTTTGTTCGATGCTTTTCACGCTGTATTTCGCATCGTATCTCCCGGGCCTCGCAAACAGGAGTTTATCTCGAAGATCGCTCACCCTTCATTCTCCTCTATTTCAGACAGAACGCGATTCACCAGCTACGACTTGGTTTCTGACATGCATACGAAAGCGAGTGAAGCGTTGGCCTTGGAAAATCAGTGGTCCAGCTAACGGCATTGTTTTGCATCCCGCGGGAGCCGACTAACATAAAATGCTTTAGGATCGTCAACCTTTGCTAAAAACTCATAAGGGTCTGGCTCAAAACCAAAACGCAGTACCCATTCCACAAATTTGTCGCGCCATGAACAATCGCTCCAACCAATTGGTCCGCCTTCTAGGCTAAATTGATACTTGATACTTGTCTGCCAACCAGCAAAGAGCTGACATTGCTTCGGTGGCGATGCCTTTCCTTTGAAGTTTTTGGGGAACATGTATTTCGTCAATGTGAACCCTTGTTGGCCTGTCCTCGTTTCCGTTGGGACTCAAGAGAAATGTCGCACCCAGTTTGGTTTTAACTGCAAACGCATCGAATTGCGTCCAGCGCACCTTGCCAATTTCTTTAAACATAGATCGCGCAGATTTTTGGTTTCGTTTCATATGAACGATCCGATCCATATTTTGGGATGACGAGCAAGAACATTTTCAACGATTGAGAAAACTTGTTGACGGCACCGAGGCGCTTTTGGCGACCGCGATGAAGCTGATGCCGAAGCTTTTTTAGACGAACTTCTGGCCGTGAATTGGGTGGCCCTGCGTTGAGTATATAGTTCCGCTTTCAGGCCTGCGCCAGAACCTTGTCGATTCGTTTTAGGACGGTTTCTTTGCTGAGGATTTCCAGGAGGTGATACAGGCTGGGGCCGGATGGGTTTCCGGTGCAGGCCAGGCGGGTGGGATGCACCAGGGGGCCGGCTTTGATTCCGAGTTGGGCGGCTGTGGATTTTAACGCTTTTTCGATCTCGGCGGCGGTGAAATCCGGCAATTGGGCGAAGGCGTCTCGCAGTTTTTGCAGGCGGGGTTTGCTCTCGGGGGTAAATTCCTTGGCGGCGAGGGCGGGGTCGATCTGGATGTCATCGGTGAAATAAAAACCGGCGTAGGCAGGGAGTTCGCCGAAGCGTTTGATTTTTCCTTCGCAGGTGGCCACGGCGGCATTGATGTAATCCGCCGGATAGGCTTCGAGGTTGCAGCCGGCGCGCTTGAGACTTGTGATGGCCATCTCGCGGAATCGTTCGCGGGGCATTTCGCGGATGTATTCGCCGCCAAGCCAGCGCAATTTATCGATGTCGAAACGCGCGTTGTTGCGGTGGATTTGCGGGAGGTCGAAACGCTGAATGATTTCTGGCAGCGGCAATTTCTCGCGGTTTTCCTTGGGGGACCAACCTAAAAGGCAAAGGTAATTCACGACGGCTTCGGGAACGTCGCCATCGTCCATGTAGGTTTGGAGAGAAGCTCCGACGTCGCGCTTGCTCATTTTTGCGCCGTCGGGATTTAAGATGAGCGGGATGTGCGCGTAATGCGGGGGTTCCACGCCAAATGCGCGAAAAAGAGCTATATGCTTGGCAGTGTTGGAAAGGTGATCCTCGCCGCGAATGACGTGGGTGATTTTCATTTCCAAATCGTCCACAACATTGACAAAGTGGAACACAGGCTGTCCATCGGAGCGGATAATCACGAAATCAGGGTCGGCTTGTTCGCGGTCGGTCAATTCGCGCGTGACGCCGCCTACGATGAGGTCGGGGATGACGATTGGGGCGCGTTCCATACGAAATTTGACAGCGCCTTCGGATTCGTACGCCATGCCTTTGTCTTTCAATTCCTGGACACGGCGCTGATAAATGGCGCCGCGTTGGGACTGGAAGTACGGCCCAAAATCTCCGCGGCTGGGGCCGGTTGGTTCGGGAGTGGCGGGACCTTCGTCCCAATCCAAACCAAGCCAGCTCAAGCCTTTAAGAATGACTTCGGTGGCTTCGCGCGTGTTGCGGGCGGCATCGGTATCTTCGATTCGCAGGATAAATGTGCCGCCGGTATGGCGGGCATAAAGCCAGTTGAAAAGAGCGGTCCGGGCGCCTCCGATGTGCAGGTAGCCGGTGGGGCTTGGGGCAAAACGCACACGCACACTCATGGAGATTGCAATTTGATTGATATCACGAGGACAGAATAGGCGGGGGCGGGGATGGTTGCAAGAATCGCGCTCATGTGCGAACGTGGCATAACGATTGCTGTCCAATAAACGATGAAAGTGATTCAGGCAAATTGCCGGGTCCAGTTCACGGCGTCAGACGTGGATTTCATCCTCGGTGTCCTCGGAAAGCATCGAAACGACGCGGCTTCTCTAACATCCCTCCTAGCCGACCCCGAAACGCGGGACTTGATACTGGATGACGAAATGTTGTTCCGCGCCCTTCTTGAGCAGAGGGGGTGTCTGCGCGTCTCGGCGCGACTTTACTTTTACGTTCTTGTGCGACACGTGCTGCGGCGTTCGGGGCTGGATGACCGGCGGGTGGCGGATTACGTGGCTGAGTTGTTGACGCAATTTTCCCGCGAGGAACGCAGGGATTGCGTGGTGCCGGGTCGTCCAGGGCGTTTGCAATATTTCTTTGAAATGCTGACGGCCCTTGAGACGGCGGATGACCACACGGCATTCTGCATTCGGGCGCACATAGGGAATCATTCGCTGTTTTTATCGGGCGTTTTCCCGGAGCATATTTTGCATCGCGTGGAACGGCGGGGAGCGCCGGGACTGCGATATTATCAGGATTTGGGACGCGCCAATTACCGTGCCGCCAGCCATCATCGCCTGGCGGCGCGGTATGATTTGGCATCAGTATTTGACACGCTTTCGGAACAATTCGAGCCGGCGAGGAGGGCGTTAAACGATCTTTCCGAGCGCCTGTTTTCTTTGGGAGACCCGGAGGTGCCGGGGCACTTGTTGAATCCCGCCAATTAGGCGTCAATGGGCAAGCCCCATTCGCGCAGGACGGGGATGGTTTCGTCGGGCGACTTGTGCAGGAAGGCGCGCCAGCCGCGAATCCGGCCGGCGTCGAAATTTTCAAAACGATCGTCCAGATAGACAATGTCGTTGCCCCGATGGCCGGTGAGATTTTCGACCACTTCGTAGATTTTTGCGTCCGGTTTCATTACACCTTGTTGGAAGGAATAAACATAGCCGTCAAAATTGGCGAAGAAGGGAAATTTTTTCTGGATGTGGGCGACCGCGATTCCGTTGGTATTGGAAAAAATATAGGTGGGGACAGCGTGCGCGCGAAGGGCGGCGTGCATGGCCGTCATGGGATGGATCTCAGTAAAGATATCCGCAAATATTTCGTAAAATTCGACAAAACTGCCCGAAAACCCGCAGGTTGAACAAACTTCGCCATAGAATTGTTCGTTCGTTAATAGCCCAGTTTCAAAACGATAGAGCAGGGGAGCGTGATCGATTAATTCGCGAATCTGCCCCGCGTTGCAGCGGCTTTTGGTTGCGAATTTTGCGGATGAAATGCCGTAATCGAAATCGACCAGCACCTTGCCGAGATCAAAGACAACGACCTTGGGAATCTTCATGGGAGGAGTTCGCGCCTTCCTTCCAATGCGCGACTCAACGTGACTTCGTCGGCGAACTCCAGGCCGGTGCCGGCGGGAAGGCCATGCGCGATGCGAGAGACTTTCACGCCTTTGCCGGCGAGCCGTTTGCCGAGATAAAAACTGGTGGCGTCGCCTTCGACATCCGTGCTCAACGCGACGATGATTTCCGTCACGCCTCCCAGGCGTGATTCCAATTCGGCAATGCGCAAATCTTCCGGTTCGACGCCGTTCATTGGGGAAATTCTGCCGCCCAGCACGTGGTATTTGCCGCGAAAACCGCCGGATTTTTCCAGCGCGAAAATGTCCAGCGGTCGTTCGACGACACAAAGAAGGGCGGAATCGCGGCGCGAATCCTGGCAAATGGAGCAGGGGTCGGCCTCGGTCAACGCGCCGCAAACGCTGCAAAGGCGAATTTTTGCGCGGGCGCTCAGGATTGCGTTTGCGAGGCGCTGCGAAACGTCCGGCTCGCTTTGGACCAAATGGAGGGCGAGGCGTTCGGCTGAACGCGGGCCGATGCCCGGCAAGCGGCAGAGGGCTTCGGTCAGGACGGTGATGGGTTCTGGCAGAGGCACTGAATTGGGATCACATCAAGCCCGGCAGACTGAAACCCTGGGTGGCCTTGCTCATTTCCGCCGAAGAAACCTGCTTGGCCTGATCGAGGGCGGAATTAACGGCGGTGACGATCATGTCTTCCAGCAATTGGACGTCCTCGGGATTGACGGCCTGGGGGTTGATTTTAATTGAGCTAATGGAGCCATCGCATTTGGCAATGACTTTGACAGCGCCGCCGCCGCTGGAGGCTTCGACGGTGCGCGCAGCCAATTGTGCCTGGATTTGCTCCATCTGCTGCTGCATACGCGCAGCTTGTTTGACAATTTTTCCAATGCTGGACATACGTTTGCGCTCCTGATCGTTCCCAATTTGGGGCGATTGCGGGCGAAATGCAAGGAGGGAAGCGATGGATATTTGGAAGCCTCCAACGGGCGAGAGTTTGACACGTAAATCATTTTCCTGTTGCCCTTGGCGGGATTTCTGCGAAGAATCCGGGCATGGTCATTCAAATCTTGTCACGGCATCGTTGTCTCTTTATTTGATTCGATATGCAACCAATCCATCTCGCCTGGGTCGATTACACGATCCTTCTCTCTTACACGGTTTTCGTGATCTTCATTGGGTTTGCGCTGCGGCGTTACATGAAGACTTCGTCGGATTTTTTGACGTCCGGCCGTTCCATTCCAGCATGGGTGACAGGCTTGGCGTTTATCTCGGCCAATCTCGGGGCGCTCGAACTGGTCGGGATGGCGGCGAGCGGGGCGAAATACGGCATTTCAACGGCGCATTTCTATTGGGTTGGGGCGATTCCGGCGATGGTTTTTCTGGCGGTGTTTATGATGCCGTTCTATTACGGCTCGAAGGCGCGCTCGGTGCCGGAATATCTGAAACTGCGCTTTGACGAGCGGGTGCGCTGCCTCAATGCCCTAACGTTCGCGGTGATGACGGTTTTTGCCTCGGGCATTTCGATGAACGCGCTGGCAAAACTTCTCCATCTTCTGCTCGGTTGGAATTACGACGCAAGCCTTTGGATTTGTTCGGCGGTGGTGCTGGTTTATGTGCTCAAAGGCGGGTTGACTTCGGCGATTTACACGGAAGTGCTCCAATTTTTCATGATCGTTCTTGGCTTTGCGCCAGTGGTTTATCTCGGCTTCAAGGACATGGGCGGTTGGGACATGATCAAAGGCAAATTGGTCGATGTCGCGCAAAATCCCTCCGCCCTTTATCTCAATGACAAAACATTCGCGCCGGATGCGTGGACCAGCGCATGGAAACCAGTGCTGGCCGGCCCCTCGGCAAATCCCATGGGCGTCGATGTGTTTGCCATTGTGTTCGGACTCGGGTTTGTCCTGTCGTTCGGGTATTGGTGCACGAACTTCCTGGTGGTCCAACGCGCGATGGCGGCGAAGGATATGACGGCGGCGCGGCGCACGCCGTTGATCGCGGCGGTGCCCAAAATGGTTTTTCCCGTCCTGGTGATTTTACCGGGAATCATCGCAATCGCCCTGGCTTCTACCCCGGGCAAGAATTATCGGCTGCCTCCCGTGGCAATAATAGAAGGCGCGGATGCCGCCGTGGCGGACGTCAAAGCGGCGAAGCCGGAACAGGCAGGCACGGCCCTTGAGGCGGTCAGCATAGATATCGGCGGCCTGAAGTTGGACAAGACGAAATTTACCGCGCTGATTACGGAAAATGCCGCCACGCCCTTGTCAGACGAGGAGATTAGAAACCGCCTTCAAAGTGCGGTGGCGGAAAATGATTACGACAGCGTCATCCTTTCGCTTGTCAAAAGATATTGCCCATCGGGATTGTTGGGACTGGCTCTGACGGCCTTGCTGGCGTCGTTCATGTCCGGGATGGCGGGCAACGTGACTGCTTTCAACACCGTTTGGACTTACGACTTGTATCAGGCGTATCTGGCTCCCAATAAGAGCGATCAACATTATTTTCGGATGGGCCAGTTCATTACATTTGTGGGAATTTTGGCGAGCATTGCTTGCGCATTATTCGCAAGGCATTATTCCAACGCGATGGATGTCGTGCAATTGGTGTTTGGCTTCGTCAATGCGCCGTTGTTCGCGACGTTTCTGCTGGGAATGTTTTGGGCGCGGACGACGGGCACGGGGGCGTTTCTGGGATTGCTGGGGGGAACAGGAATGTCGGCTGTTTTCCACTCGTTGACAATCGCCGCCGGGAACGCGCCGGGCATCAAGGGCGGCTACTTGCACGTTGTGCAGACGTTTCCGAGCGAAATGGCGCAGAATTTCTGGCTGGCCAGTTTCGCCTTCGCCGCCTGCTTTATTTTGACGTTCGGAATTTCGCTGGCGACGAAAAGGACCAAAACGGATGAGGAGCTCAAAGGACTGGTCTATTCGATGACGCCGAAAATCCAGGATCACGAGCAGGCGTTTTTGCTGCGCCCGGCGGTGCTGGGCACGATCTTGCTAATTGGCTGTGTCATTCTTAACATTATCTTTTGGTAGAAAGGAACTAGAACTATGGGACTCGATATTCGCTGGCCGATAGGGATCATGTTTTCGCTGATTGGCGCGCTGCTCCTGATTTATGGCGTTGCCACCAACTCCGACACGGAAATGTACCGGCATTCGCTCGGCGCCAACATCAATATCATTTGGGGAATCGTCCAATTGATTTTTGGCGGCGCGATGCTGCTCGGCGCGGTGCGCGGCCGGAAGAACCCACCCAAAGCCTGACCCGCCTTTTTCGATGAAATTGCAAGAGCTTTGCGCCCAGGTTTCGACGGACTTCACGAAAGCTTTCGGTCGGCCTCCGCGCTGGATTGTGGCCGCGCCGGGACGAGTCAACGTCATTGGGGAACACACGGATTACAACGATGGTTTTGTGCTGCCGATGGCGATCGAGTTTTTTGCCGTCATGGCGGCGGACCGGAGTTCGGACGGGAAAAATTCCGTTCACATTCGTTCCACGTCCGAGCCGGAACCCGCGACGATTGATTTGTCCGGGCCGCTTCGCCCGGGCACTCCAAAGTGGAGCAATTATCCGCGCGGAGTGTTTGCCGGATTTCAAGCCAGGGGAATCAATCCCGGCGGCCTGGAGGTGTTGCTGCATTCGACGGTGCCGTTGGGCGGGGGATTGTCCAGCAGCGCGGCGCTGGAGGTTTGCACGGCGACGTTGATCGAGGCCGTTTCGGGCACACCGATTGATCCCGTGGAAAAAGCGCTGCTGTGCCAGAAGGCGGAACATGAATTTGCCGGCGTGCCGTGCGGGATCATGGACCAATTTATTTCCGTCATGGGGCGCGAGGACCATTTGCTTTTGTTGGATTGCCGGTCGCGCAAAACGGAATTGGTGCCAATGCGCGATCCTGGAGTCGAATTGCTGATTGCCAATACAAACGTCAAACATGAATTAGGCAGCGGCCAATACGCCAAACGGCGCGCGCAATGCGAGGCGGCCGCAAAGATTTTGGGCGTTCCTTCTCTCCGCGACGCCAACTCGACTGCCCTTGAAAGCGCGAAAGGTAAAATGGACGAGGTAGTTTTTCGGCGCGCGCGGCATGTCATTGGAGAGATCGATCGAACCGTGAAAGCCGCTGAACGCGTCCGCCTGTCGGATTGGCCTAGGGTGGGGGAATTGATGTACGCCAGCCATGATTCATTGCGGGACGATTACGAAGTCAGTTGCCCTGAGTTGGACGCGCTGGTGGAAATCGCGCGATCCATCGGCCTTTCCGGGGGAATGTTCGGTTGCCGGATGACCGGAGGCGGATTTGGCGGGTGCGCCGTGGCGCTGGTCAAGAAGGACGCCGTCGCCTCGATTTCCAAAAAGCTCGCCGCCGACTATAAGCAAAAGACGGACATGGAGGCGACAATTTTTGGCTCGCGTCCGGCGTCTGGCGCGATGGTCATCAAAGGGTAATCAGGCGGTTCGTCCGGGCGCTTCATTGCGCATCAAGCGCACGTCCACTGCTTCCATGCCTGCGCCGCGAATCGCCTGCAACCCAAGGTCCGTGTCCTCGTACGCGCGGCAGAATTGGGGTTCGATGCCGAGGCGGCGGGCGGCTTCCAGAAAAATATCGGGCGCGGGCTTTTGCCGTTTCACGTCTTCGCTGGTCACAACGGCGTTGAAGAAATGGCGGATTCCCAGATGTTCCAGGACGGCGTTGATGTGCGTCTGAAGTCCGCCCGAAGCCACAGCCATTGGAATTTTCCCATAATTCGCGCGGGCGATGCTCACCACCACTTCAATCGGCTGCACTTGGGAAAGGAACGGAATATACTCAGCCTCCTTTTCCTTCGACGCGGCAATCGGGTCCAACTCACGTCCCTGCTCGGCGCTGAGCATCTGCAGAATATCGCGCGATGGCACGCCGCCGAGAGCATAGAAACGCTCCTCCGGAAAGAGGAGTTTGTAGCGGTTGGCAACGACTTGCCAGGCTTTCCAATGCAAGGGCATGGTGTCGGCGAGCGTTCCGTCACAGTCAAATATTAAACCTTTTGGATTCACAATTTTACCTCCGCCAACCGGTGTTCCAGGTCATCCGCCATCAAGGGTTCGATAACGCAATCCAGGTCCCCATCGATCAACTTGGACAGATTGTACAGCGTTAATTCGATGCGGTGGTCGGTCACGCGGTTTTGCGGAAAATTATAGGTGCGGATGCGTTCGTTGCGTTCGCCGGTCCCGACTTGTTCCTTGCGGCGGGCGGCGTATTTGGCGTCCTCCTCGGCGATCTTGGCCTCAAGCAAACGCGAGCGCAACACGGTCATTGCCTTGGCTTTGTTCTTTTGCTGCGAACGCTCATCGGCGATGCGGACGATCATGCCGGTCGGTTTGTAAATGATTTGAACGGCGGAATCGGTCGTATTGACTCCTTGCCCTCCCTTGCCGGAGGCGCGGCAGACGTTGATCTCGATGTCGTCCGGACGGATTTCGATATCGACCTCCTGTGCTTCCGGAAGGACGGCGACGGTGGCCGTGCTGGTATGAATGCGGCCCTGGGCTTCGGTCGCCGGAACGCGCTGGACACGGTGAACGCCGCTTTCGTATTTAAGGCGCTTGAAAACGTCGGTGCCGGTCACGCCAAAAATCACCTCCCTGAAACCGCCGAGGTCGGACGGGCTGCTGTCCATGTGCTCGATTTTCCATCCGCGGCTTTCGCAATAACGGGAGTACATGCGAAACAAATCCGCGGCAAAAAGGGCGGATTCCGAACCGCCCGCGCCGGCGCGGATCTCGATGATTGTGTTGCGCGAATCTGTCGGGTCAGGGGGAGCCAGGCCCAATTGCACCTGTTTGCCCAAGCGGCGTTCCCGCGCTTCAAGATCGGTAATTTCCTCGCGGGCCAATTGCGCCAGTTCGCTTTCCGCCGGCTCGGTCTTGAGCAATTCAGTGTGTTGCGCCAAGTCGTCCACGGTCTTGAGGTAGCGTTCGCCGACGTCGTTCTGCTCTTTGAGACGCGCGTATTCGCGGGACATCTCCTGGAACCGGGCCGGATTTTCAAAAAGCTTTGGGTCGCTCAAAGCAGCTTCGACTTCTTCGAGACGGCGGGAATACTTTTCGATGTAGGGGCGGAGGTTCATCTCACGACCTGGATAAAATGCAACCCGCCCGCTGAAGAAAAGACTTCGGCGGGCGGGTGAATCAAAAGGGAGCTACTTTTTCTTTTTCTTGGCAGCGGCGGCGGCCTGGGCGGCCTGCGTCTTGACCATGCGTTGCTGGAACTTGTCAACGCGACCGGCGGTATCGACAAATTTTTGCGTGCCGGTGTAAAAGGGATGGCAGACGTTGCAAATGCCGACCATGATGGATGGTTTGGTGGAGCGGGTTTTAATGATGTTGCCGCAGGCGCAACGGATTTCCGACTCCATGTATTTAGGATGTAAATTCTCTTTCATAAAACAAGGCCGCATAACCTAACAGCGATCACCGGATTGACAAGCCCTAATTTTGGGCAGGATTACAGAAGCCTTCCGGCGGCCCGTTCACGCTGCAGAAATACTCCGGGCTTAATCACGAGCAGGTCATAAAACGGCTTTTCCATCAATCCTGCGAAATCACCCTGGTCCAGCGTAAGGAGGACGTCCGCCCAAGCCAGGGCGCTGAATAAAATTGGACGATCTTTTCCGGCAGGGAATACGACGGGCAAATCAAGCGTGAGCACGTCGTCCATTATCAGCAGGTTGGGCCGCAAGCGCACCCAGTTAGCGGTGGCGGATGGCGGGAAGTCGGGGAGATTCCGGAGCACCTCTTCAATTGCATAAGGAGTTGAAATCAGCGTCCAACGGTTACGCGATGCGCGGCGAAAGATTTCACGTGATGCGCCGGTCATCGATCCGCTGGCCGCCAAGAGGACACTGGTATCAAGAAACAGCCTCACGTGCCTTGCTCAAAGCGGCGCATGTCGGCTTCATCTTCCGCGATCCAGCTTTCCATCTGCTCGCGAGAGAATTTTTGCGGTTCAGGCATTTGTAATCCATGTCCGCGCATTCGAGTGGCAAGAAACAACATCAATTCCTGTTTCTCATTCGGGGTCAGTGCATCCGCCGCCGCCTCGATTTCATGAAGTTTGCTCACGCAAGCAAACTATCATACGCGCCACAGCGTCACAAGAATTCAATTAACATCCGGCAGCTAATTTGGAATCCTTTCTTTGTAATTGTTGGCCTTGTGATGGGCCTTTGGCTTTTGTACCTTGCAAACAAGGATTGATTTCAAATTGCGACGCTGCCTAATTTTCAGGCCCGCATCGCCAGAAAATTCCGCAGGATTTGGCGGCCGCTTTCGGTCAAAATGCTCTCGGGATGGAACTGCACGCCCCATACCGGATATTCCTTGTGGCGGACCCCCATGATTTCTCCCTCGTCGGTTTCGGCGGTCACTTCCAGGCAGTCGGGAATGGTCTCCCGTTTGATGACGAGGGAGTGATAGCGGGTGGCGGCAAAGGGATTGGGCATGTTCTGGAAGAGGTCGCGCCCATTGTGATGGATAGGCGATGTTTTGCCGTGCATAATCCGATGATTGACAATGACATCGCCGCCATACGTGTAACCAATGCATTGGTGCCCAAGGCAGACGCCAAAAAGCGGCACCTTCGGGCCGAATGTGCGGATAATTTCATTGGACAGGCCGGATTCGCGGGGCGAACAAGGCCCCGGCGATACAAGGATGCGCTCGGGATTGAGATCGCGGATTTGATCGAGTGAAATCTGGTCGTTGCGGCGGACTTCCAAGTCCACCTTCATCTCGCCCAGGTATTGAACGAGATTGTAGGTGAACGAATCGTAATTATCGATGACCAGAACCATCTTGGCTAAAAAGGTCAGGCTCTTTGGGGAAAAAATCAAGGCTCTTAAATGTCGGCGCGCGCGGATATGCACGGATGCCAAGAAAACGAGGGAAGGGGACGGATTCTTAATTTGAAACTCCGAAAATCAGGAAAGGGATTCGGAAATGGAAATTCTGTCGGGCGGATTTTGGCGCTGGGCGAGCCAACTCGCAAAGTCGTGCCGTTCCGCAAAACTCCCTTCCTGATTTTTTGAGATTCCAAATTTCGTTGACTTAAATCGCTTGGCATTCTCCTACTGTGGTGCTTATATGGCGGCGTCGCCCTGGACGACGGGTTTGCCGGGTCCTTGCCGGCTTGTGAATTATGCAAAAATACGCGCCCCAGGATATTCGCAATTTTGCCGTTGTTGGCCACGCTTCAAGTGGCAAAACGATGTTGACGGAAGCCATGCTAGCCTGCGCCGGCGTGATCGGCCGCATGGGGCGAATCGCGGAAGGTTCGACAGCTTCGGATTACCACGTCAGCGAAAAGCAACGGCAGATTTCCGTCCAAACTTCCCTGCTTCGCGCGGAATGGATGGGGAAGAAATTCAATATTCTCGACACGCCGGGTTACCTGGACTTCATCTCCGAGGCGTTGAGCGCGTTGCGCGTGGCTGATTTTGCGCTCGTGGTGGTCAACGCGCAGCACGGGATCGGCATTGGGACGGAACGGGTGTGGAAATACGCGACGGACTTTGGCATTCCAAAAATTCTTGTTGTCACTGCGGCGGACAAGCTCAATTCGCACTTCGACGAGACGCTTGCCGCGGCGCGGGAACAGTTTGGAGCGGGCGTTTTTCCGATGAATCTCCCCATCAACGCCGGTCCCGGCTTCAACCAGGTGCTTGATGTGCTTCGCAATGAAATCGTGACTTACGAAAACTCCGGCGGGCGCGGAAAGTTTACCGAAGTGCCGGCCACCGGGCAATGGGAAGCGCAGGTCAAGCAGCTTCACAGCGAATTGATCGAGCACATTGCCGAGTCCGATGACACGCTGCTGACAAAATATTTTGACGAGGGCGGCTTGTCGGAGGAGGAATTTCGCGCGGGCATACACACGGCGGTGCAAGGCCAGCATTTCATTCCGCTGTTCTGCGCCTCGGGGGAGGCAAACGTTGGGGTCGCGCGGTTGATGGATTTCATTGCCAAATACGGGTCGTCGCCGGTCGATCGGAAGCGATACGCGGCGCTTGATTCCGGCGGCGGTGTAACAGAAGTGCGCCTGGCGGACCCCGAACCGGTTGCCCATGTTTTCAAAACAATGGCGGAGGCCCATTTTGGCGAATTGTCTTTTTTCCGCGTCTATTCCGGGACCCTCAAGCAGGGCATGGAACTTTACAACGCCGACCGCCAAACGACGGAGCGGATTGGCCAGATTTACCTCCTTAACGGAAAAGACCGCGTGACAACGGAAGAGTTGTGCGGCGGGGACATTGGCGCGGCTGTCAAGTTGAAGGATACCCATACCGGAAACACACTTTGCGCTTCGTCGCGGCCAGTCAAGCTGGCGAAAGTCCAATATCCCGAGCCGACGATTCATGCTTCGTTGCAGGTCATGGCCAAAGGCGAGGAGGACAAGGTGGCCGCGGGAATGGCGGCGCTGCACGAGGAAGACCCGACATTTCTGCACCGGGTTGATTCCGAATTGCATCAAACGATCATATCCGCGCAGGGCGAACTGCATTTGGAAGTGATCGTTGACCGATTGAGGCGGCGCTTCAACGCGCACGTCGAATTGGGCGAACCGCGCGTGCCGTTTCGCGAAACCATCAAAACGACGGGCGATTCCAAATATCGTCACAAGAAACAAACCGGCGGGGCAGGGCAGTTCGCGGAAGTCTGGATGAAGATCGAGCCTTTGCCGCGGGACTCAGGCGTGGATTTCACTGAATCCCTCTCTGGCCAGAATGTGGATCGTGTGTTTGTGCCGTCGGTCAGGCATGGAGTTGAAAACGCGTGCCGCGAGGGGATTCTGGCGGGTTACAAAGTTGTTGATGTGAAGATCGATTTTTACGACGGCAAAATGCACCCGGTTGATTCCAAGGACATCGCGTTTCAGATCGCCGGTTATTTTGCGTTTAAGGAATCGTTTATGAAGGCGCGGCCATGCCTGTTGGAGCCGATCCACCAAATCGAAGTGCGCATTCCCGAGGACTGCCTTGGAAAAGTGATGGGCGATATTTCAAGCCGGCGCGGCAAGATTTTGGGAATCGACGCCGACGGAAAATTCCAGGTCATCAAGGCGGAAGTGCCGGCCCGCGAGCTTTACAAATACTCGAGTGTGATCCGTTCTTTAACGGCGGGACGCGGCTTGCACAGCGAACGTCTGGATCATTATGCGGAAATGCCGCGCGAGTTGGAACAAAGGGTCATCGAGGAAGCAAAAAAGCGAAAAGCCGAGGCCGCGACAAAATAATGGTGGCTCTCCGATAAAACTGACCCGGATAGTCGTCAGTCCGTTGGGAATTCCTTGGCAAGCGGCCAAACATCTGCAAGACTCTACGCTAAACACGTAGCTAGTGAAGCTTCGTTGCAAGGATGACAGATTTTAAGCAAAGACCGGTTAATATACTTCTGGGCGTGGCTTTGGGGATCGTGCTGCTCATTTTCGTTTCTTCTTATTCCACGTTTCGGTCCTATTTTCGGGCCAGCGACCTGCGCGAACAAAGCCTTTTGACATTGGATGTTATTCAAAATCTCCTTCTCCAGTTAACCGACGCGGAAACAGGCCAAAGGGGCTATCTGCTGACGGGAAAAGATTCCTATCTGGAACCCCTCCAAACTTCGGTTTCCAAAATTCCCAGCTTGCTCTCCAGGCTTCGCGCGCTTAGGGCCGTTGCCCACCCTGACCTGAAAGCGATGGATCGGTTGCAGGAACTCATCAAATTGAAGGCCGATGAGCTTGAATATACGTTGGCGGCTCGCCGAAGCCAAGGCGAGGCTGCCGCCTTGATCATTGTCAATACGGATAAAGGCAAAAAGACAATGGATGAAGTCCGGCGTCTCTGCGGGGAAATGACATACCAGGAAAACACCCTGCTTCGGGCAAGGGAGGCATCGCTTGTTGCTGGAACCCGCCGATCCGTAGCCGTCCTGATGGCTGGCACGATCCTGACTCTTATACTCGTGGCCGGCTCAGGCTGGCTCACCAGTCAGGCCATGCGGAAGCGCATGGAATCAGAGGCGAGGCTGATCGACTCGGTCAAACTGCTTAATGCCAGCAATCGTGAGCTGGAACAGTTCGCTTATGTTGCGTCCCACGACCTCCAGGAACCTCTGCGCATGGTTTCCAATTACTGCCAGCTTCTGGGCCGTCGCTATAAAGGCCGGCTTGATTCGGACGCCAACGAATTTATTGAGTTCGCTGTCTCGGGCGCTCAACGGATGCAGAAGTTGATCGACGACCTTCTGGCTTATTCGCGAGTGGGCTCCCGCGCCGCCAAACCGGTTCGGACTTCGGTTGATGTTTGCTTCCGCGATGTCCTCAAAAATCTTGAGGCCCTCATCACCGAAACAGGTGCTGTTGTCACGCACGACCCGTTGCCCGAGGTGGATGTTGACCCCAACCAATTAGTGCAGCTTTTGCAAAACCTGATTGCTAACGGCATCAAGTTCAGTGGGAAAAATACGCCGCCGAAGATCCACGTTTCCGTCGAAAACAAGGAGACGGAATGGCTTTTCGGCGTTCGGGATCAGGGCATCGGTATCGCTCCCGAGTATTTCGACCGCATCTTTGTCATTTTCCAGCGCCTTCATTCCAAGCACGAATACCCGGGCACGGGAATCGGCCTGGCCATTTGCAAGAAAATCGTCGATGCCTATGGCGGAACGATCCGGGTGGAATCGACACCGGGGCAGGGCTCCACTTTCTATTTCACTTTGCCGCGCAATCCGTTATATTCGGATAAGTAATGAGTGTAAGCCCAATTCAAATCCTCCTGGTGGAAGACAATCCCGGTGACGTTCGTCTGACTGAAGAGGCCCTTAAAGATGCGAAGGTGCACACCATCTTGCATGTCGCCAAAGACGGAGTTGAAGCCCTTACCTTCCTGCGCAAAACGGGACAATACGCGGATGCTCCCATGCCCGATATAATCCTTCTTGATCTAAATCTTCCAAGAATGAACGGGCTTGAAGTCCTCAAAGAAATCAAAAATGACGAGAAGCTCCGGCAAATTCCCGTCGTCGTCATCACCAGTTCCAAGGCGGAAGAAGACGTCGCAAAGTCCTACCATCTCCACGCCAATTGCTATATTACCAAACCGATTGATTTCAGCCAGTTCATCGTCATGGTTCAATCCATCGAAAACTTTTGGTTCACAATCGTTCGATTGCCCACTCGCAAATGACCCAGACCTCGTCGGCCCAGGCGCATATCGACGTGCTGCTTGTTGAGGATAATCCCGGAGACGCTCGTTTAGTTCGAGAACTCCTGAATGATACCGCTCCCGGCATGTTCCACTTGGACACGTCGGGCAGCGTTTCCGAGGCAAAGGAAGTTTTAGCCGCTGGCCGACGCGACGTGGTTCTCCTGGACTTGACGCTGCCGGATTCCACCGGGCTCGATACGTTTCGAAAAATCGCGGCCTGCATTTCTCCCAAGCGCATCATTGTTTTGACGGGAGTCGAGGACGGGGCGGTCGAAAAAGAACTAATGGCTGCCGGGGCGTTCGATTACCTTCCAAAAAGGCATTTGGAAGGCAACCTACTCTGGCGCATTATTCGAAACACCCTGAATACCGACGGCGGTCATTTCGCCGGGGGACGACCGTAAACCTCAATCTCGGTGTATTCGTTCAGCCTGCTCTCCGTGCTCCCCTTCGAATACATCCGCACATAACGAGCGACGGTTCCTTTGCCTTCGATTAATTTCCCCTCGTTCGTCTCGAAATACTCGCGGCTCGTTCCCGCGCCGAGGCCATCCACGTTGCTTTGATCATTGTTGAACAACGTCCGAACATTTTGCGTAAATTTCGCGTCATCGGCCACCTCGGCAATCACTCCATGGTAAACCTTCGGCGTATCGTGCGCGTGCCAGACGACAATTGCGTAAATTTCATACGGCGCGCCGAGATCGATCTGCACCCATTGCACCCCCTTGCGCAACAAAACGGTGCCTTCTTCGCTGGCTTCTTTATCGCCGTCGGTAATTTTTACCAGGTTGTCCGCAACTTGGTTTGTGTCGCTCGTGGTCACGGGTTTCCCCAGTGCCACATTCTTTACGCCTGCGGGCACCATCAACGGCGGACGCGGGTGGCCTGTGGGCTTCTCAACATTCGCGCCAACCGGAGCGTCCGATGGCGTTCCGACAAACGCCGGGGCCGGCAATTTAATTACCAGCGGCACCAAGTTGTCTGATTTACAAATCGACGCCAAGCCAAAACAAACCAACCCAGCGATAACGATACTTCTAATCCTTGTCACGTACATGCCCGTAAATATAAGGCACGTTCAGCAGCGAAGCCAAGAAGTTGTTTTGGCTGCGTTAACCCTTCTCCTGCCGGACCATGCCGTCGTGCGGCACCGGCCAGTTGAGACGGTCTATCTTCGGACGAAGCGTGACCTTTACCGGCCAAGTATGGTGGCAGTCCTTGCAAAAAAACGTCTTGTCGATAATGCCCAAGAAACAGAACAACTCGACCAGCGTGGTCGTGATAAACTTCCGCGGAAACTGCGGATATTCCACTCTGACCGATCCGCATTGGACGCACCGAACCTCGCCATTTAATATATGGTCCTGCCTGTCGGCGTCTTCCAAAAAATCCCGCGCCCTGCGAAGGTCCTTGTCTTCCACATACACCTTTTGGGATGCCAGCGGCTTGGACATGTAAAAATACTTCTCCAGCTTGGATTCATCCACAATTGCCGCGTTTATGCCGGCTTGTTGCAGCCGGTTCTTTGCGACTTCAGCCTTATCGGCTTCGTTGAACGTTGCGACTCTGCTCATTCCTGGTTTCATACTTTACTCTACAGCTTATCTTCAATCATTTCTTGCTGAGAGAGGAATCGGGCTTTATCCTGATGCCGGTTTTGCCAGGGCCCATGGAACGCGGACTTACGAACCCCGCCAGGGCAGGAATGCAGCAACGGCAGTTTGCTTCGCGTCCGCCGTGGTCACCCTGGCATTTCCTTTAATTTCAAATCGCATGTCATACCAGGTCATAGCGCGAAAATACCGCCCGCAACGGTTCGCCGATGTCGTCGGCCAGGACCACGTCACACAAACCCTCGCCAACGCCATCACTCAGAACCGCATCGCCCACGCCTATCTTTTCGTCGGCCCCCGCGGTACCGGCAAAACCACCATTGCCCGCATCTTTGCCAAGTGCCTCAATTGCACCGACGGCCCCAAAGTCGATTTCCCCGACGACGATCCCCGCGCCAACGAAATCACCGAAGGCCGCTCGATGGACGTCCTCGAAATTGACGGCGCCAGCAATCGCGGCATCGACGAGGTCCGCGAACTGCGCGAAACCGTCAAATACGTTCCCGCCTCGTCGCGATTCAAAATTTATATTATTGACGAGGTCCACATGCTGACCAAGGAGGCGTTCAACGCGCTCCTCAAGACGCTTGAGGAGCCTCCGGCCCACGTCAAATTCATGTTTGCCACCACCGAGCCGGAAAAAGTCCTCCCGACGATCCTTTCCCGCTGTCAGCGTTTTGATTTGCGCAGGATTCCCACCGCATTGATTGTCAAACACCTCAGCCAGATTGCCGGCCAGGAAAACGTGAAGATTGACGCCGCTGCCCTCCACGCCATCGCCCGCGGCGCTGACGGCGGAATGCGCGACGCCGAATCCACTTTGGATCAATTGATCAGCTTTTGCGGCAAGGAAATCGCCGAGGCGGACGTGTTATCGATGTTCGGCCTTGCCGCCAGAGGCCAGATTCTCTCCCTTGCCGGCGACGTTCTCGCCGGCGAAACAGAAAAAGCCCTGCGCCAGTTAAACGATCTCGCCCATCAGGGCAAAGACCTCGGTCGCCTCGTATCCGAACTATTGTCGCATTTTCGCAACCTCTTGATTTTTCAGGTCTCGCGCGGCGACATGAGTTTGATCGAAGCATCCGAATCCGAAGCCGCCGCCCTCAAGGAACAGTCCGCCGGCCTCCAGTCGGACGCCCTGACCCGCATATTGGAAGTATTGACCGATTGCGAGGGCCGCCTCCGCGACACCACCTCGAAAAAAATCCTGTTGGAAGTCACGCTGCTGAAAATGATTGAAGCCCGGAACGCCGTCAGCATCGACACCGTTCTCAAGCAAGTGCAACAATTGCGTTCCGAAGCCGCCGGTGGCGCTCCAAAACCCCGCGTCAGCGCCCCGGCTGCTCCGAAAACGATCCCTGCTCCCGCTTCTCCTCCTCCGTCCACCAACGCGCCCGCGCCCTCGGTTGCGGCGACCGATCTCAGCCAATTATGGACTCAACTAGTCGAAGCGGTCGGACGCGCCAGTCCGTTTGTGAAAACGTATTTTATAGGGGCAAATCCTGTCTCATTTGTAAAAAACGTATTGACCATTGGATTTGACCCCGAATATCTGCAACTACTGGATAATTCCAAAAACCACACCTTGGTTCAGACCAAACTTGCCGAACTGGGCCATCCCCACGCCCATGTTAAATTCATCAAATCCGATGGCTCTCCCAGGGTCCCCGTCGCATCCCCGACATCCGCGCCGCCTCCTTCTTCCGATGTGCCAAAAGCCGTTCCGACGATTCCGCCGCAGTCGTCATCGAAATCCGCCCCCCCTGTCGCTGCGTCATTCAACAAAGATGATTTCAAAAACGACCCATTGATTCGAAAAGCGCTGGAAGTTTTCAAAGGCCAGATCGTCGATGTGCGCACCTGAGCCGCGATTCCATCGATGTTTTGCAAATATCTTGCCAGACTGGGCGGGTAAACTTAATTTAGTGGTGCGATTGGGAGGCCAGTTTAGCTCAGTTGGTAGAGCAACGCTTTCGTAAAGCGTGGGTCGCCGGTTCAAATCCGGCAACTGGCTCCATTCCTAACTGCTAGTGCAACAATGGTTTAGGTGACAGATGGTCGGCAACGGACACCGAAACGGACACCAACTTGCGTGCCCGTCTTAAACAGGGGTAACGGAGCATAACTCTCCGACTAC
>DATAUD010000095.1:0-7158 GCA_036268455.1 Verrucomicrobiia bacterium
TGGTTGGGACGCTACCGCCGGCTCAATCGCGACTACGAACGACAAGCCAAAACCGGCGAAACCATGGTCTATCTGGCTATGATTCGCCTTATGCTCAAACGTCTCGCCTGAGAAATAATGACTTTTCAAACACGCTCTTAAATCCGCGCCGCGAATACCAATCTTCAAGCTCCTTCTGTTCCACAAGCTTGCCGCACGGCAGCGGCGAGATCGACGGATTTGCCTTTACCCGGTGTAAATTCCCAGCCAGTGGGGGGAATTCCCATTCGGAAAACATGGAATCACCCTTTTTCGCTTTCCGACGCTTCCCGGCCCCAGGCGTTTTTGCCTCGTTTTGGAACGGCCTGCCTTAATATTGGACATTCCCTCCCATCCTCGAAGCGGTTTCTTGGATTAAAAGAGAGTCAAACACTCAGAAAATCGTTTATTTCCTCCTAAACACTGGGGCGGGAAACATCTCTTTTGGCGTTGTGCGCGCTTCGTAACTGCTTGACAAATCACGCTTTATCTCTTAAAACTCGGACATTCCAAAGCGCAAAAGCGCCTTGAAACTGGCATGATCGGTGCTACACTGGAAAACGCGGTCAGCAAAAGGCAATGTGTGAACGCAAACAGTATTATTATTAACCCGCCTTTTGCGATGTTCACGGCCGTGGCAGTAAACAGAAAGAATACATATGCAAAAGAAAAACGCTCGCAAGTTAGGATTCACGCTCGTTGAAATTATGATCGTGGTCGCGATTATCGGTCTGTTGGCCGCCATCGCGATTCCCAACTTCGTCAAAGCTCGCACCACCTCCCAGATGAATGCTTGCATCAACAACCTCCGGTTGATTGATTCCTCCAAGCAGCAATGGGCTTTGGAGCAGCGCAAGCAGACCACCGACACCCCGCAGGCGTCGGAACTCCAGCCCTACCTGGGCCGCGGAGCCGCCGGCGAACTGCCGACCTGCCCTGTTGATTCGGCCAATACCTTCACAACCAGCTATGCCGCGAACAACGTTGGGGCCAAGCCGGTATGCCAGATCGTTTCCTCGACACACATTCTGCCCTAATGCGGATTTCGTGACTTGTTGAGTCACGGGAACTTACAAAGGCTTTGGATCAAACTCCAAAGCCTTTTTTATTTTGCAAATTTGTCAATGGCACGATGCCTGCTTTTCCTTGGATTGCTTAAAATTTAATACATAAAAATTACTATGAAAAAAACTGCTAATAAAAATAAAATTGGAGGCTTCACCTTGGTGGAGATCATGATTGTCGTTGCCATCATTGGTTTGCTGGCCGCGATTGCCATTCCCAACTTCGTCAAAGCCCGCACCACCTCCCAAATGAACGCTTGCATCAACAACCTCCGGTTGATTGATTCCTCCAAGTCCCAGTGGGCCTTGGAACAGCGCAAGCAAAGCACCGACGTGCCCCAGGATTCCGAACTCCAGCCCTACCTGGGCCGCGGAGCCGCTGGCGAACTGCCGACCTGCCCCGTTGATTCCGCCAACACCTTCGATACCAGCTATACCGCGAACAACGTCGGCACCAAGCCGGCCTGCCAGATCGTTTCTTCCACCCACATCCTGCCCTAATCAGCGCGGCTGTGGCCATTTACAAAGGTCCGGGAGATTCTCCCGGATCTTTTTTTCTCGATTTTACGACCCCGGCATCTGGATCCATTTCTCCGCTTCGTAACGGCTGGCGCTGGAGACGTTCCCCGTTTTCCGCGCGACATCCCAGGAAATCCTGACCTCCTTGAGCGATGCCGGTACGGCCCCGTCATCCTCAAACAACGTCGCCCCCCGCTTTCCGTTGCCATAAACCAGGACAGTCAATTTCCAGCTATTCGGATCATCGGTGTATAAAGTCGGCTCCGCCAATGGAAGCACCGTGCCCGCTTTGACGAAAAGCGGAATGCGCTCCAGTGGAACGGCCACTTCAATTTTCTGCCCTCCGGCGCGATTCTCGCCCGTCCAAAAATCCTGCCATTCCCCTGGCGGAAGATAAACCGAGCGCGTCGTTCCGCCGTCGGCGGCGACAGGCGGCGGAGATTTTCCTCCGTGACTGTCTTTTGCGCCGGCCACGATCACCGGAGCCACCAGCAATCCGTCGCCCATGATGTATTCGTCGTCCACCTTGCGCGCGCCGGGATCATCGGGATAATCCATCACCAGCGCGCGGAACGGGGGCAAACCTTCGCGATGGTATCGCACGAAGGCCGCTTGCAGCCACGGAATGAATTTCATTCGCAGCTCGACAATGCTCCGGCACTGCCCCTCGGTTTTTTCCCAATCCGCCGCGAAATTACCGGCGTTGTTCTCCTCGCGCTTGACCTGCTTCCACGGCGGATTGCGGAGATACCACGCGTTGATCATCGCCAGCGGCGAAAACACCGTGCTTTCCAGCCGCCGGATTAATTCCACAGGGTTGGCGGAATCGCGGACTTCGGGCGTCCACAGCAGCCCGCAAAAGCTTTCCTGCGCCACGCCATGGACAAATTGGCGGTGGTCATACAAATCGCTGTAAAGCGCGTAAGGATACGGCGCCGCCAGCGCCCCGGACGACCGTACCAGCCCATACGTCCTTTGTTTGCGTTTCTCGAAAGACTGCGTCAGCGCATCCTGATACCGCAAACCGAACAGACTGTGCATCTGTTCGCCGTCCGCGCCGGAGGGAAACCGGCTGATCTCCGGGAAGGACCAATTGCCAGTGAAATCCGAATTGTCGCACTCGTCCCCCTTGTAACCGGAGACGCCCAGCGCAATGTGCTCCCGCTCGTGAAATTCCGCGAAAATCGAGCGCGCTTGTGGTTGGAGAAAATCCGGCACAAGCCCGCCCCACACTTCGTAATCCCCGGACAAAGGCAGCAGCGCGGAATAAATCGGCGAAGAAGGATGCACAAAGGCGTGCTCCCAAAGATTCAAGTGAAAATGTTGCGCGGTCAATTCGCGCAGCATTGTGGCCGGATCGGGAAAGGCGGAAGACCAGACGTACGAACACGAATAGGCATGAGTCTGCCAGCCCGGCTCAAGCCCCAGCACATCGCACGGCATGCGTTGTTCGCGAAACTCCCGCGCAAGATTCAGTATGTTCGACTGTGAATAAGACGTTTGTCCTCGATACCAAAATCCCAGCCCCCATCGCGGCGGCAACGGTCCGCCGCCGGAAAAAAGATTGTACCGTTGCACCGCCTCCCGCAAGGTGGGCCCTCCAAAAACATAAACATCCACACCCGCCGCTTCGGGAACTTCCATCAGCACTTCGCTCGACGCGTGGGCCGGTTCGTCTTTTCGTTTCTTGTCGCCCAGATAAAATGTCGCGTAACGGGCGGTGTCAACGAACACGCCATAGCCCTTGGTCGTCACATAGAACGGTACTGGCGCGTGCGAATCTCCCGTGTCCCACGCCGGGTCCGCATTGACCCGGAGCCGCTTCTTGAGGCCGCGCTGTTCGAAGGATTGGAGCTGCAACCCAAGGCCGTAAATCATCTCCTTGGACGCCAGCGGCGCGCGCACCAGAACCCCGCGTTCGGAAATGGTGGCGCTCACTTCAATCGGGCATTTCGCAACCTCCGGCAGCGCTGCCAAGCCCTCCGCCGCCGGCGGGTAGTGCCGGGTTGCGACCGGCGTGATCTTCTCGGGCGCGCCAAAAGTAAAACGCCAGATGCCGGGGAAAACTTGTTCCGGGTTTGCCGCGCGCGCCGGGATGGCTGCCGCCATCATCGTCGCCGCCAGAAAGGGAAAAATCCTGTGCATAATGCCCGTTATCATGTTCATTCACGGGTGGGACGGCAAGCAGGCTGTGCGGAACTTTGGCTTTCTTTCTCTTAATTTTTGATAAGAATGATGGGTGGTTATGGGAGAAAGCCGATGAATGCTGGCTTATGCAGGCTCCTTGACAGGATGGCCATCCATTTTGCCGCCGCTCGCGCACCGAGGCTGGAAGGAAGAAATCCCAATCTCGCCGAGGCCCGCGTGTTTTTGGAGAGCGCTGATTTTGTCTCGCAAAATGCGCAACCGGCGCGGGTGGAATGGGGACGGGAGTCTTGTTTTTCCTTCGCCACGCCGCGCCCCACCCCTTACACCGGAAATAACGTCGTTCACGGGCGCTTGTACCGGTGCGAGAGACAATGGCAGGAACGGCCGGCCATCATTCTTTTGCACGGATGGAACGATGTGATCAATCATCACTGGCGTTTTCCCCGCATTGCAGCGCGCATCAACCACCATGGAATAAATGCGGCGACCCTTGAAGCGCCTTATCATTTCCAGCGCCGCCCGCGACAACTTGGTTCATGGAGCAACTTCCTCTGCCCGGATGTTCTGCGCACCGTCCAAGCCGTTGCCCAGGGCCTCGCGGAAATTCAAGCCTTTGCCGAATGGCTGCGCCAGCAAGGCTGTCCGGCTGTCGGCCTTTGGGGCATTTCCCTTGGCGCATGGCTCGCCGGGCTTGCCGGATGTCACGATTCGCGGTGGTCGTGTGTGGTCCTGGTGACGCCGGTGGCGAACTTGGATTACATCATCGAAAACGTCGCTTTCTGCCGACACATCCGCGAGGCGTTTCAAGGGCAACCAATGGGCGCCGCCCGGTTGAGTCTCTCCTCCTGTCGCCCGGCGATTCCCAAAGAGAACATCCTTATCGTCGAAGCCGAGCACGACTTGTTTATCTCGAAGGAATCCGTCGAGGAACTTTGGCTCGCATGGGGCCAGCCTCCAATCTTGCGATTGCGCCAGGGACACATCAGCGCGCCGGGATCGAAGGGATTGACCGCGGAGATAATTCGTTGGGCCGCGCCGCTTCTGTGCGAACCAGTCGCAAAAACACGGGCGATCGATGCAAAATAAAGTCTTAAGTGTGGCACTTTCAAGCAACGAAAACCGCCGAATTGGAAACTTACTGATGGTGCGCGCTGCAGGGTTTGAACCTGCACGTTTACCCAGGGAAAGACCCCTCATCATCACAAAGAGCATCACAAGAATCTGACCTTCCTTCGGATTTGCTGCGCGTCGTCGATGCGTGGCCGAACCTGAGTCAGCCTCTTAAAGACGCAATCCTTGCCATCGT
The DNA here is from genome assembly GCA_036268455.1 of Verrucomicrobiia bacterium. GTDB lineage: Bacteria > Verrucomicrobiota > Verrucomicrobiia > Limisphaerales > Palsa-1400 > DATAUD01. The sequence continues at coordinate 5,056 of DATAUD010000095.1, forward strand.
TACCAGTGCAACCAAGTAACGGCAGGGGTTGCCGTGCCATCTCCAACCTGGGGAAACCCGCAAAGGGACGTAAGCCAAGGAGGTGGGGCTTCTATTCCGTTTTCCGGTGGGGACGAGCGAAGCGAGCCGGAAAACGCTAACTATAACCGTGCTGCCGAAGAAAAACCGACCTGCGGCGCGGCAGATCGGACGAACGCCACAAGCGAGCCATCCGGTTTGGCTTTGGCCGGGTCGTGCTCGGTTACGGTGTCGGCATCGGAAGGGCCGAGGGCGGAGCGGCGCGAAGCGCCGCCCGCCTCCGGCCTTCCTTGTCTAAATAGTAACAATTCAGACAACGCGGAAGCGAGTCCATGGAATCTGCTGACGGGAGCACATCGGAAAGTGGCGTTTTGTCTGACCGGCGAAATCATGGAGCTGGTGAAGCGATTCGGAATTGAACGGCTTGGCTTCCTGACGCTGACTTTTGCTGACCACATCACCGAGATTAAAGAAGCCTCTCGGCGGTTCAACAATCTCAACCGGCGCGTGTTGAAAGCCCGTTACAAACGCATAGTTGCCGTCCCGGAGCGTCAGAAAAGCGGCAGGCTGCATTTTCACTGCCTCGTTGTGTTGGACGCGGATATCCGAACAGGATTGGACTTCGCGGCGGTTGCAAAGCGTGATTATCGGACAGCATCGGCGGCACTTAAGTCCGAATGGGCTTTTTGGTTGGAGACCGCATCACGTTACGGGTTCGGTCGGACGGAGTTGCTGCCAGTCAAATCCACGGCGGAAGGCATCTCAAAATACGTTGGAAAGTACATCGCCAAGCATATCGACGCGAGGATTGAAAAGGACAGAGGCGCGAGATTGGTTCGCTACCTCGGCTATCGACGTCGGGAGCGGTCGTTTCATCCGCACATGATGTTCAACTCAGAACACGCTTGGTTGTGGCGTCAAAAGGTCAAAGCGTTTGCCCGTCATTACGGGATCGTTGACATGGAGGATTTCAAGAAGAAAGCTGGGCCTCGTTGGTGTTACAATTTTCAGGACGCAATTTTACATACGAATTTGCTAGCGGGGACAATCTTTCCCTTGCTTTCGTTAGGTCTCGAAGAATCGGCAAGAAAGGGAGCGCGAGAAACACTGTTGCTGCGGCTGACTCACTTGCGCCCTAGAGACAAGGATGTAAGTTCAGCGACCGCCACTCTCTCGAAGTAATTGCACAATATCTTGGTGACCCGCTGAAACCGCCAATGATAACGGCGTGTTGCCACGCTTATTTTGAGTATTAACTTTGGCCTTTCGGGCAAGGAGGCATTCTGCTACCGCCCTATGACCGTTTGCAGCCGCAAGGTGCAATGGTGTGTCACCATCGTCGTTCACAAGGTTAATGACTGCTCCATCGCTCACTAAACTATTTACGGCCTCTATTTGTCCTGTTTGCGCTGCGATGTGCAATGGAGTCTGGTTCGGTGTTGCTGCAGCTACCAACATTCCGGCAACGACAAAAAAAGCGAAAGCGTAGAGAACGATCTCAGGCCAGTGACCTTGCGCAACCAATAACGGTCTGCCCCAAAGACATTCGGCATTATATCCCTTCGCCTCCCAGATTTCTCCGTTGGGCAGACGAACACGGCAATTTTCAAGAACTTGGGCGTCGGAAATAATACAGTAGTCGGAATCGAGTCGGCGGGAAGTGTTGCCGGAAATCAGGATTACTGAATCACCCGGTACCACCGCGTATCCGCGTGACGGGTCCGCATCATAGCCTTTATAAGCAATGGCCTCTTCATGCCAATATCGAATGGTCGCAGTTGCCGAAATCGCTACGACAAGAACGAATGCGATCCAATAATATCGAGTTTTCTTGTGTGCTCGTGCAAATGTGGATGTCGGTTGCGTTAATGGATGCCGCGATGGCAGAGTCTCCAAAGTTGGGGAGTATTTTGATTCAGTTGCGTTCTCGAATGCCTCTTTCTTTAGAGCGTGTCTGAATAATCATTTTTGGGGTGGGTGGACAGTATTTGTCCAAGTGGGATGAGCAGACTGGGAGGATGCAAAACTTTTTGTATCCGACGGATTTGAGCGATGAACGATGGAACTTGTTGCAAGCGGTGCTGC
>DATAUD010000096.1:0-95576 GCA_036268455.1 Verrucomicrobiia bacterium
TGGTTGGGACGCTACCGCCGGCTCAATCGCGACTACGAACGACAAGCCAAAACCGGCGAAACCATGGTCTATCTGGCTATGATTCGCCTTATGCTCAAACGTCTCGCCTGAGAAATAATGACTTTTCAAACACGCTCTTAAGGAAGAATTCTCGTTGAAAATCACCGACCTTGCCAACCTTTTTATCAGTGACCATCTCATTCAAAGTTTGAAAATCAAGAAAGCGTCCAATTTCTTCGGGCGACATTCCCCGAAGACGCGTAATCAGTGCTCCGGCTTCGTGCTGAATCCGCGTCAAGCTTTCGCGGTGGTTGTCCTCTGTTCGTTCAATACCGCCCGGCCTACCAAAGATATGTATTGCGCTTGCTGCTACAAATCCCACACATGCCGGCTGACTGGAAAACAGATCACGTCCCGCAGAAAATCTTCCATCAATTTCTTCCCCGATTGAGCGGTCAAGCCCGTGATCAAGGTCTACCATGATTTGGACCGTTTCAAAAAACTGGCGGGTGAATAGCGAAACTGAAGTAGCCTCGATAAAATCGAGTCTTGTAAACTCGTCCGCCAATCGTTCCTTTGTGTCAATTCTTTCCTTTCGTGCACCGAATACCATGTAAAGCTCGACAAGCCGATTTGCTTGAAATTGTCCCGGTCTGGCGCGACGCCGAAGATCGTCCCTCTCCAAAAGTTCGATCGCAACTACGTTTTGCTTCAACTCCTTTATAAGTGATTTATGGATTACTTCGATCTGTCGTCTCAAATCCCAAGGGACTTGACCAGTATTTAATACTAACATGCGGTAGATTAAGCTGTTTGTGTTCGACGCAAGCCAAAATTCAACACGCATCGGTCTTCGCAGCACGTTGGGATCATTTCTCTTTTCCATTAACGCTGCTGTGCGCTGCATGCCGTCAATCACTGAAATATCCTCTTCTGGTATTTCATCTAGGAGATCCCAAAAACGCGCATCATCTAAGTTATGCGCTGTCAGCATGAATTCTGGAGGTTTTACAAGGCCGACCACGAGAGGAGGCAGAATGGCGCCGGCGGCTAGATCGTTAACCATTGTACGTCGAATCCTAATGGCCGTATTTGTTCGAAGAGGACTCCGTTGACCCTCAATACCGCCTTCCCGTTGACTATATGCAATTTCAATGAAATTCAGATATTCTTCGACTGGCATCGTAGCAAGAAGCGAATAACATCCAGTTCGATCATCCTTTAAAATATCGTAAAGATGTGTTTTTACGTCTGGCCTTTCCCCAACTACAGACATCCCAAACCTATATTCGGGAGTCAGGCTCCCGGCTCTGGCAGCCGATGTGGCATTTCTCATGCCGCCGGTCCTCCGGATAAAGCCCTCACGTATTAGTCGTCTCGTAGCACCAGAGCGTTGAGTGCTTTGTACATCGGTTCCGACAGGCAGGTATGTCCAAATCTGGTCATAGGTGAATCGGAAATCCGGACCAACCTGACTTTCCATTAGCAGCACAGCTTCCGCCGCAATCGCAAAAACTTCATCCGCAGTCATAACACTTTATGTCTGGTTGGCCAATTCCTGACTTACGTCAACGCACGGTCGCCTATTTCCGCTTGACTCTGATTTTATCAGAAGCGTATGCGCGGACCAAGCTATAGCTTCGGCAAGTAAAGGCGGGACCGCCTCTCCTATCATATCAAGACCGACACCGATGTTCGTTGTCAAATTCTGTGTGCCCATAGATGTAAGAAATGTGAAGTCATCTTCAAATGATTGAATGCGGGCAGCCTCCCTTATAGTTATACCCCGGTCTTGCTGTGGATGGGTGAACCTTCCTGAACCAAGGAAATTTGCATTCGCCGTAATTGTGAGAGCCGGCCTCTCACGTTCTAACCGCGTATACGCACTCCAATAGTACTTCTTGTAGAAGCTCGGATTTATTACTCCGACAGCAATCAATCGTTCGCGGCACGCCTCAACGTCCTCGCCGATCTGTTTTTGGGCCTTAATTTCCATCTCGTATTTTTTCCGCATTCTTGCACTCGCATCATCCCAAGTCTCACCGGACTGTATATGTTCGACCAGCGATATGACACTTGCTTTATACTCCCTTATGACGTGATTGTAGGGAAAATAACGAGCGCTACGCATTTTTCTCGCGAACGTCGATGGCGTTCTTTTGAGATAATGTGATACCGGCCCTCCCCCGAGCTTGTCGGCTGGCCCTAATGGTGGAGACGGCAAGTCGGAAATCGCTTCACCGGCTGTCACCCAAGGTAGAAAGTTCGACTGTAGCATATCCGCGTTGAGGGGATCGGCGTGGCTTGGGGAAGGAAGGGAAGGCTTTCCAATGCGAGATGCCATGATAAAAACACGCTCCCGAATCTGAGGAACTCCGAAGTCAGCGGCGTTCAAAACACCGTCGATCACCTCATATTGCATTTCTTTCAGTAGGTTCTTGATCTCAACCGCCAGGCCTCCGTCGATCCCATTGTGGGAATGCAACATCATTTGGGGCACATTTTCGATTATGATGATCTTAAGGTCGGAGGGATTCGGCGATTTCCAGAAATCTCAGCACAAGATCGTTACGTGGATCCTCATTGAGGCGATTATACCCACCAAAGCGCACGATCCCGTTATTTTCGCGTTCCTCGCTTCTTCGCAGTTGCGAGAATCCTTGGCAAGGAGGTCCTCCTATAAGACAATCTAATTCATTGGTTCCCATCCCTCGATTCTCTAATAACGCCTCAAGGTCTCGAATTTCTATTTCCCTCACATCGCCCTTAATTATTTCCGGACTTAACCCACGAGGATGTTGGTGATTTCGCCGAAAGGTTTCCAGTGCTTCCTCTTTAATATCCACGCCTGCAACGATTTCAAACTCACCCGTTCTGAAAAATCCATGAGAAAATCCGCCGCAGCCGCTGAACAATTCCAACACTCGAAATCGGCGGCGACTTTCGCGCTTTTTTGGCCCATTATCATTTTCAGCTTTGCTCAACTCACGAAAGAATAATGCGCTGAAACTCCTCGGCAAGGCGAAACGTGTTCGTTTAGAGTTTTGGAACCGAAAGAGGGGACTTGATGACGAGCTTATGTGAATTCATGTGCCGGTGTGGGTCTTCGCTGTTTGCACTTTTAGTTGTCCTGAATAGCCCGATACGACGAGGAGCATGGTCGAAAGCTTCGCAAATAGCCACTTGCCAAACTTGCTGGGCTTGCCTCGAAAAAACAGACAATAAAAGCGGTTCCATCACCTCACGAGACGGTAATAGCGCGTTGGGCCGGAAAGAGGCAGGGTGACTTGCCATTGGCCATTGATGATTGGCGCGGGTAGGGAGGCGCTGGTCCAGAGGGCTGGGGAAAGGTCATCGGCGTATTGGAGTGTGAAGCCGGCGGAGGCCAGTGGCCACGACAGGGTTAGGTTTGTGGCTGAGATTGTTGCGCCGAGGGTTGGACTGGCGATGCTTAAGGTCTGGTTTGGTCCAAGCGCTTGTGTGGCGGCGATTTCGGCGGAGCTTAACGCGCCGCTGTAGATGCGGAATTCGTCAAGGATGATGTCCGGGTATGGGTCGGCGTCGTAGAGCGACCGGCCAATGTAGTTGAGCAACGGGCTGACTGAACTCATTGGAACGGTGACGGCGGAATTGATGGCGGCGAGAACGCCGTTGGTGTAAAGGGCGAGGAAACCGGCGGGTGGATTGTAAATCGCGGCCACATGAAAGTTGGTCTGGAAACTAAAGTCATTGGCGCCGGCTGCATTTTGTTCGCTTGTGTAGCCGGGATCGGCAGCCGTGATGGCGATGCGGCCGCCTTGGGGCGCGCAGAAGATGTAATCCTCCCCAACTCCGTTGCTGTCGGCATTGCCAAACCCGTAAAAGAAGCAATTGACCGGAAGTTGGTCTGGAAAGGTCGCCCAAACCTCGATTGTGACGGCTGTGTAGTTGCTGAGGATTCCGGCGGGCAGTTGGACGTATTGCCGGTTGGCGGAGGCCAGAGTCAATTTGCCGTTGGCGAATGTCCCGCCGTTGGGGAGGGTGCCGTTCCAGGTGAACCCCGCCGCGGAATCGGCGACATAAGCGCTGCCAGAGGCGTCGTTGAAGCTGTAACGGTGGACAAGCGTGTTGGGCAGGCCGACGACCACGACGGCTTGCGTGGCGCTTAGGCCCAAACTCCCGTATGTCACGATGATGGATGCCGTGCCCGGAGCTTCGCCAGTGACATTGCCGTTCTCGTCCACGACCGCGACATTCGTATCGGTTGAGGAGTAGGTGATGGCGTGGTTGGTGTTGGCGGAGAGATTGATGGGATCGGTCTGGCCGGTCTCCCAGCCTGAGACCACGGACGCCACTGTTTGACCGGCGTCAATGGGAGAAGTGACCTGAAGTTGCAGGTTGGTGAATGTATGAATGCCGCTGGCCATTAAGCGAAGGATGGACAACGAATTGGCCGGCAGCGTGAGTGTGAAGTTCGTTCCCGCGTTGGAAATCGTATTGGTGACGGGGAAAACATTGGTGGGCGCCGTGAGGGAGTTTTCGTCCGTCGGGCTGCCGGATGTCAATTGAATCAATGTGGTAGTCGGCGAAACCGAGTCAACGCCATTGACCAGGAATGCCGTCGGCAAAGGCGCACTCGTGGAGTTGACGGCCTTGACGATGATTTGTCCGGCGGATTTGGAGTAGCTGGTGGAGGCGGTGATTGTGCCGCTGGGGTAGGTGATGTCGTGGATCAATGCGCCGTTGAGATAGCATTGGATGCGCGGGCCGGTAAGGACAATCTGGATGTTGTACCATTGGTTGGCGTTGACGCTCTCGTTGATCTGCGGGCTGATGAGGGATTTGGCGCCGCCGGACATTTGTTCGATGCCGTCGAGCGTATTGTTCCAACCGGCGATGTTCCACCAAGTCCAATCGTTGTCATCCAGGAAGTTAAACATGATGAGAAAACCCTCGTCGCCGGTCACTTTGCGGGCCTGCAGCGTAATGGTGTAGTTGGCCCAGTTCGTACTGCCGGAGGTGGAATAGCAATCGGTCGTAATGGCGGTTTGCTGGTACAGTCCGTTGGCGACGTTCCATGTTCCGTTGAAGACACGCCACCCGGCGGCGCCGCCATCGGCAAAATCGCTCCGGTAAAGAGTGACACCGTTGCTGGTGACGACGACATTTGTGTATTGCACCGAAGTGTTCCAGGAGCCAAGTCCGATTGCGCCGTGGATTCCGCTGTTGATTGACTCATTCGTGTAGGTGACCGTCGCGGGCAGCACGTAATCGCCGCGATTTAGGGAAAACATCTGCTGCACATAATATGAGGGCGTGCCATAAACCTGTGTGCCGGTGAAATAAATCAAGTCCGGGTTCCAATCCTTGTTGTTCAAATTGGCGAAGAGCGGGGCGTAGGAAGCCAGTTCCACGATGTCGGAGTTGCGCTCCATGCCGGTCATGAAAGCCGCTTCGCCCAGGGCGCCGGCGAGATTGCCGTTGCCGCTGCCGGAAGTGACGGCGTATTCGCCCACAAAAATTTTCGGACCCGCGCGACTGTAGGAATCGTATTTTGTGGCGTAGGAAATAAACGTCGCCTGCGAGGAGTAGTAATGTTCATCCAGAATCTCGACCGGGGCGGAAGTTGGAATCGTCCCCTGCGAATTGGCGATGAGGTGCATATAGGGGTAGTTGGATTTGATCGCGGTGTAAAACATCCCGTAGTTGGCGTTGTAGGCTGCGCCGTTGTTCTCGTTGCCGATTTCCATGAACCGCAGGTTGAACGGGGCGGGGTGGCCGTTGGCCGCGCGTTGCGCGCCCCAGGGCGTGTTGGTGTCATCGTTGGCGTACGAAATAGCGTTTACAGCCTCCTGAACCCACGGTCCGAGTTGGTTGGTGGGAACGGCGTTCTGGTTGACGTCCATCCCGCAGTTGACAGCGAAGAGCGGCACCGCGCCGATGTCCTCGCACATCTGCAAATATTCGTGATAGCCGAGCCCGTTATCCACCATGTAACCCCAGAGGTTGGTGCGGGGGACGCGGTTGGCCGGATCATCCACCGTCATATCCCAATGGTAGGCGTCGGCGATGGAAAGGCCGTCCACCCAACTGCCTCCGGGAAAGCGGACGAAAGAGGGTTTCAAATTCAGGAGCATGTGCGCCAAGTCGGGGCGCAGGCCGTTGGTTCGGTTGTTGAAGGTTTGCGCCGGGAACAGGGAAACGAAGTCGAGATAGACGGAGCCGATCTGGTTGATCTGCAGGAGCAATTGCGCGGCTGGGTCGGTTTGGCTGGGAACCATAGAGAGCGTGAAATGCCGCCAGTTTGTCGTTAGACCGCTGATGGAATTCTGGGCATAGATTGTTCCGCTGGAACTTTCCAGTATGACTGTGACCGGTCCGCTGAAGGCGCCGGCGCCGCGCGCGTAGAAACCGAGGTTGTAGGTTGCGCCGGCGGTCAGCGGCATGCCCCAATACCCGGCGTTGACAGCGCCAATGCCGCCAGCGCCGCTGGACTGAGTGAGCTTCAGAGAATGAAGGTTGGTGGGACTTAATGGGAGAGAAGTGTCAAGACTCATTTGCCCGGTGGCGGAGCCGTTGGTGACGAGGGTCCAGAAGGGGATCGAATTGGTCGAGTCCTCGAAGGAACGATTGCGCACCAGTTCGGCATAGATGCCGCCGTCGCCCGCGGAATTGATTTCCTCAAAGAATATGCCGAAGAGGTTGGAACTGATGGTAACGCCGGGTTGGTCGGCGGAAATAGTGATCAGGGCCTGGGAATTTGATTGGGCGAAAGCGGCGTTCGCGAGCAAAAACCAAAAGATCCCGAGAAATGTCCGACAAAGTCGGCGGCGATATAGCATGACATAAACTAAATGCGCCGTTCCTCAACTGAAACCGACACTGGGTTTTAACCGTAATCATTCAGTTGGGAGCAAAGTGCTTGCTTGATCTTTTTGCGCAAAGGCTTAGTCGTTCGGCGCTTACAGTTGCGGTGAGAGAAAGGCTTGTGTTGGCGCCGATGACTTGATTGGGGCCAAGGATGTAATCGGCGTTGATCCGGCGCACCGGGCGCCTTCCTTGGGAATATACCAACTATTAAGGCCCGTTCTTCTGATAAACCCGTAACCGGCCCGGTACAAATAATTATGTTTACGAAGCGACTGACACTTATCTTCGATCAGAATCAATTTTTGCCGGTAAGCGGCCAAATCAAAGGGACAAACTGGAGCTTGTACTTCTTGCAGACGTTTTAAATAGCCAAGGATGCAACAGTATCCCAACCTAATCTCATCGAACATTTCGAAAATCTGGAACCCCCCCCGGGTCAACCGCGCCCAAGATCACGAGTTGATCGACGCTCATTGTCGCCATCCGCACGCTGCTTTGCGCTGGAGAGAGCTTCAACGGTATGGAGGAGTTTGGCAAAGCAACAGGCGCAAAGAAGGGGTTGAAGAAGGAAAAGAATTAGTCACGTATCTCTCCCAGGTGGAATTTTGTCCGCTTTTTAGGCCGGGTGGGTCTTTAATAGCGAAAAGAACATGAATGACTCGCAAAAATTGCTGGCGGATTACGCGCGACGCGGGTCGGCGGCGCGCAAACGGGTGTCGCGGGCGGTGGAGAAATTGCATGAAAATCTGACGCGTCAGGGAGTGACACTTTCCGCGGCGGGTCTGGGGGCGGCGCTCGGCGCTGGGCTGGTAGTGTCCGCACCGGCGGGGTTGGTTGGCGAAATCTCAGGGGCGGCATTCGCGGCGGCGGGTGGAGGCGGCACGGCGGCGGGTCTTAAAATTCTTGCCGGCGGGAAAATCAAATTGACGCTTGTGGCGGCGGCATTAGTGGCAGCCGCAGGAGCGATTGCCATTTTTGACGGGAAGACGCTCAACGGATGGGAAGGCAACACGAATAACTGGCGCGTGGAGGACGGCGCGATTGTGGCCGGGTCGCTCGATCGCAAGCAACCGCACAATGAATTTTTGGCAACTACGCGGGAATTCGGGAATTTCGAATTGCGGCTTCAATATAAGGTGGAAGGGACGAATGGATTTGTGAATGGCGGCGTTCAATTCTGGTCTCGACGCGTGCCAAACAATTTCGAGGTGTCCGGTTACCAGGCGGACCTTGGCGCGGATACGGATGGAAATTTGTACGACGAAAGCCGGCGAAACCGGAACCTCGTGGCGGCGGAAAAAGCGACGCGCGAGAAGGTTCTCAAACCGGGCGATTGGAATAATTACCGGATTCGAGCGGAGGGCGCGCACATTCAGCTTTGGCTCAACGGCGTAAAGACGGTCGATTACACGGAGAGTGACCCGACAATTCCCCGCCGGGGAATCATCGCGTTGCAAATCCACGGCGGCGCGTCCACAAAAGTTCAGTATAGAGACCTCGAAATTGAGGAACTGCCCTGAGACCACAGAATTCTTGCGCTGGGCTTCTCTCCGTTGCATGTTTTCCCATCATGAACACGCCCTTGCAAAGCCGCCGCCATTTCATCAAGGCAGGCGCGTTGGCCGCCGCCAGCGCCCCGTGGATCGCTGGTCTGACCCCTGCCGCCCGGGCCTCCGATTCTGACCGCAAACTTGGATTCGCTCTCTGCGGGTTGGGCAGCCTCAGCACCGATCAGATCGCTCCCGCATTGGCACGGACAAAAAATTGCCGCCTCGCCGGGATTATCACAGGCCACCCCGCCAAGGCCGAAAAATGGAAAGCGCAGTACAACATCCCAGATAAAAATATCTACAACTACGACACAATGGACCAAATGGGCGACAACCCGAACATTGACGTGGTTTACGTCGTGACTCCCAATGCGTTGCACGCCGAGCACACCATTAAGGCCGCCAAGGCGGGCAAACACGTCTTGAGCGAAAAGCCGATGGAAGTTTCCGTCGAAAAATGCCAACAGATGATTGACGCCTGCAAGGCCGCCAACCGGCTCCTGGCCGTTGGATACCGCAGCCGCTTCGACCCTCACACCATTGAGTGTATCCGGCTTGCGCGCGAAAAAGTCTTTGGAAACATCAAAATGATTCAAGCGGGCTTCGGTTTCAAAATCGGCGATCCCACCCAATGGCGTCTCAAACGTGCTTTGGCTGGCGGAGGAGCGCTCATGGATGTGGGGATTTATGCGCTGCAAGCCGCCCGATACATCAGCGGCGAAGAGCCGGTCCTGGTCACTGCCCTCGAAACCAAGACGGACCCGGTTAAATTCAAGGAAGTGGATGAATCCGTTACCTGGCAGCTCAAGTTTCCCAGCGGCATCCTCGCCAATTGCAGCACTACTTACATTTTCAATGGCATTGACTATTACACCGCCTTCGCTGAGAAGGGTGTTTTCGGCCTCAGCCCCGCATATAACTACCAGGGCAATCGCGGCATGCGCAGCGACGGCCAGGAAATCAGCTTCCCCCAAATCGACCAATTCGCCGCCGAAATGGACGACTTCGCCCGCTGCATCCTGGAAAATCAACCATCGAAGGTCTCAGGCGAGGAAGGATTGCGCGACATCCGAATCACGTCCGCGATTTACGAATCGATTCGAACTGGGGCTGCCGTAAAACTGGCCTGATTCGTCCGCAGATCTGCATCGAATTTTTTCGTTGCGACGTCCCCTTTCCGGGTCAACGCCCAAGTCCACCGCTTTTTTAATTTCTAATTCGTGATTCTCAATTCATAATGCCTTGCCTGCGCGAGTGGTGAAATGGCAGACACGCCAGACTTAGGATCTGGTCCCGTAAGGGGTGGAGGTTCAAGTCCTCTCTCGCGCACCAATTTCCATGACCTCAAACGAGATATTCGCCGAAAGCTGGCCGGGGATTTATGAATTGAAGACAAAGGCCCCGGGGCCGTCTGGACGGCTGCCCATTACGGAGGAAATGTTATTGACACAGCCCAGTGGAAATCTCTTCGGCTTGACGCAAAACGCCGGGATGGGCTGGAAGGCCGAGGAGCTTGGCCGAAAGCAATTTCTTCTCCTAAGCACACAGGGCGGGGTGCGCGCGCCGGATGGTTCTCCCATTGCCTTGGGTTATCACACGGGACATTGGGAGATAGGGCTGCTTGTCGAAGCGGCGGCGCGGGAATTGCGGCGGCTGGGCAACATTCCCTTTGCGGCTTTTTGCTCGGACCCCTGCGATGGCCGCACGCAAGGCACTGCGGGTATGTTTGACAGTTTGCCGTATCGAAACGATGCGGCGCAGGTTTTCAGACGGCTGATTCGCTCGCTCCCGGCGCGTTTGGGGGTTCTTGGGGTGGCGACGTGCGACAAGGGTTTGCCCGCGATGATGATGGCGCTGGCCGGCACGCGCGACCTGCCTTGCGTGCTTGCGCCGGGAGGCGTCACTCTTCCGGCGGAAGATGGCGAGGACGCGGGCACTGTGCAGTCGTTAGGGGCGCGTTACGCTCACGGGCTGATTTCGCTGGCTGAAGCGGCAGACTTAGGCTGCCGCGCTTGCGGTTCGCCGGGGGGCGGCTGCCAGTTTCTGGGGACCGCGGCAACGTCGCAGGTGGTCGGCGAAGCGCTCGGACTGGCGTTGCCGCACACGGCGCTGGCGCCTTCCGGCCAGCCGGTGTGGACGGAAATTGCCATCCGCTCGGCGCGCGCTCTTGTTGAATTGGAAGGGCGGGGTTTGAAGACTCGCGATATCCTCACTGACGCGAGCGTTCGCAACGCAATGGTGGCGCACGCCGCTTTCGGAGGTTCGACTAATTTGCTGCTGCACATCCCGGCCATCGCGCACGCGGCGGGGCTGCGCCGGCCGACGATTGAGGATTGGATTGAGGTGAATCGCCGGACGCCGCGGTTGGTGAGTGTCCTTCCCAACGGGCCGGTGCATCATCCGACGGTGCGGGTCTTTCTGGCGGGGGGCGTGCCCGAAGTCATGGTCCATCTGCGGAGGCTCAAATTGCTTGACACAAGCGTTATGACAGCGGCTGGTGTGACTCTCGATGTTGTTCTTGACGCTTGGGAAACTTCCGAACGGCGGGAGCGATTCCGAGGAATTTTGCGCGAAAAGGACGGCGTTGACGCGGATGATGTGATTCTTCCGCCGGAGCGGGCGCGCAAACTCGGACTGACCAGCACGGTGGCGTTTCCGCGAGGTAACATCGCGCCTGGCGGGGCGATCATCAAAAGCACGGCGCTCGACCCTTCGGTTGTGGATTCGGACGGAACTTACCGGAAGGAAGGCCCGGCCCGCGTGTTCACGAGCGAAAGGGCGGCGATGGCTGCGATCAAGCGCAACGAAATCAAAGCGGGCGATATTCTGGTTCTCGCGGGAATCGGCCCGATGGGAACGGGGATGGAGGAAATCTACCAGATCACTTCGGCCCTCAAGCATCTGCCGTTCGGCAAACATGTCGCGGTCATCACGGACGCGCGTTTTTCCGGCGTATCGACGGGCGCGTGCATCGGCCATGTGGGGCCGGAGGGCCTGGCGGGCGGACCGATTGGCAAAGTGCGGGATGGCGACTTTATCCGGATCGTGATTGACCGGACCAGATTGGAAGGAAGCGTTGATTTGACAGGCGAGGGGACGCGGCGATTTGACGCGCAAGAGGGCGCGAAGGTCCTTGCCGGGCGGCCCGCGAATCCCGGTTTGGCGCCGGACCCGAAATTGCCGGATGACACCCGCCTCTGGGCGGCCTTGCAGGGGGCGAGCGGCGGGACCTGGGGTGGCTGTGTGTTTGACGTTGAACAAATCACGGCGCGCCTGCGTTGAAATTCACACCACGACGACTGTGTTTTCCAATCTGCCTATGCCGGAAATCGCGATGCTGATTTTGTCCCCGGCCCGCAATGTGAAATCGCCGGGAGGAACGATGCCCGTCCCCGTGAGCAGCAAAACGCCGTCTGGAAATTTCTGGCTGCGAAACAGGTGCTCCACCAATTCCGCGAACGTCCGTTTAATTTGCCCGGCGTCCGTCTCGCCGTGAAACACAGCCGCTCCGTCGCGCTTGATGGTAATTTCGATCTTCCACGCGCGCGCCTCGGCCTCAGTCGAACCGAGATGGATGTACGGCCCCACCGCGCAGGAGCGGTCGTAAATTTTCGCCTGTGGAAGATAGAGCAGGTTTTCGCCCTCGATATCGCGCGAACTCATGTCGTTGCCGATGCTGAAGCCCACGATGCGCCCGCGCGAATTGATCACCAGCGCAAGTTCCGGCTCCGGCACGCTCCATTTCGCATCGGACCTGATGCCGACGGGGTTGTCGGGGTGAACGACTTTTCCGGGAACGCATTTGAAAAAAAGTTCCGGGCGCGCCGCGTCGTAAACCTTGTCATACGCGCTCGCGCTGGAATCGGATTCTTCCATGCGCGCTGTTTTGCTGCGGAGGTACGTGACGCCCGCCGCCCAAACTTCCTGGCCCTCGACCGGCGTGAGAAGCCGAACGCCGGACAACGGGTGGCGCGGAAGCGTTTGCGTTGCGAGCGGCACCAGAACCTCTGGTTCCAAAAGACTCGTCAGCGTTCTGATTCCGGCCGATGTAAGATCGATTACGGTAGTATCGTTTTCAATAAGACCCGCGCAAATCTCTCCGGCAGGATTTTCAAAACGGCAAATCTTCATATAACTCAGGCAGAATAATCCAAATAGACCGTTTTCAACCGCGTATAAAACTCAATCGCCGTCACGCCCTGTTCCTTGAACGAATCCGTGCTCGATTTTTTCACTCCCCCGAACGGCGCTTGCAAAGCCAGTCCCGTGGAAATCTGATTGACCTTCACCACTCCCGCTTCAATCCGCTCCGTGTAAAGCATCGCTTTCTTGAGGTCGCGTGTAATGATCGAGGCCGAAAGCCCCACGTCCAAACCGTTGGCGACAGCGAGGGCTTCCTCAAAATCCTCCACCGCGATAATGGCAATGACCGGCCCAAAAACTTCCTCCCGGGCGATGCGCATTTTCGGAGTGACCCCGCCCAACACCGCGGGCGCCATGAAATGACCATGCGCAAACTCATCGGCCGTCAGGCGTTGGCCGCCCCAAAGAAGCTGGGCTCCTTCGAAAATCGCCATTTGAATATTTTCGAAATTTCCCGCCAATTGCTGCTGGCTCACCGCAGGGCCCATTGTGACGCCGGGAGACAAACCGTTGCCGACCTTGACGGCCCGCGCATAGGCGATCAATTTTTCGGTGAACGCGGCCGCGACGCTTTTTTCGACAATCACGCGGCTGGTGGCGGTGCACGCCTGGCCTGTCAAACCAAATCCCGCGATGCCCACGAGTTTGGCGGCCAGGTTCAAATCGGCGTCGGCCAGCACGATGGTTGGGTTCTTGCCGCCCATTTCCATCTGCGCGCGAGCCATGCGTGACGCCAATTGTTGATAAATCTGGTGGCCCGCCGAATACGACCCGGTGAACGACAACGCCGCGACGGCCGGGTTGGTTGCCAGTTCCGCGCCAGCGGTTCGGCCTTCGCCGACCACGACGTTAAGCACGCCTTTGGGCAGGCCCGCTTCGGCCAAGATTTTTGCCAGTTCCAACGTCATTCCGGGCGCCTGCGTCGCGGGCTTGATGACCACCGCGTTCCCTCCCGCGAGCGCGGGCGCGATTTTCCACGCAGGAATGGCGATCGGAAAATTCCAGGGCGTAATCAACGCGACCACTCCCAATGCCTCACGCCGCGTGTAGAGCAGATTTCCGGGCAGATCGTGAGGAATGGTCTGCCCGCCAAGCTGGTAAGTCAGCCCGCCGAAAAAACGAAAGATATCCGCCGCCCGTTGTACCTCGCCCTGGCTTTCGCCAAGGGTTTTTCCCTCTTCGCGCGTCAGAAATTCCGCCAGTTCCGGTTTGCGCGATTCAATAAGTTGCGAGGCCTTGCTGAGAATGCGCCCGCGCGTTACCGGTGTCATCGCGCCCCACGCGGGAAAGGCGCCTTTTGCGGCTTGGATCGCACTCGCGGCGTCAGTGGCGTCACTCAACGGATATTCGGCCACCGTTTCGCGGGTGTCCGCGGGATTCACGCTCTTGCAAGTCGCGCCACAACCAGCGGGCAGCCATTCACCGGCGATAAAATTTTGATATTGCCTGGTCTTCAATCAAATCCCGTTGCGCGTTGATGTTGCATCGAAATTATTTTTCTGTCACCTTGTTTTCGAGTTGCGCTTTGCGCGTTTGCATGGCTACTTAGCGCAGATTTTGCGCCTCGCAATCGGGCGCTTCGAAATTATGAGTATGACCGCAATGTCGCCCGAAGAATTGACTAAAGTCATAGCCGATCTGAATCGCCTCGCCCACAATCTTTGGTGGACCTGGGACCAGGGGGCGCAGGAAATCTTTCAGGAATTGTCGCCCCGCTGCTGGCAAAATCTTTACCACAACGCCGTCGCTGTCCTCCGCGAAGTTTCCGATTACGAATTGCGCGTGCGCTTGCAGGACCCGGAATTCGCGACGCGTGTCCGCCAGGTCCTGGACGATTTCCAGACTTACATGAATGACCAGGACACTTGGGCACGGCAAAACGCGGCGGCCCTCGCTCACAACCCCGTGGCTTATTTTTCCGCCGAGTTTGGCTTTCACGAAACCCTTCCAATCGCCGCCGGCGGCCTCGGCATCCTCGCCGGAGACCACGCGAAATCGGCGAGCGACCTCGGTATCGGTTTCGCCGGGATCAGCCTCTTTTATCGGGAAGGCTATTTCGGCCAGCAGATCAACCAGGACAATTGGCAGACGGAGTATTACACGCTTCTCAATCCGATAAACCTCCCGCTCGAACCGGTGCTCGACGCCAAGGGCCAGCCGCTGGTCTGTGTGGTGGAAATCGAAATGACCGATGTCTATTTTCACGCATGGCGCGTCAATGTCGGGCGCAACCCCGTTTATCTTCTGGACGCCAATCGCCCGGAAAATCCCCAGCACCTGTGCGATCTGACCCGCCGCGTCTATGGCGGCGACAACACGATGCGCATCATGCAGGAAATGCTCCTTGGCATCGGCGGCGTGCGATTGCTCCGGGCGTTGGGCGTGCAGCCTTCGGTTTTCCACATGAACGAAGGGCACGCGGCGTTTTTAACTTTGGAACTGGTGCGCGAAAAACTGGCGTCGGGACTTAACCTCACCGACGCCATGGCGAAGACCAAACAGCAATGTATTTTCACCACCCACACTCCAGTCGAGGCCGGCCACGACCGCTTCAACCGCGATTTAGTGAATTACGCGCAACGCAAAATGATGGGCCAGCTAAAGATGTCCATAGACACATTGATGGGTCTCGGAAGGATAAATCCAAAGGACGAAGCGGAATCTTTCTGCATGACGGTCCTGGGCCTCAAGCTTTCTCGCGCCGCGAACGCCGTCAGCGAGTTGCACGGGCGCGTCAGCCGTCAAATGTGGCACCGCCTCTGGCCGGATGGGAATGTTGACCAGGTGCCCATCGGCTACATTACCAACGGGATCCATCTGACGGGCTGGATGAAAGGCCCGGTGCGCCGCTTTTGGCAGCACAAGGTCGCTGGCCATGACACAGCGAACCCTCCGGTGACCGAACTCACCAGCTTTTCCTCGCGCGGGTCTTACGCCGGATTGGAGAAGGACTTGAACTCGACCACGTTCTGGGAAAAAATGGCCGACCCGGGTTTCATTTCCGACGAGGAACTCTGGGCTTTGCGCTATAAATTGCGCCGCGAATTGATTGAGTTCGCCCGCCGCCGTCTCGGGCAACGTCTAAGTCAATCGGATTTCATCGCATTTGATCAATTGCTCAACTCAGACGCCCTAACGATTGGTTTTGCGCGTCGCTTTGCCACTTACAAACGCGCGCCGCTGATTTTCGATCAATTCGATAACATCGTCAAATTGATCAACGACCGCCGGCATCCGATCCAGTTTATTTTCGCCGGCAAAGCCCACCCGCGCGATGATGACGGCAAACGCTACATCCAGCGAATCATTCATTTGAGCAAATTCAGCGAATTGAAAGGCCGGCTGGTATTCATCGAGAATTACGACGTGCATGTCGCCAGGCAAATGGTTTCCGGTTGCGACGTCTGGCTCAACAACCCACGTCGTCCGCTCGAAGCGTCCGGCACCAGCGGCCAGAAGGCCGGCTGTCACGGCTGCCTCAACATGAGCATCATGGACGGCTGGTGGCGCGAGGGATACGACGGCACCAACGGATTCGCCATCGGCGGCGACGCCAATCCGGATGCGGTCGCGGAACAAGACCGGGTGGACAGCGCCAACCTATACAAGGTGCTGACCGAGCAGGTGATTCCGACTTTCTACAACCGCGATGACCGCGGCATTCCGCGTCAATGGTTGCAGATGATTCGCCGCGCGATGGTCACCTTGGTTCCCAAATATAATACGTGGCGCATGGTGCAGGAATATACTCACAAGTATTACCTGCCAGGTTCCGCGCCCAAATAGCCACGGCCCCGAACGGAATATTTCGGGAACTTTGGGTTTGCGGCATACTGCCGATCATTTTAGCCTCGTTGCTATTGTGAATTACGAGGCTGTCATCGGACTGGAAACGCACGTTCAGCTCAAGACGAAATCAAAAATGTGGTGCGGCTGCGCCAACGAATTCGGCGCACCCCCGAACACCAACGTCTGCCCCATCTGTCTCGGCATGCCCGGCGTTCTTCCCGTCGCCAACGAAGAGGCGCTGCGTCTTACCTGCCTTACCGGCCTGCTCCTCAATTGCGCGCTGCCGCCGTACGCCAAATTTGATCGGAAGAATTATTTCTATCCCGACATGCCCAAGAATTACCAGGTTACTCAGTACGACAAACCCTCCACCGTTCGCGGCTACATTGAGTTCGAGTTCGAAGGCGGCATCTCCCGCATTAATATCACACGCGCCCACCTCGAGGAAGATGTCGGCAAGAATTTTCATTTCGACCGCAACAGCGGCGTCGATTTCAATCGCGCGGGAGTCCCGCTCCTGGAAATCGTTTCCGAACCGGAAATCACGAGCACAAACATGGCCTACGAATACCTCAATGCCCTAGTCGAAGTATTGCGCTACGGCGGCGTCAGCGAATGCGACATGGAGAAAGGAGAGGTCCGGTGCGATGTCAACGTCAGTGTGCGTCCCGTCGGCGCATCTGAATTGGGCAAGAAAATCGAAATCAAAAACATGAACACTTTCAGCGGTGTTCGTCGGGCTTTGGAGCACGAGATTTCGCGCCAAATCGAGACGTTGCAAAAGGGCGGCCGGCTTTTTCAGGAAACGCGACGGTGGGATGATGTTGGCGGGATCACCGAACCAATGCGCAGCAAGGAAATGGCCCAGGATTACCGTTATTTTCCCGAACCGGATTTGATGCCGTTCCAGCCCACCCCCCAATGGCTGGAGGAAATTGGCAAACGCGTTGTCGAACTGCCGCTGGCGAAAAAGAAACGGCTGATCAAGGAATATCAACTGCCCGCATCGGACGCCCAAACCTTCGTTTGGGACAGGCCTTTGGGCGCGTATTTCGAATCCATTGCGCCCAAAGCCAAAAACCCGAAAGGCGCCGCCAATTGGCTCATCAATAATTTGCGCGCCAAGCTGACGGAAACCGGCTTGACATTGACCGACTTGAAATTCAAACCGGAACACATTCTTGAACTGGTGGAGCTGGTGGAAAGCCGCAAGATCAGCAGTTCCGCCGCCCAACAGGTGTTTGGAGAAATGTTTGGCAACGGTGAAACACCGGGGGTTATTGTCGAAAAGAAAGGTCTGGCCCAGGTCAGCGACGCCGGCGCAATCGAAGGTTTCTGCGATCAAGTGATCGCCACCAATCCCGGTCCAGTCGCGGATTTTAAATCCGGCAAAGCCGCCGCGCTGAATTTTCTAAAAGGCCAAGTGATGAAGTTGAGCAAAGGCAAAGCCAATCCAAACATCGTCGGCGAGACTCTGGAGCGAAAGTTGAGATAAGTTAAGCCGTTTCAAAACCGGCTGTTTCTCGGGAACAAATTACGTCGCGGTGCTTCTCAGGAGTATGAAGCATCGAAATTTGCGAGGCAAGATACAAGCGGTCCTCCTGTTTGCCGGTTTCTGCCACACGGCTTGGGCTGCCAATGTATCGGTTAATATTATAGACTTTGCCTTTGTTCCCCAATCCGTGACCGTAAACGTCAATGACACCGTCACTTGGGATTGGGTTTCCGACGCTCACTCTTCGACGGCGGACGACGGCCTGTGGGACTCCGGCGTATTCGACACGGGTTATGTGTACAGCTACACTTTCACTTCCACGGGTGATTACCCTTACTATTGCATCGTCCATGGCTTTACTGGTGATGTGTCAGTACAGCCGCCGGCCAACCCGCCGACCGTCACTCTCACAAATCCTCCCGCAAACGCGACATTTAGCGCGCCCGCGAACATCCAACTGGCCGCAGCCACGGTGGACACCAACGCCGCCGTCGCCAGCGTGCAGTTTTATGAAGGGTCAAACTTATTGGAAACACAAACCAACAGCCCGTATTCCTTCGTTGTCAGCAATCTTGCGGCAGGGCCATATACGTTTTCAGCGGTCGCGACGGACACTAACGGACTTTCCGGCACAAACTCGGTTTCCATCCAGGTTGTCACACCGATTCCAATGTCTATCAGCGCGCCATTGCTTACGCCTGGCAGTTTCCAATTCAGTTATGGGGCCAGTCCCGGATTGACTTACGTTGTGCAGCGCGCCGTGACATTGCCCAACTGGATTCCAATTGACACAAACCTGGCCGCAAGCGAATCCGTCCTGTTCCAGGACGCCAGCGCGCCCAGCAATGCCGCTTATTACCGGGTGCAATTGATGCCCAATCCCTGACACCGATGCGAGTGCGTCTGCCAGTTCGTGGATTGCTCCTGTGCGGGTTGCTTGTGGCGATGACAGCCCTTGGCGACCCGAACGTCCCACATCATAAGAAAAACCCGCTCTTCTTCTACAAATTCACCAACGAGTTGGGGCAAGCTGTCAGCCTCTCCGATTTTCATGGGCAGGCGCTGGCTGTGACATTTTTCTTCACCCGTTGCCCGTTTCCAAATTTCTGCCCGCGCCTGTCCAAGAATTTTCAGGAAGCGTCGCAAATATTGGCCGCCGATAAAACCATTCCGACGAATTGGCATTTTCTTTCCGTGAGCTTTGATCCCGATTTCGACACTCCCGCCGTTTTGCGGGCTTATGGCCAGCGTTACAACTATGACGCGGGGCATTGGAGCTTCCTAACCGGGCCGCCTGATAAAGTAACAGAGCTGGCACGACTTTCCGGCGTGAAGGCGGACCCGGAAAGCAGCCTGTTCAATCACAACTTTCGCACTCTCATCATCGATGCCACGGGAAAATTGCAAATGGTATTTCCCATGGGCGGCAATTTGTCGGATTCAATCGCCGAAGAAATTCGGAAGGCCGCCGTCAGTAAGTAAAAAGTCTTTCTGCTGGACAGCAATCCGGGCGCAAAACAGACTGCCTCCAACGCGCCTGCAAACCGATTGAACATGGATACACCTCCACGCGATCAGTCCGTTGAATCGACACCTTCGATGGCCCTTGCGCTGACCAGCGTGATACTCGGAGTTTTGGCGGTCGCGTTGAGCTTCATTTTAATCGGTTTTCTGCTCGGGTTGGCCGGGCTTTTTTTTGGATTGGCGCATTTGTCTCGCAAGGTCGTGCCGCGCGCAATGGCGCGTTGGGGAGTCGGCCTGTCCATAGCCGGGATGGCCGCGAGTGTGGGGTTCGGAGTGCTTTATTTTTCTTTCTATAACAAGTTCTCCCAGGGAATGAAGTCCGCGAGGTCTTCGCAAGCAGTCTCCCCATCCTCTTTAGCGCCCCTTCCCGCGGCTTCTCAATTGTTAAACCCCGTCGTTTTGTGGTCTCACTCGATTCCCGGCGCGCAATCCATGTGCGTAGGGGATTGGGACAAGGATCGGACCTCGCGGATTCTTGTCGCAGATGGGTCAACGCTTCACGCGCTGGATTCGAGCGGAGCGGAAAGGTCAGCGACTCCATTGTCCGATAATTTCAAGATCATCGAATTTGGACGAAACAAGACAGACGGAGCGCGATTGCTTGGCTACAACCCTTGGGGGCAGGGGATCGAGGTGGTGGATCACAATGGAAAGAAGCTCTGGAGCTACCATTCCACTTTGGGCGCGGATGGGGCGCATTGGGGCGATTTGGATGGAGACGGAAACGATGAGATGATCGTGGGAATGAATGGATTCGGGGGGCTTGTGGCGCTTTCCAGCGATGGCAAAAAAATCTGGTCCGCCAAGTTGGCAAATGTTTGGAATCAGGCTATTGTGCCCGCGACCTCGAATCGTCCCGCCCGGGTCTTTGCAACCGAGGCGGGCGGTTCGGTCCGGGTATTTGACGGCGCCGGCCGTTCGCTCGCAACGTTGCAACCGGGCGGCGGCTACTTCGCGCAAATGACCGCCCACGCCATCGACGACAAATCGATTCAGATTATAGGCATTAACGTAAATTCCACCGTCGCCTTCGATGAAACCGGCAAAGTTGCCTGGACAACGTCCGCCATTACAACTGCCGGCGGCTGGCGCTCGTGCTATTTTGCCGCAGGAGACCTCAAAGGAGACGGCTCAATGCAATGGGTCTTCCTCGACGGCGCGGGAGACCTTGTTATTGCGACGCCCGCGGGCCAGAAGATAGCTTCGATCTCGAGCCAAAAAAGTCTGCAAAGCTTTTCCGTTGCGCCACGAGTCGCCGGCCAAAGCGGCCTGTTGATCACCCTGGACCACGGCAACGTCACGGCATATGCCTTGCAGCCGTAAGACCGCGCGCCCCGAAGGGTTTGACCAGTGAGAGCGGAAAATTTCGCTTGCATTGCAACCCGCCGATATTTATGTTTAACCGTATGGTTAAATGTTCTTCGCGTTTGTTGAGCCGGACTTTCGGGGCACTGTCGGATCCAACGCGGCGGCGCATCCTGGAGCATCTGGCTGACGGCGACCATTGCGTCACTGATCTCGCCCGACCGTACTCGATGTCGCTCCCGGCGGTCTCGAAACATTTGCGCGTCCTGGAAAATGCCGGATTGATCCGGCGCCGCCGCAAGGGCCGCGTGCATTCGGTGCGACTGGTGGCCGCGCCAATGCGCCAGGCTTCGCAATGGATCGAAGAATATCGCCGTTTCTGGGAGGGCAACCTCGATCGCCTGGACGATTATCTAAAAGAATTGCAAACCAGGGAGAAAAAACATGAGCACAAAAAATAAAACTACGGAAGAGTACTTCGGCCGGGAATTCGTCATCACGCGCGAATTCGCCGCGCCCCGCGAACTTGTTTTCAAGGCGTGGACCGATCCCAAACATCTGGCGCAATGGTGGGGGCCGCGCGGATTTACCAATCCAGTTTGCGAGTGGGACGCGCGACCCGGCAACGCCATCCACGTTGTCATGCGCGCGCCGAACGGAACGGATTATCCGATGGCCGGTGAGTTTCGCGAAGTTGTCGCGCCCGAACGGTTGGTGTTTACAAGCGGCGCCCTGGATGAAAAAGGAGAATTACTGTTCGAGTTTTTGCACACCGTTACTTTTGTCGAGAGAAACGGAAAAACACTGCTCACGGTCCATTCCCGCGTCACCAAAACGACGGCCGAAGCGAACAAATATATCGGGGGTTTTGAAGCGGGCATGTCCCAAAGCCTCGAGCGTCTTGCGGAATCATTGGCGGCAAAAAATGAGCCGTTGGTCATCGAGCGAGTTTTCAACGCGCCAGCCGCCGCAGTTTGGAAAGCGCTCACGAATAAGGACGACATCAAGCAGTGGTACTTCGACATAAAAGAATTCAAGGCGGAAGTTGGCTTTGAATTTCAAATGTATGGCAAAAAAAGTGGCGTGAAATATTTGCATCTCTGCAAGATCACGGAAGCGATACCCGAAAAAAAACTCGCCTACACTTGGCGGTACGACAAATATGAAGGCGACTCCCTGGTCACTTTCGAATTATTCGCGGAGGGTAACAAAACCAGGTTAAAGCTGACGCACGAAGGTTTGGAAACCCTGCCCCAGACGCCCGACTTTGCAAAAAGGAATTTCATGGAAGGATGGACACACATCATTGGAACGAGCCTGCGGCAATTTGTCGAAGCAACGCCCGGCTAAAAACAGCTACTGTCCGCCAAAAATCCTGCGCCACCACGAAAGGCGCGGCGGCAATTCCTCGACGGACCGGTTCAACCGGCTGGCGATTTCGGGCGGGACCGCGGTTTGCGCGGCGTCGTAACGAAGCAGTTGCTCCACGTTCTCGAATTGCTTCGGAGCGGTGGTTTTGGCCGTCTGGGTCTCGGCGGTTTGTTCCTGCTGTTGCTCGGTGGAAAGTTTTGTTTCTTGTTTCATCGTGCTTCACTCCGATTTGGCGAAGAGCGCCCCAAAGGCCTTGCGGGCCCGATGCAATTTGCCTCGCACCGCGTCCGAGGATTGCTCGGTCAGGGCGCCGATTTGTTCGTAACTCAATTCCTGGTCGCTCACCAGCAACAACAATAGCCGGTATTCCGGCGGCAATGCATCGAGCGTCTTTTGAATCCGCGCGCCCAGTTCCTTTGTTTCAAGGATGCGCAACGGCGACTCCCCCGCCGTAGCATGCTCCCAGATGGCGCTGTCGCTATTGGGAAACATGTGCCGCTCATGCCAGGTCTGCTGAAGATTGCGGCAATGGTTGATCGCGATCCGATAAAGCCATGTCCGAGCGGACGCTTCTCCGCGGAATTGATCGAACTTCCGCAATGCCTTAAGAAAAACGTCGTGGGTAGCGTCCTCGGCCTTTTGCGGGTCGCCCAGAAAGCGGAGCGCGAGGTAATAGATGGCCCGGCTATGTGCCGTATAGAGGGCGCTGAGTTCACGCGAGGCGATGCGCGGTCCGGCCGTTTCCAGGCTTTGCGGCGGTTCGCATGTCGCGTTCATGAACGTGAGTGATTCCACCAACGATTAGAGCGGTCACCCTCAAAGATGTCACGCCTTGTTATTTTCTGTAACAAACCAGTCTGTCGCCGCGTATTCTTAGTTGATGAAACGAATTTTTTTGATCTCCGGCGTGACCCTCGGCGTTTTGACCGCCACGGCCGCCCCTCTCAAACGCGCCGATGTGGCGGCTGATCCCGGTCTCGTCGTCCATCTTGATTTTGATGGGCTTCGCTCCACCAGTGTCGGAAAGGCGATTCTCGCCGAATTGAACCAGCCCGATGTCGATACAAAGCTGACCGCGCTCAAGGGCATTTTTAGCTTTGACCCTCGGACCCAGTTGCACGGCGCCACGATCTACACAAAATCGGAAACGCCGCAAGAAGGCGTGCTCATCGTTTATGCCGACTTTGATTCCAATCGCGTGCTGAATCTAGGCATGTTGGCCCCCGGCTTTCACACGATCACCAATGACTCGCACGTGATTTATTCGTGGATCGATGAGAAGGAAAAGGCCAAGGACGACTCAGGGGACCCTCACATTTTCGCGGCCATTCGGGGCCAGCGGATCATCCTTGGCAAAGCGAAGTCGTCCCTGATTTCCGCGCTCAACGTGTTGGACGGCAGCGACCCCAGCCTCGCGGGGGAAAAATCCCTGCCGGAATTGGGCAATGCGGACGCGGGCACTTTCATCCAGGCTGCGGTGCGAAAGTTCGATTTCGGCAACAAAGATCCAAATGCGGCGATCTTCAAAATGTCCAAACTCGTCCGCTTGCAAGTCGGCGAAACAGGAGACAATCTCGCGGCCACATTAAATTTGGCGGCCAAGGATTCCGATACCGCCACGCAGATGTCCGCCATCGCCCAGGGCCTTCTTGCCCTCCTGAAACTCCAGCAGGGGAATCCGGACGCTTTGAAAATCGCCAATGCGGTTTCTCTCCGCCAGGATGGCGCCGATGTGATTGCCACTGTCTCGATTCCCAGCCAGGACGCGGTCGATTTAATCAAAACTAAAGTCGCGGATGCCGAACGGAAACATTCCGAAGACACAAACTCCGCGCCTTCGCAATGATCTGAATGTGGACGCGGAACTGAAAATAGGGTCCGACGAAGAGCTGGCCCGCCAAACCCAGGCCGGCTCGCTCGTTGCCTTTGAGGAATTGGTCGTCCGCTATGAGCAACGGGTTTATGCCTTTGTCAGGCACTGGCGCCGCAACGAAACCGAGGCCCGCGAACTGACTCAGGACACATTCGTTCGGGCCTTCCAGGCGATCTCCCAATTGAATTGCCAGCTTTCCTTTGCGCCTTGGCTCTTTGCCATTGCCCGCCGCAAGTGCATCAATGCGTATCGCGCCCAACGTTTCATCGCGGACGGCCCGCCGCCCGAACAACCGGACTTCAACGACCCCTCCGAAATCCTCGCACGCCAGGACGACCGCGAAAGCATCTGGCAACTCGCGCGAAAGCATTTGCCGGACGTTCAATTTCAGGCACTCTGGCTGCGGTATGTCGAGGAGATGAATATTCCAGCCGTTTCGCGGGCTTTGGGCAAGTCGCAGATCGCGGTAAGGGTTCTTCTGTTCCGGGCGCGTCAGACGCTAGCCGCTAAAATGGATGGCGCGGGCAGCTCGTTCAGTCGAAAATCACCCGTATTGTCACCTCTGGCGCAGGAAGGCAACTCATGAAAAAGCTATTGGCAAAATTCAGAATCTCCAACGCTCTCGATAAAGAAAGCGCGCCGGATTCGCAACGGGAGAAAATTGAAGCGCCCTCTGAAGCGCGCGATTTTGCCCAACGAGCGGTGGCGCTCGACCGAGCTTTGCGCGTTCCGCCTTCCGTTTCTCCCACTGACGCGACTCTCCACAATTCCATCATGCGCGCCGTCCGCGCCAGTGCCAAACCCTCGGAAACCGTTCCAACCGGCGCGTCAAACAAAATATGGCTGGCGATGACGTCCGGGGCCTTCGCAGCCGTCTGCGTCTGGCTTTTAGTGCGTCCATCCGCTCCGATTCTCCCGTCAAGGGCGGACGAAAGCTCGCAAACACTGGCCGCCGCGCAAAACGTGTTGGACATGAGCGCGGAAGTTTCGCGCTCCATGCCGGCCGCCGTAGTTGGCCCGCTTTCCAACGAACTTGCGTCCGTCGATCACGACATCCGCAACACCACTCAATTCGTCCTGGCAACCTTGCCGTAGGCTCACACGTGCGAGGGTTGATTTGATTTGTCGGCGCCATCGAAAATATGGTATGCTCCGGCGTGATAAAGAGGTGTCCTTTTCCATGGTTGATTCCGTTTTTCGCCGCTGTTCTGCTGGCATCGGCGGCGGGAAGAAAGACTCTTCCTGGTCACGTCCCACAAGGGGTGCCGGCCCTGACATCCAACGGTGTTTTGAAGGGCACGAATCGTCTCGCGCTGGGCATTGGATTGCCTCTGCGCAATCAACAATCCCTCAGCAATCTTCTTCGAGACATCTACAATCCAGCCAGCCCTCAGTACCATGAGTATTTGAGCTCCGATCAGTTCGTTGAACAGTTCGGTCCGACGCCCAGTAATTACCAGGCGGTCGTCAACTTCGCGCAGGCCAATGGCTTCACAGTCACCGCCACCCATCCCGATCGGATGTTGCTGGATGTCTCGGCCACGGCGACCGCTATTCAACGCGCCTTTCAAGTGCAATTGCTCGTTTACCGCCACCCCAAGGAACTCCGTAACTTTTATTCGCCCAATGTCGAACCGTCCGTCCCATCGGACCTTCCGGTAGCCGACATCTGCGGGCTTAACAATTATCTTCGGCCTCATCCTAATTTCACCCAAAAAATCATTGTCCGAGACCCGAAAACCACCTCCATGGATGGCTCGGGGCCGAACGGCAATTTGATCGGGGGCGATTACAGGGCGGCCTATATTCCCGGCATCACGCTCACCGGCACGGGGCAGACCGTCGGTTTGTTCGAGTACGACAATTTTTACCCGAGCGATGTCACCACCTACGAAAGCATTGCCGGCCTAACTAATCCTCCCCCTGTCCGGACTCTGTTCTTGAATGGATATGACGGCGCGCAAGGGGAGGGTGACGGCGAGGTCGCCCTCGATATCGAAACAGCCATGTCCATGGCCCCCGGGCTTTCGGCCATCGTTTGCTTTGAAACCAGCGACGAGAATCCGGCCAACGACATTTTGAGCGTCATGGCCACAAACACTGCGATCAAACAATTCAGTTGTTCGTGGAACTTCGGCTCCAATCCCCGCGCGACCATGGATTCCTATTTCCAAAAAATGGATGCCCAAGGCCAATCCTTCTTCGATGCGAGCGGCGACCAGGGAGCCTATACCAAGGCAATCTCGGAGCCGAATGACGATCCTTACATCACAATCGTCGGCGGCACCACCCTTTCCACAACCGGCCCCGGCGATCCTTGGCTTGGCGAAGTCACGTGGAATGCGCCGGACATCGGCGACTCCAGCAGCGGCGGGATCAGCACGACCTATGCGATTCCTTCGTGGCAAGTCGGCGTGAGTACTGCCGCCAATAAGGCTTCCACGACCAAACGGAATATTCCCGATGTTTCCATGGTCGCCGACAACATCTTTATCATGGCCGACAACGGCCTGGAGGAATCCAGCGGTGGCACAAGCGCCGCCGCGCCGTTGTGGGCCGCCTTTATAGCGCTGGTCAATCAGCAATCCCTCGCCGCCGGCAATTCGACCGTCGGCTTCATCAACCCAGCCATCTACGCCATGCGGACCAACGGCTATGCGGCTCTCTTCGACGATATAACCGTCGGCAACAACACCAACGGCAATACCGGGTTCTTCGCCACCCCCGGTTACGATCTTTGCACCGGTCTGGGAACTCCCGCCGGAGGAAGCCTGATGATCGCCCTGACGACGCCGGACGGCTTTTTAATCACGCCGGGCAGGGGACTTGCGGCTAATGGCGCAACTGGCGGCCCATTCAACATTTCCGCCCAAACTTTTGTATTGACGAACTCAGGCGGCAATTCACTGTCATGGTCCCTGAGCGGCGCGCCGGCTTGGCTGACGGTCCCGTCCCAAGGCGGTATCCTTGCCCCCGCAAGCACAGCCAGCATTACAGTCCTGCTCAACCATTCCGCGAACGCTCTCCCTCCCGGTGTTTACACGGCCAACCTCTGGTTCACCAACCTCACCAGCGGGCTTTCTCAACTCCGCCAATTCACGTTGCAAGTGGAACAGAATCTGATCCATGACGGCGGTTTCGAGGCGGGCGATTTTTGCTACTGGACGTTGAGCGGCTTGGATGCGTGGGAATACAATTATGCGGACAACGGCACCTACTCCTACTATTACACCGACTCCGGCAACTATTTTGCGGTTCTTTCCGAGCCCAAGTCCCTGGCCTACCTCTCGCAACCACTTCCCACTCAGCCGGGACAGCTCTACCTGGTGTCCTTTTGGCTGGCAAATCCCTCTGGCGACAGCCCGAACCAATTTGTCGTCAATTGGAACAACGGCAATTCCACCAACACGCTCTACAACCAGTCCAGCCTCGGCGCGTTCAATTGGGAACAAATGCAACTCTTCGCGGTCGCCCAGGGCAATTCCACCCTCTTGCGATTCGGAGGCCTTGACCCCAACTATTTTCTTGGTTTGGACGACATCAGTGTTGAACCGATTCCGATGCCGACGATCCAGTCCATCCAGCAAATCGGCGACACTCTCCAAATCACCTGGAACGCCGTGTCCGGTTTGAATTATCAAGTGCAGTACACCGACACGCTACTCAACCCCCAATGGACAGATTTGGGAAGCGTCATAACCGCGACCGGAACCACAGCAACCGTCACCGAAACCATCACGCCAGGCGGCCAGCAATTCTACCGCATCATTCTGTCCGTTCCGATGTGACCGAGAATGTGCGGTCGTCGGTTGCGCAGCAAAACCCCTTGCCGGAAAAACGATTGCCGGCGTGGATTGTCGGAAGGCATTCTTTTTATTACCTCTCAGAGTAGATGCCCTCGCAAGCGCAATTGTCATGGTTTTGTAAAATCCACTCCCATTTGCCGCCGGAGCCAATTTGAAGTAGGCTAAAGCCATGACAAGCAATTGCTGGCGCTGGCGGTTGGCCATCCTCTTTCTTGTTTCGGCCTCCTTGGTGCGGGCCGATCAAATCGTTATGCAAAACGGCGACCGTTTTTCCGGTTCCGTCGTATCAATGACCCCCGAGACCGTGGTTTTTCAAAGCGACTCCCTGGGCCAGGTGAAATTGCCCCGCGACAAAGTTTCCGCGATCAACCTGGGCAACACCGTCGCTCCTTCGCCGCCCGCAACAAACAACTCCGCGCCCGCCGTGGCAACGCAATCGACCGCGGCCGCCACC
Source organism: Verrucomicrobiia bacterium (assembly GCA_036268455.1). Classification (GTDB taxonomy): domain Bacteria; phylum Verrucomicrobiota; class Verrucomicrobiia; order Limisphaerales; family Palsa-1400; genus DATAUD01. Next base: position 28,160 of record DATAUD010000096.1, read on the forward strand.
AACGTCCTTCAACAACTGGGTTCGGACACGAATCTTGTTCAACAAATTCGCAAGCAGTTCCTTGCCGACGCGGGCCCACAGGCCAACGGCAAATTTGACGAACTCTTCACCGGCCTGATGTCCGGGAAAATGGACATCAACGACCTTCGCGCCCAAGCCAAATCCGCCGCCGACCAATTGCGCTCCATGAAGAAGGACTTGGGCGGCGACGCAGGCCAAACCCTGGACGCTTACCTCAGCGTGCTCGACAACTTCCTTGCGCAAAGCGCCCCCGCCTCCGCACCCGCGCCCGCGCAGAAGCCAGCCACGAACCCTTCTCAAGGCACCATCATCATCCGGTAAAGTCGCCGAGGAACGGCAAACTCCGACTGCCTCTAATAGCGCCAGACGATGCCGAAACGAGGGTTGTAATTGAAAGCGTTGGGAAACATTCCGACTTCGGTGTGGCCCAAACCAAATCCAATTCCGCCAAAAAACTCCAGGTTGGGCGTCACTTTGAAAATCGAACCGAAACCTGTATAGCCGAACCAAGGTACGGCGGAATCCGACGTGACGGTTGAATCCAAATACCAATAGACCTCCGCCCGGGAGCATATTGGGCGATGGAGGCTGATGGCGTTGTAGAATTGCCCGTAATTGATGTGGGGAGAAATTTCGGCTACCGCAAATTCGGATTCGAGTTTCAAGTAGATTTTCAGCGGCAATTGCCACCCAAAAGGAATCCCCACACCTCCCGACCAATCATCGCGGTCAGTCGGAACGGTGACGAAGGGATGGATAGCCAGAGACGTCGGGCCGCCGTCGTTGCCCCACAGATTTATTGTTGAGCCGAGGCCAACGTCCCCAAATGCGCTGGAGTGTGTTGTCTCGCTTAAAGTTTCAAGGACAGGCGAGCCAGGAGAGCCAGGATAATTATAGACTCGGGCTGACAAAGTATATGAACGCGCCACATAACTGGGACTGACGTCGAAATCCATGAAGTTGAGCAAGCCGACTCTAAACCTGGGAGACCACGAATACTCTTCCTCCGCAAAGTGAATTGAAACGAATGAGTAGTTATAACGTTCCGAAAACTCGCCATAGTTGATAAGGCTGGATTCGATCTGGGCATGTCCGGCATCCAGGGTGTGCGCGTCGAAGACACCGTCGTATTGGTCGGAATACATTGGGCGCATCAAATCGGACGGGGTGGGATTGAAGAGATTGTATTGCGATTTGTCCTGGGAATTTGTTTCCGAAAGGCTGGCTGCGAAAACGGCTGTGGTGAAAACCGCGCTGAGCGCGATCAAGGGGATAAGTTTTTTCATTTTATTACAATTGCTTAGGGCGCAACGTTTTTAGCAGGATCATTTCAAGTGTCAACTAATTGTTGGCGTTATATGCTGACTGCCACCATTCTCTTTGCGGGGGCCGTATATAATCCCTGAAAACTTCGGAAATATTCGGGAAATTTCGGCTTCGCCCCGGAATGTTAACAATCTGTGTACCGATTGTATAACTAGTTGCTGACATCTTTCCCCAAAGATAGTCTCCTATTGCGACCATGATTGATTCCGTTCATCCCGAAAGCGGCGCTCCCTCGCAGGATTTCAAAAAGCCGCGCCGCAAATCTTCCGCCACCGCGGACATGCCCAAAATCGACCGTCTCCCCCCGCATTCAATCGAGGCTGAACAGGGCGTCCTCGGCTGCATTCTTCTCTCTCCCAACGATTGCATGGGCGAGTGCATCGAAAAGCTCAAGCCAGGCCATTTGGTTTTTTACGATTTGCGCCATCAAACGCTTTTCCAGGCGCTGATCGAGATGTACGACGAAAAGCACGCCATCGACCTGATCACCCTCCAGCAACGACTCAAAAATAAACAGCAAATCGAAGGCGTCGGCGGCCTCGGCTACATCTCCGGATTGCCGGACTCCGTCCCCTCCGCGGCCAACCTCCAATACTACCTGGACATCATTCTGGAAAAATACCTCCTGCGCAAAATGGTCCAGACCTGCACGCAAATTGTCGGCCGCGTTTTCGATTACGAGGGCGAGGTCGATGCGTTGCTCGATGAAGTGGAACGCGACATCCTTCGCATCAGCGAGGATCGGGTCGGCGGCGCAAACCTGACGATCAAGGAGTTGGTCAACCGCGCCATCACCAAAATTGAGGAATTTCACCAAAACCAGGGGATGCTCACGGGCGTGGCCACCGGCTTCGCCGATTTCGACAAAATGACCACCGGCTTGCACGAAGGAGAAATGATCGTCGTCGCCGCGCGCCCCTCGGTCGGCAAGACTTCCCTGGCCATGAACATTGCCGAGCACGTCGCGCTGGATTTGAAAGTGCCCGTCGGCGTTTTCAGCCTGGAAATGACGGCGGACCAATTGATTCTCCGCATGTTGTGCTCCCGCTCCCGCGTCAATTTGCGCAATATCCGCGACGGATTCCTCGCTGAACGGGATTTTCCCAAATTGACAGGCGCCGCCGGCAAAATGGCCGCCGCGCCCCTGTTCATCGATGACAGTTCCGGTTTGTCCATTCTTCAGTTGCGGGCCAAGGCGCGCCGCATGTGGCAGCAGTATGGAATCAAATTGTTTGTCATTGACTACTTGCAATTGCTCCATTCTACTTCGCGCCGGGCTGAAAACCGCCAGCAGGAGATTTCAGAGATTTCCGGCGGCATTAAAGCCCTGGCCAAAGAATTGAACGTGCCGGTCATCGTCCTTAGTCAGTTGAATCGTGAATTGGAAAAACGCGGCCCTGGCGAACGCCCGCGGTTGTCCGATTTGCGTGAGTCGGGCTCCATTGAACAGGATGCCGACCTGGTTGGTCTGCTTTACCGTGACTCAAAAAATAAAGAAGGTGAGGAAGACCCCGCCGAATTCGAGCAGGACGCCATTCCAGTGAAACTTTATATCGCCAAACAACGTAACGGCCCCACCGGCGACGTCGATCTGACGTTCCTCAAGAGCTACACTCGCTTCGAGAGCGCGGCCAAGGTCAGCCCGGAGGACGTTCCGTCGGACGCCTGAGAGATGAAAACCCCCTTCCGCCTGGCGTTTTTCATCGGGGCCTTTTTCCTGGCGTTGTTGCTCCCCGCGCGTGCGCAGCTTGCCGCGCCGGCTCCGCGCATCAATAAGATTTTCATCAGCCATATCGGCCCCCCGGCCGTTAGCGACGACTTTATCCGCGCCAACATTCGCGCCAAGGTGGGCGAGCCTTTTTCACGCTTAATCGTGGACGAGGACGTCAAGAACCTTTATGCCACCGGTTATTTTTTCAAAATCCAGATCGGCGAATCCAATAGCGATAACGGGCTCGACTTAACCTACGTTGTGCAGGGCAAACCGATTCTCACGGACCTCAAAATTGTCGGCAACAAGAAGATGAGCGAAAAAAAGCTCCGCAAGAAAATCACCTCCAAGGTCGGCCAGCCTCTGGACGAACGCAAAATCTTTGACGACGCCCAGGCAATGAAGGAACTTTACGAGAAATCCGGTTATCAAAAAACGACGGTGATAGCCGAGCCGCCAGTCATCGATGAAGCCGCGGGACGGGGTTCAGTGACTTTCGAGATCCATGAAACCCCCAAAATCAAAATCAAGGACGTCATTTTCGTCAACACCACTCTCCCTCAAAAACAACTCCGCAAAGTCCTGAAAACCCGCAGGCATTGGATGTTTTCCTGGCTGACCGGCTCGGGTGTTCTCAAGGAGGATGATTTCGACGAGGACAAGGACAAATTGACCGAATATTTTCAGAACAAGGGATACATCGATTTTTCCATCAACGACATCAAGTTTGACCTTAAAAGCCCTAAATGGATGGTCATCCGAATCATCGTTTCCCAGGGCCAGCAATACAAAGTCGGAACGCTCGACATTAAAGGCAACAAACTCTTTACCACCAACGAGCTGATTCATGGCGTCAGGATCGCTGGGAAAATCATGAAGTTGAAATTGACGCCCGGCGCCACTTTCACACCGACCGATTTTGCCGATGACGAGGACACCCTCCGCGATATGTACGGCGCCAAGGGATTCCTTGAATTCGGCGAAGGGGGCAACACCGATATAAGGGCCATCCATATCGCCAATCCATCAACGGGCACCATCGACGTCTCTTACAACATCAGTGAGGGAGAAAAGGATCTCATCGAGAAAATCATAATCAAAGGGAACGTCAAGACAAAGGACAAGGTGCTCCGTCGCGAACTGGCCGTCTATCCGGGTGAAGTTTATAATATGGTCCTGGTTAAACTCAGCAAATCCAGGCTGGAGCAAATGGACTATTTCGAAAAAGTCGATACGGAGGCCCAGGACACCGACATTCCGAACCGCAAAGACCTCGTCGTCGGAGTCGAAGAGAAAAGCACCGGCAACGTGACGGTTGGCGCGGGCTTCAGTTCCATCGAGAGTCTCGTCGGCTTTATCGAACTCAAACAGGGGAATTTCGATTTGTTCAACCCGCCGACTTTCACCGGCGCGGGCGAAAAATTCCAGGTCAAGGCCGCCGTCGGAACCGAGTTGCAGGATTATGAAATATCCTTCGTCGAACCGTGGTTTATGGGAAAACAATTGGCCTTCGGAGTGGACCTCTTCCACCGCGAAATCGACTATAACAGCCTCAACAACATGTACACCGAGACCTTTGACGGCGGTTCTCTCAGCCTGACCAAGGCGTTAAGCCCGCATATCAAAGCGGGCCTTACTTATACCGTCGAAGCCGCCCATCTGGCCATTGAATCCGGATTTACAACCAATTTTTCGACCAACGTTGTGGCCACCACCAACGGGACGGCCCACAATGCGGACGTCGTAGGCCCGAATATCTCCACCAATATTTATGATGAGCGCGGCACCTACGTCATTTCCAAACTCGGCCTTTCGCTGACCTATGATACGCGCAACAATTTCCGCAACCCAGACAGGGGCCAGGTTACGGAACTTCGCGCCGAAGTTGCCGCCCCTCCGGGCGATACGGACTTTTACAAACTGGAATTGCGCACAAGTTGGTTTTTCCCGGGTTTTGCGCCGGGGCACATCATTGAGTTTGATGGCAGCGCCGGCTCCGTTTCGACTTGGGGCAACACCGGCCAAGTGCCCATTTTCGAGCGCTGGTTTCTGGGTGGACTCTATTCCTTGCGGGGTTACAAATATCAAACCATTGGCCCAGAGGACCAGTTTGGAGAGCCTTTGGGGGGCAATACCTATTGGTTCGGCAGCGCTGAGTATAGCATTCCCATCGTCAAAATGCTTCGCATCGCCGCGTTTTACGACGCCGGCAATGTCTATCCCGACTCTTTTAATTTCAACCCGGGACCCAATCGCGGATTTTATAGTGACGACGCAGGACTGGGACTGCGGATAGTCCTGCCTATTGGCGGGGGCACGCCGCTTCGGCTGGACTACGGCATCCCAATCGTGCACGATCCCACTGTAGGCAGCGGTGGCAAATTCCAATTCGGGTTCGGCTACCAGCGCCAATTTTAATTGCCATGAAAAAATTTATTCCTTTTACATTCGCAATCCTCGCCGTTGGCTTGCTGGCCTGCGCCAATTCAGCCTCCGCGGCGGATCTCAAAATCGCCACCGTGGACCTTCGCAAGGTGTTTGACAAATATTACAAAACCGTCCAGTCCACCGCCGGTATCAGACAGGAAGCCCTCGACATAGACAAAGAGCACAAAGCTTTGATGGACAATGCAAAAACGGACGAGGACGCGTGGCGCAAACTCATTGATAAAGCCAACGACCAGGCCGTTTCAGCCGAAGAACGCGACAAAAGCAAAAAAGCCGCCGAGGAAAAATACGGCCAACTGGAAGGCGACAAGCAGCAAATCACCGAATTTGACCGTGTTTCCTCCTCGCGGATGCACGACAAGGAGCAACAGCGGCGGGATGACATCGTCAAGGAAATCCGCCAGGTCCTCAACGCCGATGCCAAAGCAGGCGGTTACACCATGGTTCTCGATTCCTCCGGCGAAAGCGCCAACATGGTTCCTTTCGTTCTTTACGCCCACGGCCAGACCGACCTGACCGACGCCCTGATCAAGGAACTCAATGCCACCGCCCCGCCGGGAGCGTTGGATGCCCCCGCCGTGACGAACAGCCTCAATAGCCCCGGTTCCAATTCACCTTGAGGCCACGCTATCGGCCCGTCTTGCGCGATAAATAAGCCTCAAGGCTTGCCGGGCCAACTTGTTTGTTTAACCGATAATCTTCGCGGCGCGCGAACCACAGCGCGCGTGTGATTTTGATCGGGTTGAATTCCCGGGGAAACCGCCGCCGATTCATCGAATAAACAAAGTCGCAAAGACTCACCCGGTCATCCACCACCCGAATCAACGCGTCCATTCGCGGCGAGAGCGACCGGCATCGCCGCCATGCGGAGCGAATCGCCCACACATACTGCAACCAATATTGCCATCTGTGGGTTCGGTGCGCATTGACCGTCATGCTGTCCGGCGACGCCCGGCAGGCCACCAAAGGCTCGTCCAGAACCGTCAATTCGCCGGAACGCAATCCCAGTTCGCTCATGAACGAAACGTCGTTCCCGTAGGCGTGGCGCGAAAAGTCAAAGCCGTAGGGGTTTTCAAACTCGATGTAATGATCGAAAACGTCGCGCGCCGCCTCGACGTTCCACAATCCGCAAATCTGGCTGACCGGATAAACCGCCGCCAAAATCCCCAGCGCGAGAACGTCCCCCTTGATCCTCCCGGATGGAAACCGATGCAGCGGGAACCGGCTCGCCTCCCCGGTAAGGATGCTCGTGTTATGCTGAACAGTAGCCGGCAGCGTCTCCGAATAAGCGTTGCAAACCGCAACCAATTGCGAGGGATTTTCCCGCAAACTTCCGAGCAGCGCCTCCACATAACGCGGCAGGATTAGATCATCCGCCCAGACAAATGTCGCATACTTCCCGCGCGCTTCGTGCAGCAGTTTTCGCCACGCCCGGACCGGCCCGGAATTGGTGTCGCTGGAAAAAAAACGTATGCGCCCGTCTTGCCGAGCCGCCGCCTGGATGATTTCGCGCGTGTTGTCCTTGCTGACTTCGTCGTAAACAAGGATTTCAATGTCGCCAAACGTCTGCCGGCTGCACGACTCGATGGCATCCGCCACCGTTAGGGCGCTGTTGAACGTCGGAATCAACAGGCTCACCAAGGGGGTGGACGCCATACTATCCAGTCACTTTGACACGGCCTTCGCGGTGGTCCTTGAGAAGTTTGACATCGGCATCGACCATCAATCGCACCAGATCGGCGAATTTTGTTTTTGGCGCCCATCCCAGTTGGCGTTTGGCCTTGCTGGAATCTCCAATGAGCAAATCCACCTCCGCCGGGCGGTAATAGCGCGGGTCGATTTCCACGTATTTATTCCAATCGAGTTTGACGTGCCCGAAAGCGACGTCCAGGAATTCCCGTATCGAATGGGTTTCGTTCGTGGCCACCACATAATCGTCCGGCTTTTCCTGTTGCAACATCAGCCACATGGCTTCGACGTATTCCTTGGCGTAACCCCAGTCCCGCTTCGCGTCCAGGTTTCCAAGATACAACTTCTGCTGCAACCCCGCCGCAATGTGGGCAACGGCCCGTGTGATTTTGCGGGTGACGAACGTTTCGCCGCGCCGGGGCGATTCGTGATTGAATAAAATCCCGTTGCTTGCGTGCATGCCGTAGGATTCACGGTAATTGACCGTGATCCAGAATGAATAAACTTTCGCGCACCCGTACGGCGAACGCGGGTAAAACGGCGTCGTCTCCGTTTGCGGAATTTCCTGAACTTTCCCGAACATCTCGCTGGACGAAGCCTGGTAAAAACGCGGGCTGATGCCCGTCTCGCGAATCGCCTCCAGCAAGCGCACCGTCCCGGTTGCTCCAACGTCGCTGGTATATTCGGGGGCGTCGAAACTCACCCGGACATGGCTTTGAGCGGCGAGGTTGTACAGCTCATCCGGTTTAATTTGGCCGAGCATTCGGCTCAATCCGCTGGCATCGCTCAAGTCGCCATAATGGAGAAAAAGCCGGTTTTTGGCGGAGTGCGGGTCGGCGTAAATGGGATCAAGGCGGCCGGTGTTGAATGTGCTGGCGCGGCGGATGAGGCCGTGCACCTCGTAACCCTTGGCGAGCAGCAACTCGGCCAGATAGGACCCGTCCTGACCCGTAATGCCAGTAATCAGCGCTTTTTTGGACATAAAATTGAGCCAAAGATTCCGCAACCCCACCCGTATTGGCAAGCCCGAAGTGCCCCTGGCGGGTTATTTCCCCGACGCGGAATAACCCTCCCAAAGCCACGCCAAAGCGCCGGGCAGTGTTTGGCCGACCGCTTTTTTATCCACGTGACCCGCGCCCAGACAATAGACGTATTGGTACTGATATCCTTTCGCTTTCAGCGCGGCGGCCATGCGCTGGTTGGCCAGCGCCCAATTGTGGTACGACGCCTCGTCGCGTTGCCAGCCATTGTCATGCTCGCCCACTTCCAACCAGACCCGCAACGGCTTGACTGCGGTTTGCGGAATCAAATGTTCATGATATTCCCATGCGCCATGAGGCGATTGCGGGTTTGCGGGCGACTGCTGGTTAACGTAAGTGCCGGAGTAACTCAGCACCCGCCGGTAAAGATCGGGCCGAAACCACGCCATCGTAAATGCGCAAGCCGCGCCGGAACTTCCGCCCATCGTTGCCCGCCCTTGCGGGTCCGAGGTGAACTTGACATTATACTCCTTCTCAACCCGCGGTAAAACTTCCGTTTCGATGAACGTGGTGTACTTGTCAGAAACAGTATCATATTCCAGCCCGCGTTCGCTGCCTTTGCCGTCGCCACCGCCGGAGTTGATCATCACCGCGATCATTGCGGGCAGCCGGTGGTCGTGGATCATATTATCGAGTGTTACCGGGAGGCGGTTCGTATAGCCGCGCCCGTCTTGCGCGATTATAAACGGCGCGGGCGTCCCGGGCACGTATTGGCTGGGAACATACACCCAAACCTTGCGCGAGTAAGGGCCGTTGATGCCGGGATAAATTTTGCTTTCCGCCGAAGTCATCGTGAATTCATGGACCGCTCCTTTGGGCACCCCTTCGCGCGCTGTTAATTCCGGCGCGTTGGTATAATTGGGGCCAATCGTAAAGTCAGTGTCCGCGCGCGCCCCGCCCGCGAAAACGAATACAAATAGAAAGGCGCATCCGAAAAGATTTTTGAGCATACTTATTCTGGCAGTTTCAATAGGCGTCATCCCAGGCGTCCTCCACGGTTCCCAAATCGCCTCCAGTGATGTCCACCGTGCCATTGACGATATAAAACCAATTAGGATCGTAAAGGCCGCCCGGATAGGTTTGTTGGTTCATGACTTTCCAGGGCCGGGCATGGAGGTCCGCGTAAATGCCGTTCAGCGTGGGCTGTTTGGTGGGGTAATCGGTCGTTGCTTTTGTGTAATGAAAATCCATGTCCTCGTGGTAAATCACTTGGGCCGTCGGCCGGACAAAATCGGTAAGCTTGAGGTGCGGATACAGCACGGAATTGTCCCACACCACATACCGATAATCATACGAGCTGTTGGTGGTGCTGTTAATAGATTTGACACTTTGAGGCGTGTTAATAAGGTCGCTGGGACACCATTGCACTTGGTTGAACCCGAAGTTCAGCAGTTTGAGCACGCCGCCAAGTTCCACAGTGTAGTCAAAGAGTCCGGCCGCCCCGGTGGAGTCGGTTCCTCGATCTCCCGCCACCGCGCCGAAAGTCAAAGCGCTCGGCACCTTGCCGCCATTCTCATCTATGTACATCCCCAGGGCAAGGCCGATCTGCCTGAGATTGCCGATGCACTTGGCCTCCTTCCCACTTTCCTTGGCTTTGGCCAATCCAGGCAAAAGCAATGCCGCCAGTATGGCAATAATCGCAATGACGACCAATAATTCGATCAAGGTAAAAGCCACCCCCGTGGAACGAGTCACTTCCGCGCGACATTTTTGAGTCAACTTCATTTACGACGATGCTGGGCTGAGGCCAACTTTGGCCAATCCCCGCGCGAGATGCAAGTCATCTCATTTCCAGTCATCTCATTTCCAGACACCGAGCGTGCGCAACTGTTCTGTCGCCTTGCCCATCCAATCGCGGTTTGCCGCCGGGCTTGCCGGACTGGGATGCAGTATCCGTCCAATTCGAATGCTCAAGCCCGAAGAGACGCCTTCCGCCCGGCGCGCCGCGAAATCTCCCACTCCGATGATCCACTTGGGCCGGAGAATTTCGAGAACCTGTTTCAAATGAGCGTCGCAGATTCCCTCCAGCTTATCCCTCTCGGCCGGCGGAAGTTTGTCCGGCGTCCTGTTTCGCCCGCCTTCTTCCAGAAACGCGAGCGGACAATAATTGACGACAAAGTGCCGCGAAAAAAAATTCTCCGCCGTTCCGAATCGGTTTCCAAACAATCCCCACAACCGCTGCCCGCTGATTTCCGTGCGCGGACACTCAAATCCCTGGATTGGCCGGCGTGGATGCTCGTGGGCCGGCCTTGCAATGGCCGCCCGAATTTTCATCCAATCGCGCACCGCCTGGATTTCCCCAAATGGCACGCCGGTTTGGGCCATGCCAAATGGTCCGGGATTCATTCCGAGAAAGACCACTTCCTTTTCCGTCCCGCCAAATCGCCGCAAGTAAGTTTCATGGGCGTTCCACGCATAGGCCAACGGGTTATAGACATGCGTGATCGGCGCGCGAAAGCGGAGTTTCCCTGCTTGCAAACCCAATTCCCGCGCGGCATCAACCAATTTTTCCTCCAACACCACGACGTGGATGCTAACAACATGCCGGTCGTTATTTCCAGCCCGGAAAACGGTAGCCGCTAAATCTCATTGAAAGAAGGTCGTAATCGCGGCAGATTTCCCTCATGCAATCTGTATTTACAGGGCCGGTTTACGTGGTGCGCGACAACATCGACACAGATCAAATCATTTCCGCGCAGTACCTCAATCTCGTTCCCACCATCCCGGAGGAATACGAAAAACTCGGCAGCTACGCGCTCGCCGGTTTGCCCGATTCCCTTTACCCGATCCGCTACGTGAAAGCTGGCGCGACGGACAGCGATTATTCGATCGTTGTGGGAGGCCGAAATTTCGGATGCGGCAGTTCTCGCGAGCACGCTCCCATCGCTCTCGGTTCCGCCGGTTGCAGGGTCGTCCTCGCCCAGAGTTTTGCCCGCATTTTCTTCCGCAATTCCGTCGCCACAGGCGAACTTTATCCATGCGAATGTGTGGACCGCCTTTGCGACGTCCTGAAAACCGGCGACGTCGTCACGGTCGATTTGGACAAGCTGGCCGTCACCGTGCAAGCGACTGGAAAAGTTTATTCCTTCAAACCTCTCGGTGACGTAAGGCCTGTGGTGGACGCTGGCGGCCTATTCAACTACGCCCGCAAAACCGGGATGATGACGGCGGCCTGAGCGCGCCGTCCGTTCACGATAAAAGCCACAGGACGGGATGCGCCTCTGAGTTCAGCGGGTTGGCGGAAAAATTCGACCGCTCCAAATGAGCAAGCCAATGCCGGATCAGCGCGAGGATTGCCGGCATTGAAAGATGTTCGTGCGTGGCGGGATATTTCGCGAGATTGCCCTCCGCCAATTTGAACAACGCCGCCGCCGGCCGCAGCCGCTCCTTCCGCAAATGCACAAACGCCCCCGCCAGTTGAATAAGCCCCTTGTAAAATGCGCCGTTGGGGCCTTGCCGGTCTTTCAGCCAAAGTTGCTCCAGGACATCGTGCGCCTCGTAAAAAAGCCCGCGATTAAAATGATCGAAGTAGCCCGCGTAATACGGATCAAGCCCGCCGCAAGCCCCCGTCTCGACCATGCGCGAAATCCTTTCGCTCTTGTTGCTCACGCCTGCATCGTAGGCCGCCGCCGGTTGTCAGTCACTTCACTTTTAATGGCAGGCTTGCCTCCGCCTTTCCGTCCGGGCCGTCAAATGCAAGTTTGGCCGTCCAATCGCCCGCCATTTGCGGTTCCATCGCCGTCCGATATTGTCCGGGCGTCGATGTTTTAAAAACCTTGCCAATGCTGTGCATTACCATGTCGGGCATGTGCAGGCTCAATTCAAATGTGACATCGCCCACGTCCACGAGCTTTCCCTGCGCATTGCGAAACTCGATGAAAAGGTCGTTGCCCGAGGCCAGCAGCGTGTTGCCCTGGGCGTAAAGGCTCGCCGTCAAATCCTTGATATTGACCGTCGCAAACGGCTTCGTTGAAATCTCCCGCACCGGCGGCGGTTTATGGGCCAGCCTGCTGTAACCAAGGTACCCGCAAACCCCCAGCACAAACAAAACGGGCAGCGCGTAAAACAAATACAGCGCCGCTCGGGTGCCCAGGCCTTTCTTGACTGTCGGTGAATCGTTCGCCACGCCTCGCAGTTTTCCGCAAAAAGCCCCGATAAGCAAGAAGCTGGGTATCTGGATGGGGTTGAATTCGATTGAAAATAATTCCAGTTCGGAGTCCTAATAATCGCTGTTCGTTCGTCATACTAATGAATGAAAGGAAAATTAAAAATATGAGCACGAAGCGCAGCAAATCAATTCCTCCAATCGTTTCACCTGGCGAGTGGGAAGCCGCCCGAAAAAAATTGCTCGTGAAAGAGAAAGCGATGACCCGCTCGCTCGACGCGCTTGCCGCGGAGCGCCGCCGGATGCCAATGGTCCAGATCGACAAAAAATATGTTTTCGACGGCCCCAAAGGCAAAGTGAGCCTGCTCGACCTGTTCGAGGGGCGCCGCCAACTCGTCCTTTACCATTTCATGTTTTCGCCGAAAGTTTCAGGCTGGCCGTCGGCGGGGTGTCCCGGCTGCTCTCTCATGATGGACCAGATTGGGCACCTTGCCCACCTTCACGCACGTAACACGTCGTTTGTTGCGGTCTCGATTGCGCCTTTGGCGAATATTCAGAAATATAAGAAACGCATGGGCTGGACCTTCCCGTGGGTCTCCTCCTCTGGAACCGATTTCAACCAGGATTTCGGACGCACGACGGATGAACGCGAAATATTCGGCCTCAGTGTTTTCTTTCGCGACGGCAAAAAAATTTACCGCTCTTACTTCACGGATGGCCGCGGCGTTGAGGCGATTGGCACCATCTGGTCATTGCTGGACGTGACCCCGTTTGGCCGGCAGGAAAAGTGGGAGGACTCGCCCGGCGGGTGGCCGCAAACCGCGCCATTTGAATGGTGGGAACGTCATGACGAGTATCCCAAATAAAGGCCGGTTGATCCGCGACCGGTGGCTTGTCGCAACGGCCCTCGCAGTGGTGATTACACTTTGCTGGGGTTGGATCGCGCCAATGGCGTTGGACATGTACGGCCCGATGACCGGTTGTTCAGCGTGGATGATGACAAGAACCTGGGACTTCACCCATCAGGCGCTGCTCTTCGCGATGTGGGCCGTGATGATGATTGGCATGATGCTGCCCTCCGCCGCGCCCGCCGTATTTGTTTACGCTTCCGCAGTCCGAGGAAACGGGGACAGCGAACGCGTTCTGCCGCGCGCGTTTGCTTTCGCGGCAGGATACCTGGTTGTATGGACATTATTTAGTTTGATGGCGACGGCGTTGCAGTTGGGGCTGACAAAGGCGTCGCTGCTCTCACCAATGATGGAATTGCGCAGCCGCTGGGTCGGCGGGGCGCTTGTGCTCATTGCGGGGGCGTACCAGTTCACCCCGTGGAAACGGAAGTGCCTGAAATGTTGCCGATCCCCGGTTGATCACGCCGGCCCGTTCCAGACTGGCATCCAGAATGGCATATCCTGCCTTGGTTGTTGTTGGGCGTTGATGCTGCTTCTCTTCGTCGGTGGAGTGATGAATTTGTGGTGGCTCTCCGTGCTCACGATTTTTGTCGTGCTGGAGAAACTAACCGCCCATTGGAACCAGGGCACCCGCCTTTCCGGCATGTTGCTCCTGGCCGCGGGAATTTGGTTTCTGCGCCATGGAACGATGGCATAAGACGGCGGCCGCGATTTTGTTTTTTGCTTGCGGAGGACAATAAATCCCCGGAAAATCCCGCGACTTTGTTCAACTAAGTGGAAGCCATCATTCGTCCCAATCAAGATAGCGCCGCCGACCTCGTGGCGCGCGTCATCGCCAAGGAATTGCGCGCCCATCCCTCCTCCGTCCTCGGCCTGGCCACCGGACGCACGATGGAAGCCGTTTACCGCCGGCTCGTGCAAATGAATCAAAAGGAAGACCTCGATTTCTCCCTGTGCCGGACTTTTAACCTCGACGAATACGTCGGCCTGGGTCCCGAAGATCCGCGCTCCTACCGCTACTACATGAACGAGCGCCTTTTCAATCACGTCAATATCGACAAGCGCAATGCCCATCTTCCGAACGGCTTGGCGGCGGATTTGGAGGAGGAATCGCATCAATACGAAGTAAAGATGCGGCGTTGCGGCGGCATTGATTTGCAATTGCTGGGACTTGGAGCCGCAGGCCACGTTGGTTTCAACGAGCCCCTCTCCGCCCTACGTTCGCGCACGCGCGTAAAAGCCTTGAGTCCCGCCACCGTTGCCCAAAACGCCGACTTCTTTGGCGGCCCAGCAAACGTCCCGCGCCGGGCGATCACGATGGGCGTCGGCACGATCCTGGAATGCCGCCGCTGCATCCTTCTGGCCACCGGCCCCAACAAAGCGGGCGTGATCGCCAAAGCCGTTGAAGGCCCGATCACGTCGATGATTTCCGCGACCGCCCTGCAATTGCACCCTCGCTGCACCGTTGTGGTGGACGAAGCCGCGGCCGGCCAACTCAAAGCCGCCGACTACTACCGTTGGATATTCGAGAACGAACCTGAGTGGGAAGAGTTTCGATGAAAATTTTTCGCCAAGCCGGCAAAGCAAACGATCAGCGCCACAAACGCGATAGCCAGGCCCAGCCAAAAAAGATCGTCCCTGTAAACCAGGCGCACAGTATGCCGCCCCGCCGGCACTTGCACCGCTTGATAAGCCTCATTGGCGCGCAATAGTTCGGTTGGTTTGCCGTCCACCGTGGCGAGCCAGCAATGATAATAGGATTGGGCAATCACCAGCATGGTGTTGGTTTGGGCGCCGGCTTCAAAAATGCATTCCTGGGGATGAACAATGCTGGAAACTATTCGCGCGTCGGGATCGGCCCCGGCTGTCACAAAAGAGGATTTGTTGACAGGAAGATAGACGACAGTCGCGGGTTTGAAATCCGGCGATGCCAGCGCAGCCAAAGTCGCGTCGTCATCCAGGAAGGCAGGTCCCTGGCCAATGGTGGCAAACGGCATAAAATTGGATTGCGCATCCCATGTGAAAAAGTTTTTTGGCGAGGCGATCTGTGAGACGCCCAGAAATTCGAGCAGGTGTGGCAGCGGTTTTTCGCCACTGAGAAGAGTGTCGATTTTTCGCTGCCATGCGAGGTGAATCCCAAAAAATCCGTCTGTCTTGGGAATTCGGTCCAACAGGTTGCAATTTTCGTAAAGTTCGGCGCGCTGGCCTTTGTAAGTTTCGAGAGGGTCGGGATTGACCAGCATCCCCATCGCCCGCTCCGCGGATGGGCTGATCATCGCGCGCGACTCGCCCAAACTCGGCATGGACGACATTGCGGGCGCGCCAGGTCCGTACGCTCGCGCGGGCACGGTTGGACTTTGCGGGGGCTGATGGAAGGTAATGTCCAGGCCCGCCAGGAACAAAAATCCAAAACCAAAAAGGACGCGATGCGTTTCGGGACGCATGGCGAAGGTGAGCATCAGCAAACCAAAGCCCGCGGCCAAAACAAACAGGCGGCCCAGACCGTTGAACCAGGTGTCGTTCCATGAATCTGTCGGAAATGGAAACCAGAACGCGACCGCGAGCACCATTAGCACGGCGAGGGCGAGCAGAGCCGCCAACGGCCGCAAGGCGGCCTTCATTGCCACATACGACTGTGTTTGCAGCCATGCGGCGCCAGCGCCCGCAAGGAGTGAAAGCGCAAAGATCGCGATAACAATAAATTTTATCGGATAACGCGTGAAGCCCAGGAGTGGAAAAAAATGGCGGGCGTTATCGAGCAGAAAACCCGCGCGACCGAACGCCAATAGAATCGCCACAAAGGCCGTGACGCCCAGGAGAAGGCTTCGAAGCCGGCGCGCTCGCCACAGCGCGACGACGGCAAGCAACAATGGGAGAATCCCAAGGTAATATGAAGAGGTCCATTGTTGTTCGGCCTGCATGAAAACGCCGGTGATGGAACCGGTCGAGCGGAAAAGCGGCACCAGAAAATTCGCCAGACCCCACGGCGGCAACGACCAGGCATCGCCACCCGAGGCGCTGGACCGGTCGCCGTAAATCAGCAGATCGAACCAGGGCAGCAATTGTGCCGCGCTTAACGCGCAAATCATCAGTCCGATAAAAACCAGGCGGGTTCCCCCAAACCAGACCGTCATTTTCCTCTGGAACATGCTGACCACATAAATCCCCGCAATAATCAGCCACGTAAACAGGACGGTTTCAGGAGCGCCCGTCAACATTTGACAGGCCCCCGATAACGCGGCCCAAAACAGATGGCGGTTTCGCAACGGGGAAGTCCGTGATAACGCGCGCGCGCAGTTCAGGATCACCCAGGGCATCCACGCGAACGCGGCGATGTGGCAGGACCATCCGAGGAATTGGAACGTCAGGCCGTTCCACGCGAAAGCGAGGGCCGCCACGCTTGCGCCGAAGCGAGCGCCAAACCAGAGTTCAGCCAGGCGATACATCCCGAGCGCCGCCAGAAAAACGTGGGCCAACAAATAGAGGTTCAGCGACCACGGCATCGGCAGCAGAAGATAGATGCAGGAAGGCGGATAGAGGGTCAGCGTATTCCACTGCGCCAAAAAGGGGATGCCACAGTTGTTGTAGGGGTTCCAAAGCGGCCATTGGCCGTGCCAGACGCAGTAGCGGAAATAATAGGCGACAGGATAGGTGAAAAGTCCCGCGTCGCGATAGGCGAAGGCGCGGGTTCCGATGACGAGTCCCGGATAGGTGATGGCGATTAAAACGGCGAGCAGCAACAAAAGGCGGCCCGGCGCAAACCAACTGTCAAAACTATTTTTTGATTCGAGGGAGCCGCGCATCATTCAAAAGATGCGCCCCCTATTTTGCCGGTTCGGGCGTCGCGACGGTCGTGCCGTTGCGTTTGGCCATGATGGCGTCGGTGATTTTTTTGGCCAAATCCGGCTTTTCAATAAGCGCCAGCCGGGCGGCCTCTTTGCCCTGGCCAATCAGCTCGCCCTCGAATTGGAGCCATGCGCCTTTTTTATCGACGACGCCATGAACGATGCCGACATCCAGGAGGCTCCCTTCCTTGTTGATGCCATGGTTGTAAAGGATTTCGAACTCCGCCTCGGCGAAGGGCGGCGCAACTTTATTCTTGACTATCTTGACCTTGACGGCGTTGCCGATGGCGTTGCCGGCGGCGTCCTTGAGGGTGTCGCGGCGGCGGATGTCAATACGAATACTGGCATAGAACTTGAGGGCTTTGCCGCCCGGGGTGGTTTCGGGATTGCCGAACATGACGCCGACTTTTTCGCGCAATTGATTGGTGAAAATGCAGGTGGTCTTGGATTTGGCGAGGATGGCGGTGAGCTTGCGCAAGGCCTGGCTCATCAAACGGGCCTGCATTCCCATTGTCGCCATGCCCATTTCGCCTTCCAACTCGGCTTTTGGGACCAGCGCGGCAACGGAATCCACCACAATAACATCCAACGCGTTGGAGCGCGCGAGTGTTTCGCAAATGCTGAGAGCTTCCTCGCCGCTGTCCGGTTGCGAAACCAGCAGTTCATCGAGGTTGACGCCGAGTTTTTTCGCGTAGCCGGGGTCGAGGGCGTGCTCGGCATCGATGAACGCCGCGAGGCCGCCGGATTTTTGGGCGTTGGCGATGACGTGCAACATGAGCGTGGTTTTGCCGGAGGATTCCGGGCCAAAAATCTCGACGACTCGGCCGCGCGGCACGCCGCCGATTCCCAGCGCCAAATCAACCGCCAGGGCGCCGGTCGGGATGAATTCAATTCCCACTTTGGCGCGGGCATCGCCCAGGCGCATGATGCTGCCGTCGCCGTATGCTTTGGTGATGGAGGAAATGGCGGCTTCCAGATCGCGCTGGCGCGCTGGGGCGGCTTTGGGTTCGGGAGGTTTCTCGGCGATTTTCTCGGCTTTCGGAGGCATAAAATAGGAAAATTCAGTGTTTAAAGTTTCAAGTTCAGCAAGCTGCTTAGAGTTGTGCCGAATTTCATCCGGTTAGTCAATCCCCACCGCGTCCATGGTGACGGCAGACGCCGCGTTTGCTGGAGGCGACGAACTCCAGCATCGTCCTGGCTGGAGCGCCGGTGAATTCGGATCGAGCCTCGGAGATCGACTGCGAAAGATTTTGGCCGGAGAGAAAGAGTTTTCGGTAAAGGCGCTTCAATTCCAGACGTTCTTCAGAAGTCAGGCCCGCGCGCCGGAGTCCGATCACGTTCAAGCCGCAAAGGTCATTAGTCCTGCTGACCATAGTGTAGGGCGGAAGGTCCTGGCTGATGGCGGAGCCCCCTTGCATAAGAGCCAGCGCGCCAATGCGGACGAATTGGTGGACCAGACAATTGCCCGAAATAAAAGCGCGATCGCCCACCTGAACATGGCCCCCCAACAGCGCGCCGTTGGCAATAATGATGTCGTTGCCGAGGCAAACGTTGTGGCCGACGTGGGAGTTGGCCATGAGGAAATTGTTCGAGCCAATGACGGTCGCTTCGCCCATTTTTGCGGAACGGTGGGCCGTTGCCCCTTCGCGAAAGAGGTTCCCGCTGCCGATAACGAGTCGGGTGGGTTCGCCGTTATACTTAACATCCTGCGGGGCGTCCCCAATGACGCAGCCCGCGTGGAAACGGTTGTTCGGGCCGATGGTCGTATGGCCGGTAAGATAGACGTGAGGGCCAAGGCAACAGCCAGGGCCGATGGAGACATCGGCGTCAACGACAGAGTAGGGGCCGATTTGGACTGTGGAATCGACCTGGGCCTTGGGGCTAATGATGGCTGTGGGATGGATCATGGAGAGGCCTGTGAAACGTTCAAGAGTCGTGGCGCGAACATAGCCGGTAAAATGTCTCCATAAAATCCCGAGCGAAAGAGAAAAAACGCGTATTTTTTGGAAGAAAGTGGTTTGACCAGGTTTGACCAGCCTTGACCGACAAGGCCGAACGCTCCGGGCGAACGGCCCCGGCATTTGCATTCGACTTGCATTTTTTCACTCACATTACAGTAGTCCCACGCATTAGTGTAATACGCAAGAACCTTTTTAAAAAATTCAGGGCGCTCGGAGGCTGGGCCGCGCGCCGTCTTCCTAATCGCGTGTTGTCAAAAACGCTTGCAAATCGGCGGCGAGGGAGCAAAATGGCTAAAATTTAAACGCGAACGTCATTTAATTGCAGAATAACAAAACGAACTCTGAAACACTGTCACAACCTATGAACAATTTTCCCACCATTTCGATAGCGAACGTCAAACAGATTTTCAATCTTGCCAAGAACCATCCTGTGTTCCGGCTCACGCCTCACACCGGATCGGAATTCGTCATTAAGGCGGACCGCCGGGGCGGAATGGGCAGCGCGGCTCCGGGAATCGCCAAGTTTGACGCCACGCTCATGACGAAAATCAGCAACAACACGGATATCGAACTGCTCACGAAAACCGAGGTGTTGCAACTGCAGGGGTGCTTTTCGGTGGTCCAGCCGATAGCGGAAAGGATGTCTTTTCAAAAAAACGCGCTCAGCCCGGACAACTTCTGGTACAAGATGCCGCTGTTGAAGGTGACGACCATGGAAAGTATGTTCGATAACGAGGAAGGTAAAATGCTGCGAAAAGTGTTCAAGTTGGAAAAAAACCTCGTGAAGCTGGGGAAAATTGCGGCGGTGGACACGTTCATCGGCAACGCGGATCGCTTTGATCCCAACGGAAACCTTTCCAATTTGGGAAATATTTTCTTTGCCAAGAAACGCGGATTGCGTGGGAAGACGTTTACCCCCATTGGTTTGGATTTCTGGAATGGCTTCAGTGAGGACATGAACCTGACCTTGGGGCAATCCCGGTGGGACACGATGCAGCAAACCCACCCCAAGGACTTTTATGAGACACAATCCCGGTTCATTAAATGGCTCCTAACTCTCAATGACAACGGCCGAATGCAAACATTCGCCCAGAATGCCGTCGAGAGCCTCAATGGAGAATTGGAAAGGAATCACGTGGATTCGATCAATACGCAAAAAACGAAATACAAAATTTTGATGGCGCGCGGGATGGAAGAAGGAGCCGGAGCCATCAAGAAGTATCTTAAAGATATTATCGCGCAGAAAGGAATGGGCGGCATTCCGGCTGGCGCGCTCTACCGAATGCGGATTCTCAAATGGGTGTAGCGGATTTCGCCGCGGACTCGGGCAGGATGGCGATCTCGGTTGCTCGCAAGATTATTGTCAAGCGAGATTCCTCGGCTTCCGACTGATGCGACCATCGGTTCTTTTTTGCTGTCTTCCTAATCGCGTTGACAGTCAGGGCGGGCTTTGTTACCTTGCGCCCGAAGTTGGTCGATCGATATGAGCTCCTTTCTCAATCAACATGTTTTGGTGCTCAACCGCCTGTGGCAGGCGGTCAATGTCTGCACCGCCCGTCGCGCGCTAACCCTGGTTTTTGAAGGCCATGCCCAGGTCGTGTTCGGCGACACGGAGGGGGTTTTTCAAACTTTCAGCTTTGATCAGTGGCGCGATTTTTCCGAACAGGAACCGCACCCGGAAACGATCGCGACGATTTCGTTCAAAATCCGCGTTCCGCGCGTGATTCTGCTGCTGATGTTCGACCGGTTGCCGAAGAAGGAAGTAAAATTCACGCGGCACAATATTTTCGAGCGCGACCGGAACACCTGCCAGTATTGCGGGCATATTTTTGAACGGAAGGATTTGAATCTCGACCACGTCATTCCGCGGGACCGCGGCGGCCCGACGACCTGGGAGAATATCGTTTGCTCGTGCATCCGCTGCAACACGCAGAAGGCGAATCAAACGCCGCAGGAAGCGGGCATGCACCTGGTGCGAAAACCGAAACGGCCAAAATGGCGTCCGTTTGTGCAGGTGAATTTTGGCGTTCAGCACGATAGCTGGAAGCATTTCCTGGATCTGGCGTATTGGAACGTGGAATTGGGCGAAGACCCGGGATAGGCGAGGGCTTAATTAACTTAGCGTGTCATCGCCGGGTCTTGTATGCCTTTTCATAACGGTCGGATGAAGCGAGATTCTTTCGCAAACCCACAAGACGACGATCAGAGAAAGGGAGATTGGGACGGATGCGCCGAAGCATAGGGTCATTGTTGAATTCCGACTTGATGAAATCCACTTCGGCGGCGGGAATATTGAACGCCTTCGCAACTATCTTATCAAGCTTGTCCAAAACGCCTTCCAAGGACTTCTCGTAATTCGTCGCGTCGAACTCGGCGACAGTGCGCTTCCATTGTTTTAGTGTGGCCGGCGTCGGAATGGGAATGTCCAGCATCACTTTGCTCGAGAGCGACTCGCCCGTCTGCAATTTCAAACCTTCAGTGAAACATTTCGCAATATCCTCGTCGTTAATGGCGAGCCAATGCAGCAAATCGTCTCCAGGCTGGATGACAAACAGGCCCTCGCGCTCATAAATGATTGGAGTGCCGATTTTCACGGACTTACCGGGTTCGATTTCTTCCGACCATTCCACTTTGGCCTTGACCTCGTTGGTCACGATTTCTCTAAGAGTGGTGCGCGCTGTGGATTCGAGTTTTTCCACCAACACATCTTCACGCTGATGCAGGTTTTCGCACGCAGCCAGGAATTGTTCGCGCAACTGGACCAATTTCTCCTGACTTTCGACCAGTTTGTCTGACCACGGAAGACGGCGCACGGTGCTGGGATAAACGTGACAGCGCGCGCGGAACAAAATAGCTTCCCGCTGTGACAGGCCGAAGAAATATTGGTAGAGCCGAGACAGAACCAAAAAATCGAACGGGAAATGCGCTACCTCTTCCTTGGGAAAGAAAAGGCTCGCAGTGTTGAGCATCACATTCTTTTTCGGACTGAACGGAGCGCAGGTCAACGCGGCAGAAATCTGATGAAATGCAAAACCTCGTTCCGGCAAGATATTTGCGAACCGCCACAGGCTGGCGTCATCCATTTTGTTTACGTCAATGTTTTGGTTGACGGGATCACCTTCCAACTGGCAAGCGACAATATTTTCGCCTTTAAAAACATCCAGGCCGCCTTTCTCCGCCTGATGGATTTCACCTCGGAAGGCGGCGTCCATCCGAATCATATCGGACTTTTCCCATCGTAAGTCCTCTTCCCGAACAGATCGATTCAAGGACCAAGCCTGAATCGTGTTCTTGGATTTGCCGACCCAAAACGTTTGAGCGACGTCCTCAAAAGTTTTCCCGGCAAACCGGTCAATAATTGTTTTCCGCTCCGGTGTGATTTTAGTGAGGATACGCCCGTCGGGCGTAAACACATCGGCGTAAGGCATCTCTGTCAGGGTTGCCTTATTCAGATCGAACTCGACATGCTTTCGGTCAAAACCCGTGAATTTGGCGCATCGTTCATCCGCTATACGGAGGCAGATTTTGTCCTTATTTGTCGGTGGACGCTTTTCCGCGATAAGCATGATAGGCACGACGTCGGCGCTGAATACCATTGGTCCAATAAGTTCCAAGTCCACGATTTCCAAAATCGTCCACCTGCCGCCGGGGGCAAAAAGTTGCCGGAGTTTTTTGTTGTCGTCGTTTGGCATCGCGACGCTCAGGGCGGACATAGGGCGGATTGCCGACCACCGCGTCATATTCTGCCAGGTCAATCAGCGAGAACTCGGTAAGGTTCGCGTCAAAGAGACCTTCCATCATTTGCTGATGACGAAGCGAGTTATGACCGTCGATAATCGCGGTTTCCGGAAAGCCGCGCTTTTTGATGTCCTCGCGGAAGGCAAACAGATGCCACAGCATCTGGATTTGGGCCACCATAGCCGAGAAGGCGTTAAGGTCGTTGCCGCGCACATTGCGCAATGCTTCCAGCACATCATCAAAGGAAGCGACCCCTTTAGCGGCGGCATCACCCGCCACACACTTAAAAGCTTCGATGAGAAATGTGCCGAGACCGCAAGCCGGATCAAGAACCTTGTCCCCTTTCTTCAGTCCCATCCGACGGACAATGTAGCGAGCAATGTCCGGCGGCGTGTAATGCTCACCCAACCGCTTGCGCTGACTGGTGTCGAGGAACTGGCCATAGATATTGCTCAAAACGTCCTGCTCGATTGTGGCAAAGTCGTAGTGCGAAAGGTAAAACAGCGAGCGCTCCACCGCGGCAGACAAATGCCCGTCGTTGTTGGCCAACACCCAGTCCAAGTCGCTTTCATTGAAGACCACCGCATAGATTTTGGAACCTTCATGGTAGGTTTCGCGAATCATGCGGGTATAACTCGCCCCAAAATAAAGGCGCATCTCTTGGAAGGCTTGAATGCCGCCATTGCAGAGATATTTTTTCTCGCCGAAAAATCCGTGGTCCTCAAAAAAACGCAACACCATGCAACGCGAGAGCAACAGGCTGGCGGTTTCAGCCGCAAGCAAATCGAGCGCAATGGAAAGACGTTTTTTTTCATCTTTTTCGGTTGCCCTATCGAGAAACTCTGGAAGCGTAAAACAACCAAGACGGGCGACTGTGACATCATGTTTGACAGCTTTGGCAATGGCGTGAACATCCTTCAAGTGCTGCTTCATAGTCGCGCGATCACCGATATCCTTTCCGGCCAATCGAAACGGATCGAGATGAAACTCACGGATGCGGTAAGCTTCACGGAACGCATCGAGAAGGTTTTTGATGGCCAGCGCGTCCGCCACCATCCCATCGAGCGCCCGGCGGCATGCCGTTTGCAAAAGCTGCGCGGACGTGCGCATGGACAGATAAAACTCGTTGCGCGCCCGCTCCAACGCTTCTTCCTGCTCATGCGTCAGCAACTGGCCGGAATGACTCAGTTTGATTTCCGCGATGGGATGTCCTTTATCATCGCGAAATGCCTGGAGGCGGCGATTGCTACCCGCATGAGCCGCCGACACCTCCAAACAACGGCTCTTAAAGGCTTCCTCGGACAGTCCGTTCCACTTGATTACGATATCGGCTCTTGCGTTGTAACTGGCCGCCCGGGTAGAAATCGCGCGGAGGATCAAACATGACGGGTCAACCATGGCAAACCACGCGGTATCAAGGTCGATATATTTCGATTTTTCCGCGAAGGTTTCGCGCCTGCTGTTTTCATCCAAAAAAATTTCCGCTTCGTCCTTGGCTTCCAGCACGAGCCAGCGCGATTTCGTCTCTTTCCCTTTGGCATCCAGCACGCCTGTCGGCGCGAATACGGCCAGATCGGGAATATTTCCCAGTTCGTTGGCGGTGTCGGTAAAACGTCTTCGGCTTTGAAATCGAGAAATCGGACAAATAAATCTCTAATGAACGGGTACATGTTCCGCTCTTGTCCCGGTCTGCAGTTCATAATGCCACGAACACACTCCAGAAAATCAACTGCCTGTTTCTTTCCCATCTTGGGTACTCGTTTCGTTGACATTGTCTCGCCTTTGATCGCGGATGAGATTACGTCGGGAGGCTGTAGCGGACAAGACAAGGGTATAAATATTTCGCCTCTGACGCACCACCTACGGGCCTTCGAGGATGGCTACGGCGGTGGCGTGTTTTTCGGTGTGGCTGAGGCTGATGTGGACGATGCGTCCGCCGCGACTGGCAAGCAAGGATTGGGCTGTTCCATGCAGCACGACGTAGGGTTCGCCGGATTCCTTGCGGCGGATTTCCATGTCCTGCCAGCCCAATTGCGCGCCGATACCGGTGCCGAACGCCTTGGAGATCGCTTCTTTGCCGGCAAAACGCGCCGCCAGGAAAGGGCCGGGGGATTTGTGGGAAAAACAATATTCCAGTTCGGCGGGACGAAGGATTCTTTGGACGAATCGGTCGCCAAATCTTTTATGCGCCGCTTCGATGCGTTCCACCTCGATAATGTCGATGCCTGTGCCGAGAATCAAAGTTTGATTTAGTTGGCAAAACTATGCGCGGTTTAGCTCTTCGATTGCGAGCAACATCTCGCGGACGGCGGTGGCAAGCCCGACGACCACCGCGCGGCTGATGATGCTGTGGCCGATGTTCAATTCCACCAGGTGCGACACTTGCCGCAGCGCCGCGAGGTTTTGGTAGTTGAGACCGTGGCCGGCGTTGACTTGCAGGCCCAGGTCGTGGGCGAGGGCCGCGGCTTCCGCCAGACGGGTCAATTCCTGCGCGCGTTCCCGTTTGCGATTGAAGTTTTCCGCAAAAGCGCCGGTGTGCAGTTCAATGAATTGGCTGCCGGTCCGCGACGCGGCCTGGATTTGTTCCGGGTCCGGCGCGATGAAGAGGCTGACATCGATGCCGGCGTCGTTCATTTTTTTGCGCGTCGCGGCCAGGGCCGGCCAATGATTGGCGACGTCGAGTCCGCCCTCTGTGGTGACTTCGGCGCGGCGTTCCGGGACAATGCAAACGATGTCCGGCCTGATTTCCAACGCGAAGGCGATGATCTCGGGAACGTTGGCCATTTCCAGATTGAGGCGCGTCTTGAGGACTTGGCGCAGCTTGCGAATGTCGCGGTCCTGCATGTGGCGGCGGTCCTCGCGCAAGTGCGCGGTGATGCCGTGGGCGCCAGCGGATTCGCAAATTAAAGCGGCCTCGATTGGGTCGGGTTCGCCGCGGTCGCTTCCGCGATAGCGGGCCTCGCGCACGGTGGCGACGTGGTCGATGTTGACGCCCAGTTTGACCATAGAATCAATGGGACGGAATGCCGGGACCGGTAACTTTTGCCTTGGGCAATAAATTCATATTGACCGGACCCGCCGGTTCGCCGGACAGCCAATGAGAAAGCCATACCAGCTCCAATCCTGTAAAGACAAATGGCGCCGAACGAGTGACGGTCAACGTTTGGGGAGAGGTCCGCGTGACTTCTGTGACCGTGTTCCCCAAGGCAAGCTCGAGGCCGGCAAGCCAACTTTCGACGACATTCAGGCCGGCATCGGGTCTTCCCGAAACAGGGAGCATTTGGGGGTCTATCTCGGAATAGAGGCGCCATTGATGGACGCGCGGACCGGTCAATTCCCAATTGTAATAAACAATGTCGCTATGACCCTCAAACTGTTGCCACAAATTCGCCGGCGCGGGAGGTTGGTTATTGTACAGATAGAACAGTCCAGCGAGGAGATAATTACCCTCCTTCTCTGAAACAGACCGAAGGAATGCCCCCATTAACTGCGACTTGTTCCAGTTGATCTCGGAATTCCTGGGCGACCATTTCAAGCGCGTGTGGTCCCAACCCTGTAAGAAGGGATTGAGGGCGCTTATTCCCTGGCCGGCAAGTTCTCCGAGGATTTTCGCTCCGTCGGAAACCGGCCACGCCATGTAAGCCTGGAAGGGCATTTCGTGTTGCGCCCAGCAAAAAAACTGATTCGTGAATGGGTCGTTGGGAAGCCTGGAGAATGTATCGTTGAGTTGCATATACGGCGCAACGTTCCGCGCGGCGGTGAAGCTGATCAATGGCTCATGCACCAGTTCTTTGGGAATGCGCCACGGTGTCGGAGTCCAAAACGCGGGCTGGGGATAGGAGAGATCGGCGGCGACGTGGAACCGCCCGCTCTTGGCGGAGACGCTGACTGTTGCGCGGGCTGGTTTGAGAGGAAGCAAATGCGGTGAATTGGCGGCGCTCAGGCGCGGGCCGTCAATGTATGCTTCGAACCATTGGTCCTTAGCGAAAGGAGAGGCGGGATGTGAGCTTTTTTGGATTTTTTCGAGGTAATCGGTTCGGACTGAGGCGAGGCGGTCGCCTTTTCCCAGTAGAACCCAGTCCGGCGTTTCGATCATCCAACATCCGTTGTTCCAGCGCCGGCCGGACAAACCGCTCATCGCGCTGCCTTTGCCCCGCATGGCTGTCTCCAGCTTTTGCCGCCAGGCTGCCGCCCGTTTTTTATCCATCCGCGCGGCGAGCACGAAGTTGTCGCCGGTGGCGTCGAAGCTGGCAACAGATTCCACGCGCAAAAGGTCATCGAGGATGGGGCCAAGAACCGGGCCGGGCTGGCCGGCGGGATCGAATTGAAGTTTGGTCCAGAAAATGCGGGCCAGCCGGGTCAAAACGAGACCCTCAAAGTTGACGGTCGAGGGATAACGGAAGATTCGACTCGCGGTCTGGAAATTGGCGTCGGCTGAAAGTTGATCGGCGCCGGCAAAATGGTACTGAACGGCGACGGAATCCGCGGGAGCCGCCCGAAGCGGGACAGTGACAGCGGCAAGACTTAACGACAGCGCCGCGAAAAAGATTCTGCTGGTTCGCATAAAAGAGTGGCATTGTCTGCCAGAAAGGACGGGGGTTGGCAATGGTTTTTGCGGTTGCTTTTATGGCGCGTGGGTTGTTCCTTTGGGCGGTGCCGGCCCGATTCTGTAAATATTGGCTCCCGCTTCTGATTTGGATGACGGTGATTTTTAGCGCTTCCACCAGCCTCGGAGCGCCAAGACACACCTCTCGATTCATCGTTCCGTTTTTGATTTGGCTGGACCCGAACATATCCAAGGAAACCATCGAACTGGTGCATCATGTGATCCGAAAATGCGCGCATTTTACCGAATACGCGATTCTTGGTTTTCTGGCGTGGCGGCTGATTCATGGGGATGCCGCGTTCGCGAGCGCAACCCCGAGCCGCCAATACTGGCTTGCGATTCTGTTCTGCGCCCTTTACGCCTCGACGGATGAATTTCATCAAAAATTTGTGGCCACACGGCAACCCGCGGTGTTGGATGTGATGCTGGACACGTGTGGCGCGGGATTCGGATTGCTGATGGTCTGGAGCGTCCGTCTGCTGCGAAAATCGCGCTGAATATGAAACGCCCGCTGCTTCCCGTGGCGTCGCTCTACATCGGGGGCATTCTTTGCGGCGAATACGCGCGCCTTCCGCTGCCGTGGCTGTTTGGCGCTTCGTTCCTGGCGGCGGCGCTCGCGCTGGCAATTCCGCGGGGACGCCTCTGGATGCTCAGGCTGCTTTTGGTATTGACGGGTTGGACGGGCGCGTGCCGGAGCGCCGCAATTATCGCGCCCGATGATTTGCGCGCGATCATTGGCGGGCAAATACAGCAAACGCAGTTGCGCGGCGTCATTCAAGCGCCGCCCATCCAGCGGATTTTCGAGAGGGGGCGGCGCGAGATTTCACATTTTTCGACGCTGATCAGGGTGAACCAGATATTCATTGGCGGCGCCTGGCAGCCGGCTTTTGGGAAAGTCATCGCCACCGCGCCGGGTGTATTGTCCTCTAATTTTTTCGAAGGGCGAAGTGTGGAGATCGCCGGCGTCATCCGCCCGCCGGGCGGGCCGATCGCGGCGGGGATGTTTGACGCGCGCGCTTACGACGCCAGAGAGGGCGTGTTTTATCAATTGCAAGCATCCTCCACGAACGATCCGCGAGTACTCGATGTCGCTGAGGGCGCGGCGTTGCCGATACCCGAACGATTTCGCCGGTGGGCGATGAAAACGCTCGCGCTCGGATTGCCGGGCGAGGATGAACCGTTGCGGCTGACATGGACTTTGTTACTGGACTGGAAGGCGCCATTGACCGCCGATGTTGAAGAACCGTTCATGCGCGCCGGGACGTATCACATTTTCGCGGTGGACGGCCTGCGGATTGGGTTGCTCGCGGCGATCTGTCTCGGATTGCTGCGGCTGTTGCGAATGCCCCGGGCGGTTTCAGGCGCAATCGTGATGCCGATTCTTTGGTTCTATGTGGCTTTGACCGGATGGCCGGCTTCCGCTGTGCGCGCCGCGATCATGGTGAGCGTGGTGATTGCGGGGTGGGCCTTGCGGCGGCCCGGTGACCTGATTAATTCGCTGTGCGCGGCGGCATTCATTATTTTGTTGTGGCAGCCGCAACAGCTTTTCCAACCGGGTTTCCAGCTTTCTTTTCTGGTCGTTCTCTGCATCGCGCTCATCGTGCCGCGGGTGGACAAGTGGATTCACGGCAAGTTGTTTAGCGGCGATCCAATGCTTCCCGACGCCCTCCAACCTCGATTGCCGGAGATGCTTTACATCCCGGCGCGTTACATATCGGACACATTTTCGCTCTCGCTGGCGGCGTGGATTGGATCGATTCCGCTGGCCGCTTATTATTTTCATTTGTTCACGCCTGTGAGTGTTCCGGCGAATTGCGTGGTCGTGCCCGCGACGGCGCTTGCGCTCGTCAGCGGAATGGGGAGCTTGTTGACAGGGACGTGGCTGCCAGGTTTGGCCGCGCTTTTCAATAACGCGAGCTGGGCGCTGATGAAATTCATCATTTGGCTTAGCGGATGCGCCGCGCATTGGCCGGAAGCCGCTTTTAACGTGGCGGCTCCGCGGCTGACTGTATGCGCCTTCTATTATGCCGTGCTCTTTATGCTTGTCACCGGCTGGATTTTTCGCTCCCGGCGCAAATGGGCGGTATGCGCGGCGATTTTTGCGGCCGGCACTTGCCTGATGATCCAGTGGTGGCTGTCAACACGAATCGCGCGCATTCATGTTTTGCCGCTGAAGGGGGCGCCGGTGATTTTTGTGGATTCACCGCGAGGCGAGGGGAACATTTTGATAAACTGCGGGGACGCCGATTCGGCCGGGGAAATCGTCAAACCGTTTCTCTGCGCGCAGGGAGTGAACCGATTGTCCGCGGTTTGCCTGGCTGTCGGGCTTTTGCCGCATTTCGGGGGAGCCAGGGAAATTCTTGACAACTTTCCGACGGAGCACGTTTTCGCTGGTGACGCACAGGCGAAATCGGAGGCGTATCGAAATTTGATCGGGGAAATCCGGCCCGTTGTATTGCGCGATGGCGATCATGTTGGCGAGTGGTCCGTGCTGAATCCCGGCAAAGCGGAGCGATTTGCGCAAGCGGACAACAACGCGATGGTGTTCCAGCGCTCGTGTTATAACCGCTCGATTTTGCTGCTGCCCGCGCTGGGCCGCGACGGGCAGGAGGCGCTTATGCGGCGGCATCCGGAATTGCGCGCGGACTTTGTGATCGCGGGTTTGCCGTCACGTGACGAGCCGTTGTGCGAACCGCTTCTGGATCAGTTGCGCGCGAAGGTCATAATTATAGCTGACTCGGAATTTCCGGCCAATCGCCGCGCATCGGCCAAACTTCGCCAAAGGCTGGCGCGCCGCGCGGAGCAGGTGATTTACTGCCACGACAATGGCGCAATCACGCTCGATATTGCGCCGCAAGAATATTTACTTAGGACGCCCGTCGGAGATCCCCCGCGCGAACAAGACGCCTTGTAGTTTTTAAACAGGCTCTTAGAATGGCTGAATGCGCACTGAATCGCTTCAATTCCTGGAACGTCTGGTCAATACACCAAGCCCATCCGGCCACGAGGCGCGGGGACAACGCGTCTGGCTCGATTATGTCAAACCTGTCGCGGACGAAACTTTCAGCGACGCCTACGGCAACACGGTGGCCGTCCTTAACAAAGGCGGCTCGCCACGCCTCATGCTGGCGGCCCACGCCGATGAAATTTCGATGGTGGTCAATTACATCAGCAAGCAGGGTTATATTTATGTGCGCAAAATGGGGGGAATTGATCCGGCGATCACCAAGGCCCAGCGCGTTGTCATCCATACAAAGGACGGCCCCATTACGGGCGTCGTTGGCAATGTTGCGCCGCATCTGACCAAACACGACCAGGAGCGGAAGGCGCCGAAAATGGAGGACTTGTTCATAGATATTGGTGTTGACAGCCGCAAGGAAGTGGAGCGTCTGATCAGCATCGGCAATCCGATCACGTTGAACTATCCGTTCGAACTGTTGCGCAACAATCTTGCCGTCGCTCGCGCGTTTGATAATCGCGTGGGGACTTATTCGGTCGCGGAAGCATTCCGGCTGTTGAGCGAGGACAAGGACAAGCTCCGCTGCGAGGTGCTTGCGGTGTCAAATATTATGGAGGAGGTTGGGTTGCTCGGGGCGCGGCAAATCGCGTACACCCTCAAGCCGGATGTTGCGGTGGTGGTCGATGTCACCCATGCGACCGATTACCCGACGGTAAACCAGCAGCACCATGGTGACATCAAACTTGGCAAAGGGCCGACTATCACGCACGGAAACTGCAATCATCCGGAAGTGGTGGCGCGGTTGGAGGAAGTGGCCAAGTCGCGGAAGATTAAATTGCAGCACGAGGCGGCCTCCAACAGCACGGGCACGGACACCGACGTGATTTTTTGGACGCGAGGCGGGATTCCAAGCGCGCTGGTCAGCCTGCCCAACCGTTACATGCATTCGCCGGTGGAAATGATCAGTTTGAAGGACCTCGAACAAATCCCGCAATTGCTCGCGGGCTTCGCGCGCTCGCTGAAAAAGGGCGAACAATTCCGGGTCAAGATCTAAGCCAACGATGCAGTTGACACACGAAGAGTCTCGCACAGACGACGCAGAGATCGCCTAGCTAAGGATTCGGGCTAAGGAATGCTAATTTTCAGGCAGCGGGGGAGAGAGAGACGAGGGTTCGATTCCCTTCACCCGCTCCAATTGACAGGTTGCGACAGATTCCGTCAGGCAACGACTATCCCATTGATTCGCAATTGGTTCCGCGTGGTTTGATCCTGTATTCTTTGCGACAGGATGCGACCCGTTTTGACCGTTCGCGCCTAAATTCTGTGCGCGTATTTGGTGGGTCATGTGAATTTTCTGTTGCAGTGTTTCGTTGACACCTCAACAGGAAACCACGTTGACCCGCCCTCGACCAGTTTTCCGCGCGCGGCGCGCCTCCACCCCTCGGGGTTCGGCTGCGCTCGGCTCGCTACGCTCGCCTCCGCTCCGCCTCACCCCGGAGGGGTGGAGGCGGAGGGAAGAAAGACAAATTACAGAAAGAGATTTACACCCCCTATTTCAAGCGCTTCAAATGTGCAAGCGGGAGGCGCTGCCGATCTAGCTTGGGTCGTAAATGGACCGACAGAATACCCGTACGTTGCCGCGATGTGCGGGAGTTATGGTCAGAACGGATGGTTTACGGATTTTATAGACCTTATGCCGATGGAGTTGGGAGGGAATGAACTGAATAAACCCATGTACCCACAATACCTTTTTCCAAAGCTCTCATCTGTGCCGAAACCCGCGCAGACCCCGCTTTTTTTTGATCAAAATTACCTAATGACGGTCCCCTTGGAAACCGATGTCCCTGCGAACGATCTTTACGCTGGGCAGCCGCCAATTGGCTATGCCCGTGACGGTATGGGCTGCTGCACTATTTTGAGGCATGGGGGACGGACGGCCAGCCAATCTGTTCCATATCAGTCAGAGCAGTCCTTGCCCGGCGCGATTAATATGGGATTAGCCGACGGTCACGTCGAACTATCCAAACTTCCTAATCTATGGAATTACTATTGGCATCTCAATTGGAACCCGACTCTGGTCAAACCCCCGCCGTAATGCGCGTGAAAATGAGATGCTGGCCAAATTGCGGCTTTAGGCTTACCGAATTGCTCGTGGTCATCGCAATTATCGCGATTCTGGCGGCTCTTTTGCTTGCAGCGCTGTCCAGCGCAAAAGAGTCCGCCCAACAAACATCCTGTGCCGCTGCTTGTTTGCCCTTGGACTCGAATCCCACAAAATCCTAATCTGCAAGCTCCCGGCGCTGCAGATCTGGCGTGGGTCGTTGGAGGACCTACGCTAGGCGTTCCGGCGATATGCGCATTTTCACCAAACGGCTGAAGCGCTGACTCGCAGTTGACTCCGCGTTTTTCGCCTCGTAGGCTTTCCGCGATGTCGAGGTTGCCGTTTGAGGCTTTTTTGGCTTTCCGCTATTTACGACCGCGCCGGACTTTTGTCTCGGTTATCACTGTCATTTCCATCATCGGCGTTCTGCTCGGTGTGGCGGTTTTGATCGTCGTCATCGCAGTGATGAGCGGGTTTGACAAGGAATGGCGCGTTCGCATCCTCGGCTTCAACGCCCATTTGAAAGTCTATCCCGCCAACCGCGATCAAGCCCTGACCAATTACGAAAACATCATGCGGACCATTAAGGCCACGCCGGATGTCGTTGGCGTCTCGCCTTTCATCGGCAGCATGGTCCTCGCCCAGACCGAACCGGATACCGGCCCGGTTTACACTGCCGTTCCATCCATGTTCGGGATTGACCCGGCCACGATTGGCAGCGTGAACGTGCTGCCCAAAAGCATCGTCTCGGGCAGGCTGGATTTGGACGATAAAGGATTGGTCGTCGGCCAGGATTTCGCCGAACGATATGGTTTGAATCTCGGAGACCGGCTGGCCATCTATTCTTCCAGTCAACTGCAAAAACTGCGGGCGACCATCGGCAAAACAAACGCGGAAGTTCCTTTGCCGGAGGATTTCACTGTTCGCGGAATCTTCGACGTCGGCTTTCCGGACTACAACAGCTCGATCATCATTACTTCCCTCGACGATGCGCGCGAGTTGCAATCCATGCAGGATGATTCGGTGCAGGGGTTGCAAATCAAACTGACCGACCCGTTCCTGGCGGACAAAGTCGCGGAGGAATTGACCCACTCGTTGAGGAACGACAATGTGTCGATTTACACATGGCGGCAGGAGAATCCGGAAATTTTCAATGCGCTGGCGGTGGAAAAAAACATGATGTTCTACATGCTGTTTTTCATCGTGATTGTCGCCGGGTTCGGGATTGTGAATTGCCAGATCACGTTTGTCGTTCAGAAAACGCGCGAGATCGGAATTCTCAAGTCTCTGGGCGCGAGCCGCAGGCAGATTCTCTGGCTGTTCTTGAGCCAGAGCATTGTTGTCGGAGTGCTGGGAGTGGGGCTGGGATTCGGAATGGCGATGCTCGCGCTGGCGTATCGAAATGAATTCCTGGAATTCATGCGCCGGACCACCGGCATGCAATTGTTGCCGGCCTCGATTTATCATGTTTACGATCTGCCTGCCTCCATTCAAGCGCCGGACATCGCGCTGATTTGCTGCGCCGCATTTTTGACGTGCGTGCTCGCCGGGTTATTTCCGGCGTGGAAGGCAAGCCGCCTGCAACCGGTGGAGGCTTTGCGTTATGGCTGACGCGCATTTTTTATTCACCGCCGGCCTGGGAAAAAACTACGTCATCGGAAACCGCACGCTGGAAGTCCTTCGCGGAATCAACTTGACGGTCGAGCGCGGGGAATTTTTGGCGTTGCGCGGCGCTTCCGGGGCCGGGAAAAGCACGCTGCTCCATTTGCTGGGCGGATTGGATTTGCCCAGCGCCGGCGAAATTCGCTTTGATGGCGCGAACTTGCGGTCGCTTTCCGCGAGGGCCCTGGCCCAATTGCGCAACAGGCGCGTCGGGTTCATTTTTCAAGCCTACCACCTCCTGCCGGAACTCAATGCGGTGGAGAATGTGACCCTTCCCGCGCGCATGGCACGGGTTACTCCGAGTGAAGCGACAGCGCGCGCGACAGATTTGCTAAAACGGGTCGGGTTGGGAGAAAGGCTGGAACACCGTCCCTACGAATTGTCGGGCGGGGAGCAGCAGCGGGTGGCGATAGCGCGGGCGCTTGTCAATGCTCCGGATTTGATTTTGGCCGACGAACCGACGGGGAATCTGGATTCGCACACGGGGGCTGAAATTATCGAGTTGCTGCTGTCGTTGAGGGCTGAACGGCAGGCGACGTTCATCATGGCGACACACGACGCTGGGATCGCCGCGCGCGCCCCGCGAGTCTTGGAATTGGTGGATGGGCAATTCGCCTGAAGGATCCAGACTGTTGACAGCCATTCAGGACGGTCTATGTTGGACTCTGTGAAAAGCTTGCTTGCCATGATATTTAGCGTTGCGCTGATGTTGTCGCAGGCGGTTGGGGCGCAAAACCCTGAAAATCAATGAGCGGCCGTTCCCAAATGTTGTGGCCATTGTGAGCTTTGTAAAGGGCGATGTTGCTGCGCCGGCAAGAACGATTCCACGCCGAATCAAGCGCCGCCAGCAGTCTTGTCGCACAGCCTCTCCCAAATTGACCGGCAGTTTTTACCTTCAATCGTCATTGACGTTTACGCAAACGCCAAGCCCGAATCGCTGCCATTCCTGGCTTTTTCCGGCGATTATCATGGTGGAGAACGCCCACAAATATCTGGAACATTTCCGTGAGGAAAAAGGAAGGGAACCCACAAACGCCGAAAGGGTGGACGTTATCATTCTCGCCGCGAAGAAGGTAGGCCGCCCGCTGTTTTCGCCCTGTTGGTCATCACGATAAGTTTCATCCCCGTGTTTTCGCTCGTGGCGCAGGAGGGGGGCCTGTTCAAACCGCTGGCATGGCGGACATCCGTTACAAAACTGGCCCGCCTTCAATACGCGACGAAAACGGCCAGCTTGTTGGGTTTGTATTCGTCGATATTACCAGCGGAAATATTCAAGGGTACGTAGACGCGGCATCGAAGCAAATCAACGACACAGTCAAGTTTTCACCCGGCTGCTACATTCAATGGGCGGGCCAGTTCGAATATCTAAAGAGCGCGGAACAGCGGTTGAAACTGGTGGTGCCATTCACGCTGCTGATTATTTTCCTGCTTATCTATTTGAACACCAAATCGGCGGTGAAAACGGCAATCGTCTTGCTGGCGGCGCCGTTTTCGCTCGTCGGCGCGTTCTGGTTTCTTTACATGCTGGGATACAACCTGAGCGTGGCGGTGTGGGTGGGTTTGATTGCGCTGGCGGGTCTGGATGCGGAAACCGGTGTCGTCATGCTGTTTTATCTCGATGAAGCCTGGGAGAAATTCCGAGCGGAACAGCGCATGAACACGATGGATGATTTGCGAGCCGCCGTGATCGAAGGAGCGGTTCACCGCGTCCGCCCCAAAATCATGACGATTTGCGCGATTCTCTTTGGGCTGCTCCCCATCATGTGGTCGCCGACAACATAAAGCGGGGCGGATGTCATGAAACGCATTGCCGCGCCGATGATCGGCGGCGTTGTGACCTCGGGAATTTTGGAATTGCTGCTGTATCCGGTGATCTGCGTTTTATGGCGAAAAAGGTTTTTGCCGCGGGAAAAATGGGCAACTGCTCATGGTAAATGATCAGAAGGTGGCGCGCTTTCGCCTTTGCCTTTGCCATGATCCATGTTGATGAATTGCCTTGTGTCGGCGAAATAGCCGACAATGTTGAACTTGCCAATCGGTTCTCTCCGAGCGGCGGCACAGGCCGTGTGCGTTGAGGTAAAGGTGGTGCCATCGGCCGGCTTGTTTGTCCAATCACCGCTGCTGGTCAGAAATTTGTGGGTCTCGGCGTCTTCGATAATTATTTTCATGGGGTAGAATTCGCCCAATACACCGCGAACACAAGGAAACACCGGCCATAATTTATCTGGCGAGGGG
Organism: Verrucomicrobiia bacterium; assembly: GCA_036268455.1. Lineage (GTDB taxonomy): Bacteria > Verrucomicrobiota > Verrucomicrobiia > Limisphaerales > Palsa-1400 > DATAUD01. Next base: position 64,515 of record DATAUD010000096.1, read on the forward strand.
ATGGGGATGGCGTAAAGTGTCTTTTTGATTCTCAATGTTATGAATCTTTATTCCTTGAAACTTCATCGCGGCGTTTTGATGGCGCTTTTGTCATCTATAGTCATTGCCTGGACCGCGGCGGCGCAAACTAATGATTATTCTGGCGCGGTTTTTTCGCTGGTAGATTCCGCAAAGGCGCGAGCAGCGGCGGCGGACATTACAGCGGAGAAAAACCCGAATTGCGATGACGTCACCGTCGAGAAGAAAATGATGCGGGTGTATCGCTCCGACGGCACCGGCGAATGCCAGGACGAAACTTATACGAAAGTGCTGACGGAAAAGGGCCGGCGCAATAATCGCACCATTACGCTGAGTTTCATGCTCCCCTATTCCACCGTGCAGGTGCCCACGCTGGAATTGATCAAGGCGGACGGGCGCGTCGTTCCGATTGACGTGACGGCGAATTCCAAGGAGACGATCGATGACAGCCAGATGTCGATGAACATCTATGATCCGAATGAAAAAATCCTGCAGGTCAATATTCCGGGCGTAGAAATCGGCGATCTGATCCATTCGGTCACTCGTCAGACGATTGAACGGTCGTTCGTGCCGGGGCAGTACTCGGAAGAAACGGTGCTGGAGGAGCCAAGCTATATTTTGCACGAATCGTATGAGGTCCGTGCGCCGGCGGATCGTCCGCTGTTGCGCATCGCCTTGCGCGATGAGGTGCCGGGGACGGTTACTTACTCCAAACATACCGCCGAGGACGGCGGCACGGTTCACCATTGGGAGATCACCAACGTGCCACGGATGTATGACGAACCTTCAATGCCCCCTTACGAAATGGTTTTGCAACGGCTCTTTGTCAGTACTATGCCGGATTGGCAAACAGTGTCCAAATGGTATTGGAATCTCAGCAAATCCCACCTGGACGCCACCACTCCCGATATGAAACAAACGGTCGATTCGCTCACGGCGGGCCAGACCGGCGAAATGGACCGGATCAAGTCCGTCTTTTATTTTGTCTCCAAAAAAATCCGTTACATGGGAGTGACGCCGGAAAAGGACCGGCCCGGATTTGAACCGCATGACGTTGAAATAACTTACGGGAAAAAATACGGCGTTTGCCGGGACAAGGCGGCGCTGCTGGTTTCCATGCTTCGCGAAGCGGGGCTTGACGCGTATCCGGTGCTCGTCAGCGTGGGGGTCAAACGCGACACGGAAGTGCCCGACCCGGATTTCAACCATGCGATTGTCAGCGTTCAACTTAAAAAGGGCGATTATATTTTGATGGACCCGACGGATGAAAATACGCGGGCATTGCTGCCGACGAGCGATTGCGACCAGAGCTTCCTGGTCTGCCGTCCGGAAGGCGAGGCGCTTAAAATCAGCCCGGTGCAACCAGCGGATGAGCATTTGATGCGCATTCAGACGACCGGAACGATGACGGCGGCGGGGTCGCTGGAGGCGAAGTCGGAGTTGTATTTCGACGGCGTCAATGATGACGAATATAGGAATGCTTTCGCGCACATGAAGCCGGACGATCAGCGGCGGTTTTTCGAGCGCAATCTTAAACGGGCGATGCCGGGGGCGCGGTTGCGGTCGCTCAAGATCATGCCGGCGGACATGCTGGACATGTCCCAGGCTCTCCACGCCGAACTCGAATATTCGGCGGACGGCATGACGGCAACCGGGCACGGGAAGGCAATCGTCAGCTTGCCGTGGATTGGCAAGGAATTTGGAATCGTCAACTTCATCCTAAACGGAGCGGGGTTGGACAAGCGCAAATATCCCATGCAAACGGAAGTCGCGTGCGGGCTCGCGGAAGGAATCTCGCTGAAGCTTGGGGACGGATTTGGCGAGGCGGTTTCGCTGCCCACTTACAGCCCAATCGATGACCCCGGGCTGGATTTTCAGGAACAAGTCACGGAACGCAACGGAGAATTGACAGCCTCGCGAGGGCTGACTTTGAAAGTCGTTGAGTTTCCACCGGCGCAATACGCGACCCTGAAGCAGGCGTTGAAATCGCTGGAATACGACCAACGCAAAGCGCCGATCCTCGCTGTCTCAGAGAGCGCGCCTGTTGCCGACCCCAAGGCGGACGAAGGGGCGCTTCCGCCGGTGCATTCGAACGCGGAAATTCTCGAAAGCCGGAAGGATTTGGACGTGATTGACGCGCACTCCTCCACGTTGAAGGTGAACTACTCCAAGCGCATCCTCACTTACGCGGGCAAGATACAGGATTCGGAAATCAAAGTTGCCTACAATCCCGCCTGCGAGACGGTGAAGTTGACGCGCGGAGTGGTGACATCAAAAACAGGCGAGCGCCAGGAGATTTCGCCGGTTGAGCTAAACGTCATGGACGCCGGGTGGAATGCCTCTGCCAAACGATATACCGGCGAGAAGATTCTCGTGGCGAGTTTGCCGGGAGTGGAAATCGGGTCTGTCATTGAAGTGGGCATTGAGATCACGGCAACAAACAAACCGTTCACATCCGGGTTTGAATCGTTCCAATTGCCAGAGGACTTGGACACAAAATCCTTCACGCTGACGGCCCCAGCCGGGCTGGAGATTCATACGCGAGTGAGTGGCGCCGCGAGTCTCATTAAAGAGGAGCACTCGGAAGCGGGAGGCAAACAGACGTTCCGCTGGACGGCCCAGCACATCCCTGCCCTGCCGCAAGAGCCGCAACTGCCGCCGGAATGGGTTTATGATTCGGGCGTGAGTTATTTCATCGGCGACGAGTCTTCTTACCTCACGGCGCTCAATGAGATGATGCTCAACCGCGCCAAACAATGTTCCAAAGCCGCGGCACAAGCGGAGGAACTGGAGAGCCATGCCCACGGCAAATTGGAATCGCTGACGGCGATGCGCGATTTCGTCGCCAAGTCGATTCGCCTCGCCGGGCCGTCCTTCACGGAACTTCCGCTGAATGAGCTTTCCGCGGCGGATACAACACTGGCCGACGGTTACGGACACTCCGCCGACCGGGCGATCCTTTTGGACGCGATGCTTTCGGCGTCGGGGTTCAATCCGGAATTTGTTCTTGGGTCGGATTTGCCGCCGATTGACGGCATTAGTAATGTCGCCCGGACATTTCCATTGCCTGGCACGTTTAATTATCCATTGGTGCGGGTGAACGTGGACGGAACGAGCTATTACCTCAACGATACCGATCAGTATGCGAAATTAGGCTCAACCGGTTTTGACGATCGGATGGGTGTGGCGCTTGCAACCCAGGCGCCGGAAATTCTCCGCGCCGCGTCCGGTTCTGAAAACAAAGTCGAGACCGATTACACGTTGGCGCCGGATAACACGGGGCGGACGCGCGTAACGGTGACTCGCCGCTATTACGGGGAAGATTACAACGGAAAGCATCGATACTTCGCCGAATTGCCGCCCGAGGAACGGCGGCGTTATTTTCAGGAAGCCGTCTCAGGACTTGCGCAAGGAGCGCGAGCCGTCGGCGAGTTGACCACGCACTTTGACAGTTATCCGGGCATCGAACAATTCACGGCGGACGTTGACAACTATAGCGTGCTGGACGGGAACTTTTGTTACTTCGACCTTCCGTTTACGCCCACACTGTTCCCGGCGGGCGCGGACAGGCGCGCGCTGCCGCTTTTCATTTCATACCCGAGCGAATACTCGGTGCGGACGGAGATTGAACTGCCGCCGGGTTTCCGGCGCGTCGTGATGGCGCCCGGAAGCGAGACGCTCGACGCCCCGGATGGAAGCGGCCAGGCGGAAATTACTTCGACGGACAGCGACGGCAAATTCGCGATCACGCATCAATTCAAGACCGCCCCGGCGATCATTCCGCCGCCGGATTACGCCAGCCTTTTGAAAATAGAATCCACCCTGGGGCAAAAAAGTGGAAAGGTGTTCCTCCTCGAGAAGGACTGATTTTTTTGGGGGCGTAATGGCAAGGAAACGACCACTGAACGGCGCCTACGTCCTGATCGCAATGGCGGCGGTGCTGGTGACACCGTTCGTGCTGACGCTGATGACCGTCGCCCAGCCGCGCTCGCCGGTCACCGATCTAAAGGCCAACCCCACGCATCTGGGCTACACGTGGAGTTTGTCGTTGTTTATCGTGCCGGTCATCGTTTTGGCGACCTGGCTGTCCGCGCGGCCCGAGAGCCGAACACAAAAGCTGGCGTTTTGGATCACCACGGCGTTCGTGTCGGTCGCCGGAATTTTATTGGACGTCTTTTTTGGGCTGACCTTCTTCACATTTCCAAACCCGGACGCCGTGCTCGGAATACATTTTTACGGTTACTCGTTTGGAAACGGTTGGGAAAAAACGATACCAATCGAGGAGACTGGTTTTTACATTTTCGGGGCTTTGGCCGTACTGCTCGTCTATGTCTGGGGCGATGAATTATGGTTCGGGGCGTATAATGTTGACGATGCGCCCCGCCGAAACACCCGAAAGCGCGACATCATTTCGTTTCATCCCGCGTCGGCAATATTTGGAATTGTTGTTTTTGTCGCGGGATACTTTTACAAAAAATACGGCCCTCATATGGACCACGAAGGTTTCCCGGGCTATTTCTTGTTTCTAACGCTGATGGCTATGACCCCGAGCATGGTTTTCTTTCCTGTCGCGAGGCGGTTCATCAATTGGCGCGCGTTCAGCCTGGGCTTCCTATTTATTCTTTTGGTCAGTCTCTTCTGGGAGGCGGCGATAGCCGTGCCGTATCAATGGTGGGACTTTAAACATCCTCAGATGTTGGGTTTGTTTATAAACGGTTTTTGCGGGTTGCCGCTGGAGGAACCGCTTTTGTGGATGGGAGTCACTTGGGCCACCGTGATTCTTTACGAGACAGCCTACACGGTGCTGTTCATTGCCGGCGAACGGAACCGCCCGGAATAAAAAGAGAGCGCACCACGTTGGACGCGCTCCCCATTTCACTCGCTGTTAGTTTCCTTTGGCCGCTCCGTTTGTTTCGGTCTGATGGCGCAACATAAGCCCCAGCAGCCCGTCAACCATTCCGTTGCCGCCGGTTCCATTCACGGCCACGTCCGGCACAATGCGCACGTTGCGCTCGCCGACGATCTGCATCAGTTGCATGGTCGTGTAACCCTGAGCGCCGAGCGATTCCACACCCGCGCTGTAGGCTGCCGCCTTCGCCTGGCCGGTGGCGCGAATGGCGTCCGCTTCGCCCAATGCCCGCAAACGCGTCGATTCAGCCTCGCCCGTCGCGTGTTTGACACTCGCGTTCGCGGCGAGTTCGGCAATGTTGACACCCTGTTCGGCGCCGACCACTTGTTGCTGAATATCAGCAAGCGAGGTTTGCCGCACCAATTGCTGGCGCTGGATCTGCGCGGCTTCCTGGACCTCGTAGGTCTTCCGTTGCTCTTCGGCGATTTTGCGCTCGGTCTGCGTTTGCATCAATTCGGCCGGCGGATTGATGTCGCCGATCAGCGTATCGATGGCCTGCACGTCGTAGGCGGCCAGGGCGGCCCGGATGTGTTCCGCGGCGTCAACCTGGCGCTGGCTTCGCGCGCTCAAGAAATCGAGCACGGTGTAATCCTGCGCCGAGTTGCGGAAATAATTCCCCACAATCGGTTGCAGAACGTGATCGACGAGGTTCTGCATCGAGCCAACGCGGGAGATCACCTTGGGCGCGTCCAGCGCGGCGACATGGATGATCTGCGATACGTCAAGGTTGAAACCGAAGCCGTCCTTGGAGCGCACGGTGATGGACGACAATTTGGAGTCGTAGTTGTGAGCTTCGACACGCGTCGCCCAGTTCAACACGATGTTGGTGGTCGGCACCAGTTCGACTTTCATCACCCTCGTATTGATCGGGTGCTTGCCCGGATATAGCGGCGTCACCCAGACGCCTTTGTGGCCCACCTCAACCAGATCGCCATGCTTGAACTCCACGCCGCTAACGTCCTCGTGCGCCATTCCGACATACGAAATGACCACGCCAACGTAGCCAATGGGTATCTGCACCATCGGCACTTGTTCGACGTGAACAAACCACGGGTTAAGGTTCCACGTGCCGGACAACAAGACTTGTTCCTGCAAGCCTCGCCGACCATTCCCATCCAGGAACGCCTGGGCATTCTGGAAGTTTTCGTGACCCGGTATGACAGGGCCGGCGATTTCTCCCGCTTCAATAGGACGCCCATCCCTTGTCGTCACGATACCAACCATGTCCGGCTCAACCTGCTGGAGTTGCAACTGTTCCGGCATCATTCCGTTCTCAATCGCCGCCACACCAGTGATGACGTTGAAAAGGGCGCTATTGATCCGATATGTTCCGGCGGTCAGAAAACCGAGTTGCCGTCCTTTCTCGCCTCCGTTGAGCAGGAACTTGCGCGCGTCCTGGAAATTATCGCAATCGACAATCTTGCCAAGAATGCGTTCGGACGGAATGGCCGCTCCATCCGCCGCCAGCACAAGCGCAATTTCGCCTTGCGGGACGATGGTGACGGGCACTTTGATGACGCGATATTGCCAGTGCCACAATCCAAAGTGCAATCCGGGCGCCAGCGTGTCCGCCTGGTAGCCCGCTTCGCCATCGAGAGCGATTAAATCGCCCGGCGCAAGCGCGCGCGAGCCGAATCGCTTGACGATGATTCCCACCTGCCGTTCCCGAATCAAAACCATCCCCGAACGCGCGATAAAACCAATCACGACGACTATGGCTGTGACGATGATCAACAATTTAAGATTCGAGTTCATAACTTTCTCCGATGTGGTTGATACGCGCGGAGGTCTGAACTCCGCGACGCGGCAACGCAGTTGTTATTTGGGGACCGTGAGCATCCCGCACCCGCGGGGCAGAGAGGGTCGCCCTTCCAGATGCCTGCGAGGTTAGCTGACGGGCTGGGTCCTGAAAGTGACCTCGGCGGATTTCTCCACCATTCGCCCCGTCCCGGTTTCGCTCCGGGAATTGGGTCCCCCGCGCCGGCTTGCAGGAAGGCAGGCCGGCTTAGGCTGCACTACAACGTAACAGTGGAATACGGTTTGGGTGCTGTCAAATGGCGTTCACGCAAGCCGTTGAGGCGCAAACAGAAACTACTCACTCGCGGAAAGTGTGACCGCGTTGCCATGAAGTTCCGCGGTTATTTCGAGACTGTCACGGCGCAGGCAAAATTGAACGTCATCGCGCAATTCCGGATTTGCCAGGAGTCGGCGGGCGTTGCGCGAATGTCGCATCGACCTTTCAAGGTCATTTTCCCCGGCCAAATAAATTTGCCGGGCGATCTGGGCGGAATCGGATATCTTGACGCGCTCGAATTGTTTCCAAATCAAATCGCACAAAGCCCCCGCGGCCACAGTGTCTTCGTAAGCGGCCTCCTCAAAAGTGCCGGCGCAAATCACGAGCAATTGAGCGGGATTTTCTTTTATAATCAAATCGGCCATGGCGCGCAGGTTAAGAAACCCGCCTGCGAGAATACGGCGCGCCCCCGCGCACGCGTGGAGTGCGCGAGTGCCGTTGGTGGTCGTCATAATGATCTCGCGGCCGGCCACGCGCTCGCGTGCAAACTCGCGCGGGGAATTGCCCAAATCGAAATCCACGCCGCCGGTTTGCGCGCTTAGTATTCGCACGCCCTCCCGTTCGCCCGCGAGCAATGCGGCGCGATGCGACCGGCGCAATTCCAACGCATCAGGAATTTCGCGGACGGGAAATATGCGCGACGCTCCGTTTGTCAGCGCGGTAAGCATCGAGCTGGTCGCCCGCAGAACGTCAAAGACGACGCAGACGACTTGAGACAACTCCCGCCGGTCCAACGCGGAAAACTCGGCGGGAGTGAAAAGGACTTCGAGATTCGACTCCACGCTAACCAGTAAAATAAAGGTAAGCGCCGATGATGCAAATGAGAACGAAAATCGAAGCGGCCACTTCCTTGCCGCTCCAACTGGAGCGCGTTTTGGCGCGGTCTTCCGCGGTCGTCGTCGCGAAGGTCAGGCTCTTGATCTTCCCATAATCAGGCGCCGCCGTCGCGTAGCTGACCACGACCATCACAATGGCGGAAATAATTGTGATAAGGATGCTGAAGTACTGGAAATTGATATTATTGACGATCCAGAGGAACGAGCCTTCGCGGTATTGGGGAATCGTTTTCATCGTCACGGGGGTATCCACCGCCATGCGGAAGATGCCGACTAGAAAACCGATAATCATGGCCCAAAAGCATCCCTTGGCGTTGAGGCGCTTCCAAAATACGCCAAAGAAAAAGACAACAAAAATGGGCGGGGCAAGATAGCCCTGCACCGCTTGCAAATAGTTGTACAAGTCGTTCGCGCCTTTGACGATCGGGATCCACAACATCGCGATAATGACGGCGACGGCGGTGGCGATGCGGCCCATTCGCACCAGTTCATGCTGTGACGCTTTGGGACGCCACTTCTGATAGAGATCCACGGTGAAGAGCGTGGAACAGGCGTTGAAAACGCCCGCCAGCGAACCCATCAGCGCCGACAGAAGCCCGGCGACAACGATGCCTCGCAGCCCCGGCGGCAGCAGGTGTTCGACCATAAGGGGAAACGCGCCCTGCGCGTAATCCGTGGCCTGTCCCGTTTGCGGATTATACACTTCCGCCAGCCCCGGCACCTTGCCGCTCTTGGCCAGCGCAAAACAAATCAGTCCGGGAATGATGAACAAGTACACCGGGAACAACTTGAGAAACGCGGCGAAAATACTGCCGCGCCGCGCGGTTTGCTCGTTCGGAGCGCCGAGCGCGCGCTGTACAATATACTGATCGGTGCACCAATACCACAACCCGATGACCGGGGCGCAAATGGCCATTCCAAGCCAGGGGTAATTCCCGTTGAAGTACCACGCCTCGCGCACAACATCGCCGCTGGCGTTTTTCTCCAGGACGGGCGCCCAGGATGCCTGAACGCCGTGGGGAATGAGTGGTTTCCACAAGTTGAACATTTCCGGCCCGCACAACCGCCTCAGTTCGCCCCACCCGCCCAATTTTGCCAGGCCGTAAAACGTCAGCAGCGCCGATCCGCCGATCAGAACGACGACCTGCACCGCATCGTTATAAGCGACAGCTCGCATTCCGCCCACAATCGTATAAATCCCGGTCAAGACGACCACCAAAACGGTCCCCACCCAGAAACTGTCGAAATCGTGGCCAAGGAGCGAAACGTGCATTTCCGGCAGCAGCGTGCCAAACACCACGCCGCCGGCGAAAATTCCCACCGCGATCTTGGAGACGACGAAGGTTACCAGTGAAACGACCGACAGCACATACCGCGACCCCGGCGAAAACCGCCGTTCCAAAAACTCCGGCATCGTGAAAACCAGCGACCGCGCATAGAACGGAACAAACACCCACGCCAGCACGAGCAGGCACCACGCGTGCAATTCGTAATGCGCCATCGCCACGCCGTCCTTGGCGCCGGAACCCGCCAACCCCACGATATGTTCGCTTCCAATGTTGGACGCGAAAATGGAAGCGCCAATCACCCACCAGCCGAGGTTGCGCCCAGCCAGGAAGTAATCGGTGGCGTTGTCCTTGCCCTTCTTGATGACCCACCACGCCACGCCTCCAAGAATCCCGAAGTAACAGACGATCGCCACCCAGTCGATGCCTGTAAGTGTTGTAGTGCCGCCAACGGCAAATAAGGGGTTCATGCGCGTTGTAGTTTATTGGGTGGAGAACTTGTACATAATAACATTGTGATAAGTCTCGCCGGGCTTGAGTTCGGTCGTCGGGAATTGTGGCTTGTTGGGCGAGTCGGGATAATGCTGCGGCTCCATGCAGAAGGCGTTGCGGTGCTCGTAAACCCATCCGTATTTGCCGGTGATTGTTCCATCAAGAAAGTTGCCGGAATAAAATTGAAGGCCGGGCTCGGTGGACCAAACTTCCATGACCCTTCCTGTGTTCGGCTCCGTAACACGGGCCATCAAAGTCAGATCGCCGAATTTTTTATCAATGACCCAATTGAAGTCATAGCCCTTGCCAAATTTGAGCTGTTCGTTGTCGTCGTTGATGCGAGCGCCGATCGGCGTGGGTGTCCGAAAATCCATCGGCGTGTTCTCGACGGGCGCCAAATCCCCCGTCGGAATAAGCGTCGCGTCAACAGGCGTATAATGGCTGGCCGGAATCATCACAACGTGGCTGAGAATGTCGCCGCTTCCGGCAAGGTTGAAATAGCCGTGATGAGTCAAATTCAGGACGGTGTCTTTGTCGGTTGTCGCCGTGTATTCGAGCCGCAACGCGTTGTCCTCGGTCAACGTGAAAACCGCCGTGACATTTAAATTGCCGGGAAAGCCCTCCTCGCCATCCTTGCTCAAATAATGAAGAATGAGCTGCGGGCCATCGGCGCTTTTGTGCGCTTTGGCTTGCCACACGCGTTTGTCGAATCCTTTCGTGCCGCCGTGTAGCGTGTTGGGGCCGTCATTGATAGGCAGGTGGTATGTCTCGCCGTCCAAAGTGAATTTCCCTCCCGCGATCCGGTTGCCGTAACGCCCGATCAACGCGCCAAAGTACGGGCTGTTTTTTACGTAGGAATCCAAATTATCGTAGCCGAGGACAACGTCATTGAACTCGCCCTTTTTGTCCGGCATTTTCAGCGAAACCACAATTCCGCCGTAAGTCATGATTCGGGCTTCCGCTCCCTTGCTGTTTTGCAGAGTGTAAATGTCCACCGCCTCGCCGGTCGGCGCTGTGCCGAAAGGCTCTTTTTTAATGTGATCGGACGGCGTGTTACTGCTCGCGCAACCAGCCAAAAAACAAGCGCCGGCGCTTAATGCGAACATCCAAGGGATCATTTTGTTTCTCATATAGAATAGGTCAACTGTTCAACGTTTTTTGATTTGTCCATAATACGCTCCCGCTCCGTGCTTGCGGAAAAAGTGCTTGCCCAGCAGCGCCGGCGGCATCGGTTCAATCGCCGGCTCGAGAGAAAATGTTTGCGCGGCCAATCGAGCGATGAATTCCAGCACGGCCGCGTTGTGCACGGCCTCGGCAACGTCCACGCCCCAAGCGAACGGCCCGTGGCTCGCCACCAACACAGACGGATGGTGCAGCGGGTCCAATCCTTTGAACCGCTCGACAATCACCCGGCCTGTGTTCAACTCGTAGTCCTTTTTGATTTCCGCCGGAGTCAGCGCGCGAGTGCAGGGAACATCGCCATGAAAGTAATCCGCGTGCGTCGTGCCCAAAGCCGGGATGCCCCTGCGGGATTGCGCCCAAGCCGTCGCGTGAAAACTGTGCGTATGGACGACTCCGCCAATGGCGGCAAACGCCCGATAAAGTTCAAGATGCGTCGCCGTATCGGAACTTGGCTTGAACGAGCCTTCCACAACCTTCCCCGAATCAAGCGCAACAACGACCATGTGCCCCGGCTTCATTCCGTCATAGGGAACACCGGAAGGTTTGATGACGATCAGCCCTTGGGCGCGGTCGATTCCGCTCGCGTTTCCCCACGTGTGAATCACAAGCCCCTCCTTGACCAAATCGAGATTGGCCCTGCAAACGGCTTTTTTAAGCGCGTCAAGCATCGTGTTCAAACGCGCGCGCGGTTGCGCAAGTCGATCAATCGTTTCATTACGTGGTGCAGGCTTCCGTTCCATTGTGCCTTGCCAAACGCATCATGCAATACCGCATATAAGGAATACAAATCGCGATAAACCGCGTGCGCCGCGGCATTCGGTTTTGCCGCGTGCGGCTTTAATCCGGTCATTGCCTTGCCCGCCGCCCTGAAATTCGGATGCGCTTGCGCGACGACCGCCGCCGCCATCGCAGCGCCAAGAGCGCAGGTTTGCGCCGAGCGCGACACCTTCATCGGCCGCCCGGTAACGTCCGCGTAAATCTGCATGACCAGCGGATTCTTTTCCGCGATGCCGCCGCAGTTGACCACTTGCTCGATTTTGACGCCGTATTCCTCGAACCGATTGATTATCGTCAAAGCGCCGAAAGCCGTCGCTTCGATGAGCGCGCGGTAAATTTCCGCGGGCGTCGTGTAAAGTGTTTGGCCCAGCATCAGGCCGGTCAGCCGTTGATCGACAAGCACGGTGCGGTTGCCGTTATTCCAATCCAGCGCCAGCAGGCCGGATTCGCCTGGCCGCGATTTCGCCGCGCCCACCGTCAGTGACTCGTGCGATCCGTTTTTTTTGCCGGTCGGTTGAATATAATTGACAAACCAGTTGAAAATATCGCCCACCGCGGATTGACCCGCCTCAAGCCCGTAGCAATCCGGCAAAACGCTGCCAGGGACGATGCCGCAAAGCCCGGGAATATCCGCCAAAGTTTCCTTCAACGGCCAAACCGCGATGTCGCAGGTGCTGGTGCCGATGATTTTGACCAGCGTGCCCGGCTCAATCCCCGCGCCGACCGCGCCGAGATGCGCGTCGAACGCGCCTATGGCCACCGGAATGCCTCCCCGCAAACCGGTGCGCCGCGCCCATTCCGGCGACAACCCGCCCGCGCTCGCGCTGACGTCACGCGCCTTCGCGCAAAGACGCTCCCGCAACGCTCCCAGTTTGGGCGAAAGTCGCGTGAGAAATTCGGCGTCGGGATATCCGCCCCACGCCTCGTTATACATGGCCTTGTGGCCGGCGGCGCAAATGCCCGCGATGAATTTCTCACGCGCCTGCGTTCCCGTCAAAGCCGCCGGAACATAATCGGCCAGTTCAACCCATGATGCCGAGGCTTCATAGACTTCCGGGTTTGCGCGCAGGCAATGGAGGATTTTGCTGAAAAACCACTCGCTCGAATATGTGCCGCCGCATTTGGCGAGATATTGCGGGCGTATCTTTTTTGCCAGGCGGGTGATTTCAGCGGCCTCCTCGACTCCCGTGTGGTCCTTCCACAGCCACGCCATCGCCGCCGGATTTTTCGCAAAACGCCGGTCCAAGGCCAGCGCATTCCCCCGCCCATCCACCGGCAGCGGCGTGCTGCCCGTCGTGTCAACACCAATTCCCACAACCTGCTCCGGCTTGAATCCACGCGTCTTTTTCTTCGCGTCGGCCAGCGCGCGCTTGATGGTCAATTCCGCGCCTTTCAGATAATCGGCCGGATGTTGCCGGGCAAGGTTCGGATCGCGCGAAAGGATGACACCGGCGTCCCCGTGCTCGTAAATCCAGACCGCCGTGCCCACTTCCCGGCCATCGGCGGTGTCAACTATCAACGCACGGACGGAGTTCGTGCCGTAATCCAGCCCAATGGTGTATTTCGGAGTTTTTTTCATCCGCCAAAGCCGTGCGCCAGCGAGTAATAAACTTCGTTGGAACGCAATTCCTTCCTGAATTCCCGCGGTCGGGTCTCTGCGTCAATTATAACAATTTCGATACCCGCGATGTTCCCAAAATATTCCAGCATTCCCGTCGTCACCGCCTGGCTGAATCCCGTGTGATGCGCCCCGCCCGCATAAATCCACGCCGTCGCGGCCGTCGAGAGGTCCGGCCGGCAGACCCACACCGCTCGCGCCACCGGCAATTTCGGCAGGGGCTTGTCCGGCTTGACCACATCGACTTCATTGATGAGCAACCGGAAGCGGTTCCCAAGGTCGATGATCGACGCGTTCAGCCCCACGCCCGGCGGTGTGTCAAATACAAGTCGAACCGGGTCCGCCTTCCCCCCAATGCCCAGCGGATGAATTTCCATCGAAGGTTTTCCACGAGCGATGCTGGGGCAAATCTCCAGCATGTGCGCGCCCAGCACCTTCATGTTGTTCGGCGCCAGATGATACGTGTAATCCTCCATGAACGACGCCCCGCCCTTTAGGCCGCTCGCCATCACTTTCATCGCCCGCACCAGCGCCGCCGTTTTCCAATCCCCCTCCGCGCCAAATCCGTAGCCTTCGGCCATCAACCGTTGCGCCGCGATGCCCGGCAATTGCTGCAATCCGTGTAAATCCTCAAAAGTATCCGTGAACCCCTTGAAATTTCCCGCCGTCAAAAATGCGCGCAGCCCCGCTTCAATTCTCGCCGCCTCCCGCAACGACGAACGCATCGCGCCTCCCGCTCGCAATTTCGGCGCGACTTTATAACTGTCCTCGTACTCCGCTGCCAAACGATCAATCTCCCCGTCCGAAATCTGGTTGACGCACTTGACCAGGTCCCCCATTCCGTAACCGTTGACCGAATATCCAAACTGAATTTGCGCGGCAACTTTGTCGCCTTCCGTCACCGCCACTTCGCGCATGTTGTCGCCGAACCGGCAAAATTTCGCGCCCTGCCAGTCGTTCCACGCGACGGCCGCCCGCGACCATTCGCCGATCCGCTTTTGAATCGCTGCGTCCTGCCAGAAACCCACGACCACCGCGCGTTCCAGCCTCATCCGGCTCATGATGAATCCATGCTCGCGATCACCGTGCGCCGCTTGATTCAGGTTCATGAAATCCATGTCAATTGTGCCCCACGGGATGTCGCGATTGTGCTGGGTATGAAAATGCAGCAACGGCTTTCGCAACAGCCGCAGCCCGTTTATCCACATTTTCGAGGGCGAAAACGTGTGGCACCAGGTGATCAATCCGGCGCATTTCGGATTATTGTTCGCCTGTTCGCACAGCGCCGTCGCGTCGTCCGCGCTTTTGACGACCGGCTTGAAGACCACCTTTGCCGGAATTTGCCGACTCCCGTCCAGCGCGCCCGCCACCTCTCGCGCGTTGGCCGCGACTTTTTCAAGGGCGGCGGGACCGTAAAGATGCTGGCTTCCGGTGACGAACCAGATTTCGAATTGTTTGAAATCAATCATGCTGGCAGTTCGAGTTATCTATTATATAAACAATGTTAAGTAAAGCGGAAATTTATTTGTCGGCAATCCACACTTCCATGTCGCCTTTTCCCCGGTTGGCCCAGGCGTAATAAGGAATCGCCTTCACATTTTCCCCCTTGATGGTTTCGACGCCGTTCAAAAGGTCCGGCTCAAATTGCGCCGTCAATTTCTCGTTATCCGGCAACACCACGTCTCGCACCTCAACTCCCGGATTGTCCGGCCATTCCAGACAATAAACAATTGGTCCGCGTTGCAGCGCGATCCGGCCCCGGTCCGCCTTCACATCTTCACGCGCCGCGACCCTCCGCACCGGCATCGGCAAGTTCAATTCCACTACGTCGCCCTTCTTCCATTTCCGCTCGATCACCGCGTAACCTTTGTCCATCTTGATTGCGGCGCTCTTCCCGTTGACTTCCAGCGACGGCGTTTCGCTTTCTTTGTCAATAAACGTGTACAAACCGCCCGGCACAGCCTCATCCCGCGCCCACCCGGGCACTCGGACGCGCAACGCAAATCTCGACGATTTTTCCGGGCTGACCTTGATTTTCACCGCGCCGTCCCACGGATACCGCGTCTCCTGCGTCACCGTCACCTTGGGGCCGTTTTCCAGTTTAATGTCCGCCACTCCCGACGCAAAAAGATTCACATAAATGGACTTCCCCTGCCGCCCATAAAAATAACCGGGGACCGACGCCATAAACCGCGTGATGTTCCCCGGACAACAGGCGCACCCAAACCACGGGCTTCGCGCGTCCTTGCCCGCTGATGCCAGCGGATTCGGATAAAAGAAAAGCTTTCCGTCCAGCGAGACGCCCGAAAGCAGCCCGTTGTAAAGCGTCCGCTCGAAGACATCCACATATTGCGCGTCGCCGTGAAGCAGGAAGAGGCGCTCGTTCCAAAAATCGTTTGCCACAGCCGCGCAAGTCTCGCAATAAGCGTTCATATTCGGCAGAAAATAATCCGCGCCAAAAGCCTCCCCCCTCGGGACGGCGCCAATGCCTCCTGTAATATATAATTTATCCTCCACCGCGTTTCCCCAAATCTTGTCTATCGCGTTCAGGTAAGCCGGATCGCCCGTCAGCGCCGCCACATCCGCCATCCCGCTATAAAGATAGCCCGCCCGCACCGCGTGCCCGATGGCCTCCGTTTGCTCGACCGGCTTGATGCGCGACTGGTGATAATCATCCCCACCGGGCCCGCGAACATCGATGAAGTACTTTGCCAGGTCAAGGTAGCGCTGCTCGCCGGTGATCCGGTAAAGCTTCACCAGCCCCATTTCGACAACTTCGTGTCCGGGCCACAGGTGCAACTGGTTCGTCCCCGGCCCAAACGTCTTGCAAAGCAGGTCCGCCTCCTTGAGCGCAACGTGGAGCAAATTCGTCTCACCCGTCGCCTGATAATGCGCCGCCGCCGCTTCGAAGAGGTGTCCTGCATCGTAAAGTTCATGGCTCAAATCTGGATCGCGCAGCCACCGCACCGGACCCGACCACGGATGCGGATGCTTCGGGTTGATCGTGCGCGCCGTGTAAAGATACCCGTCCGGTTCCTGCGCCGCCGCAATCTCCCCAATCACCTTGTCCAGATACGCGCGCAGTTTCGCATCCGGTTGCACCGCAAGGGCGTAAGAGGCGCCTTCGAGCACTTTATAAACATCCGTATCATCGAACGGGTATCCGGGGGGATTTGTGTTCGACAGAGTCTCGCCGCGAAGGGCCTTCGCCGCCCGCAAAAAATTATCCATTCGCCCCGTCTCCTCGCATTTCTCAAACGCAAACGGGATCGTCGTCACCCGATTCGTCTCGATGCGCGGCGCCCAAAACTCATCCGTCAGGTGCACCGCCGTAAACGGCACCGGCTGCACCGGATAATCCCGCGCCGGCCCCTCCGCCATCAACCCGGCGGCGAAGCAAATCCAACTCATTAGTCCGATGGCTATTCTCCTACCTGTGTTCATATTTTTTAATCGAATTTGCGGCCTCCGATTCTCCTTCGATCATTGGCAGAACCAGCCGTTCAATACCCGTCGCCACCAAACCCGCCGTCCGCCGTCGCGGCGCGCTCTCCACTTCCACCCGTCCCAATCGCGCCCAAAGACTCCCGCGTTCGATCGCCGCCGCAAGGTATCGCAACACCGCCGGATGCAATTCCGCAAGGCAACCCGTTACCACGACCCGCCGCAGTCCCCAAACATTCAGCGCGCCCGCGATAATCCCCGCCGCCGATTCCAGCGTTTCCGCCAGCCACGGCACAATCCCCTGCCCCGCGATGAATCGGACGAATGACACCCAGCTTGCGTCCCCCTTCGGACGAAACTCGGCGAAGCTTCGCAACAAACCCGAAGTCGAGACCAGCGTTTCCAGGCAGCCCACTCCCCCGCAACCGCATGGCCGCCTGTTCCCCAAAACCGGCGTGTGCCCCAATTCACCGCTGATCGGCAGCGGCGGAACAAACGGTTTTCCGCCGATCATCGCCGCGCCGCCGACGCCTTCCCCAAAATCCACCAGCAGAAAATCCTCCTGCGTTGGCGCCGCCGCCTGATGCCCCAACGCCAGTGCCCGTTCCTCCTGCACAAGAGCGATGGGCGCGTTCCAAATCTGTCTCATCAATCCCGGCAGCACCGCCCCTTCCGTCCAGTGCAAATTAGGCGAAAAAAGCACCGTCCCATTTTTCTCATCCACAACCCCCGGCACACTCGCCACCACACCCCAAAGCCCTTTGCCAACCATCCGGCCCGCCGCCTTTCCCAGCGCTATCCGCCACTGCGATGGCGAGGGCGGCGTCGCAAATTGAATCCGCCACGCGTCTTCACCAATGGCGCCGACCGGCGCCGCGCTTACGCTGGTTTCCGTCACCCCCAACTGGATCGTCACCAGCCTCGGGCGGCGCGTATCGAAGCGTAGCATTCGCCCTGGGCGACCGAGCGTGGCCGTTTGCCGGCGGTCCTCGTCAAACTCCTGCAATAGACCGATCTCCAGCATCTCGTCCACAATCTTCCCCGATGTTGGCTGGCTCAATCCCAGCGATTTCGCCAATTCCGCCCGCGATGCGCTCCCCAGCAATTGCAAACGCGCCAGCAGGGCGCGCTTGTTCCATTGTCCCATTTTCGACGGCACGAGGATCACAATACTTAAGAAACCTATTTATCTCGGCCAATGCAAGCCTTCTTGCGGACCTCTCGCAGGAATGTTTTGACAAATTTTGCGGAGACGTAAACGATCTCTACCATGAGCGTTGAACTACAGGAATCGGTCCTGGTCGTCCCGCGGGCGATCATTGATCCCTTCTGCAAAACCGCCTTCACCCAGGACCCCGCGCCGATCGAAAAGGCCGTTCTCGCCAATTGCCGCTTCTTGCAACGCACTCAGGCCGAAAAAGACTACAATTTCAAGCAAGTCATCCCGTACGTCGTCGTTCGGCACGAGAACCAATACCTGTTGATCTGGCGGACGAGCAAACAGACCGAAGCCCGCCTGCACAATCTTTATTCGCTCGGCGTCGGCGGCCACATCAACGACACCGACATCCCCTCCGCCGCCAACAACATCATTCTCACCGGAATGCGCCGCGAATTGACCGAAGAAATCACCGTCGAAGGCGAGCAATCGTGCAAGCTCGTTGGCATCATCAACGACGACTCCACCGATGTTTCTCGCGTTCACATGGGCTTCGTCTTCGTCCTGCGGACAGCCAGCGCGCATTACATGATAATGGAGCCCGAGAAATACACTGCCGCCTGGAAAACCGCCGCCGAACTCGCCGCCCATTACGACAAAATGGAAACCTGGGCGCAAATCGTGTACGATCACATCGTCAAGCGCGCCGTCACGAACTAATCGTTATGAACGACCAACCTGAAAACAAGTCAGGCTCATCCTGCGGGGCCGTGCCGTGGCTCTTCATGTGCGGGACCGTTGCCTACATCGCTTACCTCGTTCTGACGCCGCACACTCAGCCCACGCCGCGCCTTTGGGTCCCCGTAGTCGTCGAGACCAACGGCAGCCAGACCATCCTGGGAGAATCACGTCAACTCGAATTCTGGACCCCTTCCGCCAGGACCAAGGATTACCTTGGCAAAAAGAACGGTGTTGTTGGCCAAAGGGAAAGATGGGAAGTGATAGACAGCGACGACATCGTCACCCAATTCGGCGCGGTTCTGCACTCCAACGTCAGCGTCTTTGGTTATCGAAGAGTCGAAGAGTGGGGCCAGGGCCGGACGACCTTCAAACCCGGCTGGTGGTGGACCATGAACGTCACCACCAACTATTCCGTCGTCGAACTGGAGCAAGTCTATCAAAAATTCTGGCATTCGACCCAACCCTTGCTCATCGAAGTAATCGACAACCGCGGCAGCGCTGAAAAGTGATCTCCGCAACATTTTCGGGAATCTACAGCCTAATCCGTCTTATACAAATGAGGATGCAGAATCCCAACGAACGGCAGGTTGCGATAGCGTTCGGCATAGTCCAATCCATATCCAACCACAAAATGATTCGGAATGATGAAGCCGACATAATCCGCCGCGATTTTTTCGGCGCGCCTCGATGGTTTGTCCAATAAAACGCAAATCTTGATCCGCCGCGGTTTCAGCTTTCCAAGCTTGGCGGTTACGCGCGACAACGTCCGGCCAGTGTCCAAAATGTCATCCACCACCAAAACGTCGCGGCCTTCAACATCCAATCGCAATTCCTTCGTAAAAACCAGTTCAGATGATTCCGTGCCCGCGCCGTAGCTGGAAACGCCAATAAAGTCCAATCTCAACGGCATCGAAAGACGGCGCAACAAATCGGCGAGAAATACAACCGTGCCATTCAACAGGGCGACGATGACGAGATCACGCTCGGCAAAGTCTTTTTGGATTTCGCGCGCGAGGCTGGCAACGCGGCGCGCAAGAGCTTGTTCGGAAATAAGGACGGACTCAATCTCTTTGCGCCAATGCTGGGGCGGTTCTGTCTTGCGACGCGGCATGACCCTGACCATACGGAGAAAGTTTAAGGTTTAAAGATCAAAGTTGAACCATTATATAAGAAGGCATGCCTCATTTACTGGCAGCGGGCGGATTAATGATTTGGCTGATCGTGGCCACCAGCGCGGTGGCCTTGAGCGTTTTTCTGGAACGGCTCCTGCAATATCACCGCGACCAAATCAATTCCACTGAATTTCTAAACGGCGTGCGCAATGTTCTCAAAAGGGACAACATCGTGGAAGCTCTGGCCATTTGCGACGCCACGCCGGGGCCGGTGCCGCGCCTGGTGAAGGTCGCCATTCTCAATCGGGAGCGCGGGCGCGAAGCGGTGCGCGAAGCGTTGGAAGACGCCGGTTCGTGGGAGGTTCCCCGCCTGGAACAAAAACTCAATCTGCTGGCGACGATCGCCCAAATCGCGCCGCTGCTGGGCCTGCTGGGGACCGTTCTCGGTTTCATGTCGGTTTTTCGCGTGGTGCAGGATGAAGGAATGAACGCGCATGTCGGCGCGCTTTCTGCCGGCATCTGGCAATCCTTGATTTGCACGGCGGGGGGTCTTGCCGTTTCGATTCCTTCCTACGCCGGTTACAATTACCTGGTAAGTAGAGTCAATACTATTGTTTTGGACATGGAACAGGTTTCGAGCGAAATTCTCAACATCGTTTCGGCGCCCCCAGGGGAAACGGCGCCCGCTCGAACGGCATGAGGTTTGCCCGTCAGGCCAGGATTTTTCGCGGTCCGCTGGACCCAGCGCCGGTCGCCAGCGTGCTCATGCTGCTGGTTATTTTCATATTGATGGCGTCCTTGCTTTACACGCCGGGTGTGCTGATTCACCTGCCCACGGGGGATCGCCTCAGCGTAACAGACAATCCGACCATCGTCGTGGCGGTCGATTCCGGCGGTCAATATTATTTTGACAATACGCCTGTGCAGGAAGCGGAGTTGAAGGCGGCGCTGAAGGCGCGGTTGCAAAGCGCCGGAGGCGCCTCCATTAATTTAACGATGATTTTGTGGGCGGATAAGGACGCCAAAATTGAAACGATCGCGCACCTGGAGGCGCTGGCCAAATCGGTGGGCATTCCCTCCGTTTTGATCGCGGAACGGCCACCCGCCTTTGGCCCGCAACGATGAAGGTTCTCACGCAACACTTTTTCGTCTGGACGCGTGGGCAATTTCTCGCGGCCATTGGAGTTTTCTTTGTCTTGCAGGCGAACTTGATTTTCCTTTTCGGGGCGCGCTCCATGAAGACTGCCGAAGCCGCCCTGCCTTCCACTCATTTTCGAACACTGGCCGCGCCGATGACCGAGGATGAACTGACGCGGCTTTTTTTTGCCAGCGACCCCACAGTCTTCTCCTGGGCCAGTCCGCATGGCTTTTCCGGCCGCGCGTGGATGGACCAGCCGGCTGTGGAATTTCAATCCACAAACCAGCTTGAAGCGCCGCTTTGGCTCACGTTGGCTACGGCAAAGCTGGGAACCGGATTCGCCAAGGTGGCTCACGCGGATGTCATTGAGCCGCTGGCGCTTGCCCGATTGGATCTGCCGCAGTTGGAGCCCCTCCCGGCGTTTCTTCCCGCGGAGGTTTTTCCAACGGAATCGGTTTTCCACATCGAAGGCAACGTGAAGGATCGTCTCATGGGCGCGGCGCCGGAGCTTCAGACATGGCCCAGCGCGCAGTTATTGTCAAATACAGTCGTGCAAATCGCGGTCAGTCACGCCGGAGATGTGATGGCGACCCGGCTGCTGTCTCGATCTGGTTCCACTGACGCCGATGGTGATGCCCTGGCCAAGGCAAGGGCTTTGCGATTCCGGCCTTCGGCTGACCCGCGGACAATTTGGTCGCGAGCCACCTTCCAATGGCAAACTTCGGCGCCGGCCAAAGGCGGCCCGCCACCATGAGAGGTTTTTGAGATGTCATCGGAGAAGCTCATTTGCGCCTATGTGCTTTCTTTGCTTGCGGGGATTTCCATCCTGGCCGTATATTCCGAGATACGCAGCAGGCGTTTTGGGCCGGCGCGAAAACAGGACCGCATATTCCGTTGCGAGCGTTGCGGCGCGGTCTATACGGACGACGCGGACGTGGACCGTTCGCGGTGCTCGCAGTGCGGAACACTCAACGAACCGTTTGAGTTTTGAACCCAATTTAATCTTTAGACTTGACATTAATATATGGGAATGTGGATCGGACGAAATCGAAAAGCGCGCGTCACCTATGGTTTTGACGAAATTGCCCTGGTCCCGGGCGAAATCACCATCAACCCCAACGAAGTCGATACTTCCTTTAAGATCCCGCGCAAGGACGGCAGTTTCATCGAGCTTAAAATCCCCATAATCGCCAGCGCAATGGATGGTGTGACGGACGTCACGTTTTGCGTCGAGATGGGAAAGCTCGGCGGACTTGGCGTGATCAACCTCGAAGGTGTGCAAACCCGCTACGCCAATCCCGCGGAGGTCCTGGATCAAATCGTCAAGGCCGGCAAGGAAGACGTCACGTCGCTGATCCAGGGATTTTACACCGAGCCGATCCAGGAGGAGTTGATCGCCAGGCGCGTGCGAGAATTGAAGGAGGGCGGCGTGCTGGCTGCCGTCAGTTCCATTCCGCAAAAGGCGGAGCGTTTCGGGTGCATCGCGCAGGAGGCTGGGGCCGATTTATTCGTGGTGCAATCGACGGTTTCGACGGTCAAACATGTTTCCACCGAATACAAATCGCTCGATCTGGCCGCTTTTTGCCGCACAATGAATGTTCCCGTCATCATCGGCAACGCGGTCACTTACGACGTGACCCGTGAATTGATGGGATGCGGTGTCGCGGGTGTATTGGTTGGAGTCGGACCGGGAGCGGCTTGCACCAGTCGCGGAGTGCTCGGTTTGGGCGTCCCACAAGTCACGGCGACTGTGGATTGCGCCGCGGCGCGCGATTATTATCACAAGAAAACCGGCCGCTACATTCCGATCATCACGGATGGCGGCATGAGCAAGGGGGGCGATGTCTGCAAGGCGCTCGCCTGCGGCTCGGATGCCGTCATGGTTGGAAGCGCCTTTGCCCGCGCCAAGGAAGCGCCCGGCAAAGGAAATCACTGGGGCATGGCGACCCCGCACGCCAATCTGCCGCGAGGAACTCGAATCAAAGTCGGCCTCAGCGGTTCGCTAAAGCAGATTCTTTTTGGTCCCGCAACAGTTGACGACGGATCGCAAAATCTGGTCGGCGCCATTACAACGTGCATGGGAAACGTCGGCGCGGCGACAATTCGGGAATTTCAAGAAACCGAAATCATCATCGCGCCGAGCATCAAGACGGAAGGCAAGCTCTTCCA
Source organism: Verrucomicrobiia bacterium (assembly GCA_036268455.1). GTDB lineage: Bacteria > Verrucomicrobiota > Verrucomicrobiia > Limisphaerales > Palsa-1400 > DATAUD01. The sequence goes on from DATAUD010000096.1 coordinate 87,470, forward strand.
AACCGTCCAAAGCGTCGGAATGGGAACGCGGTAGGCCGCGTCCCCGCGCTCAACGTCACGGCTGCTCTTCGTCGGCGATTGGGCGTATCCAGATGTTGCGGAATCGAATGGGATTCCCGTGATCCTGCAAGGCCAGCGGCCCGGTTTCCGGCAGCTCCTTTTTATAGTTCGCCAAAATCTTGTGCCCTGTGGGTCCGAGAATCGCCTGATGATTATGAATTAGCACACCGTTTTGAATAACAGTGACATACGCGGGCCGGACCAATTGATGGTTTTCGTCCCAGCGCGCCGCTTGAAAGATGATATCGTAACTCTGCCATTCGCCAGGAATCTTGCAAACATTGATCAGGGGCGGTGTTTGCCCGTAAATCGCGCCGCACTGGCCATCGGCGTAGGTCGGATTGTTATAACAATCGAGCACCTGGATTTCAAAAACTCCCTGGAGGAAAACGCCGCTGTTACCGCGCTCCTGGCTGTGACCGACGACATTTGTCGGTTCCGCCCATTCGATGTGCAATTGAAAATCGCCGAACTTTTCTTTGGTATAGATATAACCGCTGTGCGGCACGCATTCCATGGCATCGCCGTGGATTACCCATTTTGTGTCATTTCCGTGCTCGTCCGTCCAATGAGAAAAGTCGCTTCCGTTAAAAAGAACCAGGGCATCCGCCGGCGGCGCCGCGCTTAGGCTATAGGTTTCCCCTGGCACGATGACACTCGGCCTGGGCCGGTCTGGATCATGCACATGCCATTTGCCGGCGGGCAGCATGGGTGTGTCTGTATAACCGATTGGCGCGCCTGGGAACTCTTTGGGTCTGGATTCAGAAGCCGATTGAGCCTGCGTTGAAGAATACCCAAACATGCCGCCAAGGACGACAGCGCCGATTGTCCAAAAGATTTTTCGCATGACTGAAAATCAACATAACCCCGGCAAAATGCAATATTGTAATTTCCGCCCTTGGCGCTTTGACTTCCCGCGCATTTGGTACATACTCTCACGTTCGACCGAATTATGAGTGAAGAATCGACCGCGGCGCTTCGCGCCGAACGCGATCGTCTGGCTCGCGCGCTTGCCGAGCGCACAGCCCAACTCGAGGCCGCCACCAAAGAATTTGAACAGTTCGCCTATTCCATTTCACACGACCTCCGCGCTCCGTTGCGGGCCATCGAAGGTTTTGCCCAGATTCTCGAGGAGGATTACACCGAAAAGCTCGACGCCGACGGCAATCGGTGCATCAAAATTCTGGCTTCCGGAGCGCACAAGGCTTCGCTGCTAATCGAAGACCTCCTCGGCCTTTCACGGTTGTCCCGGAACGCGTTCAATCCAAACGTTGTCAATATGAATGAATTGATCGCGCGGAAAATCTCCGATCTCGGCCCGGATGCCGCCAAAGCGCAAATTCGCGTGGACGACCTGCCGGAAGCCTGGGGTGATCACCATTGGCTTGCCACGGCTTTCGAGCAATTGCTCAAAAACGCCGTGAAATTCAGCCGCGGCCGGGAGCAACCGGTCATCGAAATTGGCGGAAAAACAGAGGAAGGCCGGACAATTTATTACATTCGCGACAATGGCGTGGGATTCGACCAAAAATACGCCGAACGGCTCTTCGGGGTTTTCCAGCGACTCCACAGCGAAGACGAATTCGAGGGGCGCGGCATCGGTTTGGCCGTAGTGCAGCGCGTGGCGAATCGGCACAATGGAAAAACGTGGGCCGAAGGCAAACTGGGAGAAGGCGCCACAGCTTATCTTTCTCTCCCAACGCGCGAAACAGCCTCAACCATTTAAACGCATGGCTTACGATGGCTTTGGCGCGTTTGTGGAGTCGTTGCAAAATGCGGGCGAACTCAAACGCATCCGCGAGCCGATTGCCACGGAATTGGAAATCACGGAACTGGCCGACCGCGAAATGAAATCGCCCGGCGGGGGAAAGGCGTTGCTCATCGAAAAACCGACCGTCAACGGCGAAATCTCCCCATTTCCCCTGGCGATCAACACCATGGGATCGCATCAACGGATCGCGATGAGCCTCAGTGCGCCTTCCGTCGATCACGTTGCGGGCGAACTGGCCTCGCTCATCAAAGCCAAACCGCCGGCGGGTTTTTCCGAAGCGATCAAGCTCCTCGGCACGGCGCTGGATTTGCGGCATGCGCGCCCGAAAATGACCGCCCGGGGACGATGTCAAGACGTAATCCATCGTCAGGAAGAATTGAAGCCGGCGACTGTCCCCTGCCCCACCCTTTTGAATCTGCCGATTCTCAAATGCTGGCCGATGGACGCGGGTCGTTTCGTCACGCTGCCTTGCGTCGTCACTAAGGACCCGGACACCGGGGAGCGCAACGTCGGGATGTATCGCATCCAGATTTTTGACGGCCAAACCACCGGCATGCATTGGCAATTGCAGAAAGTCGCCGCCCGCCACGGCAGGCGTTATTACGAGACCGGCGAACGAATGCCCGTGAGCATTTTTCTTGGGGGCGACCCTGTGTTTACATTCTGCGCCACCGCGCCGTTGCCGGATGGTTTGGATGAATTCCTGCTCGCCGGCTACTTGCGGAAAAAATCGGTCGAACTGGTCAAATGTGTCAGCAATGACCTTGAAGTTCCCGCCGATGCGGATTTCGTGATTGAAGGTTATGTGGACCCGAAGGAGCCATTGCGCGCCGAAGGCCCGTTCGGCGATCACACTGGCTATTACTCCCTGCCTGATCTGTATCCGGCGTTTCACATCACCGCCATCACCCACCGCAAAGATGCCGTCTATCCCGCGACGATTGTGGGGATGCCTCCCATGGAGGATTTTTACATTGGAACAGCCAGCGTGAAATTATTCCTGCCAGTTCTGAAGATGAATTTTCCGGAGCTGGTCGATTTGGCGCTGCCGGCGGAAGGAGTGTTCCACAATCTCGTTTTTGCGAGCATCAAAAAAAGCTATCCCATGCAAGCGTACAAGATCATGCACGGACTTTGGGGCATGGGCCAGATGATGTTTACCAAATATATTATTGTCGTCGATGAGGACGTGGACGTTCACAACACCAGCGAAGTTTTGTTCCGCCTTTGCGCCACCACTGACCCGCAACGCGACGCCCTGTTTACACGCGGCCCCGCCGACGTCCTGGATCACGCGACGACGGAATTGGCGGTCGGGTCAAAACTGGGCATCGATGCCACCCGAAAAATGCCCGGGGAAGGTTTCAAAAGAGAATGGCCGCCGCTCATCAAAATGGATGTGGCAGTCAAATCTAAAATTGACAAATTCTTGCGTTGACAGGCCGCCGCGGTGACAAAACCCAACGCAACCCATGTCTCCCGTCTTACAACACCGATTTGCCCGAAGCCTTGGCTTTGGCCCAACGCGCTTTGGCGACAGCGGCAAGCCTGGCCCTGGTGGCCGCGCTAACTTTACGGCGCCCCGCCTTTTTGACAGCAGCAGCGGCGGGAGCAGCCCCGCGCCCCCGTTTTTTTGCCCAGCGCAAACGTTGCGCGGCGGCTATCCGGGCCCTGGCGGACGCGGACATGACACGGCGCTTGGAAGAGGCGGCGCCAGCGTCCCCGTCGCCGCCGGCAATCGAACTGAGTCGCGCCTCCAGGCGTTCAATTTGTTCCTTGATCACAACCACCTGGCGCAGTTGGCCCACAGTTAAATTCTCAAGATTAGTCATATATAGTTATAATTAGTGGAGATTGTTCAGTCCTTCCCCGCATGTCAAGAGTAGAACTTTGCGGCTACAAAGAAGCAAAGAAGTGGTGCATTCGTGCAGTCGGCAAATTCCCGGCGACTTTCCCCAGCGCCGGCAATGAGAATATTCCGCGCTTTCTCAAGTTCATGGAAAAAGGGAATTCTCACATGCCAGCTCCTTTAAACCGTTCCGCAAATGCTCGATACGTTTCCAGCTCTGCTGACCGGTCATAAACAGCAAAGACAACTTCAGTGAACATATTGGCAAACTTGCCCGGCGGTTGGAGCGTTGACTGAAAATTGCCGCCACGATCCGGGACTTTGATGAACTTGATGCCGAACATAATGTGCCTTTCATGTTGGTTTTCTCTGTCAGTCAGAATTGTTCTAAAGCTCGAAATTTGATCCGCGTTTCTTGAGCTTCTCGTATTTGTCCGCGTCGAAGCGGAACAATTGCGCCGGACGATGACGACCGGTCATCTGGGTTTCCTTCAACGGCGCCAGTAATCCAAAGCCCAGGACTTTCTTGCGGAAATTGCGCTTGTCCAATTTCGTTTCGAGGATCGCTTCGTAAAGATGCTGCAACTCGGACAAAGTGAATTTCGGTGGCAACAACTCAAACCCAATGGGTTGATACCGAACCTTTCCTTGCAACCGCGCAAGAGCCATTTTCGCAATGTCGGCATGATCGAATGCCAGCTTCGGCAGTTTGGAGATCGGGAACCACTCGGCATTGGCGGCGTCAGTTGCCGCTTTGGCCTTGTGGTCGGAAAGTTTCACCAAGGCGTAATGCGCCACGCTCACCACCCGCTCGCGCGGGTCGCGTTTAATTTCGCCGAATGTGTAAAGTTGCTCCAGAAAAACGTTTTTCAAACCGGTTTCCTCGGCGAGTTCCCGGCGAGCGGCGTCATCGAGTGTTTCATCGACTCGGACGAAGCCACCGGGCAAGGCCAAGGCTCCCTTGAAAGGTTCGAGCGCCCTTTGGATCAACAGGACTTTGAGTTCATCCTGGCCAAAACCGAAGACTACGCAGTCCACGGTTAGAGCGGCACGGGGATATTGATAGGCGTGGGGCATGGATATCAGTTTGTTGATGGTTCGTTGGCCGCGAACTTGGTTACGTAGCCGACTCGGCTGGCCTTGACGTTCCAATCTCGCGCAATTTGCTGGGCGTATTCCTCATTGAGAATCGGATAGAAAATGCGCTGTTCCGGCAGGCGGGGAGGAAACTCCCGATAACCACCGGCCGTGATCAGCGCCAATTCCTTGGGACCGACCGGTCGATATAAAATTGTAATATCCGCGTTCATTTTATGTAAGTGTTATCCTTACACCTTCAATATATCGTGTATTTCCAACACTATGCAAGGGCTGAATTGAAGATTTTCTCCAAACCGCCAAAATCGGCTTCAGGCCGTTTTTGCGGTCGATTCGCGAAGTTCCACCAACTCCGTCTCAAATCCGCCTGAAAGAATCGGCCAACGACACCACGTTTTGGGATCAAGATTTTCGTCATCGAGATGAAAGCTGGGGGCGTAGCGTTCACGTTTCCATTGATTGCGGCTCCAAAGCCTGAAGAATCGTTCGATCCAACTTCCGAATTGCCTCATGTCGTATTGTGGATATTCGCCTCGCAAAAGATTAAACGCTTCCATGAGTGAACGCTTATCGCGGATTGCTGCCCGTTCAATCGCATCCAAAACATCATAAGGCATCAAGTCATCCTCGTCCGTTTGGTGGTGGTCCGCGGGTCGAAGCTCAGCCGTCGGCGCCTCCCGATTGACGGCGGCGAGGGCGGGTATTGGATGGAGGCCTTCCGGGCCTGTGGTTTCCATCCAGCGCAGCCACTGACGGAGGAAAGCCTTGTCAATTCCCGCGATGGGACTCAACCCGCCACTCGTGTCGCCGTCCATGGTTGCGTAACCAACAGCCGCTTCGCTGCGATTGCTGGTCGAGAGCAGGAGCGCGTTGCGGATGTTGGCCAGCATCCAGATCCCTGGCGAACGAATGCGCGCCTGGATGTTCTGAAGCGCGATGTCATCCGTTTTCCAATCCAGCTTGCGCCCCAGGGCTTGCTCCATGGTTTTCAGATAGCCATGATGCAATTCGCTGACGTCCAGTTCAAAATGGTTTGCGCCGATTGCTTCAGCAATGGCGCGCGCAGCTTCGCGAGTAACCTTGCCGCTGTTTTCCGTGGCCTGGTAAGCGGTCGTCAGCAGGGCATTCGTCAAGGAATGCGCCGTCAATTCTACCGGCAGATTCTTGATATAACCCAGCTTGGCGCGAAGGCCATCGATTCCCACTTCGGCAAGCGCCGATTCACACGCCAACGAGACGAGGCAAGACACGGCGGCGGAATCCGCGCCTCCGCTGAGAGAAACCACAAAACCCTCCGAGTGACTTTTTCTCAGATAGTCAAATAGAGCCAACGCCTCGGCGCGGGTAAACTCTTCATCCTTCATCCGCCCACTGGTTTCCCAATTCTTTGCGCCAGTCGCTTTGTTTCTTTCGCGAACAGCGCGCGGAGTCTCGGGGAGGACCTCCGGCCAGTTCAATTTGCTGTGTATGCAAAGAAGATTTTCCCCGGTAAGGACCGGCTCGAACCTGGACGTCCGCGCCTGATTCATGCGCGCGGCATCCACATCGATCACCGCGTCGGTAATCTGAAAGTCAGCGAAACTGAATCGAGGCCCCGCGGCCACGAGTTTGCCGCCGCTCGCAATCAGTGCCCCGCCATCATAAATCGCCCGGCCGGATTCATTGCCAAGCAGGTTCGCATAAACGTAGCTCACGCCGTAGGCGCGCGAACCTTCGAGAACCAGCCGTTTGCGAACCTCAAGCTTTCCAAAGGCGAAGTGACTGGCGCTTGGATTCAGAATCACATCCACACCTTGCAAAGCAAGTGCGGCGCCGGGCCGGTTGGCCACCCAGGCATCTTCGCAAATTTCAAAACCGATTCGGATTCCGCCAATCTCAAAATGGATATCCCCGATCGGAACCTTATCACCGTTTGGCGCAATGAATTCGTCACGCACCCCGGAGGGCCACGGCTTGAACCAGCGAGGCTCATAATGAATTCCGTCCCCGGCAAGAAACCGTTTGGCAACCAACCCGACCAAATGCCCGTCCACTGCCAGCGCCGCGCAGTTGAATAACCCATTCTGATGTAAAACCGGCAATCCAAATGACACAACCATCCCGCGCGTTTCAGCCAGGAGCTCCTCCAGAGCGCGCCAGGCTCGCTGGTGGGTATTGACGGCATGAAAGGCGTCTTCACATCCATAACCAGTCAGGCAAAGCTCCGGCAAACACAATACTCCTACTCTGCGTTCCCGCGCCGCCTGAATCGCCTGACGGACGTTCAGCGCGTTATAAGGCCAGTCGAGTGGCGTCTGATTCAGCACTGCCGCGGCTACATGGATGAGTTTCATGGTATCAGGTTCCCCCGCGCGCTTTGAGGATCAGTTTCATCTTCAGTTCATGCAGTCCAAGTTCAAGCCCAACGGGATATTCATGGGGATTCACGAACCGTTTGACGCCCGCGTGGAACATTCCAATCTGCGTTTGGACTCGTTGCCGCACATCGGGCAAACTCGGCATTTGGCACACCAGTTTGCCCGCCCGAAATATTGGCGCCAACAAATCTTCAAAAGGCGCATCTGGCGCCATGTGTTTGCGGCGTGTCGAATCCAGAGGATCAACGATGGTAAACGGTTCCGGCGCCCCAGTTTCGATATTATAAATGCCGTCGCCAATGAATTCCTTGTCCGAACGAAATCGCCGGACTTGCTGGATGCCCGGGTTTGAAAAAACAGGTGAAATACCGCTTTCCGATCCGCGCGCCCGGATTTCCAATAGCCGTAGGCCATCGTGATCTGATAAAGGTCCGTCAGGAGCGCCCGACCATTCCCATTGTCCGTTTCAATGCCGTTCTTCATATAGTGTTATACTTACACTATCACATGACTTTGGCAAGAACTTTTGACAATGCATTCCGGTCCTCGCCTCGCAAGCCGCCATCTCGCCGGAAAACGCCCGCCTTTATTCTAATTTGTGCCACAGCAAAGCCCTCTTGGCTGGAAGCCCAACAACTCAGTTCGGGAGCCGGCGCCGTTTTTCATGAGCGTTTTCGCCCATCACGGGCGGCGCATGAAGCACCGTTCGGAGCGAGGATCCAAGAATTGGCCAGGCACGATTTTCGGAGTTTTGAGAGGCGCACAATCCAAAAGCGGAAATGCTTGATAATTCGAGAGTTTGAAGTGGTGCACCCAAATGGAGTTGAACCATTAACCTTCTGATCCGTAGTCAGATGCTCTATCCAATTGAGCTATGGGTGCTTACCGAGGAGAATTTTAAGTTTTCGCCTCAAAAAACTTGACTTTTCTATACTGCTTTTCTATACTGTTTGCATGAAAAGGAGCAAAACA
>DATAUD010000097.1:0-44096 GCA_036268455.1 Verrucomicrobiia bacterium
GAAAACAGTAGTTGATGAGTTGCCATTCGGCGTCCGTCAGATCAGAAGTGTATCGCATCCCCAGCTTATAGGGGTACGCGCTGTAAAGTACAAGTTAACGTTAAAGTCGGGGTTTCCTGAGTTTTAAAACACGCTCTTAGAGGCTTACAGATGTTTGGAACGGCTTTTCTGTTTTCAAGTCGTCGAGGACCTTCACAAGGAGTTAGCTATAACAATCTCACTATTAAAGTTCGTTGAGAAAATAGAAACTACTATTGGCTGGCGACCCCCAGAGGAAGAAGCCATCGCACGACTGTTTGGCCTCTTGCCGACCGATGCCCTTACTCTCATGGAGAGAGTAAAAGCTCAAGTGACCACGAATCCGGAAGAAAAAATTCATGGTTGGGTTTATGATCTGCGAAACTCGGTTGTGCATTTTAGACCGGCCACAAGGCAATTCAATCTAAGCGATGCTCAGTGGGATGAGATGTTGCGTGCAACTCTTGGGTTGATTGGAGCGATTTACGGCACTTATGATAGGGATTTGAAAGCTGCTTAACTTCTGGGGTCTCGGCCAACGCGGCATCGGAGCCGGTTGTCGTTATTTGCACTTGACAGACTTACGGATTGTGGTGGAGATAAGTTTCTGATGAAACCACAGAATTTCCTCTTGATATTCCCATGTTTATATGGGACATTTCAATTGTAGGAAAATTTGTTCTTTGAAATCGGGGACCCCAGGATGCGAAAAGTCGGTCAAGCCCAGTCAAACCGGGTCAAACCACTTTCACAGTCAAGGTCGAGCCAGGCAATTCAATTGCAAGTCGTTTATATGTAGTATATTATGTATAATTGTAGGCGAGTTTTCTCGGTTTTTCCGGTCAAGCCAGTCAAAGTTAATCAAGGCTACTAAAGGCAGTTTCCTAACCCGAATCAAATTCCGGCTCGCCCTCATCCTCGGTCCTTCTTTCCGCCGGGAGAAGGAATGGTGAAACAATCGAATCAGAAATGTCGGGTTTCGGAATCAAACGGCGCATTTAGGGAGTACGGCATATGGCGAGAATCCCTAAAGTTCTCCTTCTAGTCGAGTCGTCACGCGGCTCGGGGCGATCTTTATTGGGTGGCATCGCCCATTACACGCATCATCATGGGCCGTGGTCGTGTTACTGGGAGCCGGGCGGTTTGGAAAAGGCGTGGCCAAAGCTCAAAACCCTGGACCTCGACGGCATCATCCTCCGGGACGTCGATAAACTGGAGGAAGTCCTGGCCTTCGGCATGCCGGCAGTCGTCATTGGACACGGACGAACGGAAGTCTCCGGCTTGCTGAACGTGGTGACCGACTCAGCCAGGATCGGCGAAATAGCCGCCGAGCACCTCCTCGCGTGCGGTTTCAAACGATTCGCCTACTGCGGATGCCAGCCTTCGTTTGAGGAAGATGTTCCGTGGTCGGAGCTTCGTCACGAGGCTTTCGCGGCCCGCCTCAACAAAAGCGGCTGCTCGTGCGAGAACTTTCCCGTCCCGCCCCGCTCCGGCGGCTCCGCATGGCTTCGGGAACGCGCAATCATGGCGCGCTGGTTGCAATCGCTTCCGAAACCGGTGGGCCTTATGGCCGCCAACGACGATCGCGCCAGGCAGGTCGTCGAAGCCTGCAAAATTGCGGGAATCTCAGTGCCGTTCGATATCGGAATCGTTGGTGTGGACAATGACGAAGTCGTTTGCGGATTATCCGATCCGCCGCTCTCCAGCGTGGCCGTCAATTTCGCCCGAGCCGGATACGAAGCCGCGTCCGCCCTCGATTGCCTGATGAACGGCGGAGGAAATGTTCCCGCTCGTATCGTCGTCCATCCCACGCATGTCGTTGTCCGCCGCTCGACCGATGTCGTCGCGGTCGAGGATAAAAGCGTTGCCAAGGCGCTGCGGTACATCCGTGACGCATTGCGCCTGGAAGAATTGACTGTGGCAATCGTGGCCCGCAACGCCGGAATTTCGCGTCGATTGCTGGAGAAACGATTTCGCCGCGAACTAGGCCATTCAATCCTCGACGGAATCCGGCGGATGCGGACCGACAAGATCGCGCAACTGCTCGTGGAAACCCAGCTTCCTGTCTGTGAGATCGCCGAAACCCTTGGATTTGGCGATGTGCAGCATTTTGCGCGCTATTTCCGCGCGGTCAAAAAAATGAGCCCGCTTGCCTATCGAAAGAAATTTGGAGGGCAGGCTGCCCAGCAGGAACTGCGTTCGCAATTTGGCGATTCTTATTCGCAAAGTGGCGTTGTGGCCCGTGGCGTTCGTCCGGTAAAGTCGTCCTCATAACGCCTTTATTTCAGCCATGGTCCGTAAAAGTCCACTCGATGTATCATCGAATACACGCAACGACACCTATATGAAAAATATTTTATACCCCCGTCTCCTCGCGATCCTTTGCAGTTGCGCCGCGCTTCTGGCGACCCAACTGACGGTGACCGCGCAAACATTGACCCACCGGTACAGTTTCTTCGGCATGGCGGATGACGCGACCAATGCCACCGATACAGCCGGCACCGCGAACGGCGCGTTCGGCGGCGATGCCAACGTCAACAACGGCCAGTTGATACTGGACGCCAGCGGGTATGTGCAGTTGCCGGCCGGCATAATCACCAACGATCTCGCGGTAACGGTCGAAGCCTGGGGAAATTACCCTCCCATCAACGAGCAGGGCCTTTGGGGAAATCTGTTCGACTTCGGCACGCAGGACTCCGCGAGCCAGGATTCGTATAGCATCTCTCTCTGCGTGAATATTTCCGGCAGCGACCTTATTGACGCCGCCATTTCGGATTTCGACAACGCCAACGTGAACCGCCAGAATTGCGACTCAACGGACAACCCCATCGCAGGGGCGGGTGACGGTCAGTATATTGCGGCGGTGTTTAATCCTCCCCTCGGCTACATCGCGCTTTACATCAACGGCAGCCTCAACGCGAAAATTCCAATCACCAACACGATCACGCCGGGCGTGCGAGACCTCGACAATTTGATCGGCTTTGACAATTGGAACGACGCAAAAATGATCGCCAACCTCGATGAGTTTCGCATTTGGAACGGCGCACTTAGTTCGCTCGAAGTCGCGGCCAGTTATCAGAATGGTGATGTCACGCTCAACACCAATTACGGAACCATTACGGGCGTCCAGGTTTCGGCGGGTTCGCAGGTTGTCGAGGGCGGGCAGGAGCCTGCGACGGTCCTTGCCACCGCGTCTTTGATAACAAACTCCTGCGACGTAACGCCCCTGGCCAGTTATTCCTCAGCCAACACGAACATAATCACGGTAGATGCTTCCGGGGGGATTCATGGCATTGCGCTCGGCTCAGCCGCGGTCACCGCGATTTACGGCGGTCAGAGCAACTCGGTTACGGTCACCGTCATCGAGCCGGTTTCCATTCTCTCCCATCGCTATAGTTTCAACGACTCGAACACCGTGGTAAAAGACTTGGTCGGTACGCTCGATGGAAACCTCATAGGAACCGCCTACGAAACCAACGGGCAGGTCTATCTGGACGGCACGTCCGGGTATGTGGACTTAAGCTCGAATCTATTTTCCACCGATGGAATCATTTCCGGCTATCAATCCGCAACGGTTGATTACTGGGCCACATTTGGAACCCTGGGAAATTGGAATTATGCCTGGGCGTTCGGCAACACAGTGAACAACGCGGGCGCGAACTACATCCATTCGGTGGCTCGCGACGGCAACACTCAGCATGAAATTGACAATTTCACCTCGGCGGGAGGAGCGGGATTTGCGGCCCTTGGAGATTTCGCCGACGAAACAGTCCACTGCACCACTGTGATTGATGTGCCCTCCGGGCATCTGGCCATTTACACGAATGGCGTTCTCAGCGGCTACGTCACAAATGATTTTGCGCCGCTTAACTCTATCAACACCAACATAGCCTACATCGGCCATTCACTTTGGACCGCGGACCCATTAACCGCGGGCAGCTTTAATGAATTCCGTGTTTACAACGGTACGCTGACGCCCCAGCAAATTGCCCTCGCTGACGCGCTGGGGCCTAACAACACCAACGTTGTCGTGGGCGCGCTTCAATCCATTCAGATTGCCCTCCCGTCAACGATGCAATTGGGGGATAAGACTCTTGGCCCCGTGTGGGCGGATTATGCGAACATCACCAACTACAACGTGACCGGAAACAGTCTCACTCCGTTATTCATCTTTACATCAAGCAACTCCAATGTTGTCTATCAAGCCTCGGACGGAAATGTCCACGCAGTCGGCTTGGGCACGGCCACGGTGACCGCCAAGTACAATGGTTTAACGAGCAGCCAGACCGTGAATGTCGTTCATACACCGACTCTGGTTAACCGGTACAGCTTCCACGATCCTGTTGGCAGCACTAATGCCGCCGATTCAGTCGGAGGGACGAATTGGACTGGCATTGTATTCAACGGTGGCACCTTCACCGGCACCAATTTGGAGTTGCTCGGTGCGAGCATTCAATACGTCCAGCTCCCATCCGGAATCCTAAGCAATTACCCCGCAGTCACCATCGACATGTGGTGTTCATTCCCCGATGACGCACCCGTCAACTGTATGTTGTGGGCTTTCGGGAACACCGATACCAACACCGCGCTCCCATGGAACGGGGAAAACTACATATTCTGCGCGCCGCAAGGTGGACGCATCGCAATTTCTGGAGTGGACCCTGGATTCGACGGTGAACAAGGAGTCGGCGGCGCTGGAGATTTCACCGCTCAGACTAACCTCATCCATGTGACGTCGGTTTTTGATCCCCCCGCCGGGTTGGAGAGCTTTTATACAAATGGCGTCCTTGTAGGGCAGAATGCCGGCATAACGATTCCCATGTCCTATGTAGAAAGCGTGACCAACTTTATTGGCCATTCGCTCTATACCGGGGATCCACACGAAGATCTAAATCTTACCGAGTTCCGCATCTACAACGGCGCGTTAAGCGCTTTCGAAGTGGCCGAAAGCCAGGCTCTCGGGCCTGCCCAGTTGTTGAGCAGTATTCCAGTTCTGGGCGCTATTTCCGCATCAGGCGGCAATGTGGTGATTTCGTGGCCTGTCTCGGACACTTCTGGGTTCTCGCTCTATTCGAGTCCCACGCTTGGAACGGGTGCCGTGTGGACGCCCGTGACCGCAACGCCAACTGTTGTGGGGCAAAACTATCAAGTGACGGTGTCCACGACCGGCGGTTCCAAGACCCAGTTCTACGAGTTGAAAAATTAAGCATGACAGGAACTATGAGAAACTTGCGGCACAGGAAACGAGCCTTCACATTGATTGAACTCCTCGTCGTCATCGCCATAATTGCAATCCTGGCCGCCATTCTGCTGCCAGCCTTGGCGAAGTCAAAGATTCAGGCCATCCACATTCTATGCCTTAACAACGAAAAACAGCAGATACTGGCGCTGGAGATGTACGCCAATGACTCCAGGGATTACCTTCCCGACGGTTCCACTGGCAATTGGTGTTGGGACATGGACGCCGAACTGGCCAACCTGCTGATCGCTTATGGAACGACGCCATTGACGTGGTATGATCCAGGAACAGCGCCAAAATTTGGTCCTGTCGATTGGTTTGGAACGATCCCCTACGGCACTGTTCCGGGTGGCGGTCAATCTCTGTGGACTTTCGGCGCTCCTTATCCTGAACCTAACGCGGTCCTGGGAAAATCGGGATATCGAGTTGTAGGATACGCCCAAACCTTTTATGGCACACCTTCATACACTGGCACTTTTGCCACCAACACCAACCAAAAACTCTCGGCGACCTCGACTCCCGGTTATTTTAACGAGCCCGGCGGTGTGCCGGTCGGCCCTCTAAGCAGGCGGCCTCTGGTTGCCTGCGCCAATCCCACCGATACGGGTAGCAGCGACCTTTTCACCTTGACGACCGGCTACAATTGGAGCACTACTCAAGGTGGTTATATGTATAACGGCGCTTACAAGGACCATATCGCCGCACACCTGGAGAACACGTTGCGCCCTGTTGGAGAAAATATTGGAATGATAGACGGCCACGTCGAGTGGCGGCCTTTCAACCAGTTCATTTGCCGTAACGGCTCCAGTCCTTACTTTTATTATTGAGCCGACCGCGAAATTCCACCGTCACTTCAGTACGCTCCGCCGGTTTGTCCCGCTCACGGCGCTGGCTTTTTCGCCTCGCGGCAACAGTCCTGGGGCCGCTGCTGTTCGTTTTGATTCTGGAAGCTGGCTTGCGGTTGGCCGGGGTCGGACATCCAATGTCGCTTTTTCTTCCGATGCGGATCGATGGGAAGGATTGCTTCGTGGAGAATGACCGTTTTGGCTGGCGTTTTTTTGGGCCGGAAATGGCGCGGGCGCCGTTTCCTTTCGTAATTCCAAAGGTCAAACCGCCGAATACAATCCGCATCTTTGTCTTCGGAGAATCAGCCGCTTATGGCGATCCTCAGCCCGAATTCGGCCTCTCCAGGATGTTGGAGGCGCTATTGGAAGGGCGCTATCCAAACCAACGCTTTGAAGTGGTCAATACCGCCATGACCGCCATCAATTCCCACGTCATTCTCCCCATTGCCAGGGATTGCGCCTCGCGGAACGGCGACTTCTGGGTGATCTACATGGGCAACAACGAAGTCGTGGGCCCTTACGGCTCAGGCACGGTGTTTGGCGCGCAGGCCGCAAGCCTGCCACTCGTCCGGGCTGACGTCGCATTCAAGGGCACCCGGATCGGACAGGCTTTGGGGGACTTGATCCGCGACGCTCAAAGACGGCCCGTCAACCAGAGCGAATGGGGCGGAATGGAAATGTTCGTCCACAACCACGTTCGCCAGAATGATCCCCGGATGGCGACGGTTTACGACAGCTTTGACCGTAATCTAAACGACATTATTGACAGCGGCCTGCGCAGCGGCGCAAAAGTTCTTGTGAGCACGATTGGCCGCAATCTCAAGGATTGCGCTCCTTTCGCTTCCGAACATCGGCCGGACTTGTCGTCTGAAGAATTATCCCGGTGGAACAACCTTTGGCAGATCGGAATCCGGGCGCAAGAAGCCGGGCAAATGTCGGACGCGATCAACGCATTTGACCAAGCGAGCAAGATAGACGATGCCTTTGCCGGACTTCACTTTCGCCAGGGCGAATGCTCGCTTGCCGCCGGCCAGGATGCGGAGGCTGCGCGCCAATTTGAACTTGCGTGCGACCAAGACGCGCTCCGATTCCGCGCGGATAGCAGAATCAACTCTATTATCCGCCAGGCTGCCCGCCGGAATCAATCGGGGCTAGAGTTGGTTGATTCCGAGTCCGCCCTGGGGGCCCAAAGCCCGCATCACCTGACCGGCGGGGAGTTTTTCTACGAGCACGTCCATCTGAATTTCGAGGGAAATTACGTTGTCGCGCGCGCCCTGGCGGAACAGATCGACCGCGAATTATCCTCAAGCGGCCAACCCACGTGGCCCACGGCGGAGGACTGCGCCCGCCGCCTCGGATGGAACGGTTTTACGCGGCGCGCGGCGGAAATGGAAATCCTGAGTCGTCTCAACGATCCGCCCTTCACCGGGCAAATGAACAATCGCCGGCAATATCAACATTTGCTCCGGCAAATCGAACAGCTTCAGCCGGCGACTCTTCCCGGCAATCTTCGCGATGAAGAGACGCAAACCAAAGCAGCCGCCGCTGCGTGGCCGGACGATTGGATACTCCAGGAAAATCTCGCGCATCTTCAACAGCAGACTGGCGACATCGCCGGCGCAGTCGAATCGCTGCAACATCTAGCGCGCTTGCTTCCGCAAAGTCCTGACGCGTGGCACGGATTGGGACTGGCGCTGGAAGCGTCCAGGCGCGATGACGAAGCGGCTTCGGACTTTCAACAAGCCATCCGCCTTGGCCCGGAATCCGTGGTGAGCATGAACGATCTCGCCGAGTTGTATGCGCGCGAAAACCAGCCGGCAAAAGCCGCGCGCGAGTTTCAACAAGTTTTGAGCCGGAAACCTTACTGGGGCCCTGCGCATTTGGGCCTTGGCAAAGCCTTCGAGGCAATGGGCAAAACTGAGGAGGCAAACGAGCAATTTAAAGAAGCGTTTGTAAACCGCATCCGAACGCCGGAATCTTTCAACAAACTCGCGGAGTTCGCATTTTCAAAGGGATGGTATGACATTGCGGTGACCAATTTCACCGATTCTCTCGGCCTTTATCCCGCTGATCCAAAAATTCACGTCAATCTGGGGCTGGCGCTGGCGAAACTTGGAAGACACGCCGAGGCCAAAGAGCATTACGAGGAAGCCATTCGATTGCAGCCGAAGTTTGCCGAGGCCCATTTTTGTCTTGGTTCGGAATTGGGCAAGAACGGCGACGCCGCCGGGGCAGCCGCGCAATTTGCCGAGGCCGTGCGATTGAAACCTGAATTGATCGAGGCGCATTTGAATCTTGGCATCGCATTGTCCAACGAACATCTTAACCAGCAGGCGCTGGACCAATTCGACGAGGTGTTGCGGCGTGATTCTCAAAATCAAATCGCGCTGACCTACGCAAAAATCCTCCGCGCCGCGCCGCAGAACCAATGAATTCGCAACAACATTATCTGACTTTGCTGGCTGTATTCGCGTGCGGACTTTCTCTGTTTGCCGCGAATGAAACGAACTCCGATCTGGAAGCGGAAGCGACGCGTCTGGTGCGCGCGCACGATCCTTCGACCGTTGTCAAATGCAGGGATGAGTACTGGGTCTTCTGCACGGGCCACGGCATTCCCTCCTATCACTCGAAAGACCTGCGCGCATGGGAGCCGGGGCCGCGTGTTATCACTAACGCCATACTGTGGATCGCTGACGCTGTGCCGCAAAATTCCGGCCGGGATTTTTGGGCGCCGGACATTATACATCAGGGTGATAAATACCTTCTCTATTTCGCCGTTTCCACCTGGGGCAAGAACACTTCGGCTATCGGACTTATGACGAATCCGACGTTGAACACAAACGATTCCCGTTACAAATGGACGGACCAGGGAATAGTCGTTCAGTCTCATGCCACCAACGACTTCAACACAATCGACCCGGCGGTTTGCCGGGACAGCCAGGGCAAACTTTGGCTGGCATTCGGCTCATTCTGGACGGGGATTAAATTGATAGAACTAAACCCGGCGACGGGACTCAGAATATCGCCGAATTCGCGAATGTATTCGCTGGCTCACTCGGATAAGATCGAGGCGTCCTACATCTATCCGCACGACGGGTTCTATTATTTGTTTGTGAATTGGGGCCAGTGCTGCCGGGGAATTCACAGCACTTATAACATCCGCGTAGGCCGTTCCGCTAATATTACCGGTCCTTACCTGGATAAGAATGGCGCTGACATGCTTCTCGGAGGAGGCGCTCTCTTTCTCACGACGCAAGGTGACTTCATCGGGCCAGGCCATGCCGGGATTGTTTCGGACGGCTCGCGCGACTGGTTTAGTTGTCACTTTTACGACGCCAAACTCGGAGGCAGGCCTACGCTGGGAATTCTGCCTCTCCATTGGGCCTCCGACGGATGGCCACAAATTCAATGAAAATACTATTACGAAGTCTTGTTTCGACAGTCGCCGCCGCCATGCTTTTCGCGAACTCATCGGGCGCGGCGGCAACTCTGACAATTGATGCCGGGCATCCCGGGGCGAAACTGAATCCCGCAATGTGGGGAATTTTTTTCGAGGACATTAACTTCGGGGCGGACGGCGGCCTGTATGCGGAAATGGTCAAGAACCGCTCCTTTGAATTTCCGGACCCTCTGATGGGTTGGATAAAAATCAGCCCCAGCCTGGCCAAAGGTGAACTCACAATTTCCGGAGATATGCCGTCGAGTCCCGCAAACCCCCATTTTTTGCGCGTAAAATCCGAAGGGACGGCGCTGTTTGGAGTGTCCAACGTGGGCTTTCGCGGGATGGGCGTCCGTCAAGACGAAACGTATGATTTCTCAATTGATGTCCGGCCTGTTGCGGGCGTCCCGGTTTTGCGCGTGCAATTGGTGGCCGATGACGGGAGCGTGCTCGATGAAGGCAAGCTCAAGGACTTTTCGCAAGGCTGGCAACACTACACTCTCGAGTTGCACCCGCAAGCGTCCGATTGGAAAGCGCGTTTGAACGTTCTCATGGAAGGCAAGGGAACTGTTGATATGGATATGGTTTCGCTGTTCCCGCGCCATACCTGGAAAAACCGCCCTGGCGGGTTGCGCGCGGACATGGTCCAGATGCTGGCCGATCTCAAGCCGGGCTTCATGCGATTTCCCGGCGGATGTATTGTGGAAGGCAGCACTTTGGACCGGCGCTATCAATGGAAAAACAGCATCAAAGAACCGGTCGGGGATCGTGAGCTCCTCATTGATCGCTGGAATTATGAATTCGTCCATCGGCCAACGCCGGATTATTTTCAATCCTTCGGTCTCGGCTTTTTTGAGTTTTTTCAATTGTGCGAAGACATTGGAGCGCAGCCGCTCCCGATCCTCAATTGCGGCATGGCGTGCCAATTCAACTCGGGCGAGCTTTGCCCGCTGGACAAACTCGAACCGTACATTCAGGACGCCCTGGACTTGATCGAATTCGCCGACGGACCGGCGACGAGCCAGTGGGGCGCGAAGCGGGCGGCGATGGGGCATCCCGAGCCGTTCAACATGAAAATGATGGGCGTCGGCAATGAACAATGGGGACCGCAATACATTGAGCGTTACACGCGGTTCGCGCGGGCGCTTAAGGAAAAATACCCGGAAATCATGCTCGTGTCCGCCGCGGGGCCTTCGCCGGACGACGAACGGTTTCACTTCGCATGGCCCAAACTTCGCGAGCTTCACGCGGATATTGTTGACGAACATTGCTACGCCAATCCCATCTGGTTTTTCACCAACACGCATCGTTACGACAATTATGATCGGAACGGCCCCAAGGTGTTCATGGGCGAATACGCGGCCCAGAGCGTCGGCGTTGTCAGTCCCAAAAATCGCAACACGCTCGAATGCGCGCTTGCCGAAGCCGCGTACATGACAGGGCTGGAGCGCAACGGTGATGTGGTTCGGATGGCGTCCTACGCGCCGTTGTTCGGGAACGTCGATGCGTGGCAGTGGACACCCAATCTCATCTGGGTGGACAACCACCGGATTTATGGGACGCCCGATTATTACGCCCAGCAACTCTTCAGCCGAAACAGTGGCGACGCCGTGCTGCCCCTTTCGAGCGAAGACCCAACCGGGACGAATTTCTTCGCGTCGGCGGTCCGCGATGACGCGTCGAAGGAGATCATTCTAAAGGCAGTCAACGCCAGCAGTGCGGAAGCGCCCGTTTCGATTCATTTGGAAGGGGTGCCGTCCGGCGGATTGAGCGCGCAAGCCACAATCCTGACCAGCGGAAATACGGCTGATGAAAACTCGCTCGACGAACCGCGCAAGGTCGCTCCCGTCACGGAATTGATGGGGCAAGTCGGAGCGACTTTCGACTACACCTTTAAACCCAACTCGCTGACGGTGCTCAGAATCAAGCCCTCTGGCTCATGAGGGCGGGGAAGGCTCGCGTATTCGACTGGCGTAAGTCGCGGCGGCGCGATTGTTGGGCTGGAGTTGCAAGAGGGCCTGCATCGTCTCGCGGGCCTGATCCCATTTTCCCTGGGCGATGAAAGCCCGGGCCAGCGCAAAATGCGCCTGCGGCATGTAGTAGTTCAATCCAATCGCCCGCATCGCGGCTTCCTCCGCCTCCGCGGCCAGTTTTTTTCGCAATTGCGCTTCCGCCAATCCCAGCCACGCCAGCGGTTCGTTGTCATCCAGCTTGAGCGCCTGTTTAGTAAGTTCCGCCAGCGCGCTCCATTCGCGAAGCCGCAGCAATAACATGCCCAACCGCCGCAGGGCGTCGGGATGAGTCGGGCGCAGATGCAATGCCTGGCTCGCCAATGAACGCGCCTCCGAAAACTGTTTCCTGGCAACGCACAATTCGGCCCGGGGCAAGATCGACCAAATTCCCGGAGGAACGCCTTCCAGTAATACCTCCAGCGTCTCCGCCGCGTCGGCATGCCGGGCCAGGGTCAATTGGCAATGGAAAAGCGAATGCGCCAAGTCCGCCCGTTCCGGGAATGCGCGAAATAATCGTTCCAGAACCACCCGGGCCTCTTCGTATCGCGCCGCGTCCAAATAGGAGCGCGCTAGGTTCAAATCCGCTTCCCGGCGTATGGATTCGTCCGGGCAGACGGTATCTTCGGGGATCGCAGAAGGCGTTTGTTCCCAGCTTGGCACACGAGTCACTTCCGGCGGTTTCGCGAAACTCTCAAGCAGGACGCGCCCTTCCATGTCGTCACCGATGGGCAGGCCAAAATAGGTGAGAATCGTCGGAGTCACATCAAGAGCCGTTGCGCCAAATACCAGGGCGTCGCTGGCAAACGCGGAACCGCAGGCGGCGAAGATTCCATGCGGCGACTTCCACGCTTCATTGTCGCTGACAGGGCCAGGGCGCTGGTTAACTCCGTGAGGGGAAACAACAACGATGGAAGCGCTGGTTCCGGCGGCTTGCACCAGAAGGCGCAACATCGAATCCAGTCTGCGACAGGCATTGCGAATCACGTTTTGGTATAAGCCAACCTCGGCCTCGGGAAGAAAAATCGGGCTGATCGCTCCCAAAGCTGGAAAACGCACGGCCGCAAAATCCCAGTTGCCACCGGAAAGCAACGACATCATCGCCGCCTGATACGAAAAGTCTGTCGCGAGAAAAAGCCGCAGTTGTCCGAGGCGCCGGTCGCGATTCTGATCGATTTTCTTCCAGTCCGGAACGTAGCGCGAAATGACATCTGCCTGGACATCCTGCGGACTCATTCGCAACGGGTCGAGCCGGCCGCCAATTTCGTGCGGCCAGTAAGTAGCCGGAGGAGCGGGCGGCCAGGGTTTGATGTTGGGGGCCGCAGTCGGGTGAGCATAACGTTCGGAGACAAGGACGGTGTTCTGCGGCTGACTGCCGTGCGTCACGGGCCAGCCGACGACCAGGCTTCGTTTTCCTGCCTTGCCCAGAATTTCCCAGAGAGAAAACGAGCGAGACCTGGTAGCGATGGCCGGGTGACAAACGCGATGCTGCCAGGGGCGTTTTCCGGTGGCCATGCTCGTCCATTGCGCGACCGGCGCCATCGGCTGAACGCTCAGCAGCGCGCCCGACGCCCCCGTTTCGACGATGCGGCGAAGCGCCGGCATTTCTCCGGCGTCAATCAGCGGATGCAGGATTTTCCAATCCGCCGCGTCCCAGCCTACGAGCAACAAACGATTTGACATGGCATCACAGAGTGCGCGCCATCGCGTGCAGCGGAGGAAGCTCGCGACCGCCCATGCGGCGGGCGAGGTTGGCGGTTTGGCGATGCTCGATTTCGCCGCTGCGGAACTTCAGCCAGCGAATCGGAACATCCGTCCCGGCGCGTTGGGCCTCGGAGTGCAATATGAACATTCGATACATCATGAACAAATCGCCCAACGACCGCAGCACCGGATTGGCTTCCTGAACGACTTCCACATCAATGTAATACACCTCTCCCATTCGACGCGCCAGGAATGCCCCAAAAGGCCGGTCGCCGTCGAACAGGATGCAGGAAAGGTCGAGGGTAAAGCCGCCTTGAACATTCTTTCGCCAATAACTTCGGACTTCCTCAGGTGGCAACAGCCTATGCGCCCCAATAACACTCAACGCAATTTCCGGCGAAAGGTCTCGAATCGGCCTCGCCGTCCAACTGGCGGGAATTCGCGATTTGTGTTTCTGGTGAAGTTGCATGATGCGCATCCATGCGTCCTGATAAGAAATCTCAAAAGAACGTTCGGAACGGGCGCAATGGAAGTCATGTGTTTGCAGAATTCCGAACCATTCGTTATCGGCGGTGAGCAGGTTGGCGTATTGGATCATTTCCAGGCCCGCCGCGCGCGCGGATTCCGCCAAACTGTCAATCAACAAACCGACAACCGCGCTTCGATCCACCCCCGGCTGGCAGGCGAACTGGAAGCGCGCAATTTTTCCTTCCGGCCACCAGGCGGCGGCGGCGATGAAACGCTCGATCGGGCGGCTTCGCACCGCCGCTAAAAAGCGCGACTGCAAAGGCACCCGCGCATTGGAAAACAGATGCACGACTCGTTCAACCTCCGCCGGCACCGGTTCGCGTATCGCTACGTCAATCATTATTTTCGAACTGTGATGACCGCAGGCTAACGTATCGGCGTTCAATTAGCGAGACGCGCTTAACCGGCGTTTTGGCTTATTCATCAGAACACACCAAGCTATCTTGATTGGTAAGGTTGCCCGCGCCGCTCAACCAATCCCGAAAAATAATCTCCGCGCCTGTCAAATGGCAGGAAAAGAACAGGACGGTCGCTATTGCGGCGCGCTGTATTGGTTTTATCAATCTTCTGGCGGCGAACCGCGGCATTTAATTGACATCACATATTCCGTGAGCTTTGAAAAGCGCAAAGCTCAGGGGGGCAAAATCACCAGGCGATAGAATCCTTGCGACGCGGCGCCGGGCGTGTTGGTGAATGTCACTGTCGCGCCATTGCCAGACGAGGGAGCGCTCACGGGCGTCCAGACCGGGTTTGCCAGGTTGGTTGCGTATTGGATTTGATAGGATTGCCCAACGGTTCCGGGCCAGGTTAGAACAAAGTTTGTTCCGGATGTTTGCACCGTGACAGAGACAGGACTCAAGACGGCCTGCGCAGTCGCCGAGAACGTCAGGTTATCAATGCCCAGTCCCTGAGATTTGCCGGTTGAATCTGCCATCTCCCACACTAGCCAAAGCGCGCCGCCGGGCGGCCAGTTCGTTATGGCTTGGTTGACGACGCTTAGGTTCGTCTCGTCAATGGCCGCGGTTCCATCAACCGCCGCTCCACCCACGTCGCCGGGAACCGTCGGGAAACTGACGTTCAAGGCCGGCAGGAACGCGGTGGAGGCGGTGGAAAAGGCGTTGGTGGTAGTAGGATCGATGAGGTAGTAGAATTCCAAAGTCTTGGGCAGATTGGACTGACGCCAGACTTCACCAGTGACTTGAAGGTTGATGAAGTTTAACGTCTGGCCGGCGCCGTTGATCAATTTGGCGCCAAAGGCAGCGTAACCGGTTGTGCTCGTCGCCAGCAAACCCAACGCGCGGTTGGAACTGTTGGGCAAACCGAAACTTATATCTCCACCCGTAGTTTGATCGCCGTCAGTGGCGCCGAATCGGGTACCGACGCTGGCCGTAGGATCGGCCAGGCCATACCATCCTTCCAAGGCCGCTATTCCCAGGCCGCCGTCGTTGCCGGTTGCGACGGCTGGATACGCGAAATCAACCGGATTGGAAAGAGAGTAGGTAATTCCATTGATCGTTACGGGGTTCGCGGTGTTAACAGAGGTTGAACCGGGGTCTGGCAAGGAATCGAAGTTCTGGGTATAGGTCGAACCGGCGGTCAGATAGGGGATGAAAGACGGTGGGGGCAGCGCGGAGCCATCGTTTGAGCCACCCGGCGTGGAGTTCGCAAAAATTTGGCGGACAAAACTCTGTCCATCCGGGTAGGAACCGTAGGAGTAGTTTGGCGTCATTTGCGTGTAATCCAAATAGTCCAGCACCTGCGGAACGCCGTTATAGACGCGGCTCAACGCTAGCGATCCGGAAACCGGCGCAAGCGTGAAGCTGGTGTGAGGCTGGGCGGCGGTGGAAAGGCTGGTCTGGCCATCGGCAAAAACGATGAAGAACGAGCCGGCATTGATTGTCGCTCCAGCCGGAAACGACCAACTCGTCAGGTCCGAGTAGTTGGTGGACAGATAAAGGCCAGTGAGGGAAACGGCGTTGGAGCCGGGGTTAAAAAGCTCGATCCACGGAACGTGATCTCCCGCGCTAGTTATGCCCGTGAGATTATCAGGCTCGACTTCGTTGAGCCATAGCGTTGGAAAGGCGGGCAAACGCTGGGCCACGCTGTTGGAAAGGGTTGGCGTCGCGTTGCTGACGGTGGAGGACCAATTTCCGGCGCGCCAATTGTCCTGGCGCGGATCAATCAATTGCAGGGATGCGCCGGTGCCGCTGATGTTGGTTGGCCAAGGCAGTTGAGAGGAGTACTCGACCTGGGCGACCGTAAGATTAGTTCCATTTTGAGGTTCCAACAGACTGATCAGGGTCTCGCCATTCGTTGGCAGCGCGCCGGAAAAGACATCGAACGGCGGATGGGTCGCCCCATAGGCGCTGGCATAAGCAGCCTCGTTGGCGGTCAGGACGAGGAAGCTGTTGGGAGCAATCGTTGAACCCGGCGGGAAGACGTAAGAGAGCGGGGAAACGTCCCAGCCGGAGAGATTGAATTCGGTATTGGTTGAGTCGTTGTAAAACTCGACGAATTGAGCATTCGTCACGGCCGGGTCATACATAATTTCATTGATGACAATCTGCCCGACAGGCGAAGATACGACGGTTTTCAACACGGCTTGCACAACGCCGGAAGCGCCTTGGATGGGATTGCCGTTTTTGTCCAGTCCGGCGACGTTCAGCGTGTTGGTGCCGGTCAAGATTGGAACGGCAACGGTCCAGTTGGTAAGCGAGGTCCAGGTGATGGGGTAATTCGTGCCGTTGATTGAGATGGTATCCACAAGCACCGGCGCGCCGCCGCTAACGTAGGCGACATCATTGCTGACGACCACAGTTGGAGCGACGGAGAAACTCGACGCGTTGACGGCAGCAAGTTGGGAAGCGATGCTGGATTTCGCCTGGCTGAGCCAGGGAAGGATGGCAACGGTGGGATTCTCAACGCCGGTCAAACCGCTGTTGACGAAGGCCGCGTATTTGGCGTTGGCCAGGGGCGCGGAATTGCCGAGCGGCCCGTTGACCAATTCCTGCAAAGCGCGCCAATACATTCTTTGAAAGACAGGCGTGGCATAGATGGCGGCCATATTGGTATCGCCGCCGGTGGTGTAAAACAGGTTTTGTCCCGGCCCCCATGAACTGCTGTTGCCAAGGACAATGTTAAAATCCCACATCATCAGGGCGTATTTGGCGCCTTGGGTTCCGATATATCCGTAAAGGTTTTGGGCATTTTCGGCGCCAAAGGAATCCCAGTTTCCGGCGGCGTGATTGGCGGCGAAAGTGCGCATCCAATTCTCCATGTTCGCAATGCTTTCCAAATTGGCGGCAAAGTTTGGCGAACTGGAATTTGCCGCGTTGATCAGCGAGAAAACGTCGGAATAATCGGACTCCGAATCGGGGCTGCGCCTCATCTCGAAGTTGTAACGATAGGGGGCCAGTTTCAGCGCGCCGCCCGTAGTGGTGAATGGCTCCAGCACGCACCAGGATTCCTCGGTAAAGCCAATGCTGCCGCCGGAGGGAAAAGGCGCGAACTCAAACCAGGGTTGCATTTTGAACAGGAAGCCATCGCTATCATTGGGGTAATGCTCCTTCACCATGTCCGAGCCAGGGACCTGGGCATCTTCCATAAGATCGCCACGCCGATTGCCGTTGAAATAGACGGCCACGTAGCGCCGGTTGAGCCAGGGAACGCCCAACGCGCGCAAAAATGTGTTCGCGATTTGCTCGCGCTGCAAGCTGGGATCGTCTCCCGCGCCGTTGCCCGGCTGGTGGATTTTATTGAAGTCAGTAGTTCCCAAAAATTGGTCGTCGTCGGGGAAGGTCCATTTGTAATGGCAAAGATTGTCCGTGGGCGTGTCGAAATCCTGATGGAAAGGGCTGCCGGAAAAATGGCCCAGGGCGTTGTAGATGATGCGGCCGTTATTGACAAAGGTGAAGTCGCTGCCTTCGTTGCTCAGGTCGGAAAGATTTGCCCAGCGGGTGGAATTTGTCTGCGTAATCCAACAATGATACGCGCCGAAAGCGCCGCTGGCAGTGCTGTCGCCGAAGCCAATGACGCACTCCGGCATGGGCGCGTTGACAATCTGCATGGCTGGAAACCTTGTGGAATTGCCGTTCTTATCCACCGCGCCCAGGTAAAACGCCACGACGGTGCCCGAACCTTGCGCCGGGATCGTTGCGCTGAAAATTCCATCGCCGGCAATGGCATCGCCGAAGACGCCGGAATCGTTCATCGACACCGCCGTGTAAGTGTAGGATGGATCGATGCGGTAATAGAGGGTGAGCGATTGGACGCCGTCAGGATCATAAACCCGGGCGGAAACGACGACCGCCTGACCGGCCACAGGGACGGCAGGCGAATGGGCAACCTGGTAGATTGCCGGGCCGGCATTTGCCACCAAAGCGCTGTTGGGCGCGCCCGGCGTGCCAAGATTGGTGGGAACCGGCATCGCTCCATAAGCCTGGAGCCAATTTCCATTCAAGCGGAGCATGGCTTCCGGCCATCCGCGCAGCCACCGGGCTTTGAATCGCAAGGTCACGATGTCGCCGGCGGCCAGGTTGTTGGCATTCAAGTTTGCCTCGCACGAATTGACGGCGGTCCACATGTGATCGCTGGCCCGCAGGTGCAGCGCATAATTGCTATTGTAGCCCGGTGAATCGAGGCTGGACCGGGAATGATCGCCTTGCAGCGACCAGTTGCCTATGCCGCTTTCAAAGTTGGAGTTCGTGATAAAATTGGTCCCGTTGTAATCAACCTCGATGTTGTCAACCAAAGCTTCACCGGTGTCCAGGATGCCGATTTGAGCGTGTTGAATGCCGGTCTCGTAATTGGCGCCGTTGTCAAGCACACCCGTGGTTTCAATGTCCACCCACGAGGACTTGTGTGTTTCATCGCTATCGGCCCAATTGGCCGCGAGACGGTGATCGGAATGGGGATCGATAAGTTCGAGACTGCTGCCTCCGCCGCCCGACCACTGCCCCCAGCGTCCACCGGCGCCGTAGCTAACTTCATCTTCCTCCACGAGAACCGTGTTGGTTCCGAAATAGGATTCGGGCTGGGCCAAAATGACAAGCTCGCCGTTGTGCGACAACTTCCCGCTATAATTGCCATAAGTGTCGGCGGAATTGAGATTGGGATAATGCGCGAACAAATTGGCGGTGTTCTTCCCGACGACCACATAACCATTGGAGGCAATGATGGCGTTGGCCGGAAAGGTGAAAGTGACGCCGGAGGTGAACTGCCAGCCAGCCAGATTGATCGTGTTGGCGCCCTTGTTGTAAAGTTCGATGTATTGATCGTCATCGTTGCCGCTAATGGGATCATACATCAATTCGTTGATGACGATGTCCCCGATGACAATCGTGCTGTTGTTGGTGCCGGGCGTGTTGGTGGTGAAAGTGTAAAAATCATTCGCGCCATCCGGCCATCGGCCATACGACACGCCGTCGGCCTGCGCCCCGAATTGCACGGCATCCAAAACGCGGCTGTTATCGGGCTTGATGAAATAAAGCGTGTCGCCCGCGCCGTCGAGCGTGAAGCCAAATTCCGATTGGTCGAAAGAAACAAACCCGTGCGGGGCAATAACCGTGCCGGAAGGAATCACAAATTCATTGCTGAGAACGTTGTCCGTCAGAATGCAACCGGAAATGTTCACACTGTTTGTGCTGTGGTTGTAGAGTTCGATGAATTGTGAAACTGCAGGATTTTCGGAATGTGGCAAAATTTCATTGATGACGACGTTGCGCAACGGGCTGGGACGGTAGGATTCCATAGTCCCGGGCGAACCGCCGACAACGTCGCTAATGTCCCATGCCTTCGGATTGCCTTCGCCATAACTTGGATAGGCCGGGACAATGGAGTGTCCTGTTCCATCGGCGGCGACGGGCCAGGGATAAATGTTGGAATAAGGCACAGTCAATAACACGTTTGAAACTTCGTCCAGCAGTTGGAGCGTCTCGGCATGTTTCAGGCTGCCGTTGTAAGGCCCGACGACGTTGGTGATCCCATAGACGTTGCGGACGCTGCCCGGCGACGCGGCGACCACCAAGAAGCCGCCGCCAGGAATGATGGTGTTTGGCGGAAAGGTGTAATTCATGTCCGCGCAGGTGATCTGATAACCGCCGATGTTATGAAACCACGGCTGGGAATTATATATTTCAATGTACTCACAGTTGTTCGTGTCGCCGCGAGGAGCCGGTTTGTACATGATTTCCGAGAAAGCGATCGGGGACAGACGGCTCGACGGCCCTAAAGGCTCATGCGGATTGCTCACGGTCGCCACGACTGCGCCTGGCGCGGTGTTGGAATAGTTGAGGAAGGTTGCGGAAGTCAATTGATTGGTCGAACCGCTGGCGACGGTCATGCCAAGATAAATGGTGGCGGGCATCGCCAGCGTGAGGTTCCCCACTTGTGTCCAGTTCGTTCCATCGTAACCGGCATAGCCTGTGATGGTGCTCCCAATCCGGACCAGGCGGAGCCACGTGTTCGGATAATTGACAGGAAAACTTCCCGTGGTCGTTGCGGTTCCATTGGTGGCGTTCCGGCTTTCGAAGAATGCGCCCACAATGCTGGGTGTCGCCAGGGAAGCCGCGAACGGGCTGCCGGCGGCGAGACTTTCGCGCGCCATCAACCCCGCCGCGGCCCAAAGATCGGACAAGCCGAGATTGGCAAGACAAACGGAGACGTCGAAATTCCCCGTGATCTGCTGATATTGAAAATTGAACTGGTCCTGCGATCCGCCGATGCTGCCGCCCGTTGTAACAGTCAGGCCATTGGACAAAACCGTGGTCGTTGACGCGACGGGCGGATTGCCAATGTTGACAGGAACGAATTGGGACGCGGTAAAGCTGGCGATTGTGTTGCTGGCGATCATCACCGGCGTGCGCGCTGTGTCAAGAATTCCATTAATGGTCAGGGAATAGTTGCTTTGGTAGGTGACCGGCGCGACGGACAGGGAGACCGTGACGTTGTCCGCCGCGAGCGCCGCGTTGCTGATGGCCAGGCCGTCCGAGAACGCGTAGTTCGTCACCTCGGTCGCCGTCGCCAAACTCACAGGCTTCGAGAAAACGACATCGACCACACTCGTTCCGACGTTGAAAATATTGGAAACGACCGGCGGAACCGTGTCCGCGGTCACTGTCAAAACAATCGGTGCGCTTGTCACGGCGCCGAGAGTGTTGGAGACGACGCACGTATAAGTTTGGCCGTTGTTGGCGGTCAAACTGGCATTCGTAAGCAGAAAAACGGGATTCGTGAAAGTAGAGGCGGCGCCGTTTACAAACCACTTATAATTCATCGGAGCCTGGTTTGACGCCAAAACGCCGAACGTGACGGATTGATTCTCAACGACGGTTGCGCTGGAGGATTGCGAAAGAATCCCGGGCGGGGTGTTCGTGCCGTTGAAAGGGATCAGGACAGTCCCGGCGGGACTGAGAGCGGACATCGGCTGTTCCAGCGTGCCGTTGGGCAATTGCCAGCCTACCCCCAGGTTATCGCCGCCGTTTCCCTGTTGCATATCGACTTCCAAATAATACCGGTATCCGCCTTGCAAAAGAATCGGCGCCGATTGCTGGTTCGTATAGACATTCCATTCGTCAGCCGACGTGTAACCCGGGACAGAGGCAATCGGAACAGCGCCTGCCGGATTTTCGTTTGTGCCAAGGAACAATCTCGAAGTGTCGTCGCTGGAGATCCAGAATGTGTAGCTGCCCGTCACAGGCGGCACAACCAGCGTGCGCACGCGCTGCCCGTAATAATTCATCCCCGTGTTGATCTCCGTCTGAAAGTTGGTGAAAACATGCGTAAATGAAGCAGTCGGATTGTTCGGCCAGTTGGGGTTATCGGTCGTATTGGTTAACGCGGCGAGTGTGTCGCCAAGGTTGGAATTGAGATTAGTCCAAAGCTGCCGGTAAACGCCATATGCCGCGCTCGTCACCGAGACGTTTGTAAGTGTGGATGTGTTCAGCAGCGCGTTGTTATGCGCTGTGACGCAAACTCCCGCCAGAATGGGACCGTTCATTGAAAGCGTTTCGGTTGAGCCGACCTGAATCCAATTCGTGCCGTCGGAACTGTAGAATCCGCTGAAATTGTCCCCGGCACGAACCAATTCCACCCACAACGGAGCGACGCCCGGGGAATTGGCGGAGTCGGATGCGTTGCTGGTGGCCGTGCGCCATTGAAAATTGACGCCATTGCCCTCGCTCACAACGATGGTAACGTTTATCGCCCCGGCGGTCGAGTCATTGCGAAACATCACGCCCGCTTTGGCCCATGGATCGGTGTCTCCGACTGTGCGGACCTGCGCTATCACCGCGCCGTCGCACAAAAACGGAGTGCTTACGAAATTGAACTGATCGGTGTCATTCCAGATGTCGCTGCCGCCGCCCGAGACGGCCCAAACGCCATTGGTCACGGAGGCGGAGCCGGCAACTCCCGGCGAGCCAATGTTGGCATCAGTCCATCCGACTGGCAGGCCGGCATTGGCGATCCGGCCAATTCCAAAAATTAATGCACAGAAGAAAAATGTTTGGAAACGGTGGTTTTTCAGGCGCGTTGCTCCTTTGAGAACAGGGATAAACATGATGTAGGCGCGATAGTATCATGTTTTCCACTACATTACAAGGGAAAAGCCCCGATTTATGTTGGCCGCAGGCGAAAAAATACCTGCTCAAAGAGGCGGGAGGCGATTCATCATTAACTCCGAGATGTCTTGACATCTACATGTCGCCCGGCATAGTATTGTTTTCCATGAAAGCCCCTCGCTATTGGAGAACGATAGTCTTTCTTCTTCTCGTAACAACCAACCCAGGCTTCTGTCAAAGTCAGTTGCCTGTACCAATGGGCAGCAATCTCACAGATACAAACTCCGTCTGTCTTTTACGGAGCCCCAATTATTCGTTGTGGCAGTCCGTGGATTTGAGGACAAATGGCGACGGAACGACTGTAGCCTTCACAAACTATTACACGGAGGTGGCTACCGGATTAAATTATGCGCGAGATGGCCAACGGGTGCCATCAAGTGAGGATATCGAGATTTTGGGGGACGGCAGCGCGGCCGCGACGAATGGCCAGCATCAAGCCTATTTCCCTGCCGATATTTCATCTGGCGTTGTCACCTTGGTCACTCCGGACGCCAAGCGCCTCAGCAGTCGTCCCCTTGGCCTGAGCTATTTTGACGGGACAAATTGGGCAATGGTTGCGTTGCTAACAAACTCCATCGGCGCTGTTGTGACAAATTCCGTCGGCGTTGTTGTTTACGACCAGGCCTTTAACGGTGTGCATGCCGATTTGATATATCGATATACAAAGGCCGGTTTCGAGCAGGACGTGGTTCTCAAGGAGCAGTTGCCGGAGCCAGAAGATTTTGGCTTGGACCCCCAATTCACCAGACTGCAGATCACCACTGAATTCTCCTCGCCGCCGACTCCAAGCGTGATAACCAATGTGCTGCCTCCCCAAGCGGGCCTTCAATTGACAGACCAAACTTTGGACTTTGGCGTCATGAAGTTCATCCCCGGGCGGGCATTTTTACTTGGGACAAATCCTGGCCCTGTTTTTGTTGCCAAAACATGGACGACCGTCAACGGCGCTCCCTGTTTGATCGAGGAAATTCCTTACGCAACAATAGCGATGGCCCTTCGGACGCTTCCCCGGCGTGACGCGTTGCTGAATCGGCGGCGGCGACCGCATTCTTCTCGAGGCCGTATGGATTGGCCACGGCAGCGCGAGGTAAAAGCACGGAGGAAAGAGCGTGCTTTTCAAACGGCTCGTCTTTCTGTTCCTCGAGGGTTTGTTATGGACTACGTAACGGTGAACTCCAGTGTTACAAACTACACATTCCAAGGGGACACTTCCTATTATATCAGTAGTGAGGTCTATTTGTCAGGCGCTACTACGTTCGAGGGTGGCGCCGTTTTGAAGTACGCTACAAATTCTTCCCTCTATCTGTCGGAGGGCTCCACCGTCAATTCGCTAGCTACAGATTATCGTCCTACGATATTTACGGCCAAGGACGACAACTCTGTCGGGGTGGCGATCAGCGGATCTACGGGCATCCCGTCTGGGTATTACGCCAATCCCGCCCTCATTGGCTATTCTGTTAATTTTGATCTGAGTCATTTTCGCATTGCCTACGCCGGCCAAGCCCTTTCCATAAATGAGGCGGACACTGTATTCTTTGACGGCCAATTTATTAACTGTTCGAATGGGGTTTTTCTGGGGGAAGGCGGTGCAGCGTTGAGAAATTGTCTTTTCGCCAATTTTGTGACGGCGTTTAATCAACCCGCCGATGGAACAATCGATGCCCAGAATGTTACTTTTGACGGTGTGTCTCCCACGTTGGACCGGTTCGTGGCCACAACTATTACTAATCATCCCTTCAATCTGCTTCTCACCAACTGTGTATTCGTAAATTTGACCGGCTTGACGAATGGCATCGGGGCTACGATAAGTGCTGATTTTAATGGCTTTTATAATGACTTCTTTTCGCCAATTGGCGGCGATACGGTAACTTCTCCCGGGTTTCCTTTTAAAAGCCTCGGTGCGGGGGACTATTATCTGACAAATGGATGTCTTTTTCGCGGCGCTGGCACGATAAATGTCGATTCAAATCTCCTGGCTGATCTCGCCACGAAGACCACCTACGCGCCGACGGTTGAATCGAATCTTACGATTGGAAGCGGGACAGTTTGGAATCCGACAGCGTTTCGGGATGCAAATGGTGGTGCCTTGGATATGGGCTATCACTACGATAGCCTTGACTATTTGTGCTCCCAAATTACGGTAGTGCCTGGATCGCCATTAACGTTGAGCAACGGCGTTGCGGTTGCCCTGTTTGGCAGCACTGGCTTTAACCTTGATAACTCGGCTGCTTTCTACAGCGGCGGATACTTCGACGCCGTCAACGAACTGGTGTGGTATCCATCGGTTCAAGAGCAGCCGGTCAGGCTCAATAATGTCAGCACTGTGAATAGTGCCATCTTCAGTTTGGCGGCAAGCTTTTCTCCAAAGCCAATTACGATGGGTTTTACCGATCTCGCGATGCAAGGCCAGCCGCAGTATTTCTACGCGGTCGCGTACCCTGGCTACTTTCCGGAGTTATTTTTGGAGAATTGCCATTTACGCGGTGTTAACCTGTCCGTCTATGGCGAGATTGGGAGTAGCGCCCCTTCTTATGGGCCGTCGGTCACGCTTCAAAATAATTTACTGGAACGTAGCCTTGTCAATCTTTTCAACGGCGCAGCCCTCTACTATTATGCTAGCAACGAGTACAATATTTACCAGAATCCGCTTGCGGTTACGTTTTATAATAATTTATTCTGGAATAGTACGATCGATCTCGACTATTACGCAAGTCAAGCCACGTATGATCCAAACTGGGTCATCTGCGATAATCTTTACGACACTAGCTCAATCGGTTTTGGAACGACGGGAACTTATGGGAGTTATGTTCAAATTTCCAACGACGCATTTTACAACACATCAAATACATTAGGCGGAAGCAACCAGATTATAATTACGAATTTGACTTATATGCCGGGACCGTTAAGCGTTTGGTACATTGGTTCCAATTCTCCTACGCTCGCCGATCAAGGCAGCCGAACTGCGGGGACGGCGGGATTGACTAATTATACTCTATTTGCCCCTTTTACGAACGTAGATAGCAACGCAGAAGTCCCGGACACTGGAATTGTCGATATAGGATTTCACCAGTTGGCTCTTAATTCCAGCGGAACGTCGATTACGGGTTTATGTGAGGATGTCAATTTTTGGACTACATGTCTATCGGAAGCCAGTGAAACATTTATTCCTCAGTTTATTACGAATTCGCAGATTGGAAGCGTTATCAGCAATTCGGTTCAACCCAATAGTATTTGGGGTTTCATGGGAGGGATTTCATTGAATTGCGGCCTTTGGGGATCAAACGTTCAAAGCTATGACTCTACGGTCGTAACCAATTGGAATATTCTCTATTGGCATGGAAATCAAGTTACAAATACTAACTCCCTGTTTTCCTCTTTTACCCCAACTAATTCCGGCGTTGGCACCAATATATTTTATTTGACGTACACCAACCCGCCACCTTGCGCAGAAACAGTAACGATCTCTATCACCAATATTTTCTCTGTTGCCGAATGGATGGCGTCTTTCGGAGCGTTTTTAGGCGATCAATGGGGGCCGGGAATAGACGCGTCGCCAGCGCTAAGTCCGGATGGCACAAAGGTTTACTTTTCTTCCACTGCCGATGCCCTTTATTCCTTGTACGCGTCAAACGGAAGCGTTTATTGGAGTAATATCCTCACAACCGCCGGGGGAGAAATGACCTCGTCCTCGGCTGTGGACTCAAGTGGCCAAGTTTATGCGGGGACCACGGATGGCTTTATTGACTCTTTTTCCCCCGCTGGCACTACCAACTGGATTTTGGAACTTGGGCCTCCGGAGGAAGTTGGCGTCTATGCGACCGCGGCATTGGGCCTTAACGACACCGTTTATGTAGGAACAGACGAAGGAGCTGGGGCCGAGTTTTCACCCGAGTCCGGTTTTTCTTCCATTAACAGCGTTTCTCCGCCAAGAACAAACTGGTTTTTCGGTCCTGAGGATCTTTTTTACGACAATTCCGGCGACGTAGAGTCGTCGGCGGCGATTGGAACCGATTGTACTGTGTATTTTTTGGCGGAAGGCAGCCGCCTTTATGCAGTTTCCCCTTCGGGCAACGTTCTCTGGTTTTTGCCCGTCCCCGGACACACGGAACCGGATTCCTCGCCCAGCATTGGCAGTGACGGCGTTATCTATTCAGGGTCGCAAAGCCCCTACGTGTACGCCATTAATCCGGACGGTTCGTTGAAATGGGCTTGCCATATTCCTGGCGTCGATCCTGGATCCTCACCAGCCAATATTTACTCAACGCCGGTAATTGATTCCCACAACAATGTGTATGTCGGAAGTGGATATCTTTACGACCATTTCTCGGAGTCAGCAAACTATTACGAATCACCAGGGGGCATTTTTGCGATTACGAATGGAAGCTTGGCCTGGGCGTACACAAATGTGCCGGGGTGGGTAGTAGGAACACCGGTGCTTGGATCGAATGGAACTGTATATGTCGGGACCGCATCGACGAATCACAGTTTTGGCATGTTATATGCCCTCACCAACGGTGTTCCACAATGGACCTTTCGCGCCGGCGGCGATATTATTTGTTCGCCCGTAATTTGCAGCAATGGCGAAATAATCTTTAGCTGTGAGGACGGTAACGTGTATAAAGTCAGCGCTCCCAGTTCCGTTGCCCCCACGACGTTGGCCACATCTTCCTGGCCAATGTTCCATCACGACCCCCAGCATACCGGCTCTTTGGGAGGCTTAAATTGTACGTCAGGAGGCTGTGTGGTTCCATTTCCCTACGATGGAACTCTTGATACGAACATAGGAACCTTCACATTCACTAACATAGGACCGGCGGGGACTACATGGCAGGTTTACTCATCAACCAATCTCAGCAATTGGGTCAATTCAGGAGGCACAGTGACCTTAACCAATTTCGGCACCGCGGACACCAATAATAAGATCAACCTTCTCGGTTGGTTTACGGATACCAACGTCGCAAATGTGCCCTGCAAATTCTATTACCTGAGCAATAACGGTTGTTGCTCCAAGGTGATTGGCTTTGTCCAATTCGGAGTCGCGCAGGGGACAAATCTTATCGCCGATCCGTTTTATCAAGTGGATGATTTGGCATTAAAGGACACTTTTTACAATTTGGCGGAAGTTGATACACCCCCGTTTTTCTTTTCCCCGATGAATTCGGTGGCGGCTTTATTCTGCGGAGGCAATGCATATACCGTGGCCCCTCTTCCCGCTCTGGGTAGTAACGCCACCATTTCGATTTCCACAGCACAAGGGAATGTCATTGACATTAGTAACGGCAATGGCACATGGAATCCGAACGGAGATATTATCTTAAAACCAGGAGTTGGCGCTACCGCGAATTTCCCTTCGAGTCAGCCGGTATGGTTTATTGGCCTCGTGCGAGAGACGATAACCAATAACATTCCGGCGGGAACTAATTGCCTTGGCTCCGCCCTTCCGGCGGCCGGGCGGTTGAAGTCGGACTTAAATTATACTAATGCAAGTGTTGGAGATCAGGTCTGGCTATGGAGCACAAACAGCCAAAGTTTCGTGACTTACACCAATCAGGCTGGTATCGGCTGGTCCACAAATGGATCTACAACAACCGAGCCTTACATTGGGTTGGCGGAAGGGTTTGTCATGGTATCAACAAATGCTCATACTTGGGTACAAAGATTTTCGCCTTGTTCAGATTAATAAAGGAGTTAGATATGACATTGAAACGTAGGATAAATAGGTGGTACAAAACTTGCGGCATCGCTGTATTGATGATTATCGGCTCTTATGCCGTTCAAGCCCAATCCTGGACATATTTGGGACCTCCCGATTGCCAGCTTATCGCCTGCTCTGCCGATGGCAAAATCTTAGTAACAGAAGGAATTAATGTCTCAACGAACTCGGGGGAAACGTGGACGCCAACCCCATGGAACTCCGGACTTCTTTACGCTGTGGCCTGTTCCGCGGGTGGCAACACGATTTTCGCAACTTCCCAAAGATCGGATAACCTTTATATTTCGACCAATTTTGGGCAAACGTGGATGACAAACACCAGCGCCTCCGGCTATTCAGTGGCATGTTCGGCCGACGGAACAAGGGTCTGCGTGGCTGGACTTCTTTACTCCACCAACTCTGGAATGACGTTCACAACGAATGATCTACCTGGCACTGACTCCCGAGGCTATGAATCAATCGTGATGTCGTCCGACGGGACAAAAATCATTGGCACACTGGACTCCATTTGGACATCCGATTACATCCATTCTCCGATTTATCGATCCACCGATTCTGGAGTGACATGGACCCGAACCAGCGCCCCAGTGATATTCTGGACTTCACTGGCCTCTTCCCCCGACGGAACTCATCTAGCCGCTGTCGATTTGGAATCTGGGGCAGTTTGGATTTCGACTAATTCCGGAGAGGCCTGGTCGTCTAATTTTGTGGGATATTCTAGTCCGTCGATTATTGCCAGTTCCGCCGACGGCACGAGGCTGGTGGCCTTCGGGACGACCGGCCCTGTTATTTCCCTAAACTCCGGCCAAAGTTGGTCTTTTGAAAAAATGGTTAGCGGTTGGGAGGGAGTTTGCATGTCTGCGGACGGGAGTTTCGTGGCGGCGTCAGCGGGTGGTATCTACGTCACACACATACCGGCACAGCCTTCGTTGAGCATCATTCCATCCGGCCCAAACCTTGTGCTTTCCTGGCCATTGCCCTCGGCGGGATTCGTGCTGCAACAAAGCTCTTCTTTAAAATCCACCAATTGGTTCAATGTCACCAACGCCGTCGTTGCGTCGGGCTATTACAATCAAGTCACGCTCGCACCCTCTGTGATGGGTAACGCCTACTACCGCTTGACGGGGCCATAACAGGAATAACAAATCATGAAGCGCGGCAGCGGCCAGGGCGCGCTAATGCATTCAATGCAATAACTTTTCTTGGAGTTTTGTCGAAGGAACTGGTAATGGTATCGAGGAGCATTCAAGGAGTCCGGATATGTCGTTGAAACGTAGAATAAATAAGTGGTTCAAAACTTGCACTACCGGTGCATTGATGCTTATCGGCTCGTACTCACTGTCAGGCCAAACCTGGACGTATTTGGGCCCCCCTGGTTGCCAGCTTGCGGCGTGTTCCGCGGATGGCACAACATTGGTCACGGATGGCCTTAGCGTTTCGACAAATTCCGGAGAATCCTGGACGCCGCCGATCGGCGGACGTTTTTATGGTTTGGCTTGTTCGGCAAATGGCCACACAATCTTTGCAATTTCCAGCGTGCTCCTTACCTCAACCAATTTTGGGCAAACGTGGATGACGAACACCAACGCCGCCGGATATTCAGTGGCATGTTCGTCCGACGGAACAAGGGTCTGTGTGGATGGACTTTTTTACTCTACCGATTCGGGTGTGACGTTCACAACGAATGATCCACCCTACGCGGAGTACGGGGGCTTTGAAAGTATCGCGATGTCTTCGGATGGGACGAAAATTATCGGCACATTTCAATCCATTTGGACATCCGATTACATCCATTCTCCGATTTATCGATCCACCGATTCTGGAGTGACATGGACCCAAACCGGCGCCCCAGTGATATTCTGGACTTCACTGGCGTCTTCGACCGATGGGACTCATCTGGCCGCTGTCGCTTTGGAGTCTGATGCGGTCTGGATTTCGACCAATTCCGGAGCGACGTGGACGTCCAATTCTGTGGAAAATAGTCCATCGATTATTGCGTGTTCCGCCGACGGCAGTAGGCTGGTGGCTTTCGCGAGTTCCGGCCCGTTTATTTCCCTAAACTCCGGCCAAAGTTGGTCTTTTGAAAAAATGGTTAGCGGTTGGGAGGGAGTTTGCATGTCTGCGGACGGGAGTTTCGTGGCGGCGTCAGCGGGTGGCATCTACGCTACTCATATACCGGCGCAGCCTTCGTTGAGCATAATTTCATCCGGTCCAAACCTTGTGCTTTCCTGGCCATTGCCCTCGGCGGGATTCGTGCTGCAACAAAGCTCTTCCTTAAAATCCACCAATTGGGTCAATGTCACCAACACCGTTGTTGCGTCGGGCTATTACAATCAAGTCACGCTCACACCGCCTGCGACGGGTAATGCCTACTACCGCTTGACGGGGCCATAACAGGGAATAACAATTCATGAAGCTTGCCCTCACCTCTAAATGAGGGCTGTGAACGTGGCAGGGCAAATGTTTTATGATTATCAACCGGCTTCGTTTTTTTGGCGCGCTCGCGGTTTTGGCCGGGTTCACGGTGACTTGCGCGGCTGAACCGGACTATTGGTCATGGGCGCGGACGCCGCCGATGGGCTGGAATAGCTGGGATGGTTTCGCCACCACCGTCACCGAGGAGCAAACACGCGCTCAAGCCGGCTTCATGGCCGCAAATCTTCGCCGCCACGGCTGGCAATACATCGTCGTGGACATTCAATGGTACGAACCGATGGCGACCGGCTTTGACTACCGCAAAAACGCAAAGTTGAGCATGGACCAATGGGGCCGGCTTGTCCCTGCGACGAACAAGTTCCCGTCCTCCGCCGATGGCCGGGGGTTTAAACCGCTTGCCGATTATATCCACAGTCTCGGCTTGAAATTCGGCGTGCATCTGATGCGTGGAATTCCACGCCAGGCGGTTGCGGAGGACACCCCCGTGTTGAACGCAAACAGCACCGCCAGTCAAATCGCCGATACAAATAACACCTGCCGCTGGAACGGCGACATGTACGGGGTGGATATGTCCAAGCCGGGCGCGCAGGATTATTACAATTCCGTATTCGAGCAGATGGCGGCTTGGGGCGTGGATTTCGTGAAGGTGGACGATCTTTCCCGGCCATATCACACGACGGAAATCGAGGCCATTCGCAGGGCCATCGATCATTCGGGCCGTCCCATCGTCTTCAGCACGTCACCCGGCGCAACACCCGTCAGCCAGGGCGGACACATCAGCACGAACGCGAACATGTGGCGCATCAGCGACGATTTTTGGGACCATTGGCCGGAGTTGCTGGCGCAGTTCGACCGTTTGCGCCAATGGACGCCCTTCCGCGCGCCAAGTCATTTTCCCGACGCCGACATGCTGCCGATTGGCGTCATTCAAATGGGAAAGAGCAAAACCCGCTTTTCGCGCGACGAGCAGTTGACCTTGATCTCATTGTGGAGCATCGCCCGCTCGCCGCTGATGATTGGCGCGGATTTGACGAAGCTCGACGCCTTTACGCTTTCCTTGCTGACCAACGACGAGGTCATCGCTGTCAACCAAAACAGTTCCAACAACCACGAGCTCTTTCATCGCGATGGTTTTTACGTTTGGATTGCGGACGCGCCAAATTCGCCGGATAAATACGCGGCTTTCTTCAACACCCGCGCGACAAATGAACCGCCCGCCGCAATTCCGCTAAAGCTCTCCGAGCTTGGATTCACGGGCCAGGTTCGTGCCCGCGACCTGTGGAAAAACACAGATTTGAATTCCGTGCGGAGCGAATTCTCACCCGTCATCAATCCACATGGAGCAGGACTTTTCCGCCTCTCGCCGATGACGAAATAATTCCGACCGCCGGCTCACGGCATCTTCATCATGTGGGCCACGATCATTTGATAGATGCCGACGCACGCCAGCAGCATGGCAAAAATCCACAACGGCTTTTTCTTCGTTAGAAGGCACATCGACGCCGTTGCAATCGAAACGGAAAAAATCGAAATGGCGAGTCCCAGATGGGCGCCAACTTTTCCGGCAAAATCCCGTTTTGCCTCCAACGCGTGGGCGTCTTGCGTGATCTTTGCTTTCCTTGCCTCGTAATCCGCGATCTTGTCATTATATTTTTTAATCGCGTCGGCATCGTTGCTGTTCTTGATAAATTGATCGCGAGAGAGTTCAAAGAGATGCTGCTTGATGGATTGCGCCTGGTAGAAACTCCACTGGTCGGAGGCTTGCGCTTGCGACATCGACCCCATGCCGGAGAATTTTCCGCTCCACTGCGCTGCGACCGACGCGACCACCGCTAGCACAACCACAGTGAGAGAAACATATCTGGTCCACCCTTCACGGCGTTCCTTTTCCTTTGTGGCGGCGCGATCAGCCTTGAGGTCGCCGATAAACGCCTTCAACTCATTCAATTCGCTGCGAAGATCATCCATAGTGCGGTTTTCCGTACCGCAATCGAGGCCGCTTCGCAAGCCCTTCTTGTCATTCGTAAAACTGCTTGAATCCCCACGATTGGTAAACCTCGACAGGGACATCCGCGCCGGGTTTGCGAACGATCCTCACATACGCGCCGGGCGTTTTCGCGATAAACTTCAGGGCCGCCTTCGGCGGCAGCACGCTCATAACTTTGGTCAAACCATCGGCGGTAAAGTCGTCCGCCGCAATAACCGTCACCAATCTGTGATCGGTCAACCCCATGCCGGTTCGCGGATCGATGATGTGCGAGTATCTGACGCCGTTGACTTCCAGCCGTTGAAAGAGATCGCCCGAAGTTGAAACGCCAACGTGCGAAACCATGACGTAACGGGCCTGAGGCGCATTCGTAGCGTCCAGCGGCGGCAATTCGATCAGCCACCCACGCTTCCCCTCTGGAGCCCCGCTCACCTCCATGTCGCCGCCGCCGAACACCAGCGCGTTCGTAATTCCCCGGCGGGTCAGCGTCTTTATCGCTTGATCGACGGCATACCCTTTGGCAATGCCGCCCAAATCCAGGCGCATGTCCAGCGCCAGCAATTTCACCGTGTGCCGCCGCGGGTCCAATTTCATTTTTGTGTAACCGACCGCCGCGCGCGCTTTCGCCAAACGTTTCGGATCGGGCATTTCTCCTTTGCGCCGGGCGTACCGCCAAAGATTCACGTAAGGCCCGACCGTTGGGTCGAACGCCCCGTGGCTGCGCTCCGCCAGGTCTTGCGCCCGCTCCAAAACTTTCCAAAGATCCGGACTCACCTGAACTTCCTTGTCCTGCCCGGAGGTTTGCGAAAGCCGGCTCAATTCGCTGTCCGAATCGTAATCCGTCATTTCATCGTTGATCTGCCGGACCCTTGCGAACGCCGCCGCCTGCGCTCCTTCCGCCGCATTTTTCGAGGAAGCATAAAGGATGATGCGAAACGGCACCGCCATTTCAGTCTGTTGAAACACGTAACGAGTCGTCGGTCCAGTAGCTTGCGGCGTTGTAACACACCCTGAGACCAGCAACGCCAAACCCAAAAAACCATAAACCTTCATACCAAAAACTACCGGATGTCTATCCGGGTCGCGACCTGAATTTCTCATTGTCTTTGTCACTCAACCCCCGCCGCCTTGCAACGTTTGCACAGTCTCTACCCGCGTGATAAGCCATTTGCCGTCGATTTTTTTCAGCGTGAATTTCATTTCCTGGATGAACATGTCCGAATCCCCGGCCACCCTTCCCTCGGCCGTCAAATCGGCAATCGCGGACTCCTTGTCGCGATTGACGACCAGCGTCACGTCCGGAAACTCGACGCTCAGGCTCTTGAGTGTTGCCCGCGCGCCCAGCGCCGTCTGGAGAATGTCTTCACGGCCCGACAGGCTCTGTCTCGAGTGTCCCGGCATATCGATGTCCACCTCGGCATTTGTCGCAAAAAAACCCGCCAGACGCTCGGCGCCTGTCACGTTTGCAAAATAACCTGTCCCACGGGCAAACGAGGCGGCATTCGCAACCTCCGCCAAACGTTTGCGGATGACTCGGTCAGGGCTCGGATGAACAAGAGTCCAAATCCAAATCCCCGCCGCCACGACCACCACGATGAGAAAAAGGCGCGTTCCGATTTTCATAGAAAAGCTCTGCCGACAATCCGCGATCTCTGCACTCTTCCAAACACATGGTCGCGCCGCGGCATGGTGCGATTGTCCCCCACCACAAAATATTCTGTTGGCCCGAGCGTCACAGGCGGGCAATTCCAATCGCACCGCCACTTTTCATAACGCTCGTCAAGCGCCGTTCCTTCGACAATCACCCGGCCATTGATAAAGGCAATCGTTTCGCCCGGCAGCCCAACGATCCGTTTGAGATACATCACTCGCGGCGTCGAGGATCCTTCGCCTCCCGGAGTCAAACGGATGCCGACCACGTCGCCGCGTTGCGGTTCGTGCCGAAGGTACGCCAGCGAATTGATCAGATTGACAGAATGATCGTGGTAAGTCGGCTCCATGCTGATGCCCGTCACCCGAACCGGCAGCAGGATATACTTGAAAACGACCACACAAACGGCCGCCAAAACCACCATCCGAATCAGCGTTGTTTTGGGATTCCGCCCCACAGCCGCGATACGCAGCCACGACCCGGGAGAATGTTTGCGGGTTTCCTGACTTTCTGTCATCGCCATCAATGTCCGGCATCCAGGCCCGTGCGCAAGCGGCATTGGGCCGTTTCAATCTTCGATTTTGAAAGTGGAACGGCTTGAACGCATCCGTTCCGCGTCAATTACAGCTTCCATCCGGCGGACGTCCTCCGCAATGCTGGTGCTGATAATCAAATACTGAAAATGATGCCATTGGGCGATCTCGTGGCGCGCCGCCCCCAGCCGTTTTTCCAATTCCTCCACCGAATCCGTCCCCCGCCGCCGCAGTCGCGCGTCCAACACATCCACCGTCGCCGGCGTCAGGAAAACCGTCACCAGCGCCCCCCGCAAATCCGCGTCGGCCATCGCGCGCGAACAAACGGTGGCCGCGCCCTGGACGTCAATGTTCAGCAACACGTCGCTGCCCTCGCGCAATTTTTCCAGCACTTCCGTCCTGGGCGTCCCATAGGAATGGCCGTGGACGCGGGCGTGTTCCAAAAAGGCGTTGGCATCCACGCGCCGCGTAAATTCCTCGTTGTCGATGAAAAAATAATCGCGCCCATCCACTTCGCCGGGGCGCGGGGCGCGCGTCGTGCACGTGATCGCGCGGCTCATTTCCGGGTGTCGCGCCAGCAATTGCTGGCACAATGTCGTTTTTCCACCGCCCGAAGGCGCGGAGATGACGATCAACATCGGCGCTGATCCAACTGTGGGCGCCTGGTTCATTCGACGTTCTGGACCTGCTCGCGGAATCTTTCCAGTTCCGCCTTCAACAACACCACCTCGCGCGAAATGTCCGTGTCATTGGCCTTCGAGCCAATCGTATTGATCTCGCGATTGATTTCCTGCGCCAGAAAATCCAGCGTCCGCCCCACTGGCTCAGCCGATTTGACGCAATCGTCAAATTGCTGGAAATGGCTTTGCAGGCGAGTCAGTTCCTCCGTGATGTCGCTCCGATCGGCGAAATAAAAAATCTCCTTGGCAAGGCGGTCGTCATCCAGTCCGGGGGTTTCCAGGCCCGCGCTTTTGATGCGCGCCACCAATTGTTCGCGATGCCGCTCGGCCACCTTCGGCGCCCGTTCCAACACGCGACGTGTGCCCGCCCGCAGTTGGGTTATGCGCAGCTTCAAATCCTTGGCCAGGCACGCCCCTTCGCGTTCGCGCATTTTCAGCAAGATGTCCAACGCCGCGTTCAGGGCCTTGTTCGTCGCCGGCCACAATTCCTCCGCCTCCTCGATTTCCTCCGTCGGCTGCAGCACGCCAGGCGCCCGCGCGATCATGTCCAAAGTGACCGGATCGTCAAGGTGCAGCGACTTCGCCAGCGCGCGAAGTTCTTTGACATAAAGTTTCGCCAGCTTGGAATCAATCCGCATTTTCGCCGCGGACTCAGCGGCATGGACCGATACCCGCACCGTCAACCGCCCGCGCGCGACGCGACGGTTGATCTGGTCGCGGATTTGGGCTTCGAGCACTTCAAGATCGCGCGGCAGATTGACCGCAATTTCAATTTGTTTGCGGTTCACCGAACTGATCTCGATGGTCACTTTAAATCCCCGTTGGGAACACTCCCCCCGCCCATATCCGGTCATTGAATTCATTTTCGATTCCCGATTTACCGGCAAGACACGGCGATTTGCAATGTCATTCGCGCCTTCCTTGCGCTTTTGAACGTTGCCGTGCAAGCTGCCCGGCGCAATGGCTGCACTTGTCTTGCACGATTTCCATCAAACCGTCGGCGCGTCCTTCACCGAAGTCAACGGCCAGGAAGCCGTCGCGCACTATGACGATTGGCGCGCCGAATACGCCGCCCTGCGGGAAGGCGCTGGCATTCTCGACTTAAGCTTTCGCGGGCGCCTCTGCCTTCTCGGCGCCGACCGACAGCGTTTTCTCAACGGCCAGGTCACCAACAACGTCAAGGATTTGCAAACCGGCGGCGGTTGCTACGCCGCGCTCGTTTCCGCGAAGGGGAAATTGCAAAGCGACCTCAACATTTACCGCCTTGAAAACGAACTCCTCCTCGATTTCGAGCCGGGATATGTGGAAATCGTCACCCAGCGCCTCGAAAAATACGTCATTGCTGAGGACGTCCAAATC
Source organism: Verrucomicrobiia bacterium (assembly GCA_036268455.1). Classification (GTDB taxonomy): domain Bacteria; phylum Verrucomicrobiota; class Verrucomicrobiia; order Limisphaerales; family Palsa-1400; genus DATAUD01. The sequence continues at coordinate 36,760 of DATAUD010000097.1, forward strand.
ATCGACGTCGCGCCGCGCTACGGCCTGTTGAGCGTGCAAGGTCCAAAATCCGCCGAAATCCTTGAGAAACATCCAAAAAGTGCAATGGAAATCTTGAAAATCGCCTCCCCCTTCCTCGGCGAAATCTACGTGGCCAATCGGCCCCGTTTGCGTGGTCCCGGCTTCGACCTTTTCGTTCCAACCGCCGCAATGACCGAGATGGCCGCGCAACTGGTGTCGCGTAGCGGCCGCCTGTGCGGCTGGCGAGCATTTGAGACAGCGCGGATCGAAGCCGGCATCCCGCGCTTCGGCGTGGACATGGATGAAACCAACCTCGCGCCGGAGGCGCTGGACGCGAGCGCGATCAGTTATTCCAAAGGCTGTTACATTGGCCAGGAAGTAATCGCTCGCGTGCGCACTTATGGCCAAGTCGCCAAGTCATTGCGCAGATTGAAATTGGAAGGCCAGGAACCGCCGCCGAAAGGCGCAAAACTTTTCCTTGGAGACAAGGAAGTTGGCTACATCACCAGCGCCGTGCAATCGCCGGCGTCCGATTCCGTCATGTCGCTCGGTTACATTCGCCGGGAAGCCGACAAGCCTGGCGCCGAACTGCTCGCCGAAACATCCACCGGAAAACTCCCGGCGAAAATCGTTGAACCGGCTTGAAGAAAGACTTCGCGCGAGGCTTATTTCCGCCTTGAATTCCCTTGTAAAACACGCCCCTCATTCCTAACTTCATCACATGAAAGTCGAATTCTACGGACACACCCGCCAATACAACAACATCAAAGCCGAGATCGACGTCAACCTTCACGAAGTCATCCAAAGCGGCCAATACGTTCTTGGCCCAATGCTCAAGCGCTTTGAAGGCGAATTCGCCGCCTACAGCGGAACCAAACACGCCATCGGCGTCGGCAACGGCACTGATGCCATTTGGCTGGCTTTGATGGCGCTCGGGGTCGGCCCCGGCGATGAGTGCATCACCAACGCGAACACCTTCTTCGCCACCGCCGAAGCCATTTGGATCGCCGGCGCAACAACCGTCCTCGTCGATTGCGATCCAAAAACAAAATGCATCGACCCCGAAAAAATCGAAGCCGCCATCACGGCGAAGACCAAGGCCATCGTGCCCGTCCATCTCTACGGCCAATGCGCGGACATGAAGGCCATCCGCAAAATCGCCGACAAACATAAACTTTTCGTCATCGAGGACAACGCGCAAGCCATCGGCGCGCATGGCGAAGGCTTCAAAATCGGCGAATTAAGCGACGCCGCCGCCACCAGTTTCATCATCCAAAAAAACCTTGGAACATTCGGCGACGGCGGCGCGATTGTCACTAATAATTCGGACATCGACGCCAAAGTCCGCAAATTCCGCAATCACGGCTCCACCGCCCGCAATGTCCACAGTTTTGGCTTCAACAGCCGTCTCGACGACATCCACGCCGGCATCCTGAGCGCCAAGCTCAAGCACATCGACGCCTGGAACGACAACCGGCGCAAGGCAGCCGCCCGCTACACCGCCGGTTTCAAAAGCGCCGCCCATTTCACCTTGCCCTTCGAAGCGCCCGGCGGACGCCATGTTTTTCATCTTTACGTAATCGAGACAAAAAACCCCGCCAAACGCGACGGCTTTTTGAAATTTCTCAACGACGCCGGCATCGACGCCAAGACCCATTACTCCATCACCATCCACCAGCAGGCCGGTTATCCCTGGGGCAAACCCGCGCGCGTCGCCGGCCCTGTTCCCAATGCTGAATTCAACGCCGCCGCGTGCATCTCGCTGCCGATGTTCCCCGAATTGACCGATAACGAAATCAATTACGTGATCGAAAAAACGATGCAGTGGGACAAAACGCAAACCGCCTGAGTATGAACCATTACAAAGTAATCGTCGTCGGCATGGGCAAACGCGGCATGCACCACGCCGCCGCCTTTCACGCCAATTCCCGTTTCGAGGTCGCCGGCATTTGCGACATTGACAAAGCTCGATTGGAAGCCGCCGCCCCGAAGCTCGGCAACCCGCAAATCAGCACCGACGCCCGCGTCCTTGCCAGTGTCGTCAAACCCGACATTTTCTGCTTTTGCACCCTGCCCAACCTGCGTAGCGAATTGGTGCAAACTGGCATCGACTCCGGCGCGAAATTAATTGCCTTCGAGAAACCCGTCGCCCTGAGCAGCGCCGAAGGCATGAAAATCAAACAGATGCTTGACGCCGCGAAAGTAAAGGCCGTCATCAGCCATCAGCACCGTTACGGCGAGCATTACCGCAAAGTCCACGACATCATCGCCAGCGGCGCGATTGGCAGGCTAAACACAGTTTACGGGACCGCCACCGGCTGGATGATGCACATGTTAAGCCATTTGGTGGACTACGCGCTTTGGTATAACCCCGGCGGCAAAGCCCAATGGGTCATGGCCCAGGCCGCCGGACGCGGCAAACTCACGGACTCCCATCCGTCCCCCGATTACATCGCCGGTTTCATTCATTTTTCCAACGGCGTCCGCGGAACTATCGATTGCGGCGCCGGCGCTCCCGATGTGCCGGAAGTTCCTTACTGGTGGCGCAAATGCCGCATCGGCGCCCAAGGCGCCGAGGGCTTCGCCGAAGTCATGACCGGCGGCGGCTGGCGCGCCATCACCCGCAACGGCCCACAACGCGGCGAAGGCTCGATGAACTACGACCTCGACATGCCTCCCTACGTCCAGGAAATGGCCGACTGGCTCGACGACGACAAAAAAGTTCACGCCTGCAATTTCGCAACCGCCTACGAAGGCTTTGAGATCATGATGGCCCTGTGTCGTTCTGTCATAGAAGGCGGCCAGATTGCGCTCCCGCTGAGTGGCGGAATGGATGAAATCGCCGCCCTAAAAGAAAAACTCCCCTCGAAAAAAGTCCTGTTCTCCCTCCCCGAAAACGCAAAAGAATACGGCGGGTAGAGCGATCATTCCTGTGATCTGGCAGCAGCACTACAACCCGCTGGGACATTGGGTATTATCCACATTCGTCGCCGCGCTGCCTGTTGTAATCCTCCTCTCCTCCATCGCGCTCTGGCGCGTGCGCATTCATCTCGCGGCGACCGGCAGCCTGTTGCTCGCCTGGATTATCGCCGTCGCTGTCTATCGAATGCCCGCAAGCGCCGCCACGGCCGCGGCGATTTTCGGCGCCGCTTACGGCCTTTTCCCCATCGGCTGGATTATTCTCAATTTGATTTTTCTATATGACTTGACCGTGCGAAAAGGAACCTTCGCGATTTTGCGCGGCAGCCTCGCCGCCGTTGCTCCGGACCCGCGCGTGCAGGTAATCCTCATCGCCTTTTCGTTCGGAACTTTTTTTGAAGGCGCCGCGGGATTTGGGACCCCCGTCGCCATCACAAGCGCCATCCTTATCCAGCTCGGGTTCCGTCCGCTCATGGCCTGCGGCCTTTCACTCATCGCCAACACTGCGCCCGTGGCCTTTGGAGCGCTCGGCACGCCCATCGTCGCATTAAGCACCGTCACGGGCATCGACATCTTGAAACTATCCGCCATGATTGGCGGACAGCTCCTTATATTTTCGCTGCTGGTTCCGTTTTGGGTCGTCTGGGCGATGGCGGGTTTTCGCGCCATGATCGAAGTCTGGCCGGCCGCTTTGGTTGCCGGCGCTTTTTTCGCGGTCCCGCAGTTCCTCATCGCGCGTTTTCACGGCCCGTGGCTGGTCGATATCGTGGCTTCCGTCTGCTCCATCACCGCGACAGTTTTCCTCCTCCGCTTCTGGCGGCCTCGAACGATTTGGAAACTCGATGGCGCACCCGCTCCGATTGCCGCTCCCGTTCACTCCCGAATGGAAACCTTCCGTGCCTGGGCGCCCTGGCTCTTATTGACAGTTTTTATTTTCGTATGGGGCCTGCCGCAGATGCGCAATTTCCTCAACAACCGCCTCAAATCGGAATGGTCGGTGCGTTACCTGGACAATCGCGTCGCCCGCGGCGTTGAAATCGCCCCCACCGGAACGCCGCCCGAAAAAGCCGTCTATAAAGTCGAATGGCTTTCCGCCACCGGCACAGGGATTCTCCTGGCCGGTGTTTGCGCTGGAGTCTTGATGGGTTATCGTCCGCGCCAACTGCTCCAAAGCTATTTGCAAACTGTCCACAACCTTCGCTTTTCGCTCTGGACAATCGCCGCGATGCTTTCGCTTGGTTACGTCACCCGTTATTCGGGGACCGACGCCACAATGGGTTTGGCGCTCGCGCGCACACGTTCCTTCTATCCCTTCTTCGGAACCCTTCTCGGCTGGCTCGGAACCGCTCTCACAGGTTCCGACACCGCTTCCAATGTCCTTTTCGGCTCGTTGCAAACCATCACAGCCAAACAACTCGCCATCAACCCCGTGCTGATGGCCGCCGCCAACAGTTCCGGCGGAGTCATGGGCAAGATGGTCGATGCGCAGAGCATCGTCGTTGCCAGCACCGCGACGAATTGGTACGGCCACGAGGGAAAAATTCTCCGGTACGTTTTCTTTCACAGTTTGGCGCTCGCCGCGTTAATGGGCTTGCTCGTCAGTTTTCAAGCCTCGCTCACTCATTCCCCGAAAGCGTCATATAAACCTGTTCCGGTCGCGCTGGCGGTGCGGGGCGCCATTCCATCGCGGTATCCACAACCTGCCGCATGTGCGCAAACCACCATTGCGCCCGCTGGCGCTGGTGTTGACGCCCCGCGCGTCCCCGGCGCGCGATTTTCCCGTTAAGTCCCAGTTCCATTTGATCGATACGATTAATATTCATACGATCAATTTACCGGGGGCACATGGACAAATACTGTCCAAGTGAAAAGATTTCCGCGAAATTTAGCGGCTCACTTGTCCCTTGACCGATAAGTTGTCCCACCCAGGAAATGCCAGGAAGATCAGGAAGAGCCGCAGATGCAATAGCTTACGGGGCTGGATCGCACTAAAACAGGCTGGCCCGTTAAGTGGGACAATTTTTAGGGCGTTTCCCTCGTAAGACCTCCCAAGTGGGACAATTTTGACTGCATTTTCTTTATCGTTAACGGAAGCCAGAAACGGAAGGTGGTCAGAAGTAGCCACTTTGGGAAATTGATTTAATTCGCTCTCAAAGTATTTTTGACAGTGGCCGTTGTCCGATCCTGCGGGGTCGCCAACGCCTCCACAGGGTTTCAAATGGCGTGAAACGCCGTTGCACGGCCCGTTCAAGGAAGCAAAAAGGCCAGCGAATGACCCGCTGGCCTTGCGCCTGGTTAATGCCCAGCCTTCAATCCGCACGGGGTTTTCTGCTTAACCGAGCGTACACTTCATGTGCCCGACTAAAGCAACGTTCCAAGGACTGTATAGCGGGGTCGCTCATATTACTGATGCCTGCTGCAACTCCCTGCATTCCGTGGCGTTGCTCATTAAGATTTGATACGATTTTCTCGATAGCCAGGTGAAGCAGTCCGCTAATGTGATATACGGCCCGTTCCAAATCATCGAACGCTTGGAAATCGCTGTCCTCTTTCGACCCGGCTTCGATCTTTCGCGTTTCAACCGGAGCGGATTCCGTCATAGGATGCAGAACGGAAGGCGCAACCGTTGCTGTTTCCTTCGGTGCTTCCCCAAGCGGCAGACCGGCAAGCGCCCGGCCCGATGCGATCAATTCTTCGAGATGGCCGCGCATTATATACAGAGCGCCACGCGTGTTATCAGGCATTCCGCAACGCAAGATGTCATCCACCTCGCCGAGGAGGTTTATTGAATCTCTCTCGAAGAGCGCCGGTTTTTGTGCTTGATCTTTGCCCGGCGTTGCGCTGGAAGGTGTCTCAGCCGAGTGAACTTTTTTACCTTGGTTTGACTCTGCCGTCGCGCTATTTTCAGCGCCGGACTCGTTTTTCTTTTTCATAAACGTGGATGAGTTGAACGGGTCTTTCGCCGTGGCTGTGTTATAGCACTGCCACGGTTTTGTTTTGGATTGATCACGTGCCACCGTGGCGCCTGATCCGTTTCGATTCCTCTGCTTGGACCCAAACAAGCAAACGAAGCGTGACATCGCCTCCAGGTTCATGCGTCCCGTTAAGCCATTCTGAAATGCGGGGTCCGGCAACGCCAACATAGCGTGCTACATTAGCCTTTTTTCCGTGCCGCCTTGTCAGGCGCTCCAATCGGGCTAGCAAATCGACTAAAGGAGAGTCCATAGAAGAAACATTACTCTTTGCCGTAAGATTAGGCAATTGTTTTTCCGCGATTTCTTCCGACCCCATCCCTGCCTGCTGGTAATGCTTCATAAAATTCTCCAATCTTGAAAGCCCTTCGAGCCTAGGCCCAGTATCGTCGTCAAACACGCAGCCCAATTCCTCTGAGAGAATCCCCATCGCCGTCAGAGAGTCAAAAAGAAAGCGCCTCCGAGCATCTTCTGGAAGCTTTTCAGACCAAAATTGGATAAAGCACGATAAGCCAAATTGGATATACTCCACGCTGTCAGATTCGATGAAGCTCCCAACGGGGCCGGGGCCTCCAATGCCAGAGGCAATAGCCGATTTGAATTCTTCTCGGAGGTGTAGGTCAAACGCCTCGCTAAAAAGCATTCCAGGCTTTAAAGCATGAACGATTGGTCGCAGAATTAGTGATGCTGTGAGACGAGGCCGACCAAAGGAAAACGGCTCATCTCCCCACTTGTTCTTTGCTTTCGAGACGAACTTTTCGCCCATGTTGAAGAAATCTGTATTGCCGGATGCCAACCAAAATTCGCTTATAAAAAATCGGCGGCAAAGTCTCAGGGCAATTTCCCACCGAAGGGGAACTCTGGCGTCCTCGTAGCTCGCGATTCTTTCACGTCCAATGCCAGCGCCTTGGGCAAACTCCTGCTGAGAAAACCGTAATAGAGTGCGTGCTTCTTTGAGCCGCCGCGCAATATCCCTTTCCCGTTTCGGTTGCCGTCCATCAGTCTGAGACTTCATTTCCGCCCACAATTAAGCCGGATTCAAACAAAATTCGCAATCCTGTTGACAAATACCACATATTGGTATTAAATGCCGAAAATGGGTAGTGATTCAACAATCTCTAGGCGATGCCCTGGACGAAGGGTCGGCTCAAAAGTTAAGAATCATGGACTGATTCGGGATGCCAAATGCCTTCGTGTTTGTCCTAGTCACCTTTGGAGAGTCCTCAATAAGAAAAGGATCAGTCCCGGCCTTCTGGCTAAATACTGGGTGTTGAAGCGCCGCCAAAGAACCCAAACCGCCTCCGCATGAGCCACCAAATTAAAAAAGACCGGTTCGGATACCCGCAGATTTCAGAGGAAATGCTGAATGAGTTTCGAGGATGGGCGCCCCTCTCCGCCGCCGAAATGAAAACTTACGGCCTAAAACCCAATGACAGCAGCGCAACC
>DATAUD010000098.1:0-30740 GCA_036268455.1 Verrucomicrobiia bacterium
GCAGGCGCGGAATGACCGATTTAAACAACCATTCCATGCCGAGCGCGTGATTATGTATCCGACGAAGATAAACGTTGGTGGATACCTTGCCGTCAGACAATGCACGGTCGAAATGCTCCGGGCGCGTTTCCATGACGGACAAATTTCGGATGCAATCGAAATTCTTGTCTTTGATGGCGATTTGCCACCGGCGCAAAGTCTCATCTGATTTTTTCGAGACAACGTGATTCATCACGTCTTGCCACGTCCGGGTTGCCAGTTTCGGATCAGCCCCATTGAGATAGACTCGCGCCAGCGAGAGATTGAAGTGTGGTTGCGACTCCGACTCGTTGTGGGCCTGGAGGATTCTCTGCGCTTCCGCCTTGTCCTTGGTCTTGAGGCTTGTTTGTTCGCCGGTGATTTTGTTTTTGAGATAAAAGACGCCCCAGGGACGCCGTATCAGACCGAATGTTTGTTTCATTGCTTCACTCATGGTTATGAGTGTGAAGCATTCGGCGACTGCTCAATAAGCGAGCAATGGGCGAGCATTAAACGATCAATAACCGAGCATTGACCGAGCCGCCAAACAGGTGAAGATTCCGGTGAAACTCAGACCCGCAAACTCCCAAAACCCCTGCAAATACAGGCGATTTTTGATGGAGGCGAGGGTCGGAATCGAACCGACGAATGCAGCTTTTGCAGAGCCGTGCCTTACCACTTGGCTACCCCGCCGCCTCTCGTACGAAAGCCTATCGCCATTCCCCTTTAACGCAAGCTCACTTTTTTACCTCACTTCTGTCACTTTTCCCCCCCAGTGGCCTAGCCGATTCCGATTTCTCCATAAGTCCTTCGGCGCAAATATTCCCAAGGGCGTGATGATCCCAGTTATCAGTTCCGGCGGCGTTACGTCAAATCCCGGGTTTTTCGCCCCGCTCCCAGGATTTGCTATGCGCACATATACAACCCTTCCTTTTTGCCGGCTGTCCGCACCCCATGCTCCAAGCACTTCACTGCTTTCACGCTCTTCGATGGGAATCGCCAGTCCGCTCTTGAGGTTCCAATCGATTGTTGACAGCGGAATCGCCACGTAAAATGGGATTTTGTGCCGATGCGCCAATACGGCTTTGGTGTAGGTTCCGATTTTATTGGCCACTTCCCCCGTCCGACCAAGCGTGCGGTCGCTCCCCACTATGACGAGGTCAACTTTCCCGCGTTGCATAAGGTGTCCGGCGGCGTTGTCGGAAATGATTTCGTGCGAAATTTTTTGTTGCGAAAGCTCCCAAGCCGTCAAAGTCGCGCCTTGGCAGCGGGGACGCGTCTCGTCGCAATAAACGTGAAATTTCCGCCCCGCGGCCTGCGCGGCGTAGAGAGGCGCCGTCGCGCTGCCGACATCGACGAACGCCAGCCAGCCCGCGTTGCAATGGGTGAGCACGCGGGCGTTCTCTCGAATCAATTCCACCCCGTGCCGCCCGATGGCTTCGCAATGTTGCGCGTCCTCATCGGCAAATTTTTCGGCGGCTTCGCGCGCGAGGGCTTTTTGTTCGGCGACAGTTTCGCCGGCGCTCATGGACCGGAGCATCGCTTGCATTGCGTTCACCGGATCGACGGCGGTTGGCCGGGCTGATTGGAGGGTTTCGAAAACAGCCTGTGTGTGCCGGAAAAATTTTCGGGAATTGTCCCCGCGAAAGGCGTTCACTCCCTGGGCCAGCCCGTACGCCGCCGTCGCGCCGATGGCTCCCGCCCCGCGAACCGTCATTTCCTGGATAGCCCGCGCCGTCGCGCGATAATCCGCCGTCGCGACAATTTTAAATCGGTGGGGAAGCAAACGCTGGTCAATAAGAAGGACCGCGTTGCGCCGCCGGTCAAACGCGACCGTTCGGTAGTGGCGGGTGCGTCCACGAACGGTGACATTCATCAACGGCTTTCCTTGCTGTCAGCGGGCTTTGACCTGGATCGCCCGCATTTTGGCGCGAATTCGTTTGTACTCCGTGTTGTCGCGAAGGTTTTTAAGGTCGGGGTCCTGCGCCAGCCATTTGAAATCCCGGTAGCCAAGGTTGATCGCGGATTCCAGCGCTTCAATCGCCAGCTCAACCTGTCCGGTCAACGAGTAGCTGCACGCCAGGTTGTAATGCACCAGCGAGTCGTCCGGCCGCAATCGCGACAGGCGCTCGTCCACAACGAGGCCTTCGGAGAACCGGCCTCGGCGGGTATAGTCGTCGCCCAGCAATTGCAGGGCTTCGATGTAAGAGGGGATGCGGCGGACAATGCCTTCCAGAAAGGATATCTCCAGATCCAAATCACGCATTTCCTGCCGCGTCATTCGTTTGCGAGAATTAGTCACTTTTTTCGGCATAATACAGACAGATGATTTATCCATCAGTTTTTCCCTGATGTCCATCAATTTTTGCAAATTTTTTGCATTGAATCATTTGGTGCATCCCTGTTCTCTTTCGCGCATTCTGATCAAAAATGAATTGCTTCGTTACGGGTGCTTCCGGCTTCATCGGCGCCAATCTGGTGCGCGAGCTTGCTTCGCGCCAACATCAAGTCTCCGTGCTCGTCCGGTCAGGCAGCGATTTGCGCGGGATTTCCGGCGTTGAATGCCGGCGCGTTGAAGGCGATGTCTCCCATCGTTCTCTTTTGGAAACGGCGATGCGCGGCTGCGATTGGTGTTTTCACGTTGCCGCCAGTTATCATCTTTGGTTGCGCGACTATGCGCCAATGTACGCCGCTAATGTCCAGGGCACGCGCAATGTTCTGGAAGCCGCGGGCGCGGCGGGTTGTCGGCGCATCGTTTATACGAGTACCGTCGGTTGCATCGCTTTGCCCCGCGAAATCGACGGCAAATTGACCCCCACGGACGAGGCCACCCCCGTTAGCGGCGCGCAAATGAGCAACCATTACAAGCGCTCGAAATGGCAGGCGGAAGAAGTCGCCCGCGAATTGGCCGCCAAAGGCCTGCCCATTGTCATTGTCAATCCCAGCGCACCCATCGGTCCCTTCGATGTGAAACCGACTCCCACGGGCAAAATTATCGTCGATTTTTTGAATCGAAAAATGCCCGCGTTTCTCGATACCGGCTTGAATTGGGTGCACGTGCGCGACGTCGCGGTGGGCGAGATTTTGGCGGCCGAACGGGGCAGGGTGGGGGAACGATACATTCTGGGAAACGCGGACGGAAACTGGACGATGCAACAATCGTTTGAGGTCCTGGAAGAAATGACCGGCGTTCCCGCGCCAAAGTTTCGTGTGCCTTATGCCGTCGCGTTGCTGGCCGCTCGTTTCGATGAAATGATTTCTGCCGTTACTGGGAAACCGCCAAAAGCCCCGCTGGCGGGCGTCAGAATGGCCAAATACAAAATGTTCTTCAATCCCGCTAAAGCGATTCGCGAACTGAATTTGCCCCAAACACCGCCGCGCCAGGCTTTTGCCGACGCCGTCGAGTGGTTCCGCAATAACGGATATTTCACGTCGGCCCGGTGAGATTATTATCGGTCAAGGCTGCCAGACCGCCCGATAGAATTGCCCGGAGGACGCCGCGGAAGTCGGGATGCTGATGTTTGAACTCCCGCCAGTCAGCGTGTTGCTCCAGACCGTTGTCCATGTCGTCAAATTCGACGAGCTTTCAATGGCATAAGGCGTGTTGGGCTGGCCCTGGAGCAAAAGCAGCAATTGCCCCGCCCCGACACTTTGCGGGGAGAGGGCGGGGGAGCCGGGTGAAAACGTGAACAGGGTCAGCGAGAGCGGCGGAAAAACGTAACTGAAGTTGCTGCCGGCGCCTGAAAAGGTTGTTGTCGCGATGTCCTGGAGCGCGGCGCTTTCATTATTCTCGGCAGCCTGGTCCTGCGGGATTCCGTACGATTGAATGGTGGCGCTGCCCGATGGCATAAAATTCGTCAGCGCGATTTCGCCGGTCAAATTGGTGACCATATCCTTATTAATGACAAGCATGGTAAGCGCGCCGTTGGCGCGACGGACCGCGTAGGCGGAGAGCAGGAGACTGTCGCTCGTGCCGCTGACGACCGAATCGCCTGGCCGCGCAAAATACTGAAGAAGTTTTCCAGCGTAATAGGTGGGATAAGGAACGTTGTTTCCGTTCAAAACCCCGTAGTCGCCAACCGTCCGCCAGCCGTAAATCGTCGGGTCAAAATCGCCGTCCGTGTCCGCGCCATTGTGCAAGTCCCAAAAGATATACGATCTGAATTCGGTCTTCATCAGTTCGCTCGTGCTGTCGGCAAGGTAGAGCGCGTTGACAAGGCTTGTCGATTGTCGGCCCATTGCGCCGGCATCGCTGTTGTTTTCTGTCACGCACAACTCAATATTGCTCCCCGCGCTCCCAAGGTAGTCGGTGAGTTGCTGCCGCAAATTCGCGGCTGCGCTCGCCCAATCCGTCCACGCCGAAGGGCATGGATTGCCCGCAACTTGAAGCAGCGGTTGGTCGGCATCCGGCGAATCAGAATAGTAGGTCCAGCCGGACGCGGTGTATTGCCAGTAAAAATGATAAATCAGAAAATCCGGCAAAACCCCAAGCTTGTTCATCTCGGCCAGTACCACCGGCGTCCACCCATAATGCGTCTCACCGGTGATCGGATTGAGAGCCGTATGATTCGTATTATTTACAGAACTGTCTTCGCCCGGCACCACCACCACACCCACCTTGATCGGCACAGTCGGGTAAGCCGCCTTCATGGCGTTGATGTAAGCCACCGCGTTGGTCGCATAAGTATAAGGGTCATGTTCAACCGCGTGAGTGTCGTTTTCCCATGTGCCGTAACATTCGTTCCCGACTTCCCAATATTTAAAACCGCAATGGTTCGTTTTATTCGCCGAAAGCACCCAGGCCGCCGCTTCGCTGGCGGTGCCTGAACCATAATTGACAGTCGTAAACACCTGTGCGCCGAGATTGGTGGCGAGGTTCCTGAATGTGGAATTCCCTTCGAGGTCGCTGGTCCAGTCGTATTCGTCTGAAGTCGAACCGCCCGGCCAGCGCAAGTTCATGCAGCCGCTCTCTTTCAAAAGCGGCAGCGTGGTGGACGATCCCAGGCTGCCGTCCCAGGTCGCCGTATTGAGGCCGAACTGGCGCGCATCAACCGTCTCCAAAACAGCTTGCGCATTAACACCGAGATGGACCACAGCGGGCACAGGGGCGGCCACAAGTTCGACGTCATCGACATAAAAGGTCCGCTGCCCCGAGCCCACGTTGCCTTGGATCCCGAAACCCGTGAAATTCGACGCATTGGCAACGCCCAGCGCAGAAAGCGAAATGGTGATTTGCTCCCACTTATTGCTCGGCAGAGCGGTGAGCGAATAACCCGTCTGGCTGTTATGATCCAACGATCCCCAAACCTGCACCTTCTGTCCTCCCGCGGCCCCGCCATTGATCCAAAAAGTCAGGTTCATATAGGGCGTGGAATTAATGTCGGGGCATTGAAAGGATAAAGCTTGATAACCCCCGTCACTGACACTGACAGAATACGTGCCCGAATGAGGGGCCGGATTGAGGCTTTCCAGATTTATAGTCGCCCAACTCCAGTTTTGGAAACCGTTGACCAGATTATCCGTGTAAATCGGCAGATTCGCCTGCGCAATTCCAGGGCTTGTCGGCGCGCTGACGGATTGGCTGAGTGTATTGGTTTCCGCGGGATAATTGCCGCCGGAGTAAACCGCCGTGATCGTGTCGGTGCCTACCGGTAAATTGGTGATCGAAGCGCTGGTCGCGCTTCCGTCGCTCACTAGATTTGTGCTGAACGGCCCACCCGCGTCGGAAAATACTACTTGACCCGTGGCATTCACTGCAGTCGCTCCATTGGTGATCACCGTCGCCGTGAAGTTCACGCTTTCGCCGGAGGCCGATGGATTGGCCGAGGACGAAACCATGAGATTATTCGCGAGATGAGTGAGGATGATGTTGTCTATCTTGATCGCGTCCGTTTGCCCGGCGCCCCCCCACTGAGACGCGTTGATTTGAAACGACAACTGCCATGTCCCCCCCGCCGGACTAGCCGTCGTGACGCTTCCCAGGTTCACGCTGAAAGTTTGCCAGGTATCGGCCGCGTTCAACTGGTCGTTCACAAACGCGCTGATAAGCTGCGAGCCTTCAAAATAATCACCCTGCCAATCCTGAATCAAAAGCTGGATGTTGCCAGCCTGGCTCCCGTAACCATCGAACGACAAAACATAATCCGCCGGATTGGAATCCGTATTTCCCGAAACTGTCGATAACTGCACCTGCCCCGAGTAATAGTCGCTGCCGGTTGTGGTGATCATTTCGACTTCATAGCAACCGTTGGGGTTGCCCCCGCTCTTCAGCGCCATATTCGTCACATACGAAGGGCTGCCACCTCCATATTGGGACGTGCTGAATGCCCCGGTATAACCGCCGTCGAAATTTTCATCAAAGATCGTTGTCTGGCCCATGGCGGCGGAGCATCCGAGCAGTGCAGCCAGCGCGAGGTATTTAAGAGCGCAGGACATCCTTGTATGGTTCATGTATTGGAGAGTAACACACTTCATCCGATTTCAAAAGGAAATGCCCGCGCTGCTCGGATTTTGAAATTTGAAGAATTGCTTTTCCAAAAATCGGACCTAACTTTTATTTGAACTTACACTATTATGAAAACGATTTTGCCTCGTCGTCACTCATCCAATCGCAAGACACAACACACCCAATCCCGCGTCCACGCTGGAAACGGAAACGGAAACGGCGCTGCCTTCGCCTCGGCCCCTCGTGTAAGCGCGCCAGTCGCAACTTGGCTTGGCAAACCTCGGCATAATCTCATAGATGGCAAGTGGGTTCCCTCTGCCTCCGGCAAAACCTTCGAAGTCTTCAATCCCGCCGATGGCGCCGTGATCGCACACGTCCCCGATAGCGATAGCGAAACGATCAACCGCGCGGTTGCCGCCGCCCGTCGCGCTTTCGGATCCGGTCCCTGGCGTCGCATGACGCCCAGCGAGCGCGGCAAAATCCTATGGCGCGTTGGCGATTTGCTTCTTCAGCACGCCGACGAGATCGCGGAAATCGAGTCGATAGATAACGGGAAACCCAGGGCTGTCGCGCGTATGGCGGATGTTCCGCTTGCGGCAGACCTGTTCCACTACATGGCTGGATGGGCGACGAAAATTGAAGGCAACACAATTTCAATCAGCGTTCCTTACGCCCCAAATTCCCAGTTCCACGCCTTCACGCTTCGCGAGCCCGTCGGTGTGGTCGGCCAGATCATTCCGTGGAATTTCCCGCTGCTGATGGCCGCATGGAAACTCGGTCCCGCGCTTGCCACCGGCAATTGCGTCGTGCTCAAACCCGCTGAACAAACGCCGCTTTCCGCATTGCGCCTGGGCGAATTGCTTCTCGAAGCCGGCGTGCCGGACGGCGTCGTAAACATCGTTACGGGCTTCGGTGAAACGGCGGGCGCCGCGCTGGCGGGACATGCCGACGTGGACAAAATCGCCTTCACCGGTTCGACCGAAGTCGGCAAAATCATCGTGCGCGCCGCGACGGGAAACCTGAAAAAAGTTTCCCTCGAACTCGGCGGCAAATCGCCGAACATCATCTTCAAGGACGCAGGTGATCTGGAGGCGGCGATTAACGGCGCGGCCAACGCCATCTTTTTCAATCACGGCCAATGCTGTTGCGCCGGCTCGCGACTGATGGTGGAGCGCGATATTTTCAACGAAGTAGTCGATGGAGTGGCGGCCCGCGCAAAGAAGATCAAACTCGGTCCGGGCCTGAGCCAGGACACCGAAATGGGGCCGCTGGTTTCAGAGGAGCAATTGCATCGGGTCACGCACTACCTCAGCCAGGGAAAACAGGATGGCGCATGTTACGTAACCGGCGGAAAACGGATGGGCGGACGGGGATATTTCGTCCAGCCGACAGTCATCAAGGACGCGAATCCAAAAATGAGCATCGTTCGCGAGGAAATTTTCGGTCCGGTGGTGGTTGCCGAACCATTTACGAAGACGGAAGAACTGATCCCGCGCGCCAATCAGACGAATTACGGCTTGGCCGCGGGTGTTTGGACAAAAGACATCAGCAAGGCGCATCGCATCGCGGCGGCATTGCGAGCCGGAACGGTCTGGGTGAATTGCTACAACGTTTTCGACGCGGCTCTGCCCTTCGGCGGTTACAAAGAATCGGGATGGGGCCGCGAAATGGGGCATGAAGTGCTCAATCTCTACACCGAGACCAAGGCCGTTGTCATCGGGCTTTGAGACTTTTACGGGTGCGTCATACGGAAGAAGACGTTGGTCGTCCGCGGAGCAATCGTGATCTGGACGCTGTTCGTGCTGGCGGATCCCGGCACAGTCATCCAGTCATTCGATAGCGCCAGGCCCAACGAATTAGATTGCAGCAGCCAGCCAATGTAATTGGACGGCCAACTCAAGTTCAACTGATTGCCGGACACGCTGAATGTGAGATTCGTCCCGGTGCCAGTCAGTATCGGGTTTAACAAAATGGCGCTGATGGGAGGCACCTGGATGGTAAGTTGGCCATTCGTTGCTGGGATTACCGACTGCACCCCGCCGGCCCACGAACCATTGGCTTCGATTTCCGCGCCGCCGATTGTATAATCGTTGGTGCTATCGAGGGCCGGGCCAGTCAACTCTATCATTTCGGCCGCGGTGACACCCGGTCCCAGGTTGACGGCAACCTGGACCGCTTCATTGGTTGCCTTATTATTGAGAACAACACTGATTCCGCCACCGGTTCGTTTCACCCCGTAAGCGGTGAAATTTACGTTCGAGGCAAGCGAGAGCGTTGCAGGAATGACGCTGCCTTCGGAAACCAGCGAGAACATCTTAAGGCCGCAAAACTCAGGCCGAGCCTGGACGACGGAGGAGCCATTGTCCGCGATTGGCGTGTAGCCCGTCCCATCCCCACCCCCATGAAAATTTATGCCTTGGGCGCCATTAAGCGCGCAAGTGAACATGAAGTCGATGGCCCAAAGGGCGGTTCCGTAGGCATCACTGACGTTGAGAGCGCCGCCATTGTAGAACGAACCGCATTCATCCATGCGAAAGCCCAGGGACAGTTTGGTCGTATCAGCCGCGGCGACGAGGCTGCTTATAGTTCCAGGCAGGCTCGTGTCCGGTTCCAAGAGAAGGGTCAACGTTGACGATGGAGATTGCCCGTTTGCCCGGTAGTAATGCTGCGTTAACATCGAAGTGACGCCTTCTTCGTCGGTGGCAAAGGGGACGGTATATCCCTTCGTATTGCCCGCGGAGGCCGGACCGGTGATGGTCCAACCGGCGCCCGCATTGGTCACTGCCCAACCGGGAATGGCGTTGGTGATCGCCGCCGCGAACGTCCGCCATTCTGAAACGAAATCGGCAAACGTGTAATTGGTCGCCCGGATTCCGTTCTCATAATATAAATCGGGTTCGTTGCCGATTTCAAATCCGAGCAGACTGGGTCCAAGCGCGTTGGCGACGTAGGCGGCTTCAGCGGCGCAATTGGTTGGATTGTTGACGGACATATTAATGCCGTAAATGACATGCCAATTTGTCGGCAACGCTTTGATAAATCCGGCAAACGCATCGACTTGAGCGGGCGTAATCGGAGTTAAATCTGACAAGCCACCCCAGCAGGTGGTGTTCACGCTGTTCCCGCCCACCCTCAAGACCGCTGGGGCTATTTGGCTGAACATTTTGACCAGGGATGTGTCGCTGGAGACAAACAAATTGCCTGTCAACTCTGATTTTTCGTAGCTCAGGCCGCAGAACGCCGGGTTTAAAACCAATCCCGCATTCGTCGGGGCGAAGCTGATAGTCCCTTGAACCACGGCAAGCGGACCAGAAGTCAGCGTGAGGACGACTGTGTTGCCATTTTCGCTGAGTGTTCCCGCGAAAGATGCTGGGAGACTGCCCAAAACAAAATTATACCCGTTTATGCCGTTGGCGGATTGGATGAGCGTGATGTTCGTCGGATAAGCGAAAACAGGCCCCGGCTGCGCGGTGACATTGATCGTGTTGCGCGTGCCTCCAAGGTTCAAAGTGGAAACGGTGACGCTCGTCGCCCCAACATTGATCGCCCCGTTGGTCATGTTCAGATTTTGCAAGACCCGCGCTTGGGATCCGCTCGAAACATCCAGCGTCGCATTGCTGACAATAATATTTGTGCTGTTGGGAAGCGCGCCTGAACCGGTCAATGCCAGCGTGCCTTGAAGGATAATGGTGTCGCCGGAGTAACTGTTGGTTCCATTCAACTCAAGAATTCCTTCGCCGTCCTGCGTCAATGAGCCCGTGCCGGAAATCGGACTGGATACCAAATTCGTAATGGTCTGGCTGAAAACCAACGAGCCGTTATCGACAATCGCGCCAGAGGGCAACGCGCCGTTTGTGTTCTCATTGCCAATTTGCGCTGTTGCGCCGCTGGCGATGGTCAGGCCGCCGGAAATGGCGCTCCCGGGTTCATTGAGGATTACTGTGCCGCCGGTGACAGTGATGCCGCCGGTGAAACTGTCGCCGCGTTCAGAAAGGGTCAGCGATGCGCCGCCCGATTTGATCAAGCCAGCGAAACCGGCGACGCTGTCGGTTCCGAAAAACGTATAATTCAAAACGTTATTTGTGACAGTCCAGCTATACGGAATGAGTGGCGCTGTCCCAACGATATTGACTGCCCCTGTTTGGGCTGTGTCGTTGAAAAGGACGAAGTCCCCTTCGCTGTACGCCACGGCGATTTGATTGTTCGTCCAATTTAATGTGGTGGTGTCCCAATTGTCACTCACCGCGCCGCCCCATTGGTCGGTCTTAGGCAGGGCGGGGCCGTTGGTGATGACCAGCCAAATCGTGCTGGAATTGTCGTTTGAAATGTAACCTTTGAAAGCGCCGGGTAGTGTACCCATCGCGAACGTGATTCCGCTCGCCGCGCCGCGCGGACATGCGATAAGGGGAAACTGCGATGGATAAGCGAGAATCGTCGGCAAGGCGCTGATGTCAATTACGCCGGTGTTGTCGCTGTAAAGTCCGGTTGTCGCGGCGTTGGTCAGATCATTGGCAACCCAGAGTTGCAGCGTCGCGCCATTGTCGAGAGTCAAGGAACTCAACGGCGCGGACGGCGAACCTATCGTATTGCTGACAGTCAGCAGGCCGCCGCTCATCTTGATTTCGCTGTTCCCTCCGCCGGAAATAATATTGGCGGCAAAGACAGTTCCATTGGTAATAGTTAATGTCCCGGAAGCTATGACGGAACCTCGGGGATTATAGCCCAGCACGAGGTTGGAGTTAACTACCAGCGTCCCATTGGTGACATTCACCATGCCCGTCACAGCGCCCACGCCGCTGCTGCCGGCATATCCCACATTCAGTTGGTTGATGTTGAACAGTCCGGCGGCGATACTCAAAATTCCGGTGGTGGTGCCCGTCCCGCTGCCAGTCTGCCCCAGTCCGACGTTGCACGTGTTGACCTGAGCATTAACGTTGCCGCCAGTCAAATTCACCGTGCCAAAACAAGTGGATCCGCTGGTAGATTGGTCCGAGAAATCGCCGATGGATAGAGTGGTCACCCTCGAACTCGTGTTGCCGTTCAGATTGAATACGGGGTCGCCGTCGGCAATCGCTGGATTGAAAGCCAGTGTGGCGGTGCATTTCTGTCCGGCGATGGTCATCGAATCGGCAAAGATCGTGTTGCTCTCGCCTAGATACAGATACTCCGTCCCGCCGTTCATCGGGCCGTATCCCGCATCGATGGCTGGCGCCGCGCCGTTGAGGCGAATTGTGTTGGCGCCGGCCAAATAGAAGGTGCCGGAGGGGCGATTGTTGTTCGCCGTCGTTCCGCCAGCGCCACCCACCAACAGTCGGCCTGCGGTTAAATTGAAATTTGGCAATCCCGAGAGATCGAGCGTGGCCATATGGCTGCCGCTATTCTCTGAACCTTGCTGAATACTGAAAACCGATCCGATGTTGGTGCTAACCGCGGCTAAAGAGCCGGAGCCCGTAATCGTCGCATATAACGTTTCGTTCTGGCCGTCGTCCGTCCCAGTTCCGACTACAACAAGGTTGGCAGCCGAGTTGTTGGACACGATCAACGTTACGCCCGAATCGATTTGCGTGGTGTGGAACCCGTTCGTGTTCCCATATTCCAAGGACAAAATCGTGGTGCTGCCATCCACGATATTATTCACACTTCCCTCGGCGCCACTGACGCCTGTATCGAAGAAACAAATGTTCGCCGTGCGCCAGGGGATGCCGCCAGCCCAGTTGTTTGCGTCAGACCAGTTGGTGCTGACATTGGAAAGCGGGTCGGTGCCGGTCCATATCACTGTTTGAGCCATTAAGGACTTGCCTACGAGTAACAAGCAGCACGTCGCGACAATGGATTGGACTCGTCTCATGGCTTTCACGATTGTCCGCGCGTGAACCGAAAAGTCGAGCGCGAATCCATTTCCCTGGAGTGCATTTTGCAAAGGGTCATTGCAAATTGCGGGCTGCGTTGCTTCGTTCACCCGAATTTTACTCAGCTTCCCCATGGCATGGAACTGGCTTAACTGAACGCGCCTTACGGCAATTGGCTGAGGACAAGGTGAAAGAAAACATGAGGCGACGGTTCGATGCTTTGTCCGGGAAGAAGTTGATTTGGAGCGACAATGGCGCAGATTTTTCGCAAAAGCAGCAACAGCTTTGCTCGTGTTTCGTTGGTGGGTGGTTTCTTTGGGTTCTTCGGCTTTTGGGGGGTGGTTTATCTGATTTACTGGTCGCCCTATACGACCGACCAATACGTGCCGCGCGAACAAGAGGTTCCTTTCAGCCATCAGCACCATGTGGCGGGGCTTGGGCTGGATTGCCGGTACTGTCATACCTCTGTCGAGAAATCCTCCTTCGCCGGCATTCCACCCACTGAGACTTGCATGACCTGCCATTCACGAGTTTGGACCGACGCGCCGATGCTCGCGCCGGAGCGCAAGAGCCTCGCGACCGGGCAACCGTTGCACTGGAAAAGAGTCAACGATCTGCCGGACTTTGTTTTTTTCAACCACTCGATCCATGTCCAGAAAGGGATCGGGTGTTCGACTTGTCATGGGCCGGTCGATCAAATGCCGCTGACATGGAAGGAGCACTCGCTTTACATGCGGTGGTGCCTGAACTGCCACGCCGCGCCAGAAAATTACATCCGGCCCAAGGACCAGATTTTCAACGCGGAGTGGCGGCCGCCTCCTGATCAGAAGAAGCAAGGCGCAAAACTCTTGACGGAATATCACGTCAGCCGGACCCGTCTTGACCAACTCCGGGATTGCAGCATGTGCCATCGATGAAAACAACGCAGCCTATCGAACCGGCGTCCAGACTGGATCTCGCGGCGATCCGGGTCAGACTCAACGGCGTTCGAGGCCAGGACTATTGGCGCAGCTTGGAGGAAATCGCGGACACCAGGGAATTCCGCGAGATGCTGCATCGCGAATTTCCGGCGGGGGCCTTCGAATGGTGGGATGGTTTGAGCCGGAGGAATTTTCTCAAGATGTCCGCGGCGACCATGGCGCTGGCGGGTTTGAACGCCTGCACGAAGCAACCGACGCGGGAGATTTATCCGTACGTGAACCAGCCTCAAGGAATGGTGCTGGGAGACCCGCTCTATTACGCCACGTCCATGTTGATGGGTGGTTTTGCGACGGGTGTGCTGGCGAAAAGCCGCGAGGGGCATCCGATCAAGGTCGATGGAAATCCGGAGCATCCGGCCAGTCTCGGTGGATCGAGCGTTTGGATGCAGGCTTCCATTCTTAATCTCTACGATCCGGATCGTTCTCAAACCGTGACCCATAATGGAGACATCAGCACGTGGGCGTTGTTTCTTTCTGATTTAGATCACGGGCTGGACGGAAGGGGTTTGCGATTTCTTACGGAGACGGTCACCTCGCCGACGCTGGCGGCGCATTTGAATGATTTGATCAAACAATTTCCCGGGGCCAAATGGCACCAATACGATCCAATTACCCGCGACAATATTCGCGACGGGGCGCGGCTGGCCTTCGGGGAGTTCGTCGAAACGCATTACCAGTTTGACAAAGCGAACGTGATTCTGTCGCTGGACGCGGATTTTCTTTGCGCGCATCCACAGCGGTTACGATACACGCGGCATTTTGCCGACGGACGCAGGGTGAGCGGTGGACGCAGGGAAATGAGCCGCCTGTATGTAGTGGAGAGCACGCCGACGGTTACGGGCACGATGGCGGAGCATCGGCTGCCGATGGAGGGCGCCGCAATCGAGGATTTCGCGCGGCAGGTTGCGCAACAGTTGGGAGCGCAGGCGGAGCCGGGTCACAATCAGTTTCTCGATGAGTTGGTCAAGGATTTGCGGCGGCATCAGGGCAGCAGCATTGTCATCGCGGGGGAATGGCAGCCGCCGGTTGTTCATGCGCTGGCGCACCGGCTCAATCAGATTTTGGGGAATGTCGGGAATACGGTTTATTATTCCGAGACTGCGGAGGCCCAGCCGGTCAATCAGCTTGAGTCTTTGCGGGAACTTGTCGGGGAAATGAAAACGGGAGCGGTGAAGACGCTTTTCATCCTCGGGGGAAATCCGGTTTATACGGCGCCAGTGGATTTGGACTTTGGGGAGCACCTGAAAAAGGTGGAGCGGAGCATTCATTTGGGGTTGGGACTGGACGAGACGGGGGCGCTTTGCACGTGGCATGTGCCAGAGACGCATTATTTGGAATCGTGGGGTGATGCGCGGGCATTCGATGGGACGGTTTCGCTGATGCAGCCGCTGATAGCGCCGCTTTACGATGGGAAATCGGCGTCGGAGCTTTTGGGCGTAATGAAGCGGCAGCAGCCGATTCAGAGCGATTACGAGATTTTGCGGGATTATTGGCGGAAGCAAAATCCGTGGCCGGATTTTGAGGCGGGATGGAGGAAGGCGATTTGCGACGGGTTTATCGGGGGGAGTGGGTTTGGGAGGAAGGAAGTCTCCGTAAATTCCCAAACTTTCCTGAAAACCTCCCAGCATAACGAGGGTTTTGAAGTCATTTTCCGGCCTGATCCGAATTTGTGGGACGGGCGGTTTGCCAATAATGGGTGGCTTCACGAATGCCCCAAGCCGATCAACAAATTGACTTGGGACAACGCGGTTTATATCAGCCCGAAGGCGGCGGAACGGTTGAAGCTGACAAATAACGATAACGTTAAAGTCACGTTTCAAGGGCGGGCGGTGGTTGGGCCGGTTTGGGTGATGCCGGGGCAGGCGGAAAATACCATAACCTTGCCCTTGGGCTATGGGCGGGCGCGGGCGGGGCGGGTGGGGGATGGGGTGGGATTTAACGCATATTCCATAAGGCCGTCGGATGCGCCTTGGATTGGCTTGGGGGCGACATTGGAGCGGACGGGGGAGACGCACCTGCTGGTGGGGACGCAGACGCATTTTAATGTCGAAAGCGCTGAGCGGCAAATTTACCGGGATGCGACTCTGGAGGAACTTCGGGCGAGTCCCGATGTAATCAAAAAATCGGTCGAGGAGCCGGGATCGGAGGAGACCCTCTATTACCCCAAAGAATATCCGTACGAGGGTTATAAATGGGGGATGTCGATTGATCTTACCTCGTGCATTGGGTGCAATGCCTGTCTGATTGCGTGCGAGGTGGAGAACAACATCCCTGTTGTTGGCAAGGAGCAGGTTCATAAGAACCGGGAAATGCACTGGATACGGATCGACACGTATTACAAGGGGTCGCTGGATAATCCGGGATTCAATCACATGCCGACGCCGTGCATGCAGTGCGAGCACGCGCCTTGCGAATTGGTGTGTCCAGTGGAGGCGACGGTGCATGACAGCGAGGGGTTGAATGTGCAGATATACCAGCGGTGCGTTGGGACGCGGTTCTGCTCCAACAACTGCCCTTACAAAGTCCGGCGCTTCAATTTTCTTCGCTACACGGATTATAACATGCCGAACTTCAAGCCGATGTACAACCCGGAGGTGACTGTGCGGTGGCGCGGCGTGATGGAGAAATGCACGTACTGCGTCCAGCGCATCTCCGCCGCCCGCATCACGGCGGAAAAGGAGAACCGGCGGATTCGAGACGGCGAAGTCAGGACGGCCTGCCAGCAGGCTTGTCCGGCCCAGGCCATTGTTTTTGGCGATTTGAATACGCCGGGGAGCCAGGTGGCGCAACTCAAGAGCCAGCCGACGGATTATTCCATGCTTGGCGAGTTAAACACGCGTCCGCGCACGACTTACCTGGCGAAGATCACCAATCCCAATTCGGAAGCCCAACAGGATTAGCCATGGAAACAATTCAAGGTTCCGAACCGCAAGCGCCAGACCCGGGCAAGCCGTATCCAGTGACGGTGCTCGGATACCCGGCGGAAATGATCGGGCCGAAGGAGACCTATGAGCGCGTCAGCGACCAACTGACCGAGGAGCCGCTGCACCATCGGCATCAACGGGCGTGGCTGATCGCATTCACGATTGCGTTCATGATGTTGATGATGTTCGGGGTGGCGGTGGGGTATCTGCTTTTCAAGGGGGTTGGGATTTGGGGGATCAATATTCCGATTGCGTGGGGGTTTGCCATTGTGAACTTTGTGTGGTGGATCGGGATTGGCCATGCGGGGACGTTTATCTCAGCGATCCTTTTGCTTCTGATGCAAAAGTGGCGGACGACGATCAACCGCTTTACCGAGGCGATGACTTTGTTCGCGGTGATGTGCGCCGGGATGTTTCCGTTGCTCCATCTTGGGCGGCCTTGGATATTTTATTTCATTCTTCCGTATCCGGACACGATGGCGTTGTGGCCTCAATTCCGCAGTCCACTCGTGTGGGATGTTTTTGCGGTCAGCACCTATTTCACCGTGTCGCTGATCTTCTGGTACATCGGCGTGATGCCGGACCTGGCAACGGTTCGGGATAAGGCGAAAACGAAATGGAAGCAAATCTTCTACGGGATAGGGTCTCTCGGTTGGCGCGGTTCGGCGATGCATTGGAAGCATCATCAATCGGCGTACCTGCTGCTGGCGGGGTTGGCGACGCCGTTGGTGTTGTCGGTGCATAGTGTGGTGAGTTTTGACTTTTCGGTTGCGCAGGTTCCGGGATGGCATTCGACGATATTTCCGCCGTATTTCGTGGCCGGGGCGATTTTCTCCGGGTTTGCGATGGTGCTGAACCTGATCATTCCGATCCGGCGCATCTTTGGATTTCAGAACCTGATCACGACGCGGACGCTCAACAACATGGCTTGCGTGACGCTGATCACGTGCTGGATGGTCGCCTACGGCTACATCATGGAGGCGTTCATGGCGTGGTACAGCGGGGATGTGTTTGACAAATACATGATGCACGACCGGATGTTTGGCCCGTATGGGTGGATATTTTGGGTTTTGATGACGCTGAACGTCGCGATTCCGCAATTGCTGTGGTCGCGATGGGTGCGGACGCACGACATTGCCCTGTGGTTTGTGGCGCTCTCGGCCAACGTGGGGATGTGGGTGGAGCGGTTTGTGATTGTCGTCCAGAGTTTGCACCGGGATTTTCTGCCGCGGAGTTGGCAGATGTATTATCCGACCGTCTGGGATTGGGCAACGCTCCTGGGAAGCATCGGACTTTTTCTAACGCTGCTGCTTCTTTTTATTCGGTACATCCCGATGATCTCCATCACTGAATCGCGCGAATTGATTGCGCAGCGGAAGGAGGGGCGGCTGTGACCTCGGAAGAAAGAACGGCAGTCCTTGGCTTTCCATCCGAAGCGCCAACGGCGGGGGAGGAGAGGACTCTATACGGCCTGATGGCGGAATTTGAGGAGCACGAACAATTGCTTGAAGCGGCCAAACGCGCCTACGCCGAAGGGTATCGGGAAATGGACGGCTATTCGCCGTTTCCAATCGAAGGTTTGGCCGAGGCGCTGGGGCGGGATTACAGCCCGGTTCCCCTCATTACCCTGATAGGCGGGATGATCGGCGGGCTGGGAGGATATTTCATGGAATGGATTTCGATGGGGCCGCTTTATCCGTTGAACGTCGGCGGGCGGCCGCACAATAGCTGGCCGAATTTCATCCCGATCACCTTTGAGTTGACTGTGTTGATCGCTTCGCTTTCGGCGCTCACAGGGATGCTGATCCTGAACCGGCTGCCCCGCCCGCACCATCCTGTTTTCAACGTGCCGGAATTCAAGCGGGCGTCCATTGACCGGTTTTTCCTGTGCATCGAAACAAAGGACGAGAAGTTCGCGGCGGCGGCGACGCGGAATTTTTTGGAAAGCCTCAAGCCTGTGAAAGTTTCGGAGGTGTGGGATGAATAAACGGGTCCTGACGTGTCTGGCTGTGGCGTTGCTGGCGGCGGGTTGCCGTCGGGACATGTTTCATCAGCCCATCAGCAAGCCGCTGGGGACGAGCGATTTTTTCCAGGACAACCACATGGCGTCGCGCCCGCTTGTGCCGCATACGATTGCGCGGGGACATCTGGATGCGGACGGAGCGTTTTACACGGGAATGATCGGCACAAATCTGGTGGAGACATTTCCGTTTCCGATCACGCGCGAGACGCTGGAGCGGGGCAGGGAACGTTTTGACATTTACTGTTCACCTTGCCACGGGCGCACCGGAGAGGGGAACGGAGTGATTGTGCAACGAGGGTTTCCCGCGCCGCCCTCGTATCACATTGACCGATTGCGGCAGGCGCCGGCGGGACACTTCTTTGACGTGATCACGCGCGGCTATGGCGTCATGTATCCTTACGCGACGCGGGTCGATCCAACCGACCGATGGGCGATTGCGGCTTACATTCGTGTTTTACAAAAGAGCCAGCACGCGACGCTGGCGGAAGCGCCGGAGGCGGAACGGGCGAAACTGGAGGGCGCGCAGTGACCGACGTGTTGAGCAGCGAGCTGAAGATCGAAGGGGCGAAATATCCCGCGGCATGGGAACCGGGTCTTCGCGCGCGCCTCAACCGCATTCAACTTGCGGCGCTGGTGATTGGATTGGTGGTTCTTGGGGTTTCGGTGATTGGGATTTTCAGCGAACCGCAGCAGTTTTTCTTTTCGTATCTTTTTGGTTATCTGTTCTGGCTGCAACTTTCGCTGGGATGCTTTTTGGTGACGATGATCCACCAATTAGTCGGCGGGCGGTGGGGATTTCCGACGCGGAGATTCCTGGAGGCGGGGTTCATGGTGATGCCGCTGATGTTGCTGTTGTTCATTCCAATCTTTTTGGGGTTGCCACACCTTTATCCATGGGCGCGGCCGGCTGACGTGGCGTCCGACAAGGTATTGCAGGGACGGCAGGCGTATCAGAACACATGGGGATTTATCGTTCGAACGGTGTTCTTTCTCGGCGTTTGGATTTGGATGGGCTGGCAGTTGCGCAAATGGTCGCTTCAACAAGATGAAACGACAGATGCTGAGCCAACCCGCAGAGCACGGAAACTGAGCGGCATTGGCATTGTGATTTATTCGCTGCTGGGGACGTTCGCGAGTGTTGATTGGGTGATGTCGTTGGAGAAGCATTGGTATTCCACGATGTTCGCGGTGGTTTTCATAATCGGGCAGATTCTTTCGGCGCTGGCGTTTTCCGTCGTGATGATTGCGCTGTTCCGAAAACGAACGCCGCTGGCCATCGTTGTCAACAAAAGCCATTACCATCAATTGGGCAACCTGCTTCTGGCATTTGTGATGTTTTGGACGTACGTCTCGTTTGGGGAGTTGTTGATCATTTATTCCGGGGACCTGCCGCACGAGATTGATTGGTATCTGCACCGGATCGCGACGAGTTGGAAAGTGATTGTGGCGGTGCTCGCGTTGTTTCATTTCTTCGTGCCGTTCTACCTGCTTCTTTTCCGGGCGGTGAGCAAAAACGCCGCGCCGCTGACGGCTGTGGCGGCGGTTCTCTTTCTAAGCCATATCGCCAGCATTTACTGGATGGTCATGCCGACGCTTCACCCGGAAGGGTTGAGGATCAGTTGGTTGGATTTTGCGATGCCGATTGGGATCGGCGGATTGTGGGTGGCGGTGTTCCTGGCAAACCTCAAGGCCGCGCCGCTTTTGTTGCAACAGGACCCAGGGCTGCAATTCGCCTTCAAATATGAGCGCTAAACCGCCCTCACCCTTAATCCCTCTCCCCCGGGAGAGGGAGACTGGCCACGAAAGACGGGACGTCCATGCGAAATGGGTGTTTGTCGTGGTTTTTCTGCTGTTCCTATTCGGGTTGAGCCTTCACGGGATTATCGCGTGCTTTATGACCTCGCTGAATCATATGCCGGCAACCGCCGATCTTTGGAATCCCGCAAAGGGGGCTCGCGTTGGAGCGGGTTTTCCGGTTTTGCAGGTTTCGCCCAGATTGGACTTGGAAGAATTTCGACGGCGGGAGGAGGCAGAACTCAATAGTTACGGATGGGTTAACCGGACGGCGGGGATCGTGCGCGTTCCCATTGATCAGGCGATGAACCTGGTTTTGGAAGAGGGCCTGCCGGTGCGGAGCGGCACGAATGGCAACCGGCTTGGGCCTTCGCCCGATCAATTAATCCAGCAACGCACCGGAGGAAATCAATGAAGGCCAACTTTGCAAACTGGCTTGCGGCGAGCGCGTTGGCCTTGGGTTCGTCCGTGTGGGGACAGTCGCTGCCAGACAGCACGCTGAATGAAATTCGTTTCGAGCAGAAGGTCGGTGCGACGGTATCGCCAAAACTGCATTTTCGGGACGAGGAGGGAAACGCCGTTCAACTTGGGAATTACTTTGGGCGGAAGCCAGTCGTGCTGGTGCTCGGTTACTACAAATGTCCGATGCTTTGCACGCTGGTGCTCAACGGGATGGTGGACAGCGCCTCCGACATTCGGTGGAGCATTGGGAAGGAATTTGAAGTGGTGGACGTCAGCATTAATCCGAACGAAACTTCAGCGCTGGCGGCGGAAAAGAAGCGGACGTACGCCCGGCAGTATGGCCGGAACGGCTCGGCGGATGGGTGGCACTTTTTGACCGGGGACGAGACGGACATCCACCAATTGGCCGACGAAGTGGGTTTTCGTTACGTGTATGATCCGGCGTCCAAAGAATATGCGCATCCGAGCGGGTTGGTCATCCTGACGCCGGACGGGACGATTTCGCATTATCTCTTTGGCGTGACATTTTCATCGCGGGAACTTTCGGCGGATTTGCAGGACGCCTCGGTCAACAAAACAGGTGGGCCGATCCAGCAGTTGATCCTGCTTTGCTTTCATTACGACCCGCTCACGGGGAAGTACAGCGCGACCATTGTGGGAGTGCTGCGGCTGATGGGTGTGGCGACAGCGCTAGGAATCATCGGGCTGATCGTGTGGCTTGTCCGAAAGCCAAAATTGAGAGGGGCGGCATGAATTTTCCGCTTTTCCCTGCGCAAGCATCGAAGGTCGCGGAGCAGACGGATTATATCTATTGGGGCCTGCTCTGTCTCAGCGCGGCGGTCTGCCTGATTGTTTTCGTTCCGATGGTTTATTTTCTGTTCAAGTATCGAAACGGAAATCCCGCCGATCGGACGCCGCTGGAATTGCCGGAATACAAGATCGAGGTGGCGTGGACGATCGTGCCGACACTGATTTTCATGTGCTTTTATGTGTGGGGATCGCGACAGTATTTTCTAATCGAACGGCCGCCGCCCGACGCGATGCAGATCAATGTTATTGGCAAGCAGTGGATGTGGAAGATCCAGCATCCGGAAGGCAACCGGGAAATCAACGAATTGCACGTGCCGATGGGCCGCGACGTGAAACTAATGATGACCTCCGAGGATGTGATTCACAGTTTTTTCCTGCCGGCGTTTCGAGTGAAGCAGGACGTGGTGCCGGGGCGTTACACAACTGAATGGATCAACGCGGACAAGATTGGGACATATCACCTTTTCTGCTCCGAATATTGCGGCACATCCCACTCGCTGATGGTCGGGAGGATCATTGTGATGAGCCCGGCTGATTACACGAGTTGGCTGGCCAAAGGGCAGCCGGAGCCGTCGCTGGTCCAGAGCGGCGAATCATTATTCCGGCAACTGGGTTGCAGCGGGTGTCACATGGGGAATTCGGTGATCCGCGCGCCGCCACTGGAGGGTGTGTTTGGCAAGCCAGTGCCATTGAACGACCGCACGGTTGTTCAGGCGGATGAGGGATATATTCGCGATTCGATTCTCTTTCCGGCCAAACAAATCGTGGGAGGTTACACCAATGACATGCCGTCGTTCACCGGCAAGGTCAACGAAGAGCAAATGCTGGAATTGATCGCTTACATTAAGAGTCTAGAGACTCAATCACCATCCCCGGAGGTTCGACCATGAAAACAACGATGCCGCAAACCGTTACGCCTGAAATTCCGAATCCGCCGCAGCGGTTGCTGTCGTATTTTGAGGATGGGGGACAGACGCTCGGGTCGTGGCTGCTGACAACGGACCATAAACGCATTGGCATCCTGTATCTGTATTCGATCCTTGTTTTCTTTGTGATTGCGGCCATCGCCGCGGCAATGATGCGGATGGAGTTGCTCACGCCGGCGGGGGACATGGTGACTTCGCAGACCTACAACAAACTGTTCACGATGCACGGGACGTTGATGGTCTGGTTTTTCCTGATTCCTTCGATTCCATCGGTGCTGGGGAATTTTCTTGTGCCTTTGATGTTAGGGGCACGGGACCTGGCGTTTCCGAAGCTGAATTTGTTGAGTTGGTATCTGTTTAACCTGGGCGGTTTGCTGGCGCTGTATGCCGTGGCGTTCGGGGGCGTGGATACGGGGTGGACTTTCTACGAGCCTTACAGCAGCGCATTTTCCAACAGCCATGTCGTGACGATGATCGCGGGGGTTTTTGTCGCGGGGTTCAGTTCGATTTTGACGGGGCTGAATTTTATTGTGAGCATCCACAAATTGAGGGCGCCGGGGTTGACGTGGTTCAAATTGCCGCTGTTCCTGTGGTCCACCTACGCGACAAGTATAATATTGGTTTTGGCGACGCCTGTGCTGGCGATGACACTGGTGCTGGTGGCGACGGAAAAAATCTGGGGCCTTGGCATTTTCGATCCCAAGCTCGGCGGAGACCCGGTGCTGTTCCAACATTTGTTCTGGTTTTACTCGCACCCAGCGGTCTATGTCATGATCCTGCCGGGTATGGGAGTGATCAGTGAGTTGATCACCTGCTTTTCGCGGAAGCCGATTTTTGGTTATCACTTTGTCGCGTTCTCGAGCGTTGCGATTGCGCTGATCGGGTTTTTTGTCTGGGGGCATCACATGTTTGTCAGCAGCCAATCGGTTTACGCGGGGTTGGTTTTTTCGCTGTTGAGCTACCTGGTGGCGGTGCCGTCGGCGATCAAGGTTTTCAATTGGACAATGACGTTATACCGGGGTCGCATTCACTTTGACACGCCGATGCTGTACGCGTTGGCGTTCATCGGGCTGTTCATGGTGGGCGGTTTGACGGGATTGTTCCTGGCGGCGCTGGGGTTTGACGTTCACGTTCACGGCACTTATTTCGTCGTGGCGCACTTCCATTACATTATGGTGGGCGGAATGGTGACGGCGTTTTTGGGCGGGCTGCATTATTGGTGGCCGAAGATCACCGGGCGGCTTTACCCGGAAAATCTGGGGCGGCTGGCGGCGCTGATAATCTTTATTGGTTTTAACGTCACTTTTCTGCCGCAGTTTGTTGTGGGTTATCTCGGGATGCCGCGGCGCTATCATGCTTACGCGCCGGAATTTCAAATTTTTAACGTGATGTCGAGCGCGGGGGCTTCCATTTTGGGAATTGGGTATTTGCTGCCGCTGATCTATTTGATCTGGTCGCTCAAAAACGGGAAGAAAGCGCCGCCGAATCCGTGGAAGGCGACCGGGCTGGAATGGCAGACGCCCTCGCCGCCGCCGAAGCAGAATTTCGCGCAAACGCCGATTGTCACGCAAAAGCCATATCAGTATTCGCCGGAAATCGAGGAGGAATTGATCCATGGCTGACGCGCCCACAGGACTTGCGGAACAATACGACGACATGCTTCAGCAACGGGAGGCATCGACGCTGGGAATGTGGACGTTCCTGGCGACGGAAGTTCTGTTCTTCGGCGGGTTGTTTTTGAGTTATACGATTTACCGGCACGCGTACTCCGATGCCTTCGCGGAGGCGGGACGGCATGTGAAAATCGTTTATGGGACGATCAACACGGCGTTATTATTGACGAGCAGTTTGACGATGTCGCTGGCGATTCACGCGGCGCAAAGCGGGCGGCAGCGGGCGTTGCTGGGTTTTTTGGCGGCGACGATGTTTCTTGGGTGCTGCTTTCTCGGAGTGAAGGGCCTGGAATACAAGAGCGACATCGACGAGCACCTTGTTCCAGGAGCGCAGTTTCAGCACGGACTGCCGGCGCAGGCGCAGATTTTCTGGTTTCTTTATTGGGTGACGACTGGGGTGCATTCGCTGCACTTGCTTGTGGGGATTGGCGCGCTGGGGGTCATTGCGTGGATGGCGCGGAAGGGAAAGTTTTCGGCCGCGTACCATAACCCGGTCGTCATGTCGGGACTTTACTGGCATTTTGTGGATGTGATTTGGGTGTGGCTTTACGCGCTTTTTTACCTTGTGAATCGGCATTAGGATTTATGATCCGGACTGAAGTTCAAATTGTTCCGCGCAAAACGTATGTGGGCGTGTGGGTGGTTTTGATGCTGCTGCTGGCGCTGAATTGCGGGCTGGCGGAGGTGGATTTGGGGCCGTTCAATCTGGTGGCGTCGCTCACCATTGCGTTCGCGCAGGCGTTGTTGATGCTGGTTTATTTGATGCACGCGCGATACGAGACGACGCTGACGCGGCTGTTTGTGGCGGTGGGGTTTATCTGGCTGCTGATCATGTTCGACTTGACGTTGAGCGATTACCTGACGCGGGGCGGGCTGCCGGGGACGCTTCGGGATAGCTGGAAGCACGGGGCTTGGCCGACGGCGACGCACAAAATGGATTCACCGTAACGGGTTAACCCTCGCATTTTACGGATTGGCGAATGCGAGCTTTTCCTATGGATTTTTGGCGGGAGGGTTTATAAAATGCCTTTATGGCAGAGAAAACACTCAACCAGATTCCGCGTCCGGCGCGCGAACAATATGAGAAGGGGAAAGAAGCGTTCGCCCGGCGAAATTTCGAGTACGCCGTAGAACGGTTTACCCACGTCCTTGCGCAGGAGCCGGCATTTTACGAGTGCCGGGAAGCCTTGAGGGCCGCCCAGTCGCAAAAGAATTCGGGCGGCAGCACTTTTTTCAAGAAAATGATCAGCGGCGCGGGGTCGTCGCCGTTGCTCGCCAAGGGGCAGATCGAGTTGATGAAGAATCCGCTGGACGCGCTCAAGACGGCGGAGCAAATCCTTAATGGCGATCCGAATAACGGGTCAGCCCATAAACTTTTGGCGGACGCGGCGATGGCGTCGGATTTGCCGAAGACGGCTGTGCTTTCGCTGAAGATCGTGGTGAAGAATTCGCCGAAGGACGAGGAATCACAAAAGAATCTGGCGCGGGCTTACTCGGCGTCGGGGCAGGGCGAGAAGGCGGAAATGATTCTTTCGGAGTTGATGCGGCTGCATCCGAATGATTTGCGGCTTGTGGACGAGCTTAAGGACATTTCCGCGCGGAAAACGCTGGCGGAGGGTGGCTACGAGGCATTGTCGGGAGGGACTGGGTCGTATCGGGACATTCTCAAGAACAAGGACGAAGCGGTTTCATTGGAGCAGGCGAATCGGCAGGTCAAGTCGGAGGACGTGACATCGCGGATGATCAAGGAGCACGAGGCGCGATTGGTCAATGAGCCGAACAATTTCAAGGTGCTTCGGACGATTGCGGAGTTGCACGCGCAAAGGAAGGATTTCGACAAGGCGCTGGAGGCTTACAACCGAATCGTGTCGCAGGAGGGGGCGACGGATTCGTCGTTGCTGAAGGCGATTTCGGACACGACTGTGAAAAAATTCGAGGCGGCGCAGGAGGCGCTGGATCGGAACGCGCCGGATTACGCGGAGAAATTGGCGCAAGTACAACAGGAACGGAACGCTTACCTGCTTGCGGAAACGAAGCAGCGGGCGGATCGGTATCCGAACGACTTGGTGATCCGGTTTGAGCTGGGGGAACTTTACTTTAAGATGGGGCGAATTTCGGAGGCGATGCCGGAATTTCAAAAGGCGCAGGGGAATCCCAACAAGCGATTGCAGGCGATGAGTTACATGGGGCAATGTCTTGCCAAGCGGGGAATGCTCGATATGGCGGCGAATACACTGCAAATGGCGCTGAAGGAGAAGGTCGGTTTTGACGAGGAGAAGAAGGAATTGATTTACGCGCTCGGGTCGGTTCTGGAAAAAATGGGTAAGAAGGAGGAGGCGATCGAGCACTTCAAGACGATTTATCAGAACGACATGGGCTTTAAGGATGTGTCGGCGAAGATCGATGCGTATTACCAGGGCGGGGCGGGCTGATTTGCATCGAAAAACTTGACGAATTTGCTGGCTTT
Organism: Verrucomicrobiia bacterium; assembly: GCA_036268455.1. Lineage (GTDB taxonomy): Bacteria > Verrucomicrobiota > Verrucomicrobiia > Limisphaerales > Palsa-1400 > DATAUD01. Next base: position 26,372 of record DATAUD010000098.1, read on the forward strand.
TTTGGGAACCTTTAGGGCAGGATATGCGTCTCATCAAAGCTCATGCAAAGCCGTTCACCCAAGGCGGAACGGGACTATGTTAAATTGCCGACCGGGAAGTGGCTTCGAGGGAGAGGTTTTACCCTGATTGAATTGCTGGTGGTCATCACGATCATTGCAATGCTCGCGGCGATTCTGCTGCCGTCGTTGGCGCGGGCCAAGGACCAGGCGAAAAAGATCAATTGCATAAGCAATCTCCACCAATTGCAAGTTTGCTGGCACCTGTATGTGGACGATTACGGCCAGGTGCTGCCGCCGAACGACGACATTTCCACGGGGAATTCGGGTGAGATGGCAAATATGGAGCAGCTTTCGTGGTGCGAGGGGCAGCCGCGGATTGATACAAACACGGCGAATATCCAGGCGGGGCTTCTTTTTCCGTATAACAGACAAACCGCGATTTATCATTGTCCGTCGGATCTTTCGACCGTTGACGGCGGGGTCCAATTGCGAAACCGGAGTTACAACATGAGCCAATCTGTGAACGGACTCGGATCCATAGTGGATCCAAGTGAAAACGTCGCGGTGGATGTTGTGCAACCGTGTTTTTTAAAATTGGCGGAGATTCATAATCCGTCGCCGTCGCAGGCTTTTGTTTTTATCGACGAAAGCGAGGCGACGATGTGGGACGCGCAATTTGGATACCCGATGCCCAATTACGACTCGGGCGTTTGGTGGGACATGCCCGCCAACCGACATGAACAGGGGGCGGACTTGTCGTTTGCGGACGGGCATGTTGAGTACTGGCACTGGCGGGTCCCGATGCTTTTCACGCTGCCACCGGGGGATATTGGGCAATCCGTCGCGCCGGGACAACAGCCCGATTACAACCGCGTCGGGAACGCAATGCTGATTCAGGCGGTCGACTTGAACAAGTTGTGACGGTGTTACGACGGACGATAGCTCTTGACCACCCAATCGCTGAGGGTTTTATCCGGGGATTCGACAGCGTCGGTGTCGATTGAAAATTCCTTCTGGCCGGTGTTTTGCCAAATGAGTTTTAGGCCGAATTGAAAATCCTTGAAGCGGGCGGCGCACAAGTCGCGGATGGGGACTGATTGCTCCAGGGCCATCGCGACCAGACGGTCCGCGGCGTCGTCGGTGAAGCGGATTTCCAGCTTGTGGCTGTCGCGAAAGCGGTCGGCGAAATCGTGGACCAATTGCCGGGCGACCGTGCGTTCCTCCTGCTCGTGTTCGGCCATCAACGTGCGCAGTTGAGCGGGAGGATTGTCCACCAATTCCCGGGTGACGACGAACCGCCGGACGAGCGTCGAAGGCAGTTCGAATTTGAAATCGCGAAAAATGCGTTCGCAAACGGTCATCAGGCCGCGCGCGCCGGTGGATTCCTCGCCTCCAAGTTCGGCGATCCGGCGCAGGCCGTCGTCGCGAAAGAGCACTTCGATGCCGTAAGCGGCGAAGGTTTGTTCGTATTGACGGATAATGCTGCCCTCGGAAGTTTTCAGGATTGTGAAGAGGTCATCCACGTTCAGGGGGTTGCAGACGACACGCACGGGCAAACGGCCAATGAATTCCGGTTCGAAACCAAATTCGATGAAATCGCGGGTCGATGCGTTTTCGAGGGAGGATGCTTCGGAGGCCGGCTTGCCGGCGGGGGCGGCGAAGCCAATGGAGGTTTCGCGCATCCGTTTTTTGACGATGTTTTCCAACGCCTGAAACGCGCCGCTGACGATGAACAAAATGTGTTTGGTGTTGATGGAGGCAGGAGCTTTTTTCCCGCGTTGCGTGAGGTCCATCATGGCCTGGATTTGTCCGCTGATGTCGTTTGGCGAGCGGGCGGGAACTTCCGTTTCCTCCATCAACTTGAGGAGGTTGGTTTGCACGCCGCGTCCGCTGACGTCGCGGCTGGCCACGTTTGAGGCCGCGGCGATTTTGTCAATTTCGTCGATGTAAATAATGCCGTATTGGGCGCGGGTAACGTCGCCCTCGGCGCGGCGGAGCAATTCACGAACGAGATCTTCGGCATCGTTGCCGACATAGCCGGTTTCGGAAAATTTGGTGGCGTCCGCCTTGACGAAAGGGACGCCGATGAGGTCGGCGGCGTTGCGAATGAGGTAGGTTTTGCCGACGCCTGTGGGGCCGAGCAAAATGACATTTTGCTTGGCGTAATTGGACTGGTCCTTGCCTTCCATCGCCAGGCGGACGTGATGATAATGGTCGCAAAGCGCGACGCTGAGCACTTTTTTGGCTTCCTCCTGTTTGATGACGAACCGATCGAGGTAAGCCTTGACGTCTCTCGGTTTTTTATCGAATGAGAAGTCCGATGTTTCGGTGTGTTCCTCTGTTGCATCCGGAGCGTCCGCCGCGCTGGTTTTGGGCTGAGAGGCGCCGGCAAAGTGCTGGCGCATGAATTCCTGCAATTGCCGCTGAAACTCTTCGGGCGAGGGCGGCCCGTTCAAAGGTCTTTTATACATGATTCCAAGCTAAACCAGTCCCGCTAAAGCGCAATGGAATCGGGATGCGGCGTTCTGCTTATGCCTCTGATAGTTTCCTCATAATTCCCCTTTGAAGGCGCGGTCGAGGATGGCAGGGAGCAAGGCGTCCAATTCGGCGGCTGTTTCGAATTGAAGACGCTTAAGTGCGTCCACTTCTGCTTGCAAAGAGTCCAGTTCGGCCACGATCCGGCGTTGCTTGGACAACGGTGGCACATGCACTTTTAACCGCTGAAGATTTCCAAGATTGATGTTTGGTTGAGTCGTCTGCGTCGCTTCTGCGAGCGCAGATTTCTTGGCGTGCTCGAGAGCCAAATAAATAAATTCCGGCGTGGCGAACTTTGACTTTGCTTGAATTCCAACAATACTGTCTGGAAAACACGAATCGAATCCAAGTATTCCGGTGACGCCAATTGTCGCACCGGTGATCGCAATGGCAACGGTATCCGTGGGAAACAATCGACTAATTGCCAAGCCTTCTTTGTTTAGTGTCTGCGAATGTTTGCGAATATATCGATCTGAATTTGAAATGTCACCGATCTGAATGAAGGGATATTCACCACCGTAGAAACGTGGTTCATTGCGTGGACGATGCGCAAATTTCCCACGCGCCACTTCAGCGACTTCCGGCAACAATTTCAGAGGCCACTCGGATGAATTAAAACGCTCCGCAAGAACCGAATCAAAAAGCGCCTCGGCTTCTTCGGCGGCTTGGTGGCGGAGGTTTCGAGCGTCGTTGATTTGGGCGGCCAGTTCCTCAATCCGCGCCACCACTCGCCGTTGCTCCGCCAACGGCGGCAACGGAATTTCTAGCGCCAGAAAGAAATTTTCCTTAAACCGATTTCGCGTCAGGGGCGTGCTGCCGGAACAATCGGCGTCCACCGTGGCAATCACGCTCGGCAGCCGAAACCAGTATTTCAAATACTCGACATCAATCTTGCCCGGCACGGAAACGAATGCTGGAAATTCGCCGGAAACGAAACAACTATCTAATTCCTTGCTAATTACGCCGAACGCTCCGCGACAAGCGAACAGTCGGCTGTAAATGAAATCTCTTTCGGCAACTCGGAAAAGTTTGGTCGCCGAAGTTTGTGTGCCCGTGACTGTTTCACGCAAGAATGGACCTTTCCCGTCGAGGCGAATTCCCAGCAGGCGATATTCCTTCGAGGCGTCAACCCTTTCGCCGCGTACTGTCGGAGTCAGCACTTCGCCCAAATTCACTTTTCGCGATTGCTTGTTCATGCTTGCTTTGCCAGAAGCTTTTGGATAGTCCCCATGATTTCCGCGATGCGTTGTTCCTTCTTCAGGATGTTGGCGGCAAGCTGTTCGGGAGGCAGATGCATAATGTCGTCCTTGGCCCGCGGGTTTTTGCGGTTGAGATTGCAGTTGTTGGCTAGGATCTCGGCGACCGAGACTTTCCACGCGTGGTCATTTTCTTTTCGTTTATTGAACCATTCGATTAGGGAGGCGAATTCGTCAAATTGGATAGGGGCGGTTTTGGTATAGTTCTTCCGGCCTTCCGGCAGCGGTTGCTCGTAATACCACACCTCACGGGTTGGCCCGGAGCGATCAAAGAATAAAATGTTAGTAGGGATGCCTGTGTAAGGCGCGAAGACGCCGTTGGACAGTCGAACTACGGTGTGCAAGTTGAATTCCTTGAGCAGCTCTTCCTTGATGCGCGCACAGACACCATCGCCGAATAATGTACCGTTGGGAACAACCACGGCGGCGCGGGCCTTAGAGCGTGTCTGAAAAATACGAGGGGTTCCGTTTTCGCGCAAAAGGCCCTATGGCGAGGCGCAACGAGGGAGCATCCCCGAAGTCGGGCTGTGACCGAGGCGCAACAAAGCCAGAGGGCCTTTTGCGCGAAAACCCTCCGG
>DATAUD010000099.1:0-103705 GCA_036268455.1 Verrucomicrobiia bacterium
CTCGAAACGAACCCGCGACGCCTTCGGCGTTTTCAAGCGCACCCTTGATGCGTTGGCCCAAGACGAAAAGCGCGACCCCTACCGGTTGTTGTTTGATTCCTCCTGATCTTAACCCAAAATCCGCCGTCACTCAGGCATTACCAAAAAATGCAGGCGACCCCCCTCGCACAGGAGTCCGGCCTTGCTCGATTCGATTTCTTGACTTCCTGCGGGAAGGTTTCACCCTTTGTCAGAAATATGCGAAGACTCTCCTTTGTCTCTTTGGCGGCGGTCATTTTTTGGTTCGTGGCGGGTGTTCTTTCGGCGCAAGCGGAGGTGCGATTGCCGAAGGTGTTCTCCGATCACATGGTCCTCCAGCGTGATAAACCATTGGTGATTTGGGGATGGGCAGAGCCGAATGAAACGGTGTCCGTAATGCTTGGCGAAGCGAGCGGTCAAGGCCACGCGAATGAACGCGGGGAATGGAAAGTTGTTTTACCGGCGATGAAGGCGGGCGGGCCGTTTGTTCTCAAAGTTTCGGGGTCGAGTTCGGTGGAATTCGCTGATGTGATGATTGGCGAAGTGTGGCTTTGTTCGGGGCAGTCCAATATGGAAATGGGAATGGGAATGATCCGCGACTCGCAGAAGGAAATCGCGGAGGCCAATAATCCGCAGCTTCGGCTGTTGCTGGTGACGCGCAAGTGGGATGCGCTGCCGCAAACGAACATCGACGGCGAATGGAAACTTTGCTCGCCGAAAAGCATCGCGGAAGGGGGATGGAGCGGGTTCTCGGCGGCGGCCTATTTTTTTGGACGAGAGTTGCAGCAGAAACTGGGTGTGACGGTTGGCCTGATTGAATCGAGTTGGGGTGGGACGCGCATTGAATCTTGGACTCCGCCGGAGGGTTACGCGGCGACGCCGGAGTTGAGCCAGGAATATGAACGGGTGGAATTGGCTGATCCCACCACGACGCAACATCAGGAGCGATTGAAGCAAACCCTCGATGAAATGGAACGGTGGGTCACGGCGGCGCGGCAGGCAATGGAGAATCACAATCTCGTGCCGTCTATGCCTGTGTTTCCGGCGGAATTGCTGGCGCCGCACGATTTGCAAAATCCCACAGCGCTTTACAACGGGATGGTTCATCCGCTGGTTCCTTACGCGTTGCGCGGGGCGATTTGGTATCAGGGGGAATCCAACATGGGCGAAGGGATGCATTACGCGGACAGAATGAAGGCGCTCATCCGGGGATGGCGGGCGCTTTGGCAGGAAGGAGATTTCCCGTTTTATTTCGTTCAGATCGCGCCTTACAATTACGGAGGAAAACCGGAAACGGAGGCGGAAATTTGGGAGGCGCAGGACGCGGCGGCGCGCTCCATTCCCAACAGCGGTATGGCGGTGATCAATGACATCGGCGATCTCACGAACATTCATCCGAAAGACAAACAAGATGTGGGACACAGGCTCGCGCTCCTTGCGCTGGCAAATACCTACGGCTACGACAAACTGGTGAGTTCGGGGCCGACTTTTAAATCGTTCGCCATCGACGGGAACAAATTGCGGGTCAACTTTGACAACACAGCCGAAGGATTGTCGAGCCGCGATGGGAAACCGCTGGATTGGTTTGAAATTATTGACGCGGACGAAGGAGGGTTTGTGAAGGCTGACGCACAGATTGACGGGGCGAGTGTCGTGCTTTCGGCGCCGGGCGTGAAAAATCCGGTGGCTATGCGTTTTGCGTGGAGCATGCTGGCGGAACCGAATCTAGTGAACAGCGCGGGGCTGCCCGCCGGGGCGTTCCGCGCGGGGACTGTTCCGAAACACGACTTGCTGCAAATGATCAACGAGGCGAAGGATTACCGGCTGGTCTATGATTTGGACCTCGGAAAACTTGGGGCGCAAATCCATTACGACGTGGATAACCATGAGAGCATCCGGCAGCCGTTTGACCGCGTCGCCTACCTGTTGGAATTACAGAAAAAGGATGGAGACCAGGACTATGTGTATGTGTCGATGGACGCGTTTACGGATGACCTTGGAAAGATCGGGGTGCCGACGGTGAGTTCTCATGCGCATTTCCAACGGAACGTGGCGAACCTTGACGTGGTTTCCAATGTGAAGGAGATCAAGAACGGGACAGGAATGCGCGGAGGCAATATTGAATTTTGGCCGAACAATTATTCTCAGGCAAATGGAGCGCACGTGCCGAATGCTTCGAGCGAAGTTTTTGATTTTGGCGACGAACCAACTGATCCAGAAGATGGGTACGGCTCGATGCAGGTTCACAATCATAACGCGAAACAGACTCTCTTTGCGGTCAATCATTGGGCGGTGGGAAGCACGGCGGACATCGGCATCGGGAACCAACAGACGGGAAATCCAGATTGGACGTTCGCGCACAACGCCGGGGACTACGAAGTCAAACGGCTTCGCGTGTTGGTGCGATTAGCCAAATGAGCCGCTTCAAAAGAATTACTTATGCGCGATTTGGTTGACCCGTTTTGGATGAAGGTGAAGGCGGCGCTGTTTTTGGTTTTGGGATTTGGGTCGGGGGCATTGCTCCTTTTGCAATGCCCGTCCTGGCGGGTGGCGGCTTGCCTGGCAATCGCGATTTGGTCGTTTTGCCGGTTCTATTATTTTGCGTTCTATGTCATTGAACATTATGTGGATCCGGGTTGGCGGTTTTCGGGTCTTTGGTCGTTTGCGCGGCATATGTGGACGCAGCGGTCGAAGAAGCATCCGTGAGTCGGGACTTGTAATTCGCTCGGTTTGATTCTTAATTCTCAGTTCCTATTTTTAAGGTCCAATGTTGATTGTTCAAAAATTCGGGGGGACATCGGTCGCCAACCCGGAGCGGATTAAAAATGTCGCCTCGCGGGTCGCGAAGTATCGCGCCAACGGGAGCCAGGTGGTGGTGGTCGTTTCCGCGATGAGCGGCGTGACAGATAACTTGATCAAAATGGCCAAGGAATTGACGCCACTCCCCAATGAACGGGAAATGGACATGCTCCTGGCCACAGGCGAACAAACAACCATCGCTTTAACGGCGATCGCGCTCCACTCGCTGGACGTCCCGGCGATTTCTTTGACAGGGGCGCAAGCGGGGATTGTCACCGATGGAGTCCATACGAAGGCGAAAATTGCGAATATCACGCCGAAGAAAGTCCATGCGCTGCTCGACGAGGGGAAGGTGGTCATTGTGGCGGGATTTCAGGGGCAAACGAGCGAAGGACAAATCACGACGCTTGGCCGTGGAGGATCGGACTTGACGGCGATTGCGCTGGCGGCGGCGTTGAAGGCGGACCTTTGCCAGATTTATACGGACGTGGACGGCGTTTATACGGCGGACCCGCGCATTGTGCCGGGAGCGCGCAAGCTGGCGGAGATTTCCTACGATGAAATGCTCGAACTGTCCGGGCTTGGCGCCAAAGTCATGCAGTCGCGCTCCGTGGAATTTGCGAAGAAATTCGGCGTGATTTTCGAGGTTCGCTCCAGCCTCAACGATAACCCAGGAACAATTGTGAAAGAAGAAACCCGTAGTATGGAAGGCGTCGTCATCCGCGGCGTCTCGCTCGACAAGAACCAGGCGAAAATCACGATGGTCGGCGTGCCAGACCGGCCGGGAATGGCGGCGCGGGTGTTCGCGGCCATCGCGGACGCCAACATCAACGTGGATATGATCGTCCAAAATATCAGCCACACGCCGGATGAGCCGGCGACGGACCTTTCGTTTACGGTGGATAAGCCGGATTTGCTGAAGGCCACAAAGGTGATCGACGGGCTGAAAGGCGAGATTGGTTTTCGCCAGGCGCTGGCGGACGAAAAGATCGGGAAGCTATCGATTGTCGGAGTTGGGATGCGGAGCCATCCGGGAGTCGCGGCGAAGATGTTTGAAACATTGGCGGGCGCGGGAATCAACATCAACATGATTTCAACGAGCGAAATTAAGATTTCGGTGATTGTTGAATTGGCCAAGGGTGAAGAGGCGATGCGGACCGTGCACAAGGCATTTTTGGAAACAGAATGAATTGGCCGCCGGATTACCACATGCACACGCCGCTTTGCCGGCACGCGCGCGGGGAACCGGCGGAATACGCGGCGCGGGCGGTGGAATTGGGGTTGAAGGAGATTGGGTTTTCGGACCATTCGCCGATGCGGCGGGACGATTTTGACAATTGGCGGATGCGGTTTGATCAATTGGACGAATACGTTGAAAAGGTCCGTCAAACACAAAAAGATTTTCCGGCTCTGACAATCCGACTGGCGTTGGAGGTGGATTATCTGCCGGGGCACGAGGAGTGGATACGGGAATTGGCCGCGCGGCATCCGTGGGATTATTTCATCGGGTCGGTGCATTATGTTTCGGATTCGTGGGCGGTGGACAACCCGGAGGACCTCCGCAAATGGAAGGAGCGGGATGCGTTTGAGGTGTGGACGATTTATTTCGACCGGCTGGGGCAGGCGGCGGAATCGGGGCTGTTTGAAATCATGGGCCACGCGGATTTGCCGAAGAAATTCAAAATTTACCCGAAGGAGGATTGCACGCCGCTCTACGAGAAATTTCTGGAACGCGCGGCGAAGGCGAATGTCGCCATCGAGTTGAACACGGCAGGATTGCGGAAGGATTGCCGGGAGATTTATCCATGCCGGGCGTTGCTGGAAATCGCGGCGCGAACCCAAGTGCCGATAACGTTTGGATCGGACGCGCACGCGCCGGAGGAGGTGGGGAAGGATTTTGCGGCGGCGTTGGAGTTGGCGAAGTCAGTGGGATACACGCATGGGTGCCGGTTTGCCGGGCGGAAACGGACGGAAGCGGCGCTTTAAGTTGTAAATTAGGCGCCGCGAAAGATTTGTAACACACTTTCCAATGGAAATTTCTTGATTTCACTTCAAGGGATGGTAAGGTCTGGGCCGTCTGACTGCTAACTTATAAATTCTCTTAATTTCTTATGCGAAAGTCTCCCCTGTTTTCGGTTCTGCTTGGCGTCGTTGCGTGGCTTGCTTTTTGCGCAGTCAGCCCGGCGCAGAACATCAACTCCACAGTGGCCCCAAATATCAATGGGAGCGACAATTCCGTGGACATCCAGAACAATTCCAGCGGGGATTGGTATTTTTTCTCCAGTCCGACCCCGGCTGGGGCGCAAATGTCGAGAGTCTCCGGCCTTAGCGAATTTGTATGGCCCTCTACGGGCAATTTTGCGCCGGATTCGAGCGAGGAGGTCAATCGCATCTATCAAGGTGAATATCTCCGGGTTTATCCCGAGTCACTCGCGGCCGGCACGGTGATAACGATCCCCTTCTCTTATACGCCGAGCGGCACGCGTTACGATTTCCTTGTTACGGTGACGTCCGGAGCGCAGGTCACGGCGATCAACGCCATAGACGCGAATCCAACTTCCGCGGCAACGGTGCATTGGGCGGTCTCGTTCTCCTCGGCAATTAGTGGCGTGACGGCCGCCAATTTCGCCTTCAACAATCCTGATAGCATTACAGGTCTCGCGATTACCAGCGTCACGGCGAATACCGCCCAACCCGCCACCAATTGGACGGTCACGGCGAACACGGGCACAGGCACCGGAATCCTTGGGTTGAATTGGGCCGGGCACGTGAGCGAAAGCCCGAGCGTGCCCAACTCGTTCGTGGGGCAGTACTATAATTTCTCGCAGTATCCGATTATCAGCCAATATCCCGCAAGCGTCGGTATCAACGTCAACTCGACCGCGACGTTGAGCGTGGTGGCTTCATTGCGCGGAGGCGGGACGCCGAATTATCAATGGTATAGCGGCACTTCCGTAAACCCAAGCGCCGCCGTAGCGATTTCCGGCGCGACCTCCAGCAGTTACACACCGCCCACGTTCACGAGCCTCGGTTCATATCAGTATTTCGTGCGGGTTTATACGACTGTCGCCTTTTACACTGATAGTTCAACCGCCGTCATTACGGTGGTTGATCCTCCTCAAATTCAGACAAAAGCCACGAGCACCACTATCGCCTCGAATAACACAGCTACTTTCAGCGTCACGGCAACGGGGACGAGCTTGACCTATCAGTGGTATAACGGAGCTTCAGGCGATACCTCAAACCCCGCCGGCGGAAATTCCGCGACCTTTACCAGTCCGCCACTATCCGCGAATTCAAGTTTTTGGGTGCAAGTGGCAAATCCAGGCCCGACGGTTGCGAGCAGCGGGACCTACACGGCGACTGTCATTACGACCCTGCAGCCGCCTCAAACGAGTTACGGAGTTGCGGTCAACTCGGCTCTTTCGAGCGCGCTCTCGGTCACGGCAAAGGATTCCGCCGGCAATCTGATTAGCGACCTGCCGATTACGTTCACCATCGGGTCTTCGGGTGGAGCGAGTGGAACGTTTGCAGGGAACGTCACGCAAAGCACCGTTGATACCGGGTCCAAGGCAGGCGCAAACGCGCCCGCGTTTACGGCCAATTCGGTCGCCGGTGTCTATGACGTTGTGGCGAACTATTCCACGCTTTCAAGCGATTTGACGGTGACCAACTATCCGGTTATCAACACCGCCTCGGCGACATTCGCGACCGGCCTCAGCAATAGTTTCACAATCACTCAAACCGGTTTGACCTCGCCGGTTTTTTCGCCTACGGGAAAGCTTCCCACAGCGGTCACGATCAACCCCCAGGGAGTCCTGTCGGGAACGCCGCCGTTGGGCACGGGTGGCGTGTATCCGCTAGGCATTACCGCGCGGACCGGAACCCTGCCCTCCGTGACAATAGATTTCACCCTGACGATAGTCGAGAAGAGCAATCTGGTGAACCATCCAAGCTTTGAAACCAATGGATTGGCCTGGGCGCTCAATGGCGGCCCGACCATTGTGAACAACGTTTTTCAGCCGACGGATGGCCGGGCCGGGGAGGATCGCAGCGTCTGGCTCGAATATCCCTTGTATGTGGGAGCGTTCAAAGCCTCCTTCATCTATCAGGATGTTGATCAGAACGGGGCCGATGGCGCCGCGTTTGTTTTGCAGAACAGCGCCAATGGAACGGCCGCCCTTGGCATCAATGGCGGTGGCTTGGGCTATTGCGGCATCGACACGAGCATTGGTTTGTTGATGAACCTCTATTCCGGCGCGCTCGGGGGCGCGAGTGGAATCATGATCGGAACGAACGGGGTCGGCGCATATACCGGTGCGGGCGTTGCTTCGGGAAGGAGTTACCAAAGCACTTCCCCTGTAAACCTGGATGGGGGAAATCCAATTCTCGTAACGCTTCTGTATTCCAACCAAATCCTTACGGTGACCTTTTCCGACACCATATCGGGGAGCGTTTATAACACTCAGATTCCAGTCGATATTTCCGCGTTTCTCGGAACCAATGCCGCGTATGTCGGCTTTACCGGCAGCGAAGGCGGGGTGTACTCGTCTCAGACCATTAGCGACTTTTCATACACGCCATTGCCGACCGTCGGCGCGACAGCCGGCGCCAACAACACCGTCATTTTATCATGGCCCGGCTCCGTGGACGGTTTCGTTCTTCAATCGAACACGAACCTGGATGGAACCAATTGGGTGACAGTGCCGGCATCTATCAATCAAACCAATAATCTCAACCAGGCGGTGCTCTCCCCATCGTCGGCTCCCAGTTTCTATCGGCTCACGCTAACTCCATAATATCGGCGGCACGTTCTCTTTAAGGCCGCCTTGGCGCAATTGCTGTGCCGCGAAATGTGCCATGGGTTTGGCCTGCCGTCTGCAGGCTAAAACAACTCTTGATTCTGCGGCTCCAACCCTAATCTTAAGGGCGAGAAACTTTTGAAATCACGCCCTAAAGCACGACAATCCTCAACCCCACGCCGCAGGTGGCTCTTTCGCTTCGTCGCTTTGCTGGTCATTCCGCTGCTGGCTCTGGCAACTTTGGAAGCGGCGTTGCGCGTCGCCGGTTACGGGTATTCGACGCGGCTGTTCGAGAAAGCAAACGTCAACGGGAAAGAGTATTTGCTCAACAATGAGAATTTCAGTCTGCGCTTTTTTCCGCCAGAATTATCACGCTGGCCCAGTCCGCTGATGATCGAGCCGGTCAAACCAGCGGGGACTTGTCGCATTTTTATCTTTGGCGAATCGGCGGCGCAAGGCGACCCGGAACCGGCGTTCGGCGCGGGGCGGTATTTGGAGGCTCTGTTGCGGGAACGGCATCCGGAAGTGAATTTCGAGATAGTCAATGTGGCAATCACGGCGATTAATTCCCACGTCATCGTGCCGATTGCCCGCGAATGCGCCCATTACCAGGGGGACGTGTGGATCGTTTACATGGGGAATAACGAGATGATCGGCCCGTTTGGCGCGGCGACCGTTTTCGGGGCGAAGGCGCCACCCTGGCCGGCGGTGCGATTGGGGCTGGCCCTCCAAACAACGCGCGTGGGGCAATTGCTCATGAATCTGGAACGCAAGTTCAAGGGCGGAGCGGAAGGGCCGCATGTTTGGGGCGGGTTGCAAATGTTTCTGGGCAATCAATTGGCGCCGGATGACCCGCGCAAGGATGTCGTATATAACAATTTCAAAAGAAATCTTCAGGACATTCTGCGCGCCGGGCGCGATTGCGGGGCGGGAATCGTCCTGAACACTGTCGCGGTGAATCTGAAGGATTGTCCCCCGTTTGCTTCTGTAGCGGCGGCAAAAAATTTCGGGGCGGCGGCGGAGGAATACAACGATGGAGAAACACTCCTGGGGCGCGGGGACCTGGCGGGCGCGCGAGACGAATTTCAAAAGGCTTGCGATGACGACGCCCTGCCGTTCCGCGCGGATTCGCGCATCAACGGCATTATCCGGCAAACGGGACAAGCGATGGCCAGTCCGGTTTTCGCTCTCTGCGACGCGGCGGCGCTGCTGCCGGAACCGGGCAAGATTCCCGGCAAGGAGACGTTTTACGAGCACGTCCATTTTAATTTCGACGGCAATTACCGCCTGGCGATGTTGTGGGCCACGAATGTCGAGCCGCTTTTGCCAAATGAGGTCAAAGCCACGGACAAGGCGGGCTGGGCTTCGCAGGAAATCTGCGAGGCGCGCCTCGGTTTGGCGGATTGGAACCGGGGCGACGTTTTGAACGCCGTGCTGCAACGCATGGAACGGGCGCCGCTGAATGCGCAGAGCAACAATGAACAACGCAAGGCGGGCTTGAGCGCACAGATGGACAGGCTGTTTCGGAATAGGAGCGGCGAATCGGCGGCGAAGGCGCGAGCCCTTTACAAGGACGCGATTGCGCGCGCCCCGGGGGATTATGTATTGCACGAGAATTTCGGCGAATTTCTCGAATTGACTGGCGACATCAAAGAAGCGGCTGCGGAGTGGAAGCAAGCGGCGGAATTGATGCCGCGCAATCCGTTCGCGTTTCTGACGGAAGGGCAACTGCTGGAGAAGGAAGGGGATTTGCCGGGCGCGCGGGAGGCATTCGGGCAAGCGGTGGCTCTTCATCTACGCTACGCGGAGGCATGGTTTGAATTGGGAAAGCTCGACGCCGTCGAACGAAAGCTGGACGACGCGATGAAGGATTATCAGCACTCGGCGGCGTTGCAGCCGAACGACAGCCAAACTTATCTCTATATGGGCAAGGCCCTTTCGCTGCTCAAGCGGACGGACGAATCCGTGCAAAATTTCCGTCACGCGCTGGAACTGGACGGGGAGAATTGGGAGGCGCACTACGCGCTGGGCGGGGAATTGGGGATGCACGGGAAAATCGCGGAGGCGAAATCGGAATTCCAGGAGGTCGTGAGTCTGCAACCCCGGTTCGCCATGGGGCACCTGAATCTGGGAGTCGCCTTGCTCAAGCTCAATGATCCGGAAAGGGCGCGCGAGCAATTCGCCGAAACCCTGAGGCTGGACCCGGGCAACAAAGCCGCCCAGGAGTATCTTGCCGCCGCTGGCGCCCGGCCTTGACGCCCGCGTTCGTCACCGCACAAACGTGCGGTAGAGGCACAAGGCGGGGCCTGTTATCTTCTCGGGCACGACCCAATAAGTCATCATATGCAAAACATTATGAATCGAAAATTTGTCTCTCAAACCATCCAGCGCGGGCTTTGCGCAGGTGCCTTGCTGTTGTCGGCCGCCGTGGCGTCGGCCGCGACACCCGTGACGTTCCAGGTTGACATGTCGGCGCAGATCGGCGCCGGGACCTTTGTTCCGGGGAGCAATACCGTTTCCGCCCACGGCACGTTTAATGGGTGGGGAAGCGGCGTTGAATTGACCAACGACCCCACCGCTGCCAACACTAATCTTTATACCGGCACAACCTCCGACACGTCCGACGCCGCCGGGGCAGTTTTAATTTATAAATATGTTATCGATCAAGGGTCGGTCTATGAAAACACCGAGGATAGTCAAAATCGTTGCGCGCAGTTGCCGACCAACGGCAGTTTGGTGCTTCCGGCGCCGTTTTTTGACGACCCCGGCCCTGCGATCACCGCCAACGTGACTTTCCAAGTGGATATGTCCGAGCAGGCCAACCTGGGAAATTTCGACACCAATAACGGCGACTATGTGGAAGTTCATGGCTTTTTCAACGGGTGGGGAGCGGGCGACATTTTGACGAATGACCCGACGATTCGCACGACAAATGCGGCGGGCGATGTTAATTCGAACGTTTACGTGGGGACATTTCCGGTCACCGGTTCCACCAACGGCACACAAGAATATAAGTACGTCCTGCAACCCTCCGGCACCTATGAGGCTCCACTTTCCACTGACTCGGATTATGACAACAACAACAATCGATTTTTCGTCACGACCGACCAGACATTACCAATCGTTTACTTCAGCGATGTGCCTTATTCGAAAATCGTCGTGACCAACAACGTCACATTCGAGGTGGATATGTCCGTGCAAATTGGCGTGGGCAATTTCAACACGAATGCCAATACGGTGGAAATACATGGAGACTACAATAGCTGGGGCGGTGGCACGACGATGACCAATGATCCCAATAGCGCCAACCCAGACCTTTACAGCACAGTAATTCAATACACGGGAGCCCCGAACGCGCAGCATTATTACAAGTACGTGATCCAGCCGGGAACTCAATGGGAGAATGTCTCCGCGGCCAATTCAATTGGAGGCAATCGCTGGTTTGACCTCACCAACAGTTCGGATACCAACGTTCTCGTAGGGCCAGTGTACTTCAGCGACGAGGACCCAGGCTCGTTTGCCGACGCCAATTTCGTGACAGTGACCAACTGCATGGTAACATTCACTGTCAATATGACCAATGGCTCGGGAACGGGGCCCGGCGGAAGCGCCACCTTCGATAACACCTATCCGTCGGGTGACTCAATCTGGATCAACGGCCTCTTCAATGGAATTAACAACAGCTTTTGGACTTGGGGGGCTTTGGGGCAGGGCGGTTATCAGATGACCCAAATCTCAAATTCAATGCTCTTTACCATTACGTTGCCGATCAGCAGCGGCCAAAGCGATTTGCTGGTCTATAAATATAGCATCAACGGCATCGATGACGAAGCCGCTTCAGGCAACAATTTCAACAGGTGGATCAGAAGTCTGCCGGACTACACGATGCCGGTGGATGACTACAATACCCCGGTGACGGAAAGCCCGGCGGGCAACTTGACCGTAGGTCCGCTCGTCGGCAACCAGGTTCAGATCTCGTGGCTTGGCCGGCGCGGTGTGCATCTCCAAACGGCGACTAATTTGGGTCCGAACGCGGTGTGGTCGGACCAAAACCTTACTGACGGGACCAACCTGATCGTCGCGCCGGGGGGGGCGGCATCGACAAATTATACAGTCGGCACCAGCAATGTGTTCTATAGGTTAGTGGGCCCGGGCTCGTGAACAAAAAACCACCCGGCCGGGCATTGGATTCAATGCCCGGCCGGGACACGAACAATTGACTTATGAATTTGCGAAAGAGATCCGACGGATTCACGCTCATTGAGCTGCTTGTGGTGATAGCGATCATTGCGATTTTGGCGGCGCTTCTTTTGCCTGCTTTAACCAAAGCCAAGCAAGCCGCCCAGACAACTTACTGCATGAACAATAAGAAGGAGATGCAGCTTTCATGGCACATGTACCTGGGTGACTACAATGATTATTGCCCCATCAACGCCGACCAGTCCAAAGACTACCAGCCGCCCGGTTCCCCAACCCCGCTTCACTCCTGGTGCGAAGGGATAATAGATTGGAGTCCCAGCTCGGACAACACGAACTACCAATATTTGATCAATCCGCTCGTTTCGTCACTCGGTTCGTATAATGCCAAAACTTACACGATTTATTGGTGTCCGGCGGATAATTTCCTTGGTCCGCAGCAACGCTTGCCCGGTTGGCTGCACCGCTGCCGGAGCATCGCAATGGATGGAGCGATTGGCGACGGATTAAAGTACACGTTTCCCAATTGGGCTGGCTCGCAAATGTGGTGGGCTATCAAAGGAAGCGACCTGATTCATCCCGGGCCGGCCAACAGTTGGGTATTTATTGACGAGCACCCGGATAGCATTGACGACGAAATTATGTATATCAATCCGGCGGAAACAAACGGCACGGGCGTCTTTACTGAATTGCCCTCCGGCTTGCACAATAACGGCTGTGTGATGAGCTTCGCCGATGGGCACGTCGAAAATCACAAGTGGCAGGCGGCGGAAACGTCCCACCCGGTTACATATGGGGCAGTGGACCAGGTAAGCGTCACAAGCAGCCCGGATCTTGCATGGCTGGCGCAAAGGACGCCTTACGGCCCAAAACCGTAACACGAAGGCCCGGCTCCCGGATCGGACGCTACCCGCGCAGGTATTTGACAACGGCTTCCGTCCGCGAATGGACGTGCAGCTTCTCATACACGGTGCGGACGTAACTCCGCACTGTGTCAATACTGATGTTCATCCTGTCGGCTATTTCCTTGTAGGCGTAGCCTTTGGCCAATTGATCCAGAAATTCCTTTTCCCCGGGCGCCAGGCGCGAAACGGGTGAATTGTCGCCGGCGGGTTTGGAGAAGAATTGAACCACGCGGCGCGCCAATTGCGGTGTCATCGGCGAGCCGCCGGCGTGAACATCGTGGATCGCCTCCAGCAACCGCGCCGAGGCCGTCCGCTTGAGCAAATATCCGCTGGCGCCCGCCTTCAACGAATTGAACAGCGAATCGCTGTCCTCATAAATTGTCAGCATCAGAAATTGCACGCCGGGCAGGAGCGTTTTCAATTGCCGCACACATTCGACGCCCTTCATCCCCGGCATATTGATGTCCATAAGCACAACATCCGGCGGGTGGACGGGAATTTCCTTGAGCGCGGTTTCGGCGTCGGGATAATCGCCCGCGAGGCGCAACGCGGGGGCGCGGCGAATCAGCGTGGCCAGACTCGCGCGGATCCCCTCGTCGTCATCCACAATCGCAACTTTGATTTGCGCTTTTTCACTCACGCGCAAAAACAATCACTGCGAAGTGAGTTGGTAGATATGGCCGTCATCCATCAGCGCATAAAGTTCGCCGTCCAAATCCTCCGCGAAGCTGCATATATTTTTCGGCTGCTCCAGCATCGAGCTTTGGTCGGTGATCTTCCGCGCCTCGCGGTCGTAGCGAAAACCCCAGATCGTCCCCAGGCTGAAGTCGCCGTAAATGTAAATGCCCTGAAGCGCGGGATATTTCTGGCCGCGATACACATATCCACCCACGATGCACATTCCGATGGTGTGATCGGGGTAGAGCGATTCCGGCAAGAGATTCGGCCGGTGCGGATATTCCATCAACGGCTCAATGTATTGCGCGCCAGCCGGGCCGGGCTTGAAATGATGGGCTCCCTCCCGAACGTTCCAACCGTAATTCCCGCCTTTGGTGACCAAGTCCACTTCCTCCCACAAATCCTGGCCCACGTCGCCAACCCACAAGTCGCCGGTCGCGCGATCAAAACTCCAGCGCCACGGATTGCGAAAGCCGTAGGCGTAAACCTCGCGGTGCGCGCCGACTCCACCCATTTCCGGCTCTTTCACGAACGGATTGTCCGAGGGAATTCCGTATTGCAACTCGTGGGTCCATCTGTGGCCGCCGAGCGTCGTCCTCGAATTCACGTCAATCCGCAGCATCTTTCCGAGAAACGACGCCGTGTTCTGGCCGTTTCCAAACGGGTCGGTCCCGCGCCCGCCGTCGCCCAGGCCAAAATACAGGTAACCGTCCGGGCCGAAACAAAGCTCGCCGCCCTTATGATTCCAGTACGGCTGCAACGTTTCAAAAATCACCCGTTCTGAACTCATGTCCGCCTTGTCGGGATCGTTCGCGGAAACCTTGAATTCGCTGATGACACTGCGGTACGGAAAAGCCACCGGCAGGCCGTTGTCGAGGCGTTTAATGTCCTCGGGCTTGTTCTCCATGGTGAAATAAATGTAAAGCAACCCGTTGGTTTTAAAACCCGGATGGAAAGCCAGTCCCAGCAATCCGTCCTCGTTTTGGAATGTCGTGTGCCGGTCTTCGATGTTCAAAAAGTCCTTCGCGTCCGACCCGTCCGAACCCTTCTTGACAACCAGGATCCTGCCCGTTTGCACCACCACGAAGAACCGGCCCGAACCGTCCGGCGCTTCGCTCATCCAAACGGGGCGGACGGACTGAATTCCTTCCATCAACCAATCCGGCCGCGGCGGCATTTTCAAATTTGGCAAAACCCGCTCGAGCTTGATTTTTGGCAGCGGCTGCGCGCCCATCGAAACAGCCGGCAGCATAGTCAAACAAAAACCAAGTCCCGCCCAAAGCATTTTCTTTTTCATCACAATGAATTGAACCGGGACGAGCGGAAAAAGTAAAGCCCGCAGGGCGGCGATTTTGGCGCAAACAGAGCCAATTCATGAAGCGATTTAGAAGCGCGGCCGTCGGACGTGGGGTGGAGACAATGGCTTTCATTCCCCGGCTTCCTCAATTATCGGGCAGTCGATTTCGACGCCCATTTGGGCGTGCCTGGCCTGTCTGTTGCAATGCCCTAAAAATTTGGTCGCTTTTCTCTTATGGCTTTGAGTAGCGGCCAACGCTACGCAAAATGTAAGCTTTGAAAACTCCACTCCTTTAACCAAATTTTCGGCGGGAAAACAACATATATCTTCCACTTTCAGTCGAATCGTCGGATGTCCCGGTTAGGCGCAAATCAGATTTAGCCTTTCACGGCCAATTTATGTCTTCCCTCGGAGCCATGCGCCGGCACCGATTCGTAATTCAGCCTCAGCCACACCACAGTCCCCTGCCCCGGACAACTCTCAATCGTCACAGTGCCGCCCATCGCCTGCAAGCGCCGCCGCATGTTCCCCAACCCATTGCCACGGCTCTGCTGTTTGGTGTCGAACCCCTTCCCGTCATCGTGCACCATGATTTCCAGCGCGTGCTCGGTCGCCTCAGCGCGGACAAGCACCTCGCGCGCCGCCGCGTGTTTGACCGCGTTCGTCAGCACCTCCTTCACCACCAGAAAAATATTGTGCCTCACATCCGGCGGCAGCGGACGCGACGGCAAATCCGCCGGCAAATCCAACCGGCAACGAATCCCGCCGCCGTCGAACAATTCATTGGCAAAGTGCGCGATATATTCCACAAGACTCTGCAACGAATCGCTGTCCGGCCTCACTGCCCACACAATCTCCTCCAACGCCCGAACCGTCTGGTCCGCCGACTGTGAAATCTTGACCGCGTGGCTGTCGATTTGGCCCGGATTATCCCGGTCCGCCTTGAGCAACCCGCTCAACAGCGAGATGCGCGCCAGTGACGAGCCTAAGTCATCGTGCAAATCGCGCGCGATCCGCTCGCGTTCATGCGCCAGGGCGCGTTCGCGCTCCAATTGCTCCAGGCGCCGCTGAAGTTTTCGCTTCTCCACCACCCGCGCCCCGACCGCTATCAGCGCCAGCAACGCCACCGACGCCGGCGCCCGAAACCACCACGTTTGCCAGAAGTAAGGTTGCACGACAACCGAGATGCTCGCTCCCTCCGTGTTCCACCCTTCCTTCCCATTCTCCGCAATCACCTCGAAACGGTACTTCCCATACGGCACATACGAAAAATAAGCCGAACGGCTCGACCCCGCGTCCACCCAATCCGAATCCAACCCTTCCAGCCGGTAGCGGAATCGCTCCCGTTCCGGCGCGTCAAAATTAATTCCCGTGTATCGGAATTCCAGGCGATGCTTCCCAGGCGCAAGCCGCAACGACTCCGACGAGTCCACCACTCCATCCACCAGCGTCTCCTCCAGCACCACGGTCGTCGCGGGATTTTGGATGATTTGGTGCCGCGGATCCGCCACCACAATCCCCTCCTGCGTAGGAAACCAGAGCAGCCCAGATTTGGTCCGCAGCCCAATCGGAAAAAACCCGCTGATGCACTCCTCGGACAGCATCCCCTCCGTTCGCCCATAGACTTGCGGATACACCGTCGTAATTTTCTGGACCGCCAGGTCCTCGAGGTCCTGCTTGGCCACGCAAACAAGCCCGCGATCTCCTCCCAGCCAAAGATTGCCAGACTCGTCTTCGAGCAATTGCGAAATCGTATTGTCAGGAAGCCCGTCGCGCGTTGTAAAAGTGGTGAGCTTTCCGAGCTTTAACCGGCTCAACCCGCCCCCGCCCGTGCCAATCCACAAAGTCCCTCGCGCGTCTCGGTAAAGCGTGCGGACCCAATCGCTCAAAAGCCCTTCCTGTTTGCGCCAGACTCCCTGTCCGTCAACGCGAAACAACCCGTCCCCATCCGTTCCCACCCAAATCGAACCATCCCCTTCGGGCACAATCGCGGTAATCGCATTGGCGCAAGACTCGTTCTTTTGCGCCGTCCACTTCCCATTGTCCCGCCGCCAAAGCTCCCCCTGCCGTGTGCCCGCCCAAATTCTCCCCGCTTCGTCCTGCGCCAGCGCGCTGATATCCAGATTGGTCAGCGCGGGCAAACCCGATTCCTGCGCCACAACAGCGCCGGCGTTCTTGAATTGCAACAACCCACGCGCCCCGCCCATCCAGCAACTGCCGTCCTTTGCCATCAACAATGCCCCCACCCGTTCATCTCCTGGCGAGAATCCCCCGGCGGGAAGCGGCCGGAAATAATGCCCGTCCCATTGATAAAGCCCGTCGCTCGATTGGCTGGCCCAAATCATGCCCGGGGCTACTTCCGCCATCCCCATCACCGGCCCTTTGCCCAAACCTTCGTTATAGCTGATCACGGACAGATTCTTGCGCCGCAATTGATTCAGCCCTCCATGTGTGCCCACCCAAAGGGTTCCGTCCCGGTCCGCCAGCAACGCTTCCACAAGGTTATCCGACAATCCGCTGCTGGCATTCACAGCCACGAGCTTCCCATGTTTGAACTGAAACAAACCCTCGCTCACCGAACCGGCCCACACCGTCCCGCTGGCATCCTCCGCCAGCGCGCAGACGTAATGCCGCGCCAGATGCCGTGGAAACCGATAATGCTGCCAACGCCCCCCCTGCCGGTACAGCATCGAATCATCCCCGGCCCCGACCCACAACCGCCCTTCGTGATCCACCAAAAGACAGCGCGGGTCGCGCAACAAAGAATCGAACACCGGATCGCGCACCTGCGTCAGCCGCCCCCCTTGCAGACTGAAAACTCCCACCCCTTTGGCCCCGATCCAGATCGTCCCCGTGCGATCTCGAAACAGCGCCGTGATCGGTTTTCCAACAAGCTCCAGGCTCGTGTCGAAAGAACGAAATTCACCGTCCCGGAACATCGCCAACCCCACATCCGTCCCCACCCAGATTCCCCCTTGCCGGTCCTCCGCCAACGCATTCACCGAATCCGAAGGCAGCCCATTCCGCGCGCTGAAAGTCGTCAATTTCCCCGCGCGCCATCGTCCCAGCCCGCGGCCCACACTCGCTATCCAAAGCGCCCCCTGTGAATCTCCAAACAACGTCCTCACCGGACCCGCTTGAAACCCCTCTGGCGAACCGAACGGCACAAACCTCGTCCCATCGAACCGGCTCACCCCCGCGTCGCTTCCCACCCAGATATAACCGTCCTTGGTCTGGGCCAGCGCCCGCACGAAATTCTGGGGCAACCCCTGCTCCCGTTGCCACACCCGAAACGTAAATGGCAATTGTCCGCGTCCGACCGCCAGCCCATTGTCATCCAGAACGAAATCCTTGAAAGAAGTCGCAATCGCCATCTCGCTAAAAATCCAACCGTCCCCCGATCCACCGTGCCGCAGGCGGATCTGGTTAAACGACGCATTCGCCGTGAATTTCGTCGTGAGACTTTCCATCTGGCTCGATTCAGTCGCCCCCGGTCCGAGGTCCGGGTCCAGCCAAACCGTCACCACGTCCTTGCCGCCCGGGACATATTGCACCTTGAAAACAATCGTCCGTTCGATTCCCTTGCGCGGCAGTTCGTAATCAAAAGTCGTCCAAGGTTTGGACGAGTGCAGGTCGATCCCGTAATTGGCCGCCGTGTCGTTGGTATTGCCCGTTTCAAAGATATTAAAATGCGGCTTGGGCGCATCCGAAACATTAAACGCGCCATAGGACCAGCCATTCAAAGCGTTCCCCACCGCCAGCCGTTCCGCATCCCCGTCGTAAAGTTCAAACGCCGCGAAATAAGGCTCCGTCCCCGCGTCCGAAATTGGATTGACGTGAAATTTGAAATAGAGGGCATCCGTCGCGTCATCCCCTCGCCGCACCGCGCCGCCCAGGATATCCGAACCCGGCCCCGTCTCATGCGCCAGCGTCGCCCCCAAGTCGCTCCAAATAATGTCGCCCTTGGAAGCCCCCGCCGTCAATACTACCAGCCCGGCTGTTCCCCAGGCCGCTGCGATGCGGCGGAAAGAGAACAAGCCACGCGTGATCATGCCGCAGAATATGTGGCAATTCCCCCGCTCAAACAAGCCCGTTCAAAAGCGCTTTTCTCCGCGTGAAGCCCGTGTTGCGAAATGACAAACGACAAATTTCAATTTGTAATTTTTAATTGACATTAGAACCAGCGCCAAAGCGTCCTGTGACGCAAAGAGCAATGGTGTTCGCCTCGGGAACAGGGATCGCAACAGCGAAGTTTCCCAGCCCGGATGGCAAAAAGGGCGCCGTAAGCGCCGGGCCGTCGGAAATCACGCCGCCAGTCGCAGTCAAATTGGCAAGAGCGGACGTTCCGGCAGGATAACCTTCGGCCAGAGCGTTACCAAAACTGGTTGTGGTGCCGCCGTCGTTGTACCACGCGCGGAGCTGAAGTGTGGCGGTTTGATCGCCGCCCGTAGTGTTTGGAATCAGGGCGACAATCGTTGAATACCAGGTTCCTGGAAAGGCGTCAGGTCCACTATTTGCGAAGGTGGTGGTTGCAAAGCCCCCGCCCATCGCCGTGCATTCTGTCAGACTGCTGGCGGGATCGTTCAAGCCAACGTTTCCATAAAGAGCAACACTCCAGTCATTGCCGTTCCCTATGTCTAATGCCGGGTTCCCCGTCGTAATTCCAGCATGTCCGCCAAGCTCCGTTATCAATTAGATATAAACCCGTTTGCCTAATCAACGGTCAACCGTCATCTGAGTTGGACAACACATCCCGCAAGTTTTCATGAGTTCCTGAATTCCAGATTGAATTAACCGCGCCCCGCCTGAGACTTCACCTTCTCCCCTTTCCGTAAACCATTGAATCCATCAACGACCACAACTTCCCCAGCCGACAACCCACTCTGAATCTCCTCCTCTTTTCCCTCGATCGCCCCAACGCGCACGGCTCGCCGAACCAGCGTTCCATCTGCCTGCACCACCCAGACGAAACCCGACTCCGCGTCGTGCTGAATGGCCGCGATCGGCGCCAACGTCACCCCGTGTCTCACTTCCAGCACCAGCCGGATGTTCACAAACAGCCCCGGCACCATCAAATTCCCTCCGTCTGGGATGAGTCTGGCTTTGCATTTGAGCGTGCCAGTCGCCGTGTCGATTCGATTGTCCAAACCGGTCAAAGATCCGTGCCCGAACTTCTTCCCTTGACGGTTCTCGGCCTCCACAGGCATTTCTCGGTGAGAGTCGAACTTTCGGACCACCTCCTGGCAATAATCCTCGGAAATCTGAAAAACCACCGAATTCGACGATTCAACCGTGCCGAGAGATACCACGCTGGCCTCAATATCGCCTTTGTGAGCGGTCGCGGTAAAAACTTTTCTTGTCGGCTCACGATGCGGCCAAAACCAAATGCCCAGCATCATCGCCGTTCCGATTGCCGCGCCAATGCCAGCCAATGCGTATTTGGGCCTGCCATTTGCGCGACTCACCGTTTGCGGATGAACGACTGTTTCCACCATCGTTTTGACTTCGCTGGCTTGCTGGAATCGCAGTTCCGGTTTCTTTTCCAGCGCCCGCAGCACCACTTCATCCAGCCGCGCGTCTATCTGGACTTTCCTGGAAGGAGGTTCAAGCGGCCTCCCCGGCAACTCGCCCGTCAGCAACTCATAGAACACTACGCCAAGCGAATAAATATCCGCACGGCTGTCCACCCGTTGCGGATCGCTCCTTTGTTCCGGGGCGGAGTAATTCGGCGTTCCAACCGCCGTCTGGGTTGCGTTTTCAGGACCAAGCGACTCGCCCGCCCCGCCACTTCCGTTGGCTGACCCAAGCATTTTGGCAATGCCGAAATCCGCGACCTTCACCCGTCCGCTTTTATCCAGCATCAAATTCTCCGGCTTGATGTCGCAATGTACGATGCCCCGGTCATGCGCAAACTGAAGCGCGTCGCACAAAGGCGGCACAATTGCCAGCGCCTCCTCCGGCGTGAACTTCCGCGCGCGCAAAAGCTGGCGCAGGTTCAAGCCATCAACGAACTCCATCAACAGGAAATAAAATTCGCCCGCCTGCCCGAAGTCATAAATGGTGACGATATTTGGATGATTCAGCGCCGCCAGCGCCTGCGCCTCGCGCGCGAACCGTTCGGCGAACCTCCCGTCTCGCACTCGTTCCGGCGCCAGCAATTTCAACGCGACAAGCCGGTTCAAGCTTTTCTGTCGCGCCTTGTAAACAATCCCCATGCCTCCGCGACCGAGACATTCGAGGACTTCCAACTGCGGAAAATGCCGCGCAAATTCTTCCGGCGCAATAATTTGACTTGTTTCGGCGGCCTCCGCGTCAGCCTGTGTTGGCGCCATCGCCTCAGCCATTAGACAGCGTGGACACAACCCGGCCGTTGCTGATGAAGGCAGCGCCACCCCACACCTTGGGCACAGATTCGAAGATATCGATGACTTGCTCATACCAATGTCCTGACGCATCCGCGCAGTTTGGTTATGAAAAATTCCCAAATTCAGCGATTCGCTAATTCGCGCTCCGTTTTAAGTCGAAGCTGGCCGCAGGCGGCGTCGATATCGTGGCCTTTTTCACGGCGCAATGTGGCGGAGATCCCGGCTTCCTCCAACGCCGCAAGAAAAGCCTCCTGCGCCGACTCTTCCGGTCGAACCCACGGCAGGTCTTCGACCTTGTTGTACGGAATCAAATTCACCTTCGCATGCAAACGCCGCGCCAACCCGGCGAGAGGCGGCGCTTGATCCAGGGAATCGTTCACACCGGCGATCAGGATGTATTCCAGCGTGATCATCCGCCCTTTCTTTTCCTGGTAATACTCGCACGCCGCAGTCAATTCCTTCAGCGGATACTTTTTATTGATGGGCATTATTTTTGCGCGAGTTTCATCAGTCGCCCCATGAAGAGAAATGGCGAGGCGAAACTGCGCAGGGTCGTCGGCAAGGCGCCGGATTTGCGGAGCCAGCCCGCTGGTGGAAATGGTGATTTTGCGCGCGCCGATTTTGCCGCCCCAGGGCGCGTTCAGGATTTTCAGCGCCTTGAGAAGATTGTCGTAATTGGCCAAAGGCTCTCCCATTCCCATGATGACTAAATTGCTGACAACCCGCTCCCCCGGTTTTGCCTCGTTCCGCTCCACCGCCAGGACCTGGTTTACGATCTCGTGGACATCGAGGTTGCGTTTCCATCCCTCCAACCCGCTGGCGCAAAACTTGCAACCGTACGCGCAGCCGACTTGCGTGGAAACGCAAAGCGTGCGCCGGTCACTCGGCTCTCCGTAAATGCTTGGATTTGCCGGAATCAGCACGCTTTCGATCAAAGCGCCGTCGGCCAGGCGCCAGAGGAATTTTTGGGTGGTATCCTTTGCCCCTTGCAGACGAGAGAGTTCAGGCCAATGAAGATCGTAGGTTTCCCGCAGATTTTCGCGAAGCGCCTTGGGGAGATTCGTCATTTCATCCCAAGTGGAAACGCGCCGCGCGTAAAGCCATTGCAGCGACTGATCCAGCCGATAAGACGGCTGTTGCCAGAGGGTAAATTGGCCTTCCAACTCCTCCCGTGTTTGCGAACGAATATCCGATTTCACGTCTATTCGCCGTCGGCCTTCAGCACGACGAACCGGTTCGCGCCATTGCTGGATAAACTGATCATCATCCCGGCTTTTTTGTCGGCTGACCTGAGCGCCTCGCGGAACTGGCGCGGTGTGGTGATGCGTTTGCGGTTGATCTCGGTAATGACATCTCCGGGCTGGATGCCGCGCTCCTGGGCGGGGGAATCCTCCTCCACCGCGGTGACAATCACTCCGGGAATCTGGTCAATGCCATATTGGCTGGCGGACTCCTTGCTCATGGCTTCGACCGTCAGGCCCAATGACGGGGCCTCGGTTTGCGGACGGGGAGTTTCTGTATCGCCGGCCATTTCCTGCGCCGTTGGAAGCGCGGCCACCGTAACCTTGATGGGAAGATGTTGCCGCGCCCGGACGACATCCAAAACTATTACGTGCCCGGGCTTCTCCGCTTCGATTTCTTCCTTGAGTTGGCGGGAGGTTTTGATCGATTTTGCATCGACCGCGGTAATGACGTCACCGGGGCGCAAATCCGATTTTGTCGCGGGACCATTGGCAAAAACTTCTTTGACGAGAACGCCGTCCTTTACGTCGGGGGCGAGTTTGCTGTCGAGCGTGCTGTAATCAGGATCGTCCCGGAGGTCGCCGATGCCGATGCCCAGCCACGCCCGGCTGTATTTGCCCTCGTCGATCAAATGCGCCATGACCCGCTTGGCGAGATTGACCGGGATGGCAAAGCCGATGCCGGTGTTCATTCCCTCGATCATCGTATTGATCGCAATGACCTCGCCGTACAAATTCACGAGCGGGCCGCCGCTATTGCCAGGATTGATGCTGGCGTCAGTTTGGATGAAGTCCTGGTCCGCGTAATTGCCTGTTTCCCCTTCAAACGAACGTCCCTTGGCGCTCACATGCCCAAAAGTCACGCTGTAACTCAATGTAAATGGGGCGCCAATGGCCAAAACAAATTCCCCGACCCTCGTGGCATCCGAATCGCCCAATTTTGCCGGAGTGAGCCCGCTGGCTTTGATTTTCACAACCGCGAGGTCCGATTCCGGGTCCGTTCCTTTGACTTCGCCGTCATAGACACGACCGTCCTTGAAACGGACGACGATTTTGTCGGCATCTTCGACAACGTGGTTGTTCGTAAGAATGTAACCATCCGCGGAAACGATGATGCCGGAACCTTCGCCCGAAAATTTGTGCGGATGTTTGTGCCGCTTGGCGTGATCTTCGAAGTAGCGGCGGACCTCCGGCGGCAACGCATCAAGGAACGAACCGCTGTCATCACTATCGTCCTGAGTGGTCTTGCCGGTGATCTCGATCACCACCACCGCGGGTGAAGCCTGGTCGGCCACTTGTATAAATGCTTCGTTGAGCTGGCGGGCAAGATCAAGGGGCGAGGCGTCCTTGGCGGCGGCCAATCCGGCGCCCGCAACGACGACGGCGGCCGCCAGCGCGCAGAAGAGGGTGGTTTTTATCGTTTTCATTATTGCAAGGTATTTCAAAAATTCGACCTTTCAAGCATCCGCATTGACTTGGCTCCTTTGCGCCGCTAACGTTTAACGCGACGACCAATCGAAGCTGGCCATGCAAGACATAATCGAAAAACTCCTCATATTGCAAGACAGGGATCGCCGCATTCTGCGCACCAGGGAACAATTGGCGCGGATCGAGCCGGAGCGGAATTTGTTCCAATCGAGGGCCTCATCCGCCCAGGCTGGGTTGGATGCCGCCAAAACAAGGGGCAAACAGGCCGAGACAGACCGCAAAAAACTCGAACTGGAAGTCGAATCCAAAAAACAACAGATCGAGAAATACGCCCTGCAACAATTTCAGACCAAGAAAAATGAGGAATACCGGGCGTTGGCGCACGAGATCGAGACCTGCAAAGAGCAGATTACGCATCTGGAAGACCAGCAATTGGAGTTGATGGAGCAGATCGAGGCTTTTCAGAAACAGACGGTCGCCGCCGGGCGTGAAGCCGAAGAATCACGGAAAGCCTCCGAAAACCAATTGAAAGACCTCGACGCGCGCGAAGAAACCCTTCGCGGCGAACTGACCGGGTTGGA
This sequence comes from Verrucomicrobiia bacterium, assembly GCA_036268455.1. Lineage (GTDB taxonomy): Bacteria > Verrucomicrobiota > Verrucomicrobiia > Limisphaerales > Palsa-1400 > DATAUD01. The sequence goes on from DATAUD010000099.1 coordinate 24,312, forward strand.
AAGCAACCGCGATCAGTTGACGGCGGCGATTGACGAGCGAGCGTTGCGCCAGTACGAACGCCTGTTGCGCCACAAAGGGGACAACGCGGTGGTGGGGATTCAGCACGGTGTCTGCGGCGGCTGCCACATGAAATTCCCGGTGCAACTGGTGGTCTCCTGCCAGGCTGCGAAGGAGATTATCACCTGCCCCAATTGCGGCCGCATTCTTTACTACACGCCGGACATGGATTTGGCCGTGGCGGAGTAAACTGCCCGCGTCCTAATTCGGTTGCGAATCAGCCGTAAAATGTTAACCTTTGGTTTGATTCCGGCAGGGTGGAGAATCGCTTCCGGCTTTAAAGCCGGGGGAGGAAAGTCCGAACACCAGAGGGCGCGATGCCGCGTAACTCCCTTGCGGAGATACACGCGGGAGGAATGCGAGAGCATTTCGACGGACAGTGCCACAGAAAATAAACCGCCTCGCCCGCAAGGGCGCGGCAAGGGTGAAAAGGTGAGGTAAGAGCTCACCGCTCGATGAGTAATCGGCGAGGCACGGAAAACCCCATCGGGTGCAAGGCCAAATAGGAAACCCCGGAGCGGCCCGCTCCATGTTCCGCTCCACGGAACAGGTTTCGGGTACCGGCTGCTTAGACAAATGGTTCTCTCCCCAGCTCTTTTTCAAGCTGGCAGACAGGAAGATTGCCGGCTTGAGAAAGGGCTGGGAAGACAGAATTCGGCTTATAGCCCGGCCGGAATCATACGGGGCGATGACCGCGCCTTTTCGGAAGGCGGTTCATCGCCCCGTTTCAATTTTTTCAAAACGTCGCGAAGCCGCCGCCAGCAACGCGCGCACTTCTTTGTCCGTCGTCTGAGTGAAATCGTTATACCACTGGCCGACGCCCGTAAACTCTTCCGGCGCCTGGAGACAGACGATTTCGCCGACCTCGCGCGCGAATTCCTCGACAGTTTCCGGCGCGGCCACGGGCACAGCCACAACAACCCGTTTCGGCGCATGTTCGCGCACAGCAAGAACAGCGGCGCGCATCGTGGCGCCCGTCGCCAAGCCATCGTCAACGAGAATAACAAGGCGATCGCGCAATTCGATGAGAGGGCCGGTTCGGAAAGCGGTCTCGCGCCGTTTCAATTCGACTCGTTCGCGAGCCACGACAGCTTCGACGGCGCGTGGTGAAATCCCAAACGTCCCACTGTTAAAAAAACAAACTCCGCCGCTGGCAATTGCCCCCATCGCCAATTCGTCCTGCCCGGGCACTCCAAGCTTGCGCACCAAAAAAATGTCCAATGGCGCATTGAGACGGCGGGCCACTTCGTAAGCGACAGGAACACCGCCTCGCGGAAGCCCCAGAACCACCACGTCTGAATGATTGGCGTAATCTTCCAGTTTGTCCGCAAGCAGCCGCCCCGCGTCCGCGCGGTCCTGGAAGCGAAAACTCATCGGGGCGTCAAAAACCGTGCCGAGTCTTGGCAGCCTCGACCATTTGATCGTGCTCCGCCTCGTTGACTCCCTGTTCGACCAATTCTTCCGCCAGCGTTTGTTCATCCGCAGCCTCTTCCCTCTCAACAGGATGCCCGGTCGAACCCGGCTCTTCGCCCCATGAAGTGGCGTTCACGATAATGTCATCTTCGCCATCCGTCGCAAGAAACCCTCCGGTCAACTCGCGTTGCGCCTCCAGCAAATCCTGCTTCGTGCAATGATTCGTGGGCCGTCCGTTAATGATGGCGATTTCGCGCGCGCGCTGGCGCACCATTTCGGGCGTGACCGTGCCGACGCCAGCGAAGTGATCGGAAATGATTCCGCGGCTTAGGCTTGTTTTCATAGAACAAATTACGCCCCAAAATGCCGGGAATCAAATTGAGATTTTTGCCCCGCTACCAGGAATAATGGACGGTGTAGGTGACCGTTTTCTCCGCATCGGGAACCACGGACACTCGAAATTCAATGGTGTGGGAATCAGTTTTTACGAAATCATCCGATTTTTGCCGGATCTCCCAGTTGTCTCCCCGGTAGAGATGCTCAACAACGCGAATGTCCGCTGGAATTTTCTTATGGTTGCGCAGTTTGATTTCGAATGATTCATCGATCCAATGGCTGCCATTGTCCTCTTTGAAATCGACGCGCTTGCGGTCTCCAACAAGATCAAAGGAATTGCCCGTGGTGACGCGAATCACTTCGTCGCGCGGCGTATGATCGATCATGTTTTCGCCGGTAAATTCCATCTGGCCGTCTGCATCGCGGCGATAAAACCGGACGCGTCCTTTGGGGAGCGGCATGCCAAGGTGGTTGGACTCGGCGTTGGAAAACTCGCGCATCACCCAGATTTTGTGATTGGATCGCGTGCCATAATTGCTGTCATTGCGGATATTTTCAACACTCCATCCATTATACTGATTGTTGTCTATCTGCGCTCCGTCATACACGTAAAGCACACGAGATTTGACGCTGGTCGCGCGCACGAATTCCACCTGCTTGGTTTCACGATCAAGGAGCGTGGCGGGACGTTCCAAGGTATAAAGATGATATTCATCGAACGCTTTTTCTGAAACAGTGCTCGGAGAGGCTGCAGCGCCCCCAAGGGCCTCCATGCGACTGAAAGCTCTGATGTTGGGTTGCATCTTGTTAACATCGCCGGCCATCAATTTGATTTTCGCCTCGCGAAATGTTTTCCCGCTTTGATTGTCCATCGTCACCCATCCGACGAGGTCCAGAGTGTCCCCTGTTTCTGGCGACACAACGTTGTAATCCGCATGCCAACTCATCCCGCCGGTAACATAGCTCAACTCCGCTTCAACCGGGCCACCCTGCGCGGCATTCAACTGCCAGTTCAACGTCGGTTTCAGGATACTGTCATTGGGCAGCGCGGGAAACAGCGGTTCGCCTGGGAGCCGAAACATCAGTTTGCCGTCCACTTCGATAATGGGCTGGCCGCCGCCATTTTCAGGCGAAGCATAAGCCATTTGTGATTCGGCGTATTGCCAGCCGTACTGTTGGTAGGCTTGTTGGTGGGGCACATAACCGCTGCGGATGATCTTTCCGCGAACGATCTGCTTTTTGGCCGGGTTTTCGGGCGAGGATATTTCAAAGTCGATCGTTTTGCCTTCGTAATAATTCAGCAGAAGTCCCTGTGAAATCGGGTCCGCCCGGAAATTTTGTTCCAGGATTTGCAGATCGGCGCGCCCCGTCGGATCACGCAGAACGACGGAATCGGGCTCCAGGTGCATCGTTGCCTCGGTGTAACTGATGTCGTTGATCCCGGGTTTGAGGTCCAGGTGGATTGAATCGCGCACGACTGCGAAGTTTTGATTATAAATGGTAAGCGCCGGACCGGCCGGAGCGCCTTCGGCCGCAAAAAGAAGCGCCGCCACACCGACGGTTATTATTGTTTTCATACTCATGCTTCATTGGACGGGAAAAGCCCAGAAATACTCCACTCAAGCCACGCGCAAGTGCCGCGCCTGACGTTTGGGAAGATTGAGCACCGGCTGAATTGGCGCGGCTTCCGCCTCCGAAAGATACTTTGCGAGAAATTCCGGTTTCTCGCGCCGACCCGCGCGCCGCCAATCCTTCCACAAACTTTGCGCAACCTGCTCCGGCGGCAGGCCCGATTCCTGCGTCAAGTATTCAAACAACAGTTCAGCAAGACGCGCCAGAGCGATGGCGTGCTGCCGGCCAAGTCGCGCGTACACCCAATCGCTCCATTTCATAAACGCGGCAAACGGCGAGACGCCGCCGTTCCACAACAGCGGCGCAGTCTCCACGAAATTCCCGCTGTTGCCGATGAGGTCCCAATACCGCGCAAAACGCCGCAATCTTTGCATTAACGCAAAATCCATCAGACTATTCCGCAAAATCTCATACGGCGGATGCGCGCTATAAACCATCCCTGACGTTTGATCATGCCGCACAATCGGCGTCCCGCGCAGCCGCTTCAAAATGCCGATCTGGATTTCCTGCGGCCCCAGCGCCACCAACCGGTCAAATCCAGTGGCAAACGTCTCCAGTGTTTCACCCGGCAGGCCCGCGATCAAATCGGCGTGGACGTGAACGCCCGTTTCCCGCCTGAGAAAACGTAGATTGTCCTCAAGCCGCGCATAATCCTGGCGCCGGCTGATGTTTTTCGAAACGGCTGGGTCGAATGTTTGAATGCCGACCTCGAATTGCAGCGCGCCCGGCGGAAATCTTGCGATCACTTCGCGCAAAGCTTCCGGCAGTCGGTCGGGAATCATTTCAAAGTGAACGAACAATCCGGTGCGATACCGCTCCAAAAAGAATTCCAAAATCGCCTTGCTCGTGGCGATGTTCAGATTGAATGTGCGATCGACAAATTTGAATTGACTCACACCGCGATCCAGAAGCCTTTGCAATTCCCCCAGCAATAACGTCAGCGAAAACTGCCTTACTGGCACGTCGAGCGATGACAGGCAAAACTCGCACGTGAACGGGCACCCGCGCGACGCTTCCACGTAAATAATGCGGTTGGCAACATCTTCATCGGTATAAAAATCGTACGGAAGCGCAAGTCGGCCCAAATCAGGAATGGCCGCCGGGATGATTTTTTCCCGTGGCGCCGCGCCGGCCAGAATATCGCGGCAAAGTTCCGCAAATTTGAGATCGGCCTCTCCCGTAACCACGTAATCCGCCAGGCCCGCGATTTCCTGTTCCTCAACCTCAAAGCTGACTTCCGGTCCGCCAACAATGACCGTCACGTCTGGCCGAATCCGCTTGAGCGCCGCGACCACCTCGGTCGTTTCGGAAACATTCCAAATGTAAACACCAAGGCCGACGATTTTTGGCTCGCGCGCGAGAATCGCTTCAACGACATCGACGGGCCGCTGATGAATGTCGAACTCCAATAACGACGCGGCGGGACGCAATGCGCCAAGATTTGCGAGCAGGTACCGCAACCCGAAGGAAGCGTGAATGTATTTTGCGTTGAGTGTCGCGAGAACGATCATTACCGCCTGAAGTTATATTGGGCGACCGTCTCCAAATCCGCTTGCAAGACCGCCGCGTAAACACAATGCGCGCCCGCATCCATCCTGTTTTGGGCCCATGCGCAGAACATCTCCGCTTCGCCCGAGAAAAGTTGCGCGAGCGCCTCGCAAGCCGATCCAATTTGCGGCCCGCAATGGATGCTGACAGCATGGCGAAATCGGCTGCGCAGCCAACCGGCTGGAAAGCGCGCGGCCCCCGCTTGCGGATATAACGCGCACCGGAGAAGCCGCGCCACGGATGCCAGCAGGAACCCCGCGCCGCCGCCAAACAAACTTCGCGCTTCCCAACCGTCCGAGCGCGATTCACCGACGGCCAATTCCAACTGTTCGCCGGTGGATCGCCAGAGGACAAATTGTTCTTTGGACGGCCAGACTCCAGCGCGATTGAATTTCGGTTTCCACGCCAGCAACAATTCCGCTTCCCTGGCGGAGGCCGCCGCTTCGTCCGCGCATTCGATCATTTCGATGCGCATGACAGCCCGCAAGAGCCTCAAATGCCGGTGCGGCATCCGCTCCGGATTGGCCACCCGATAGCTGCACAAACGCCTGCGCAAATTCCTGGCTTTGCCAACGTAAAGCGCCGTTCCAGCGGCGTCGCGCATCACGTAAACACCGGGGCAAACCGGCGCTTGCTGGAAGAACGCCGCGCCCAGCCGCTCGACGAGCGGGCGCGGATCGGGAAATAACAACATCTGGCTCACGACTCTTTTTACAGCGCAAAAATTTCGTCCAACTTCGCGGAAACCTGGCGCAGCCGCTCCGGCAACTCAACTCCCTTGGGCCAATACGCCGGTTCGGCTGTGCCCCATCCTTTGTAGCCCGTTTCATCCAAAGCAGCCATCACGGCGGGCCAATCATTGTCTCCCTCAAAATACTCCACCGCAAAGCCTTTCCACAATCCCTCGGCGTCGCGTTTTTTGCGGCTGTATTCCTTGATGTGCAGTTTGTGGATGCGGTTGCCCAGGATGCGAATCCATTGCTCGGGCCAGCCGTTATTGATCGAATTGCCGACGTCGAAATGCCAGTGCATGGCCGGACTGTGAAAATCGTCGATATACCGCGCCGCTTCCAACGGACTCAGGAGAAAATAATTCCACACGTTTTCAGTGGCAATCTTGACTCCAAGCTCTTCCGCCAGGCCGGTCACTTTTCCTATCTCCGCGCGCGAGCGAGTCCACGCTTCATCATAAGAAACATTCTTGTTTACAACACCCGGGACCAGCAGCACAGAGGTGGCGCCGTACGCCTTGCAATCGTGCAGGGCCGTCTTCAAACCCTCCAACCCGGCGGCGCGCACCGCGGGATCCGGATCGGTCAGTGTCGAGTGCCAATGCGCCGAATCCACCACGGAGGCAATCGTCAGGCCCGTTGCGTCGCGCGCTTTGAGGACTTCGTCGTGATCCATGCCGCTGTCGATTTCAAGGCCCTCGAAACCGGCTTGTTGAATCAAGCGAAATTTTTCCGCGACGCTCATTTGGCCCGGGATCGACGCCCACATGATCCCTTTTTTAATTTCGCGTTTCTTCGCCGCCGCGACAGAGGGAAGCGTTACGGCAGCCAGAGCGCCTCCGCTTAATTTCAAAAAATCGCGCCGGTTCAATGTGGTATTCATAGTTTAGGCAAACTTGGTTTCACCAGGCCGGGCCAGGGGCGGAACGGAAATCGGCGTGTCCCAGGCGATTTGCAAGGGGACGAGGCTTTCTTTGGAGTTGAGCGCCATGTCCCATGTAATGTCCTGGCCGGTGTAGGCTGCCATTCGGCCCATGATCGCCGTCAGGGTTGTATTGGCCATGCGCGCGCCGTCGTTGATGGGCTGGCCGGAGCGAATGGACGCGAATAGTTCGTCGTGTTCCACTTGATACATGTTGGGATGCGCTCCTTGGTAACGCCAGGACTCTTTGCCACGTGTAAAAGGCATTCCGCCAAACCCCAATTCGCGTCCGTCGCCCTCCGTGCCGAAAATGGTGGCGCTGTTGTCGTTGGCGCAGCCGGCTTGCTGGCGGCTGGCCAAAAATCCGCGCGCTCCTCCGGGGAATTCGTAATTGACCTCAAAATGGTCAAATATATTTCCACCTTCGGCGGGAATCTGGCGGCCGCCGACGGCAACGGCCTTCACCGGCGGCACGTCGCGCATCGCCCAGCACATCCAATCGACAGCGTGAACGGCTTGTTCAACATAACCGTCGCCGGAAAGCCAGCCGAAATTGTACCAATTATGCAATTGCCATTCCAAATCGCCCATGCCTTGAGGGCGTTGCGTTGCGGGCGGCATGGGTTTCACCGACCCGGTATAATACGTCCCATAGACCACGCGCGCCTCGCCGATTTTTCCGTCGAGAATCCGCTGGAACAGGGCGCGCTCCGGCAGGCTGTAGCGCCAACACAAACCGGCCACCAACGAGAGGTTCTTTTGCTTCGACGCGGCGACAGACTCGAGCACCGAACGGACGCCGGGCGCGTCGGTGGCCACCGGCTTTTCACAAAAAATGTGTTTGCCCGCGGCGACGGCCGCCTTCAAATGTTGGGGGCGGAATCCTGGGGGCGTCGTGAGCAGCACCACATCCACGCCGCTGTCAATCACTTTTTGAAACGCGTCCAAACCGATGAAACGATGGTCTTCCTCGACCTTGACTTTGTCCGGCGCCTGATGCCGCAGTGATTCGAGGCTCGCCTTCAATTTATCCTCGAACACATCCCCCATTGCGGTGAGGGCGACATTTTTGTCGGCGTTCAAGGCCTGGCTGGCCGCGCCGGTGCCACGGCCGCCGCAGCCGATCAATCCGATTTTGAGGAGGGGGCCGTCGGCTGTGGAGGTCTGACCTCGCAGAATCGCGGGCGCGATCAGCGCGCCCCCGGCCAGGGCGGAAGTTTTCAAGAAATCCCGCCGCGATGTGGAACTAGAAATGATCATAGTTCCACAAGGAAACCGCGATTCGGCCCAAGAATCAAATTTTTAAAAAGCGAACGAGGCCGTCACTTCGTCTGGTAGGAATTGATGACGGCGTCGATTTTCGGGTGGAAAGCATCGAAGTCCGAAGCATGCACATAGACATCGAAGTGCACGGAGTTGCTCGAATCGAAGCCCCAAGTGTGGTAACTGACAGCGGGGGTTTTTCCGTCTGTATAGTCGCAGACCACGCTGGCAGCCGGATTCCCGGCGAGAGTGAATTCCTTCCAGGAATCGGGGCGGATTTTAAAATCCTTGAACATTTTGGCTTGCTCCACGGCTCCCGCCTCCATGGCTTTGCGCACGGAATTGGTTTCCTGGTCGTTAAGGGAACTTTTCCTCATTACCAGGAGGGAACTGGTGGCAAGACCTTGCGGGTCGATGATGTTGACACCGGCCCTGTCCACTTTGCCGGAATCATCTTTGTCGAAGAGCCAGCCGGGAGGAGCGGACAACGAAAAGCCGAAAGTTGGATCAGTGTAACTGGTCCGCTCGCCCGGGGTTCGTCCGGTAACGCCGGTCAGTTCGGCGACCGCGCCGCCGGCCTCGAATTTGACCAGATAATGTTTGGGATCGCTGGAATACCAAAAGGTTTGGCCAATGTTCAACACGACCTTGTAGGCCTCATAAGTCCCCGCGGGGACCTGAACTTGTTCCGGCCCGGTCACTTCGTATTTGGTGGTGACGACATGATCGCCGAGGGTCGTGAGGACTTGCTGGCTGTTTTTGTATCCATCGGCAAAAGGCACGCATCGCATCCATTCAACGGCCTCCTCGTTATCGATAACCGAACCTTCAAACTCCAGTTTGTTGGTTTCATCCTTGCCGGTCGTGACCAACTCGACGTGGTCTGGATAATAGACAGCGAAGACTTCTCCAAGCAGCGTATGCTTCCAAACGCTGGACAATGGATTGAGCGTAGCGGCATCAACCACTACGTGACTTACGGACTGATTGCCGGCGGCCTCCATGTGAGAGGCGAATTTCCAGACGTTTTGGCCGTTGGTTTCGCCGGCGTTGACCGTGTATTCCACGAATCCAACTTTGAGGCCGCCCGCGAGGTTCACGTCCAACCGCATCACCTCGCCGTCGGTCCACGGGGCGGGTTGAAGCAATACGGTGTTGGCGCCGGCAAGATATTTCCGGGCGCGGGCGACAAGATTGGTTTGATCGGGATAATCCTTGACCACTTCCTCGAAGGCCGCGTTGGCGTTGGTGTAGTCCTGTTTTTTGTAGTAGCACGCGCCGAGATGGTATTGGGCCTGGGCGGCGACCGCCTGGTCTTCCTTGGCCTGGGCGATGACTTTTTGATAGAGGAGAACGGCGGCGTCGATGTCTCCTTTGGTTTCCTCGGAATAGATACCCTGTTCGAGAAGGTCCGAGGGGGAATCGGCCAGGGCGGGCAAGGCGGCGTCGAGGATGGTTAGGGTGAAGAACGCGAGAAAAAAGGTCGTTGCTCCGCGCGGCCAATAAGAATGATTTATTTTCATGCCGGCAAAACTACGGCTGATTTATTACGGCATTATTACGGAACTATCCTTTGTTTGTCCACGCAAGATGAGTGAAAAAACTGGAGACGATATTTCGTCCTTGACAAGACAAGCTGGATTGGTGGATAGTCACAATGTAAAGCAAACAAAGGAGAAAAGGAGGAGGTTTATGTCCATGAAAACAATTTGTTGCGGCTATTTATGTCTTCTGCTCTTTGCCGTGTTACCGACGGCGCAGGCTCAATTTACTTATACGGTCTATAAAGGCACTGTCACCATCACTGGTTACACCGGGACAAGCGGCGACGTGACGATCCCAGACACAACCAATGGGATGCCGGTAACCACCATAGGACTTGGAGCGTTCGGCGAGAATGGACTGACGAATATTACAATCCCCGAAAGCGTGACCAGCATCCTGCCTGACGCGTTCTTTAGGTGCTCGAATCTGACCAACATCACAATTCCTGAAGGCGTTACCAACATTGGGGCCGGTGCGTTTCAGGAAAGCGGCCTGACCAATGTCACTCTTCCCGACGGCGTCATTATCGGAACGGTCGCGTTTGAGGATTGCCCCCAGTTGGTCGATGTGACAATTGGCACGCACGTCACTATCGGAAGCTGGGCGTTTGCGTACGGCCCGGAGACCAGCGTCACGATCTCAGACGGCGTCACCAACATCGGGGAAGGGGCGTTCAGTGGCGATACCAATCTGACCAGCGTAACGCTCGGAACAAACCTTGAGATCATCGGAGCTTCCGCATTCTCTGGCTGCGGAATGCTTACGGCAATCACTTTCCCGGATAGTCTTATCAACATCGGAAGCAATGCGTTTCAAAGCAGCGGCTTGACCAGCCTCAGTATTCCCGACAGCGTTACAAACTTCGGAACGGGCGCGTTTGAGGATTGCCCGAAGTTGGTCGAAGTGACGATGGGCACGAATATCACGAGTGTTGCGGTTTCCGCTTTCGCAAGCGACGGTTACCTTGGCACCGTCACCCTCCCCGATAGCGTCACGTGCATTGAGTCAAATGCGTTCGAGAACGACGTCGGCCTTGGCGTGGTCACGTTCGGGACAAATCTTGGAAGCATCGGAAATTATGCGTTCCGTGGCTGCCAATTCCTGAACACCATAACGTTCCCCGATAGCCTGACCAACATCGGAGACGTTGCTTTTGCCTTGACCAGCCTCGTTAGCGTCACCATTCCCAACAGCGTTGTCAACATTGGAGCATCAGCGTTCACCGATTGCCTCGGATTGACTAGTGTGATGCTCGGCACCAACGTCAACAATATTGGAGACGGGGCTTTCGATAGCGATCCGCTCACGAATGTGACGATCCCCTATGGCGTCACCAATATCGGAGGCGGCGCGTTCTCTGCCTGCTTCGACCTAACCAGCGTCACGATCCCTGAAAGCGTCACCAGCATCGGGTTTTATGCCTTCGCAAGCACCAGCATAAGCAGCGTCACAATTCCAAACGGAGTCAAAGATATCGGAACCGCCACCTTTCAATACACTGACCTAAGCGGCGTTACGATTCCCAACGAGGTCACAAACATCGGGAGTCTTGCGTTCTCATTTACTGACCTGACCAACATCAGCATACCAAACAGCGTGCAGAGCATCGGAGGGGAAGCGTTCCGGGGAGATGGTGGTCTGACGACTGTGACGGTTGGAAGTGGGGTCACCAACATCGACGAGGGAACTTTCGAAGAAGATGGCAGCCTGACCGGCGTTTATTTCAGAGGCAATGCTCCCACCGCCGCCCCGACGATGTTCGCCTCAGACAAAAACGTGGTCGCATATTACTTGCCAGGGACGACAGGCTGGTCGGAGTTCTCAACTATTACCGGTGTTTCGATTGCCCCGTGGACCCTTCCGAATCCAGTATTTCTCAGCACGGGCACTGGCTTTGGCGTTGAGAGCAACGTGTTTGGATTCATTGTTTCCTGGGCGACTAACATCTCAGTCGCGGTGGAAGCCTGCACGAACCTGGCGAATCCAGTCTGGTCTCCGGTGGCGACCAACAGCCTTACAAACGGATTCTTCTATTTCATCGACTCTCAGTGGACGAATTGCCCTGATCGATATTACCGCGTCAGGTCGTTTTAGCTTCGAACTTATTTTCTCAGAGCGTTGACGGCGGCGGCTTGGCTTGGGTTGTTTTGCGCAAAAACGTTCAGAAGGTCGTTGGCTTCGTCGGGGCGACTCTGGCCATACAGGAAACCAGCATATGCGGCGACTGTGCCAAGATCATCGGGCCACAGCTTGAGCGCGGTCTCGTAGTTCTGCTCGGCGGCATCAGGATAATTATTGTTGGCAAGAAGGTTGGCCGCGGCGGCGGCGTCGTGGGCGTAGGTTTTCAGTTCCGCGTCGGAAGGCGCGGAGTCGGAAGAGGCTGTCAGGTTTTGGGCGGCGGCTTCCCAGTAATCGACGGATTGCTGGGCTGAGTCGGCGGTTATCGCACTGGCGCCGTTGTTGGCGCTAAGTTCGATGATCGGACCGAGCGGAGCGGCGCCGGTGTAGGTCGATGGGAGCGGAAAGGATTCTTCCATCGCGAACGAAAGGTCCGGGTTCTGCTGGACGAGTTCCTGGAGAAGAATGCCGTTGATGGCCATCACGGCGTTCACTCCTGAAACGACGGCGGGCTTGCCGCCGCCGGGCTGATCGGGAGCATTGGCGAGGTATTGACTGAAGGCTTGCTGGTTTTGATCGCCTGTGAGGGTGTTGATCTGGCCGCCGTAAAGGAATTGGAGGTAGTCAATATAATTGGGGTCGGCGAGGGCATTTTGAGTGAGCATGACGTGTTGGTCGCCATCGCCGGTCTCGTTCAGCATGGTGGGAATAAAGCAGCCTGGATCGGTCCCGCCGACATAGACCATGCCGGGCTGGAGGGAGTTGATGATTGAGTTGCCGTAGTCCAATAATTGCTGTGCGGGCCACATGTGAACCTGCTCGGCTGCGCCGTAAGCCTCGACGACGGGACGCCAAAACGGCGCTAACGCCGCGTCGTTGGTCGTTGAGTAGTCGTATCGGCCGGCTCGCGTGGCGATGTCGTGGAACTGGGCTTTGACTGCGTCCCAGTCGCCGGCTTCCATCAAATCAAAAAACTTTTCGATCTCGGGCGGAACAGGGACTTTGCGGTAATCGGCAATCCCGTGGACCAACAGACGGCGTTTCTTTTGGAAAAGGGCGAGTTTTTTCGCCACAATTTCATCGGCGGACAATTCGGTAGATTTTTTGCGATGTCGGATTTGCGCCATCGGATCTGAGCCGCGCGGCGGAGCGGCGGCGTCGGAAGCGAGTTTTTGCGCGGTTTGCGGATCGACTGTGGCTGGCGATTTTTGGCGTGGGAGCCAGAGGCCGATGAGCATGATTAGAATCAGCGCTCCGCCCGGAATCTCCGCTTTATTCAAGGGACTTGCAGGTTTCATATAGTCAACAAATGGACACCGTTCGGGGAAGATTTGTATAATCGACCGAATTGATTTTCCTGTGCGATTTTCCGTTTGGCGGGTGCTAATATGAAAAGAAATGAAGTCCGATTCACAATTGCTGGCACAATTTGCGCAGACTGGGTGCGAGGAAGCTTTCGCCGAACTCGTCAGGCGGCACGTCAACCTGGTTTATTCCGCCGCGCTCCGGCAAGTCGGTGGAGAGGCGCATCTGGCGCAGGATGTAGCGCAGACCGTATTTGCTGATTTGGCCCGCAAAGCCTCGTCGCTTGCGCGGCGCTCCAATATCAGCGGATGGCTTTATACCAGCGCGCGCTTTGCCGCTGCGAAAGCGGCCCGGTCGGAACATCGCCGGCGGGACCGGGAGGAAAAATTTATGCGCGAACCAGACCAAGCCACGCCCGAACCGGATTGGGAGAATCTTCGCCCAGTGCTGGATGAGATGATGCACGAACTCAACGAAACGGACCGAGAGGCCATCCTGTTGCGGTATTTTGAAAACCAGCCATTCTCTGAAATCGGTACGCGTTGCGGACTTAACGAAAATGCGGCGCGGATGCGTGTGGATCGGGCCGTTGAAAGACTGCGGGGAATGCTCGCGAAACGGGGCGTCGCTACATCTGCTGCGCTTGCGTCGGCGATTTCGGCCCATGCGGTGCAGGTGGCTCCCACAGGCCTGGCTGCCACGCTTGCGAGTAATTCACTTGCGGCGGCTGGCGCTGGAACGGCGGCTTTCTGGAACGTTCTGAGTTCAGTCAAATTAAAACTCGGCTTTAGCATTCTTGCCCTGGCTAGCGCGGTTTCGGTCTTGATTGTTCAAAATCAGGCCCGGGCAAGTTTGCTTGTGGCAAACGGAAACTTGAAACAGCAAATCGCCCAATTAAAAACCGACAATGAAGGCCTTGGCAAGCAAGTGTGGAAACGTCCATCTCTGTCGAGCGAGCAGTTCGATGAGTTGCTGCGGCTTCGCGGGGAAGTGGGCATGCTTCGAGAACAAACGAACGAGATTCCGAGATTGCGGCAGGTGAATCGAAACCTCCTTTCAGAGGTTTCAGTAAAATCCATTGATGATTTGTCCGAAGGAGACAAATTCATATTGCGCGAAGATCACGCCTTGAACGCCGCGACCATTCTTCTTAAAGCTCTTAAAAACTACGCGTCCGGCCACAACGGGCAATATCCCGGGAGCATCGGCCAGCTTGTCGCTTCCGGCGCCGTTGGAACCACCAATTTGGCGGGAAATCTTAGGCCGGCCGATTTTGAAATCCGAGACGCGAATGCGGCGCCTCCCAAACTCCGGAGATTCATTCTCGGCTTACGAGTTCCCATTGCGCGGCCAGGAAGGGCGCCAGAGATGATATTGGGGGAATTGAACGATAGCGGAATTCCCATGTGTTCCATGTGGAATTGGGGCTTCCCTGATGCGGGCCAGTGAGTGCGACCAGGTTAAAGTTTGGCGTAGCGGCGCTGGTGGTCCTGGCTGGTTTCGCCACGATGACTCTTGAACATCGGGACTGGGAACGATTGAGCGCGGAACACGAGTCTTTGACGCATGAGAGGGTCCGGTTGAGCGCCACCAACAAAACTCTATCCAATCTGGCCGCGCAAGCGAAGTTTTCCGTTTCAGAGTCAAACACCCGATTGGCGGAATTACTGCGGCTTCGTGGCGAAGCCGGGGAGCTTCGACAGGCTGCCAATGAATTGGCGGGACTTCGTGAAGAAAATCGGAAGCTGAATTCTCAGGTTGCCGCGGAAGCGGGAGACGCCGGCGGGCTATCCGAGGAGGACCGATTCACTCTGAACCAAAAGCATGCCGAATCCGCGATGAACAGCCTTATTGCGGCTGTCAAGAATTACGCCGCGATTCATAACGGGCAACTCCCCGAAAATTTTGATGAGCTTATCGCATCCGGCGAGCTTAAGGACACCAATTTTGACGGGAACCTTAGCTTGAATGATTTTGAATTTATGCAACCTGGCATAACGGATGGAAATGGCGGCCAGGTGGTGCTTCGAAACCGCATTCCTGTAGCGCGGCCCGGACAAGACCCGCAATGGACTTACGGTACGTTTGGCAACGGCGGCACAGGAATGTTGACGACCTCGGCGGATTTGGCGGATACGAACGTCAGTTTAACCCGCCCCTCCAGCCCATATTCCCCGTGGAATTCACAACCCCATTGAAGCCCAAACGGTTTGTTCTTCAGTCCTGGACGATATTTGCCGATTGAGAAGGGGATGCGCCCGCGTCATCAGGGCGGACGCGCAAAATTGCATGATGACAACAGCCATAACTGGCGGTAAAGGCTTGCCGGCAGGCCATTCCAATTCTATGTCCACAATATCCAATAGCAGCCGGCGCATGCTCATTGTCGATGATGACGAGACGGTGCGTTTGATGTTCCGGGACGTGTTTGCCAGCGCGGGGAAGCGTTCGCCGGAATTCGCCTTTGAGATTGATTTTGCGGAGCACGGGGAGGAGGGATGGCAATTGGTCCAAAAAGCGGTTCTGGAGGAGCGTCCCTATACAGTGGCATTCATCGACGGGACGATGCTGCCGGGATGGGACGGATTGGAGACGACCTCGCGGATTTGGGAGCTGGACCCGGATGTGCAAGTGGTTTTGTGCACGGGGGACAGCCGGTTCACTTTTGAGGAGATTGTCAGAAAGCTGGGACGCTCGGACCGATTTGTGGTTTTGCAAAAGCCGTTTGCCGCGGTCGAAGCGCAGCAGATGGCCAGCGCGTTTGTGGAGAAATGGACCGTGCTGCGGCGCTTCCGGGAATCCAACCATAGTTTGCGCGAGAGCGAGCAGCGGCATTTGTTCGTGGCGGATGAAATGGAGACGTGCGTTGCGGAACGAACAGCGGAATTGGAATCGACGCGGCGGCGGCTGGAGCATTTGCTGCGCTCCAGCCCGTCGGTGATTTATTCGCAGAGGGTCACAAACCCGCCGCGGTTTACGTTTGTTAGTGATAATTTCAGCACGCTGTGCGGGCACCAGGCCGCGGAAATGATCCACGGCGAGGGATTCTGGCTGGGCCTGTTGCACCCGGAAGAGAAGGCAAAAATCCAGGCTGAACGCGCCCAGATTTTCCAATCCGGCCATCATGCGACGGACTATCGCTTGCGCCACAAGGACGGCTCATATCAGTGGATTCACGATGACGCGCGGGTGATCCGCGACCAGAACGGCACGCCTGTGGAAATCATCGGGTCGTTGAGCGATATCAGTATCCGCAAGGGAGTCGAACTTGAGCAGCAAAAGATGGAAGTGCAATTGAGGCAGGCGCAAAAGTTGGAGGCAATCGGACAATTGGCGGCGGGGATTGCGCACGAAATCAATACGCCGACGCAGTACGTAGGCGACAACACGCGGTTTTTCAAGGACTCGTTTCAAAACATCCGCAAAGTTCTCAAAAGCCATGAGGAACTGATTCAGGCGGCCAAAAACAACGCCGTGACTCCGGAAGTCCTCGGACGCGCGGAAACGATTCTGGCTGACTCCGACCTGGAATATTTGTTCGAGCAAATTCCGGCGGCGATCAATGAGACATTGGAGGGAGTGGAGCGTGTGACGAAAATTGTGCGCGCGATGAAGGAATTTTCGCATCCTGGCGGCAAGGAAAAATCACCGGCCGATCTTAACAAAGCCATCGAAAGCACCATCACCGTCGCCCGCAACGAATGGAAATATATCGCGGACATGGACCTCGCGTTCGATCCGAACCTGCCAAGCGTGCCGTGCTTTCTTGGGGAGTTCAATCAAGTGATTTTGAACCTCGTCATCAACGCGTCGCACGCGATCACTGACGTTATCAAAGACTATCCCAACACCAAGGGGAAGATCACGATCAGCACGCGACGCGACGGCGACGCGGTGGAAGTTCGAGTCGGGGACACGGGCGGGGGCATACCGGAAAATGTGAGGCCGCGAATTTTCGAACCGTTTTTCACGACCAAACCGGTGGGAAAAGGAACCGGCCAGGGATTGTCGATTGTTTACACCAACATCGTAAAAAAACATGGCGGCACCGTCACCTTTGAGACACAATGCGGTCAGGGGACAACATTTATCATCAGACTCCCCCTGGCGCCGCACCAATGAAAAAATTGATATTTGTCGATGACGAACCACGGGTTTTGCAAGGTCTCCAAAGGCAGCTTCACGACATGCGCCGCGAATGGGACATGCAGTTCGTGGACAGCGGTGCCAAAGCGCTCGCGTTGATGGCGCGCCAGCCGGTCGAAGTCATCGTGACGGACATGATGATGCCGGGAATGGACGGCGCGCAACTTCTGAGCGAGGTAATGAAGCGCCATCCGCATACGGTGCGGCTCGTGCTTTCGGGCCATGCTGACCGGGAGGCGGTTCTGCGTTTGATCGGACCGGCGCACCAATACCTTTCCAAACCTTGCAACGCCGAGGAACTTCGATTCGCCATCGTGCGGGCGCTGGCCTTGAAGGAATTGTTGAGCAATGAACAGCTCAAACAATTGGCATCGCGAGTCAGCTCGCTGCCGACGCTTCCCGCGCTTCATCAGCAACTGACCGCTGAACTGGCGAAGGAGGAACCGTCCGTCGAGCGCGTGGCGGAAATTATTTCCAAGGATGTCGGCATGACGAGCAAGATCCTGCAGTTGGTGAATTCGGCTTTTTTTGGATTGGCGGAATCGGCTGCCAATCCGCTGGACGCGGTTTTTTACCTTGGGCTGAGCACCATCCGCGCGCTGGTTCTTTCGGTCCACGTTTTTTCCCAATTCGATTCCAACTCGATCAAATGTTTTTCCGTCGAGCAGTTGGCGCAGCATTGCTGGAGGACGGGACTTATCGCGAAAAAGATCGCCGTCATGGAACGCGCTGATCCGAAGCTGGACGACCAGTGTTTCCTCGCCGGACTCTTGCACGACGTCGGGCGTTTGGTGATGGCCGCCGGCCTGAGTGAACAGTACGCGGGCGTCGTCGCTCGAGCCGGCGAAAGCAAGCGCCCTCTCTGGCAGGTCGAGCGCGAGGAATTTGGAGCGACTCATGCCGAAGTCGGCGCGTATCTTTTGGGGCTTTGGGGCCTGCCCAATCCGGTGGTCGAGGCCGTTGCGCTGCACCATCGGCCATGCGACTCGGCGGTTCGGGGTTTCTCGGCGGTTATTGCGGTGCATGTCGCGGATGCCCTGGCGCACCAAAACGCGGGGTCCGATGTCGGAATCGCGGGGCGGATTGACGGGGAATGCATGACTACTTTGGGATTGGGAGAACGGCTGGAAACGTGGAAAGACCGATGCTCGGATAATTCATGATTTATGAGCGCAAAAATCCTCCTTGTCGATGACGACGCCAACCTGCTGTCCGCGTGCGAGCGGAATCTGCGCCGTCAATTTCAAATAGAAACCGCGCAAAGCGGCGAAGCGGGTTTGGCCAAAATCGAGGAGCGCGGCCCTTTTGGGGTGGTCGTTGCGGACCGCCAGATGCCGGGAATGGACGGCGTGCAATTTCTTGGGATGGTCAGCGAGCGGGCGCCCGACACCGTCCGCATGATGCTGACCGGAAATGCTGACCTTGAAGGAATCATTCGTCTTGTCAACGAGAGCAATATTTTCCGGTTTCTAACCAAACCATGTCCGCCGGAAGTCCTTGCCAAGGCGTTGCACGACGCCGAGGCGCTCTACCAACTGGCCATCTCGGAAAAGGAACTTCTCAACAAAACGTTGAGCGGCAGCATCAAGTTGTTGACAGACATTCTTTCGATGGTGGAAACGCAATCGTTCGGGCGCGCCCAGCAGTTGCGCGACGCCATCGGAATCGCCGCGGACCGCCTGGGCCTGGATAACGCGTGGGAAATCCACCTCGCCGTGATGCTTGCGCCAATCGGCAATGTCACTGTTCCGCCGGAGACACTCGTCCGGTCGCGCGCGGGGCATCCGCTCTCCGAAGTCGAGGAGCAGATGATGGCGCATGTCCCCGAAACGGCCGCGCGGCTGCTGGCCAATATTCCCCGCCTGGAGGGGGTGGCGCGGATTGTGCGTTATCAGGACAAATGTTTTGACGGCTCGGGATTTCCTCTTGACGATGTTTCGGGCGAGTCCATTCCGCTGGGGGCGCGATTGCTGAAAATTCTGCTGGACATCATGGAATTTCAGCGGAACGGGGTGCCCCAGGCTGAGGCCCTTGAGCGAATGCGCACGCGGACGGGTTTGTATGATCCCGCGCTGTTGAAGGTCCTAAAAAGCCCAACGGATGGGCGCGCGCCCAGCAACGTCCAGGCCGCCAATCTCAGCATCGAAGTAGGGGTCAACGACCTTGTCAAAGGCATGGTCCTGCGTTCCAACATGGAAACCAAGGAAGGCACATTGATCCTCCCCGCAGGTCATCAAATCAGCGAGATGACACTCATAAAAATCCGCAATTTCGACAGCGTTGTGGGGATAAAAACCCCGATCCTAGTCGGCAGCGTCGCCACGTCCTAACCGCCGGCTTACGACTTTCCGATCAGCATTCCCACAAGGAAAACCAGCGCGCCGCCGAGGCCGACTTGCACCAGCGCCGAGGAGAGGGGTGTGTCCATAAACCGATGCCGCACCCACGAAATGACTCCCAATTCGACGCAGACGACGGCAATGGCGATAATCGTCGCGGTCTGCACGTCGCGTATGAGAAAGGGCATCGTGTGGCCCAAGCCGCCCACGGCCGTCATCAGTCCGCAAACAACTCCCCGAATCCAAGGATGACCGCGTCCCGTGAGGGTGCCGTCGTCCGATAACGCTTCCGCGAAACCCATGCTGATGCCCGCCCCGAGGCTCGCCGCAAGCCCGACAAGGAATGCCGGTTCGCTTCGGTGCGTCGCAAAAACAGCGGCGAAAAGCGGCGCCAGTGTCGAGACCGATCCATCCATCAAGCCCGCCAAGCCGGGCTGCACGACCTGAAGCGCGAAGAGCCTCTTTTCACGCGCGGCTTCGTCACTGGAGATGCCCGCCTCGGCGATTTGTCCGGCGGTGTCGGCGTGATTGCGTTCCTCCTCCGCGAGGTCGCCGAGCAATTGGCGAATCCCCGTATCGGTCGCCTGGCGGGCCGCCGCTTCGTAGAAACGTTTTGTTTCCAATTCCATAAGCTCGGCCTGCTTTTGCGCGGCTTTGACGCTCACCGGGCGCATTTGCCAGACCGGCTTTGTTTTGACGAAACCCTTGACGTGCTCCCGGCGGATAAGAGGGACATGCTCGCCGAAGCGGCTGCGGTACAAATCGAGGAGCCGATGACGATGGCCATCCTCCTCCCGGCGGAGGTCGCGAAATTTCTCGGCCTGTTCGGGAAAATTTTCCCGCAGGCCTGCCGCAAAATCGTCGTATGTGCGGGCGTGGTCCTCCTCAAGCGTGATGGCCAGCGCCAGAATTTCACGTTGGTCCAGGCTTTGAAACGAGCGCATAAGTTCTCAAAATTTCAGGTTCCATTCGTCGCGCGAATATTTCTCCGCGACCAATCGCCGGCAATCAGGCACATCCCCCAATCCCTCCGTCGCCGACCATGCCTCGCGCAGGGCGGCTTTGATTGCCCGGGCGGGGACATCCAGGTTCATTAGAAAATCAGCATGGGAACGGCCATGTCGATACTCTGGCTCGCGTGAGGGCATTGTCAAAAAATTTTCCATCAGCGCAAAGTCGAATGCCAGAAGGAACGTGCCGTGGAACGTGAGGGCCCGCCGTTTGCGTCGTTGCGCATTGCCGGAAAATTTCCGCGCGCCAATCGCCAAATCAGTGCATCCCCGCACCTCGGCGGCGCATCCCAAAACCGCCGACACGGCCTCGCATTGGCGGGCCATGATATAACGGTTGGCCCCTGGAATCGTTTCCAGATCCGGCCGTCCGGCAATTTTCAGGGTCAGCGAATAGTTCAGGCAGCCTGGGCCTTGCAGAACGGTCCCGCCACCGCTGCACCTGCGAAAAACACCGACGCCCGCGCGCCGGCAAGCCTCCAGATTGGCTTCGCGTCCAACGGCGTTGGAAATGCCGGCGACGACGAAAAACTCTTGCGGCTCCCAAAAACGCAGGACTTCCGGCGATGAATTCTCCTCGCAAGCGTCCAGCAGTGCTTCATCACAGGCCAGGTTGGCGGCCGGCGAGGGCAGAGTCAGGTCAAGATAATGCATGGTTAAATGGCGCGAGACGTCCTGGGGCGCGCCCATCCTCTGGCGCTTTCAAGGCAAGGGTAGCCACTCATTTAATTTGTCACAAGCGGTTTTACACTTTACACTTTTACTGGTTCTGACCTTGTCCTTGAACTTTTTGCCTTGAACATTGAACTTTGAATCATCGAACATGGAAGCGGTAACGACACGAACTCCAAAAAAAAATGCGCCCTCGGCGGCGAAATCCTCCGCGGCACCCGCCTCGTTGCCTGCGGACACAGAGCGCAACTGGCTTCAATCGCTAGAGGATGTTGTTGAATTCCTGCTCAAGAACCAGGGCCGCGAAAAGGCCAGCCAGCTTCTAGCCAGTCTTGCCGAGCGGCTTCGCGCCGGCGGTGTCGATGTCCCCGTGCCTGTTGGCACCCCATATATTAACACGATCCCGGTCGATAAAGAACCTCCCTACCCAGGCAACCGTGAGATAGAACGGCGCATCAAAAGCCTGGCCCGCTGGAACGCGATGGCCATGGTCGTCAACGCCAATCACGGCGATGCCGGCGTCGGTGGTCACATCTCCAGTTACGCCTCGATGGCCACTCTTTACGAGGTCGGTTACAACCATTTCTTTCGCGGCGGCGATGGCGACCGGCTGGCGGACTTGATTTATTTCCAGGGCCACACCACGCCCGGTAATTACGCCCGCGCATTCCTCGAATTTCGCATGGACGAAGGGCACCTGCACAATTTCCGCACTGAATTGGCGGAGGGCGGTGGTCTTTCATCCTATCCGCACCCGTATTTGATGCCGGATTTTTGGCAATTCCCGACCGTCTCGATGGGCCTTGGGCCGATCATGTCAATTTATCAGGCGCGGTTCATGCGTTATTTGAGCGCGCGCGGATTTCTCAAAGGCGCGGAGCCGCGCGTCTGGGCTTACATCGGGGATGGCGAAAGCGACGAACCGGAAACCCTCGGCGCGATCACGCTGGCTTCCCGCGAAAACCTCGACAATCTGGTTTGGGTTGTCAACTGCAATTTGCAGCGGCTGGACGGCCCGGTTCGGGGCAACGGCAAGATCATCCAGGAATTGGAGGGCATTTTCCGCGGCGCGGGCTGGAACGTGATCAAGGTGATTTGGGGATCCGTCTGGGATGAACTTCTGGCGGCGGACAAATCCGGCCTGCTCATCAAGCGCATGGGCGAAGCGGTGGACGGTGATTTTCAAAAATACATTGTCGAAGCCGGCAGTTACATCCGGAAACATTTCTTCGGCAAATACCCGGAATTGCTGCATCTGGTGGATGGGATGTCGGACGACCAATTGACGCGACTCGTTCGGGGCGGACACGATCCGCGGAAAGTCTATGCCGCTTACAAAGCCGCCGTTGATCATAAGGGCGGCCCCACAGTCATCCTGGCCAAAACCGTGAAGGGCTACGGTTTGGGCGAGGCCGGCGAAGGCCGCAATATTTCCCATCAGCAGAAAAAGATGAACGAAAAGGAACTTCGCGAGTTCCGCGCCCGATTTGACATTCCCGTTCGTGACGAAGATGTCGTCGAAACGCCGTTTTACCGTCCGCCCAAGGATTCGCCCGAAATAAAATACCTTCTGGAACAGCGCAAGAAACTGGGCGGTTTTGTGCCCAAGCGCGTTGTCACGGCGGAACCTTTGAAGACGCCGCGCCAGGAAAGTTTCCCCGATCTGCTCAAGGGGTCCGGCACGGCCGAATTTTCCACCACCATGAGTTTTGTGCGCCTGCTTGCCGCCCTGTTGCGCGACAAGGCCATCGGCAGGAACGTGGTTCCGATCATCCCGGATGAAGCGCGCACCTTCGGCATGGACCCGCTCTTTTCGCAGGTTGGGATTTATTCCTCCAAAGGCCAGCTCTACGAGCCGGTGGATAAAAAGGGAATTAGCTTTTATCACGAATCGAAGGACGGCCAAATCCTCGAGGAAGGCATTACCGAAGCAGGCTCCATGTCGTCGTTCGTCGCCGCGGGGACGGCCTACGCCAATTACGGTGTAAGCATGATTCCGTTTTACATTTATTACTCGATGTTCGGCCCGCAACGCGTTGGAGACCAAATCTGGCTCGCCGCGGACAGCCGGGCAAAGGGCTTTTTGCTGGGCGCCACTTCGGGGCGCACGACGCTCAACGGCGAGGGATTGCAACATCAGGACGGCCACAGCCCGCTGGTGGCCAGCACTGTGCCAACTCTTTATGCTTACGATCCCGCCTTTGGTTACGAGATTGCGGTGATCGTGTGCGAGGGGATGAAGCGGATGTTTGAGAACGGCGAGGAAATTCTCTATTACCTCTGCCTTTACAACGAAAATTATCCCATGCCCCCAATGCCCGCCGACTCTGAGCAGGGGATTATCAAGGGTCTGTACAAATTCAAGAACGGCCCCGATGGTAAACGCCACAAAGCCCAAATACTCGGCAGCGGCAGCATTATCCGTTCAGCGTTGCGCGCCCAGGTAATTTTGGCCGAACGCTACGATGTCTCCGCCGATGTCTGGAGCGCAACGAGTTACAAGAATTTGCGCAACGAAGCGCTTCTGGCCGAACGCTGGAATCTTCTGCATCCGACCGAGACGCCGAAAAAGCCTTATGTGCAGCAGCTTTTGGAAAAGGAGAAAGGTCCGTTCATTGCCGTGTCCGATTACATGAAAATCGTGCCCGACCAGATTTCCAAGTGGGTCCCCGGCGGACTTACCACTCTGGGCACGGACGGCTTTGGCCGCAGCGACATTCGGTCGCGGCTGCGGCGGTTCTTTGAAATTGACGCCGAGTGCGTTGTCATAGCGACGTTGCACTCACTGGCGCAACGAGGAGAGATTGATAGGAAAATCGTTGCGCAGGCGATTAAAGACTTGAATGTCGATCCCGAAAAAGGCTTTCCTCAATTGGTGGCGTTTTAATTAAATCTATGGATCTGAAACTACCTCCGCTGGGCGAAGGCGTTGACTCGGGCAGTGTGGTCGCGATTTTAGTCAAGGAAGGCGACCAAATTGCTAAGGGACAAGGAGTTATTGAACTGGAAACCGGCAAAGCCGTCGCTCCAGTGCCCTCCTCGTCCGCTGGCAAAGTGACCAAAATCATCGTATCGGTCGGCGATAAAATTTCCGTCGGCCAGCCGATTCTTTCGCTGGAAGGCGGCGGTGCTCCCCCCGCTCCCGCCGCAAAGGCCCCTGCCAAACCCCCGCCTCGTCCCGCAGCCCGTCCGTCCGCTCCGCAACCTGTTGCAGCGGAAGAGCCTGCCGAAGAACCATTACCCGAAGAGGAACCGGACGCCAACGCTCCCGCGCCCGCCGCTTCGCCGACCATTCGCCGCATCGCGCGCGAACTCGGCATTGACCTCCGCCGCATTCACGGCAGCGAGGACGGCGGCAGGATTGTAATGGACGATGTGCGCGGCTACATCCGCCGATTGCAGCAACTGGCGGCCCAGCCCCGGTCAGGCGCCGCCGCAGGCCCCGCGAAACCCCCCGCGGAACAAATCGACTTCACCAAATGGGGCAGCGTCACCAAGCGTCCAATGACGCAATTGCGCAAGGTCATCGCCACGCGCATGAGCGAAAGCTGGAACGCCGTGCCGCGCGTCACCCAGTTTGAAGAAGCCGACATCACCGCGCTCGACGCTTTGCGGAAAAAGCACGCCGCCGATTACGAAAAGAAGGGCGCCCGCCTGACTTTGACGGCGTTCGCGCTGAAAATCGTCGCGGATGCCTTGAAGAAACATCCGGTGTTCAACACCAGCCTCGACGAAGCCGCTGGGGATGTCGTCTATAAGGAATATTATCACATCGGACTCGCTGTGGATACCGAGCAGGGATTGATCGTCCCGGTTTTGCGCGATGTGGACAAGAAGGACATTCTCACGCTCTCGAAGGAATTGAGCGAACTTGCCACAAAAACCCGCGATCGAAAAGTCTCGATGGACCAGTTGCAAGGCGCCACTTTCACGATTTCCAACCAGGGCGGCATTGGCGGAGGCCATTTTACGCCGATCATTAATCGCCCGGAAACCGCCATTCTCGGCGTGGGCCGCGGCGCGTTGAAGCCAGTCGTGCGAGACGGCAAAATCGAGGCGCGACTGATGCTGCCACTGGCGTTGTCGTACGATCATCGCGTGATCGACGGCGGGGCGGCGGTTCGTTTTGTGCTTGAGATCGTCGCGGGATTTGAAAAATTCGACGAGAAACTCGTCGGCTGACCGCCGGAAAATTTTTTTACCGTGGATTCCATTCATACTGAAATTGTTGTCTTGGGCGCGGGCCCTGGTGGTTACGCCGCCGCTTTTTACGCCGCCGATCTTGGCAAAAAAGTCCTCCTCGTCGAGCAGGACAAGAAGCTGGGCGGTGTCTGCCTCAACCGCGGGTGCATTCCGTCCAAGGCGCTGCTGTACGCCACCCGAATGATCGTCGAAGCGCGTGAAGCCGCGCATCGCGGGCTTACATTCGAGCCGCCAAAGATCGAGGTGGACAAACTGCGCGCCTGGAAAAACTCCGTTGTGGATAAACTCTCCGGCGGCGTCAGTTTCCTCGCCAAAAAACGCGGCGTCCAGGTCCTGACTGGCCGCGGATACTTTGAAGGTTCTCAATCTCTGCGCGTGGAAACGGCGGAAGGCCAGCAGTTCGTCACATTTGACAAGGCCATTATCGCCGTCGGTTCAAAGGCGGCGTTGCCGAAGGTTTTTGATTTGGGAAATCCCCGCGTCATGACTTCCACAGAAGCGCTGGAAGTGGAGGAAATTCCCGAGGAATTGCTCGTCGTGGGCGGCGGGTACATCGGCATGGAACTCGGTTCCGTCTATGCCAATCTCGGAAGCAAAATTGTCGTTGTCGAGGCGCTGGCCGGCATTCTCACCGGGGCTGATCCCGATCTCGTCCGGCCGATCCTCCAATACGCGCAAAAGAATTTCAGGGAACTCCGCTTCAACACAAAAGTCACCCAGATGTCCACCAAAGGGAAAAAAGTCCGCGTCGTCACCGAGGGGCCGGACAAGGTGGAAAAGGAGGAGCTTTACGACCGCGTTTTGATTTCCGTGGGCCGTGTTCCTCGCTCGCAAAATCTCGGCCTCGAAAACACGAAGGCCGAACTGGACGACCGCGGTTTCATCAAAGTCAACGATAAGCAGGAAACCAGCGACCCGGCCATTCTCGCCATTGGTGACATTGCGGGAGGTGTTTTGCTCGCCCACAAAGCCAGCAAGGAAGCCCGTGTCGCCGTCGAAACAATTGTCGGCGAGGAAAGCACTTCCGCCGGAGTCGTGATCCCCGCCGTTGTTTTCACCGATCCGGAATTGGCATGGTGCGGCCTTACCGAGACCGAAGCCCGTGCCAAGGGATTGCAAATCGAGGTCGCGAAGTTTCCGTGGGGCGCATCCGGACGGGCGCTCACTTATGACCGTCCCGACGGCCTGACGAAGTTGGTGGTTGATTCAGAAACCGAGCGGATCATCGGCGTTGGCATTGTCGGGCATGGCGCGGGTGAATTGATCGCCGAGGG
Organism: Verrucomicrobiia bacterium; assembly: GCA_036268455.1. Classification (GTDB taxonomy): domain Bacteria; phylum Verrucomicrobiota; class Verrucomicrobiia; order Limisphaerales; family Palsa-1400; genus DATAUD01. Next base: position 50,827 of record DATAUD010000099.1, read on the forward strand.
CGTTTTGGCAATCGAGATGGGCGCAACGGTTCGCGACATTGCGGAGTCAGTCCATCCCCACCCCACCCTGTCTGAAACCATGATGGAGTGCGCCGAAGTTTTCTATGGCGTTGCCACCCACACCTTTGCGCCCAAAAAGCGCGAGGAATGATGGCAACCCGTTCGCGCGTCCTTGCCGTTCGTTAAATCCGTGTTACCTTTCGGCCTCCTGTGGATATCGCCAAGGAAATACAGAAACGCCGCACGTTTGCCATCATCTCTCATCCGGATGCCGGCAAGACGACGCTGACCGAAAAGCTTCTGCTTTACGGGGGCGCGGTCCAATTGGCCGGCTCGGTGACCGCCCGCAAAAACCAGCGCGCCACCACTTCCGATTGGATGGAACTGGAGCGCAAACGCGGCATTTCGATCAGCTCCACCGTTCTCCAGTTCGATTACGACGGCTTCCGCATCAATTTGCTCGATACCCCCGGCCACAAGGACTTTTCCGAGGACACCTACCGCGTCCTGACGGCTGTTGATGCGGTCGTGATGGTCATCGACGCCGGCAAAGGCATTGAAGCCCAGACGCTCAAATTATTCGAGGTTTGCCGGCAGCGCGGTGTTCCCATTTTCACGTTCATGAATAAGTGCGACCGCCCCACAAAGCCGCCTCTTTCCCTGCTGGATGAATTGGAGCGCGTCCTCGGCATCGGCGCGTTTCCCGTCAATTGGCCCATTGGCAACGGTTTCGAGTTCCAGGGCGTTTTTGACCGCCGCACGAAGCAAGTTTATTTGTTCGAACGCACCGTGGGCGGGCAATATCGCGCCCCGGTTTCCGTCGGAGGTTTCGACGATCCGATGATTCGCGGACGCTTGCCCGACGAAACCTTCGCCCGCGTTTCCGAGGAATTGGAGATGCTCGAAGGGGCCGGCGAAACTTTCGACGAAGCCTCCGTCCTCGCCGGCAAAACAACTCCTGTGTTCTTCGGAAGCGGTGTCAATAATTTCGGTGTGCAACTTCTGCTCGACGGCTTTCTTCAGCATTCGCCGCCGCCCAAGCCGCGGGTGATCGCGGGCACACAAATCTCCCCGACCCACCCGGAATTCTCCGGCTTTATTTTCAAAATCCAGGCCAACATGGACCCCAAACATCGCGACCGCATCGCGTTCGTTCGGGTTTGTTCGGGAAAATTCGAGCGCGACATGACCGTGATCCATCCGCGCACGGAGAAAAAAGTCCGCCTCTCCAGTTCCCACAAGCTTTTCGGCAACGAGCGCGAAGTCGTCAACGAAGCCTATCCCGGCGACATCATCGGGCTGGTCGGGCATTCCGAATTTGGCATCGGCGACACCCTCACCACCGATCGAAATATTTGGTACAAGGAAATTCCCCGCTTTACGCCGGAGTCCTTCGCCTATCTGCACAACCCCAACACGGCCAAATTCAAGCAATTCCGCACCGGCCTGGACCAATTGTTGCAGGAAGGCGTGATCCAGGTCCTTCAACTGCGGGACGCCGCCACAAAAGTGCCGTTGCTCGCCGCAGTCGGCCCCCTGCAATTTGAAGTCGTGCAGTACCGCCTCGAAAGCGAATATGGCGCGGCGTCCCGCCTGGAAATGGCGCCTTGGACAGTGGTGCGCTGGCTTCCTTTGGAGTTCCAGGAAACTGATCTTGACGCTCTTTCGCTCCCGAGCGGATCGCGCCTGGCTTACGATATGGGGCGCAATCCCGTCATTCTTTTTCCCAACGAGTGGGCTGCCGAATATTTTCCGCGCACCAATTCCGGGATCAGCCTTTCCAGCCTCCCGGTCGGCAAAACCGGGGTTGAGGCATGATTCCTTTCACAATTCAGTTGCGTGAGCGAGGTGAATTTGGCTTTATCTACGTTTTGCGAAGAGGATGAAACGCCAGAGAGTAACACAGTTGTACTCGGGCCGCGTTCAGGGCGTCGGGTTTCGATATACTGTCAAATCCTTGGTGAGCGGGTTTGAAGTCACCGGAACGGTGCGCAATTTGGATGATGGACGCGTCGAACTCATCGCCGAGGGAGCAAAGGAAGAACTGGACGCCTTCCTCCAGGCAATTCGGGATTCCGAAGTGGGCCGTTTTATCCAGGGGGAGCAGGCCTGTTGGGACGACGCAAAAAATGAGTTTCGCGGTTTTACAATTTCGCATTAGATTAGGGCGAGGAAGATGAAGTACGCAATTATCGCGGATATCCATGCAAACCTGGAGGCTTTCCAGGTTGTGTTGAACGACATCGAAAAGCAGAAGTGCACGCACGTCTGCTGTCTCGGTGATGTCGTGGGTTACAACGCCAATCCCAAAGAGTGCCTGGACACCATCCGCGCCATGAACATCCCCTGCATTAAAGGGAACCATGATGAATATTGCTCTTCCGACGCCGCCCTGGAAGGTTTCAACCCGCACGCTGCCGAGGCGGTCAATTGGACGCGCAAACAACTGACTCCAGACGACAAAAAATGGCTCGGCGATCTCAAATACGTCCGCCTCATTTCCAATTTCACAATTGTCCACGCCACACTCGATGTTCCCCAACGCTGGGGTTACGTCTTCGAAAAACTCATGGCCGCCGCCAGTTTTACCTACCAGAACACCCCCGTCTGTTTTTTTGGCCATACCCACGTCCCCGTGGCCTTTATACGCGACAGTGTGGTGCGCGGCGGGACGTACTCCAAATTCCGCGTCGAGCCGGGCCGCAAATATTTCGTCAACGTCGGCGCGGTCGGCCAGCCTCGCGACCGCAATCCCAAGGCCGCATACGTGGTTTATGACATGAACGAAAGTTCCATCGAACTGCGCAGGCTGGATTACGACATCGCCACAGCGCAGAAAAAGATCATTGATGCCGGTTTGCCGGCCCGCCTGGCCGAACGCCTGGCGATCGGGCAATAGTCCCGATGGCCTTTGAAAATCATCATCCTTAAGCCGAGCTCCCTGGGCGACGTGATCCACGCGTTGCCCGTCCTGCGATTGCTCCGAAGTCATTGGCCCGCAAGCCGGATTTACTGGTGGCTCGATGTCAACCTGGTTCCGCTTCTGGAGAAAGACCCTGATTTGGCGGGCATCTTCACGTTCCAGCGAAAACGCTGGGCCTCCCCGCATCGATGGCCGGAGATTGTCACCAGCATCGTCTCCATGCGCAAACATCGTTTTGACATCGCCATCGACCTTCAGGGCCTGGCCCGCAGCGGAATGTTCGCCTGGCTCGCCGGCCCGCAATTAACAATCGGCCTTGATAATATCCGGGAAGGTTCCCGCGAAGGCGCCCGCGCGCTCTACGACCTCACACCGCCGCGCGCCGCGCCGGGAACGCATGCCGTTGACCGCTATCTCTCCGTCCTGTCGCTGTTGGGCGTCCCGGTGCATTGGAACTTCGAATGGCTTCCCCCGCGTCCTGCGGCCCTCAAGAGCATCCGTGAGAAATGGATGCCTGAACGCGATGCCGCGCGCTGGATTGTGCTCCTGCCCGGCGGCCGGTGGGACAACAAACGCTGGCCTGTGGAATATTACATCGAGCTTGCCCGCAAACTTCGCGAAATCCCCGGCTTGCGTCTGGTTGTCCTGGGCAGTAAAGACGAGCGACCGCTGGGCGAAGCGATTGCCGCCGCGGTCCCACAATTTTGTTTAAACCTCGCCGGGGCGACGACCCTCGATGAAATGATCGAATGGATTCGCCTCAGCCGGTTGGTCATCACCAACGATACCGGCCCAATGCACGTCGCGGCCGCCGTGGGCCGTCCGGTCGTCGCAATTTTTGGCCCGACCAATCCATTGAATACCGGGCCATACGGTCAGCTTCAAAACGTCATGCAAACCGCCAGTTTGCCATGTGCGCCCTGCCTTAAAAGCACATGCGCCTATTGGGAAAAACTGGCCTGCCTTCACGCCATTACTCCCGCGGCGGTTTTTGAAAAAGCGCGGCAAGCGCTTGCTTCAGCTTAACTCCCCCCCGATTGGTTCCTGGAAGCACTTGAGAGGGTTGCCATCTCGCGCTAACCTAATCCAAAGGAGAAAATGGTTACGGAAAAAATACGCCTTGCCGTTTTGGCTCTGCTGATTGCGGCTCCGTTCGGGGTGCAAGCTCAGTTCAGCTACATCACAAACAATGGCACGGCCACTATCACCCGCTACGATGGTCCCGGAGGCGCGGTGACCATTCCCGGCATGATCGATGGTTTCACTGTCACTGGAATTGACGCGGCATTCTACCAAAATGAAAATATCACCTCAGTCACGATTCCCGACAGCGTCACCAGCATCATCGACGGAGCTTTCGCGGGCTGCTCCAATTTAATCAGCGTCCAACTCCCCGGCAGCCTGACGGTAATTGGCAATGAAGCCTTTCAGCACTGCACCGCCCTCCCAAACGTCACGATACCAAACGGCGCAATCGTCATCGGTGAAGAAGCATTTCAGGATTGCTCGGGCTTGGCCGGCATCACAATCCCCGACACCATCACCACCATCGGAAACTCTGCATTCGAGGACTGCTACATTTTGAGCAACGTCACGCTACCCGAAAGCGTCACAAGCATGGGAGCTGGCGCATTCGCCTACTGCGCCGGGCTGACAAGTATAACAATTCCAGCGGGCGTCACCAACTTCGGCGAGGAAGCTTTCTCGCCGTGCTACAACCTCACCAATGCGACGATCCTCGAAGGCGTCACCACTACCGGCGACGATACCTTTGCCGGCTGCACAAACTTATCCACCGTCACAATCTCAGACAGCGTCACGAACATCGGCGACGGGGCTTTTGATGGTTGCACGGCTCTCGCCGGCATAACAATTTCCAGCAATGTTGTCTCCATCGGGCAGTTTGCCTTCCTCGCCTCCGGCCTGACCAAGATCACGATTCCCGGAAGCGTCACCTGCATCGGAGCGGACGCCTTTTCTTCATGTCTGGGCTTGGGAAGCGTCACAATTCCCGGCAGCGTCACGAACATGGGCGGCTATTCCTTCTCGTTCTGCCACAACCTCACAAACGCCACTATCAACTACGGCGCAACCAGCATCGGAGCGCATGCGTTTTACGAGTGCTACAGACTCGGCAGCGTAGCAATCCCCGCGAGCGTCACCAGTATCGGCACCGCCGCGTTCGACGGCTGCTCTAACCTCCCCGCAATTACCCTGGCTCCAGGCAACTCCGCCTACACCAGCGTGGACGGGGTCCTGTTCAACGCGAGCCAGACAACACTGATCGAATATCCCCCAGGCAACATCCAAACCTTATACGCCGTCCCCAACACTGTCACAACTATCGCGCCGGAAGCTTTCATCGATTGCTTGAACCTGGCGGACGTTACCATGTCCAGTAGCGTGACTAACCTGGGTGACGACGCTTTCCAAGGGTGTATCGACCTCGCGGGAGTTTATTTTGAAGGCGGCGCTCCGAACACCGGCTTGTCCCCTTTCGCCGGCGATTACATCGTGATGGGTTATTATTTGCCCGGCGACGCGGGCTGGACTGACTACTCCACGAATACCCTTCCAACTGTCGAGTTGACCGGGATTCCGATTACCGCCACCCCTCTTGTCGATATCGAGCCGGTTACGGTCAAGTTCACGTCCGCATCGGTTGACACCAGCGGAAATGCCGTCACTAATTGGAACTGGGACTTTGGCGATGGCTCAACCAGTTCCATCCAGAATCCCTCCCACACCTACTCCTCCGTCGGCAATTTCTCCGTCGCTCTGGTTGAAACCAACAATAACGGCGTTGTTGCCGCCGGATCGGGACTGTCCGTCGTCGCGTATAATAATGCTCCAAGCTATTCAGGTCTTGTCTTGAACGGCGGCTTTGAAACAGGAGACCTCACTGGTTGGACGTTGACTGGAAATCTTTCCGCCACTGCGGGAAACGCTTCCGCCTCTCCCTTCCCGCCACCCGTTGGGAACTATGTTGCCGTATTGCAATCAGAGGGCTCGCCTGGCTATCTCTCCCAAACGTTGTCCACCACAGCCGGAACACAGTATCTGCTCTCGTTTTGGCTCGTAAATCCTTATGCGCTCGCCGGAAAGTTTATTGTGTCATGGAACGGAACCCCCCTTCTCGATACAACGGTCACCGGCTTTATCAATTGGACGAACATGAAATTTGTGGTCTCGGCGTCGGGAAGCGACTCACTCCTTCAATTCGGGTTTCAAGGCGATGATACTTTCGTCGTCCTCGGCCCCGTCAGCGTAGTGCCGGCGCAACTCAGCGTCACAGGCGCGACACTGGGCGGCTCAAATCTAACGCTCAACGCTTCCAACGGCCTGCCCCCCGGGACTTATTATGTCCTATCAAGCACGAACGTTGCGTTGCCATTAACCCAGTGGACGCCGATTTCGACCAATGTTCTGAGCGCAAGCGGAAATACCGCAATTACTGTCACCAACGCGGTTAGTGGCAGCGCCTCCCAACAGTTTTACATTCTACAGACGCAGTAAATCCTGATACACAATTTCAAAACCGTCGGGATCCTATCCATTATTCCCAGATTGTTTTCATGGGCCATGCCTCGATCAACCGGGCTTTGGCGAAGGGGGGCTGCCCCTCACCCTGACCCTCTCCCCGAGGAGAGGGGAAAAGGACGCTGATTTCCAGGGTTTCGTCGCCGGACAACGGATTGATTACTTTGGTGGCGCATATCTCGTCGTTGACGAAGGCTTCCAGCACGGAGTGATCAATAAATATTCGCAAGCGGACAGGGCGCTTCTTTCCTGAAGGGGATAGCGCGGACTCGGCGTCGGGCATCTTGAAGTCTGAGTCGCTGACGGTCAGGACGATGGGGGAAACGCCGGGGGCGCGGCTTTTAAAGGCGGCCGTGGCCGACTGGCCGGCCGGCAAATCAAGGTCGATGCTGATTTCCAAGGCGTTGGTTTGGGGAAGTTTGAAGGTTTTGGGGGCGTCGTTCAATGGGACGTTTTTCCATTTAACGGGAGCGCCGCGCAGGTGGTTTAATTGCGGCGCTGGGGTTTGGTGAAGTTGTCCGTCATATGACAGTTTGAGGAGGCGCGGGAGCGATAAACAGCCGTTCCAGCCTCGGCCACCGGGAAATCCATTCACCCAACCCCACACGATGCGGCGGCCGTCGGGGAGTTGCATGGTGTTGGGCGCGTAAAAATTTGGGCCGCAATCGAGGACTCCATGAGACTGGCTCTCGAAACGGCATGTGGCGGGATTAAAACCGCCCACGAAGTATTGGACTTTGCCGTAGGGCGATACCAAAAGGACCCAGTGATCGCCGAGCTTGAAGAAGTTTGGGCATTCGGCGGTGCGGGCGGCGGGGTCGGGAATCTGAAAGAGCACGCCGCGATATTTCCACTGCGTTAACCCGGGGTTTTGCGCTTCGTAGATGTTCACCACGGCCTGGCCTCCTTTGGCTTCATTCAGGTTACCCCCTGTAACCAGGAATGTCTGGTGGTGATCATGGAAAATAAAAGGGTCGCGCCAGTCGTAGATTTTTCTGTCGCCGTGCAAGGTCTCGGATAATACCGGGTTTGAGGAGAGCTTGCGCCAAGTGATCAAGTCGTCGTCGCCAATGGCTGCCCACTGCTCGGCGTGGGTCTGAGGCGATTTGCCGCTGGCGACGCTGGTGTAAAAGATCATCGGTTCGCCCAGACCGTTGATGGTGCAGCAGCCGGACCATATCCCCGCTTCGCCAAGATTGGTAGAAGGGCAGAGCGCGATGGGCAACGGCTCCCATTTCACCAAATCACGGCTGCGGACGTGCCCCCAAAATTTTGGCCCGTCACCGTCGCTGAATGGATGGAGTTGATAGAAAAGATGATAATAGCCTTTGTAGTAAATTGGGCCGTTGGGATCGTTCATCCATTGGGCGGGGGCCGTAACATGGAAACTCGGATGGGCGGGGTCAGCCTGGGCGCGCGGAACGGCGGCCTGGATTGCGGCGGTTGCGCGGGCAATTGCGTCCGCGGATGAGTCCGCCTTTGCGCGCGGGCAGACGAGAGAAAGGCAAACCGATAACGCGAGTATTCGAGATAGGAATATCATTGATTTGAAACGGCGCGGTAAAAGCGCGTGATTTGGGGAGTGGTGGTGTCTTGCAGAGTAATGACCCCGCCGGTGCCTTGCACTATCGAGCCGGGCAGTAGCATCCATTGGGGATCGGTAAGGACGTTCTTGTATTGCAGGGCGTACATGACACTCGCGACGCTTTGGACCGCGATGGAAAAACCAGCGACGCCAACTGTGGCGGTTGCGGCGTTCAACGTGGCAGGAAGGTCGCGGTTGTCGTTGCAACAGAGATAATAACCGTCGTGAATGAATATCGTGTCCACGTACCAACCGGCTACAGAACTGGAATTGCCGGTGTCGGTCGCGCAATCCCAACGCAGTTGGATGGTCTGGCCGACGGCCTTGGCGGGGAGAGTCACGGTTGTCGTCGTCCATCCGCCGGAATTGCCGCTCCATGCCTGACGTCCGGCAAGTGGATTGCCGGACCCGGTATATAAGGTGCCGACGTATCCGCCGTTAACAAAGCTGCCGCCAGCGGATAAAATATCCTCGAACCCGCCATCGTTGATCTGAATGTCCAAAACGCCGCCGTCGTAATAGGTCGTTACGTTGCCGGAAAAATGATGCACGGAGGCCGATTCCAAATTGTAGTTTTGGCGAAATGTCAGTTGCGCGTTGGTGGTAAGGATCGAAATGGACGGGGAAACCAGACAGGCGACGCCGGCGGTGGTGGCGTCGGTTGCAAAGGCGGAGTTCGGCGGGGTATCAGCGCTGGCGGCCGTTGTCACCCAGTCCACTTGCGAGCCGGAGATGCTGGTGCTCCAGTTAGTTGGAAGGGCAGTCGCTGTGAGTTCGTCGAAGTTCTCGGCAAAGTCGTTGGTTGAGATAAGCTGGCCGAGGGCGAAATTGATCTGTACCACGCCCAGGTTTGCCGCGCCATCCTGCAATTGCCAAACCGCCGTGATCATCTGTCCGCAATCGCCTTGCGCGGTAAAAGTGAAGGGCTGGCTGACCGGAGGATTGCTGACGGCGACGATGCCGTAGGTTTGGGGTCCGCTGGGCGAAAGGATATCTGCGCTGGGCAGCAGCGTCGCGACCAGATTGCTCGTGGCGGTTGGGAAGAGATTTGTCAGGGCGAGATTTATGGTGACGGTTTCGCCGGGGTCAATGGCGTCGTTGGTGGGGGAGCAGGTTTCGGACAGCAACGTCATTTGGCCGTCGATCAGCGGAGCGCCTAAAAGCAAATTGATTAAATTATTCCCGGCGGGAGTGCCCCAACCGGTGCAGAGATCGTATCCGGGAACGGCATAGAATTTGTTCCGACTGCTGGGGGTGGTGTTGTTGCCGTTTGTGATGTCGTGGAACGCGCCAGTGTAGGCTCCACTGAGGCCGATGGTGTAAATCGACGGATTGACGAACCCCACAGACGCCTGGCCGTTGGAGGCGCCTTGCTGGTTGGCGAGCGCGAGCAGGCCGGCCCACAGCGGAGCGGCGCAACTGGTGCCCCCCAACTCGCCGCTGAAACCGTTGCTGTAAACGGCCCAAACATTATCGGCTGTGAGCGCGACATCCGGGAGATTGCGCATGGTGGAAGAGCCTTGATTGGCAGCCATGCTGACGGAGCTTTGCCAGGAAGGGATTGTGTAAGTCGTGCTGATGCCGCCGCTGCTGGCGCCATCTCCCTGGCCAGTGAGGTACCAGTTCCAAACTTTTTCGGATGTCCATGAACCGCCGGGACCACTTGTTGATAAAGTAGTTCCGCCGACCACCGTCACGTAGGGATCGTCCGAGGGCGGAGGAATGGAACCCGTGAAAGCGCCGGTATCACCGGAGGCCAGGAAGAACGATTGGCCTTGCGCGGCAAATTGCTGGAAGATCGTGTCGGTCTGGGAGTCAATTGTAAATCCCCAGGAGCAACTTAATTGGTTGGCGGAATCGTCATCCGCCATCCGGCTCAAGACCAGGTTGGGCACGGTGATGTTGTTTTTACTCGTCCCCTCGTAAATGATCACGCTCGACAATCCGGGAGCCATGGAGACAGCCATTTCAATGTCGAGCGCCACTTCCACATTGCCACCTTTCGGCGGGCCGTTAAAACCATCTACTGAGACAGTGGATAACGGGACGTTGGAATAACCGGCGAACTTCTCGTAGTTCGTGATGTCCGCGGGGTAAAATGCGTCCAACTCGAAAAGACCGATGGATTGCCCCGCGCCGGTTAATGGCGTGCCTGGAACATACGCCGCCCGGAAATCGCCTCCCAAGTAAGTGCCGAAGCTGCCGGAACCGCTTCGCGGTGTGGCTTTGTTCATCGGCCTCGCGAAGAGGCTTTGCGGGTGCGGGATCACGTAATTGTTCAAGCCGGTGATGCCAAGGAGCGGCGTCGCCAGATCAACCGACGGCTCGGTATCCGGCGCATAGAACGCGCGCGGTTCAACGGGATGTTTGTAGGTTCGCAGATGGACGCGAAATGTCCTTTCGATGTCGGCCACCGAACCTTGGACATCCAGGAGCGCGCGATTGGGATGAGTGCCGGTGACCGCGAGGTTGTTGGAACGAGCAAATGCGATGACCGTCTGATAATCCTGCGTCGTCGGGCCGAACTGAGCGGTGAATTGCGCGGGGGTCAAGTAATGGCGGTAATTTGTGCTTGCCGGATCGTAAAGCTGATGGAGCAGAAGGACCAGCGAATCGTGATTGCGCAGGGGAAGGCCAATGGTTAAATCCAAGCGATTCGACGCTTCCAAATCCGCAAGCGGTTGCAAACTCGGGGCGATGGCAGGGATATGGCCGTGGAGAATTTGCCTTTCCGCATGTGCCTGTTGCACGACACAAAGCAAAATCCCGGCAAACGACAACCCGGCCCTCGACGAAAGAAAACGCATGATCGTGATGAACCCGTGGCTGACTATGGCACCCTTCAAGGAAAGTTCAAGACACTTGAAGCGCGCTTTTTCGGCGCTCAACCGCCGTGGGCGAAACTGGGATAATCCGTCATGCCACCGTCCACAAAGATGGTGCAGCCGGTGATGTACGAGGCGGCGTCCGAAACGAGGACGACGGCCATTCGGGCGATTTCTTCAGGCTCGCCGATTCGTTTGATCGGGATTTTCTCAAGCAAATCGGCCATGCCCGTTTTATCGCTCCAGACGGAACGGTTGATGGGGGTTTTGATCGCGCCTGGAGCAATCGAGAGAACGCGGACTCCCAACGGCGAGGCTTCCTGGGCGAGAGTTTTAGCCATCATGCTGACGGCGGATTTGCTGGCCGCGTAGGCGCTGTATCCGGACCAGGCGATTTTTTCATGCACGGAGGTAAGATTCAAAACGACGCCACTCTTTTGGGCCGTCATGCGTTTGAGGGCCTCGCGAGCGCAGTAGAACGCGCCGAATAAATTCACTTCGATCACTTTGCGCCATTCGGCGATGTCGGCCTCCCAACTCATCGCGCGGGCGCCGTCGATACCGGCGTTGTTGACAAGGATGTCGATCCCGTTCCATGCGGCGTCGATTCGCCGGAACATTTCTTCGGCGGCCTTGGGATCGGAGACGTCCGCTTGAATGGCGATTGCCTCGCCGTGACTCTCCTTAATCTTCTGGACGAGCGCGTCCGTTGCTTCGGGATGGGCGATGTAATTGACCGCCACTTTTGCGCCCGCCTCCGCAAGAGCGAAAGCGATGGCAGCGCCGATGCCGGAATTGGCGCCGGTGACGAGGGCGCGTTTGCCGTCGAGTTTGATATTCACAATGATAAACTGCCCCAAGTCAGGCAGGTCGGCAAATCAACGCGGGCTGATATCGAAGCAAGCCATTTCGACGGTGTTGCGCACGAAGATTTTTCCGTCGGCAATGGCGGGATGGTCCCAGGTCTTGCCGTGAAGAGCCTGGAAGCGGGCCAATTCTTCATACTTGACGGGGCTTGCGTTAACGAGGGCGAGAACTCCATCCGCGCCCAGAAGGATCAAATGCACGTCCGCCAGCAAAAGCTGGCCATAGCCGTAGCGTCCGTCCTTCCATTTGCGTTCGCCGGTTTGGGCATCCAGGCAAACCAGGATGTCTTCGTCCAGCCCGTAAACGCAGCCGGAATAAAAAACCGAGCTGGTGAATTTATTTTTGAGATGCGCATTTCGCCATACCATGCGCGCAAAAAACGTCCCGTTGGTTTGGGTGACTTCGAAAGCTGTGCAGCCCTTTCCGTAACCGGCCGAAAGGAGGAAACGGTTGGTGCCGAGCAACACAGGCTGGGCGATGGCGTTGTCATTGTCCACAAGCCAGGGGAGATGCCACAACACTTTGCCGTTCTCCGCCAAAATTCCCGTGACGCTACGGGCGCTGACAATGAGCACTTGTTCCCGGCCGGCAAGGTTCACGAGCATGGGCGAGGTGTAGGCTTGCTTTTCCGAGAGCGATTTCCAAATCGACGCCCCGGAAAGTTTGTCATAGGCAACAACCGACGCGCCATTTGAGCCGCCGGGCAAAACGATCACTTCGTTGCGCACGATAAGCGGAGATGCGGCGGAGCCGTACGAAGGGACATCGCCATGATTTTCCGCGATGACACTTCGCCTCCAGATCAACCGGCCAGAAGCGGCATCGAGGCATCGCAATTCGCCCAGGCCGCCGAGAGCGTAGATGCGCCCGGCATCATAGGTTGGAGTGGCGCGCGGGCCTTCGCCGCTAATCGGCTCCTCGAATTTATCAGCCCATGCGTTGGTCCACAATTCGCGCCCGGTGGACTCATCGTAAGCGGAGACCAATTCAAAATCGCGGCGCTGCTCCATGGTGTAGGCGCGACCCTCCGCCACAATAAAGGAAGCATAGCCGCCGCCGATCGGCTGGCGCCACAGCAAAGGCAGGCCGTCCTTTGGCCATTGGGTGAGAATCGGCGGGCCGTCATAATGGCCGTCGCGTTTCGGCCCGCGGAAACTTGTCCAATAGGCGGATCCTTTCTCCGCGGGCGGAATCTTCGTTGATTTTGCCTGCGTGGCCCGGCTTGCTTCGAGGCGATTGTAATCGGGCAGGGTCTTGGAAAAAGTAATCACCGGCATATAACCGCCCCTCCATTCCACGATATCAATGCCCGCGACGTAATATAAAAACCCCGGGACGGCGCAAAGATAGAGAAGGCTCAAAAGCAGAATAAGGATTGTGCCAAAGATTTTCCGAACTCGTCCCACCAAGGAACTGCGCCACAGTAAAACCAACCCAAGCGGCGGCAGCAAATACGTGGCAATGCGAATCGCTTTGAGAGATACAAAACGTTTGGGCGCGCGGGACATGGTCTAACCTCCGTTCAACCGCGGTCTTCGACTTTCAGCGCGTGTTTGACGCGGGAGGAGAGGATTTTTTGGCTGGGAACGTAGGTGGCGGCGAATTGGCGGCGATATTCGGCAAACGTCCCCGCGTCCAAATGCGCGCGAATCTCCCGCATCACATCAAGGTAAAGATAGGAATTGTGGACACTCAACATTCGCAGGCCAAGAATCTCGTTGACGTTGAGCAAATGCCGCAGATAGGCGCGGCTGAAATTCGCGCAGGCAAAGCAGCCGCAGCCGTTTTCAATCGGTGCAAAATCCGCCTTCACCGCGCCGCCCTTGATGCTGATCGTGCCCTTTCGCGTGAACGCCGTGCCGTTGCGGGCCACGCGCGTGGGAAGAACGCAGTCAAACATATCAACCCCGCGCGCCACCAATTCCACGAGCTGGGCCGGCGTGCCCAAACCCATCGCATAGCGTGGAAAGTTTGGTGGCAAAAACGGCTCGGTGATTTCGACGGCCTTCATCATTTCGTGTTCCGGCTCGCCCACGCTGACGCCGCCGATGGCGTAACCGTCAAAATTCATCGCGACCAATTCGCGCGCGCATTGTTCGCGCAATTCGGCGTCAACGCCGCCCTGAACGATTCCGAAAACAAACTGCCCGGTCGCGCGGGGCTGCTCACGGCACTCGCGCGCCCAGGTCATGGTGCGTTTGACCGCTTCGGAAGCTTCTGTCTGGGTGCAATCGTGCGGCGGGCATTCGTCAAATACCATCGCGATGTCCGAGCCAAGCGCCCGCTGAATTGCCATTGCCTCCTTTGGGCCAAGAAAAAGCGGCGAGCCATCGAGATGCGAACGGAATTCGACTCCATGCTCGCGAATTTTGCGAATCTTCGCAAGGCTGAAAACCTGAAAACCGCCGCTATCGGTAAGAATCGGCCCGGCCCAATTCATGAAGCGATGTAAACCGCCGGCGGCCTGAATAATTTCCATGCCGGGCCGGATATTGAGGTGATACGTGTTTCCCAGGAGAATTTGAGTTCCCATCTCGCGCAACTCGCGCGGATCAAGCGCCTTGACGCTGGCCTGCGTCCCGACGGGCATGAATACCGGCGTATCGATCACTCCACGGGTGGTCGTCAACCGTCCCAATCGCGCCCTTGAGGCGGGGTCCGACTTTAGCAACTCAAACATGCGGCTGCTTAATCGGGAGTCCCTCCGCGCAAGTCAAACCAAAAGCGAAGGTTGTTGAAAATTCTTTGTGCGCGCCGCGCGTCGCTGATACCATTCACGATTATGCGCGCGCTCACGCGTTCCATCTTTTGCGCCGGTTTGATTTTGCTTTGCCTGAACATGGCGGCCCAAACTGCCGTCCAGGCTCCGCGTCCGTTGACTCCGCGGCCGTACAACCTTGCTCCCGGTGCGCCGGAGACGGTAACGACGCCCTGGCTGGTCTTCGACGCGGACACAAAACAATACAACGCCTCTCCCGGCGAGGCTGTCGCGCCTTTTGTATTCAACCTGACGAATGTTTGGACGAACGAGATCGTCATTACCGGCGTGAAGGCTTCGTGCGGATGCACGACCGCCAAAATGCCGCCGGTGCCATGGCATCTTCCGCCGGGCGGGAGCGGACAAGTCCAGGCGCAGGTCAAACTTGCCGGCAAGATGGGACTGGTCACGAAAACATTGACGTTCTCAACATCAACCGGCGCGCGTGTTGCCTTTTTGAAAGTGAATATTCCGATACCGCCGGCGCGGGGAGGCAAATTATCCGCGGCGGAACGGAAAGCCGCGATGATGCGCGCGGCGGGCGATCCGCGGGCGATCTTCAAAGGCGATTGCGCCTCGTGCCACGTCGAGAAAGGACGCAACGCTTTTGGCGAAGCTCTTTACGCCGCCGACTGCGGCATCTGCCACGAATCATCGCATCGCGAGAGCGCCGTGCCGGATTTGCACGCGCTCAAAAAGCCGACGGATTTCATGTACTGGAAGACGATTATTATGCTGGGCATGCCGCACACCATGATGCCGGGATTCGCCACGGCTCAAGGCGGCCCGTTGACCGAAGCGCAAATCAATTCGCTCGCCACATATCTCAACCACACCATCTCGCACAATCTTACCCCCGCGACCGAACAGGCGGCAGGGCGCGGCGAACACGGGGCGTTGTGAGCGGCGTCAATCGCCCTGGTTGATCACGCGAAAGAAGGCGTTGGACGTGTCGTTGGTGACGGTCGCCGTCAGGTTCGTCGTTGTTATAATCGTTGTCCATTGCGGATCCGCGAGATCGACTGCCATTTGCACCTCGAATGGCCCCGCATCGCCGGACCATGTTAAAGTGATGGTCGAGTTGGTCGCGGGCGATGAACTGACGAACGAAGGAGCGACCGGGGCGAGTGCGCCAAACAAGCCGTGGTCTTCGACGGCATCAGGTCCGGCAATTCCCGCTGTAAAATATAAGATGTGCGTATTGCCGCCGCTGCCGCCATTTCCAAAGGCGAGCGCCCACAACCCCGGTTCGGAAAATGGATTGCCGTCCGAGGTGTAAAGCGCTCCCAACCACGCGCCCGTCACGGGGTCATAGGTGTTGATTCGCCCGTCTCCAAAATTTCCCATGAGCAAGTGTCCCGCATGCAATCCAAATCCCGCCGGCGCCCAGGCGAAGCCCCACGGGGAGTTCAACGCTCCGCGCGAAATGAGGCGCTGAAGAAGATTTCCGGCGGTGTCGAAAACATCAACGAACCCATTGCCGGGACCCGCGACATCATCGTGCTTTTCGGAATCCTGGAGCGCGTAGGCGATATAAAGATTTCCCGCAATGGGTTGAATGTTAAAAGGGGCGAAGCCAGCCGGGATGTTGGTATCGACGAAATTACCGCTCAGCGCGGCGGGATTCCAACTGCCGTCGTAAACGTCGATTCTGGCGTTATGAAAATCGGCGGCGTAAAGGTACGGACTTCCGCCGTTGGAAGCCAGGGCAAGCCCCTTGTAAACCGTGTTCGAAACGGAGTTGTCCACTTTGAGGATCGCCTCTGAGCCGCTCGCCCAGGCCGAGATGGTTCCGTCTTCTGTATCAAATATAAATTTCGAGGCGGTGGTAGAGGCATCGAAAACCGTCGTCGTATTGAACACGGTGCCGGATGGCGCCGACGTGTTTGTAGATCCCGTCGGGGGCGGAACCGTTACTGTCAACATTAGCGCGCCGGTGCTGTTATATACCGTGGACAATCCGGTGCCGTTGTCCGCAATCCAAAACGGGCTGCTCGAACTAAAGGAAATTCCCCAGGGATTGACCAGGTTTGTATCCTGACGCAACGCTATGCCTGGCAAGTCGGAAACCAGATTGGTCTGGTGATACGAGAGGCCGCTGACGAGCGTTGGGAACATTGAAGTGAGGGCGCCAAACAAGCCGTGATCTTCCACAGCGTCGGGTCCCGCAATGCCGGCGGCAAAATACAACGTGTTGGGAGCGCCGCCGCTGCCGCCGTTGCCAAAAATGAGTCCCCATAATCCCGGCATCGAAATCGGCGCGCCGTTGGAATCGTTCAAGCTGTCCAGCCAGGTTCCGGTGGCTTGATCGAAAACGTTGATCATGCCATCGCCGAAATTGCCGACCAGCAGATCGCCGCCGAACGGACCGAAACCCGGCGGCGCCAGGACGATGGCCCAGGGAGAATTCAACGCTCCTTGAGAAATGAGACGTTGCAAGAAGTTGCCGCCGGTGTCGAAAACATCGACGTAGCCGTTGCCCGGCGCCGCGACGTCATCGTGTTTTTCGGCGTCCTGGAGGGCGTAAGCAACATAAAGATTCGTGCCGACCAATTGAATGTTGAAGGGGGCGAAGCCGGCGGGAATCGTGGGGTCGGTAAAAGTTCCGCTCAAATTCGTTGGGTTCCAATTCTTGTCGTACACGTCGATTTGGGCATTATGAAAATCCGCGGCGTAAAGGTACGGATTGCCGCCGTTGGAGGCCAGGGCAAGACCTTTGTAAACTGAGTTCGAAAGGGAGTTGTCCACCTTGAGGATCGCCACGGAGCCGCTGGCCCAGGCTGAGATGGTTCCGTCCTCGGCGTCAAAAATAAATTTGGAAGCGTTGGTGGCGGCCTCAAAGTTCGTGGTGCTGTTGAAAACAATCCCGGATGGCGCGGCGGTATCCGTCGAACCGGCGGGCGGCGGAATCGTAACGACCAGTGAGGGCGCGCCGGAGCTGTTATAGACCGTGGACAGGCCGGCGCCGTTGTCAGCGACCCAAAAGGGGCTGGTTGCGCTTGTCGCAATGCCCCAGGGATTCACCAGATTGGCATCGACACGGTTGGCGTAACCCGCCAGGTCCGACACAAGATTCGTTTGGAAAAATGCGTTTTGACCCGGCGCGCTTGACGCGATGGGGAACGACACCGCCATGACAGCCAGAACCTTGACGGTTCGCGAAAGGCTTGAAATGGCAGCGGTTTGTGAACCATTGGACGAATAATAGGCTTGTGGATTGATTTTTTTCATACGTGTCCCTTCCAAACTGAGAGCAATGTGATTTGCTTTTGTTCCAGGCGGCCAAAAAAAATCGGCGGCTGTTTTTACGCTTGGAAGCGGTGCGGCGGCGCGCTAGCCTAAGTTCATGGCGCACAAGCCCAAACCCAAAAAGGCGGCGGTTATGCTCGGAGTCGGATTGGATTCCGACGGTCATAAGCGCGTGACCACCGGGCCCAATTTTGCCCTTATCGGCGGCACTCAGGAGACGCACGATTCGATGACCGAAAAGGCTGTCAAGATTAATGAAAAACTCGCGGCCAAGGGAAAGCAATTGCACGAGGTCAGCCATGAGGAATTCGATGACATTGCCCAGTCCGTCGGGTTGAAGCGGTCCGACGGAAAGAAAGCTTGAACCCCCGCGGCACATTAAGCCCGCAAGCGCAGGCCACTGTCCCCACACACGTCGCGATCATTATGGACGGCAACGGACGCTGGGCCAAACAGCGCCATTTGCCTCGTGTGGAGGGACATCGGAACGGCGTGGAATCGGTCCGCGCAGTTGTTCGCGCCGCCGGTGAGGCAGGGGTCAAGTACCTGACGCTTTATGCATTTTCCGTCGAGAACTGGAGCCGGCCCAAAGAGGAGGTCGATACGCTGATGCGATACCTGGCCAAATTTCTGAAGGCCGAAATCGGCGAGTTAAACCGGAACAATGTCCGCCTGGACGCCATCGGCCAGATTTATCGCTTGCCGGAATTTGTGCAGGAGCAATTGCAGAAGACGAAAGCCGCGCTGGCGAGGAACAGCGGATTGACGCTCATTCTGGCCCTAAGTTACGGCGGGCGAACTGAGATTGTCGAGGCCGCGCGCAGCATGGCGCAGAAAGTCAAGGAAGGCCAGTTGGAGCCGGCGGAGTTGACCGAACAATTGCTTTCGCAACATCTCTACACCGCGTCATATCCCGATCCCGATTTGCTGATCCGCACCAGCGGCGAGATGCGCATCAGCAATTTTCTGCTGTGGCAAATTTCCTACGCCGAACTTGTTGTGACACAGACATTATGGCCGGATTTTCGCAAACCGCAATTCTTCGAGGCGCTGGAGGAATATACGCGCCGCCATAGGCGCTTCGGGTTGGTGTAGGATTCTCAAAGGAGAAACGGGATGAGCGCTTTCACTCGCGCCTGGTAAGCTGGATATTCCGTCCGGAAGTGGCGCAGCAGGAGCGATTCTTCCTGTTTGAGTTTAATCCAGAAGCCAATACATAGAATCAAAAACCCAAGCCAACTGTGAAGACGCCCTTCCGCAATGGCCGTTCCCAGACTCATCAACGAAAGGCCGGTGTAAATGGGATGCCGCGCAACCCGGTAGGGTCCCGATTGAATCAACTCGTGCCCCTGCCTGAAAGTAACGTTGCTGCTCCAATTGTCAGCGAGGATGTGCCGCGCCCATATGGCCCCCAACAATCCGATGACGCAGATCACACTGCCGATGACGCGGAGTGTGCCTGTTTGCGGAGTCAAAATGAAATTCAGAGGAGAGACCTGTTCCGGGACCAGAAGGAGGATGGCGCCCACCGCGAGCGGAATTCTATAAGGAATGGAGGAGGAGATGCTTTGCCGTTCCGCCGCCGGTTTTAATCGAAAGGAACTGATGCACCAGTACACGACAAAGATGAGCCAGGATGTCCTGATGGCTTCTTGCAAAAAAATGGTCATGGTCGGCCGGAGGCGTCTTCGTTTAACTGAGTCGCACGGTAGTATCGCCGTCGAGGCGTTTGGTTAGGTCAATGGGGTCGCCGATAGAAACTTCGTTCGGATTCACTTGATATGCCCACACTTCAAAATGCGTCAGGCTGGCCGCGCCATAGATCGTTGAAAACGCGCCGTCCACAGCGTCCGATCCGTGGGCAACCTTGATGCGCCCGATGCGTTGCACGTTGTAGCGCGCATCAAAGGTAAACCAGTCCTGGCCGAGATAGACTTCGCAATAGGCGTGAAAATCCATCGGGCTTCCCGGATCAACATAACCAATGTCGGGCAAGTGGCCCGTCACATAGCGGGCGGGAAGATTGAAGGCGCGGCACAACGCAATGGCCGCATGGGCGAAGTCGCGACAGACTCCATAACGCCGTGCGATAACCTCCGATGCGGATAGATCAGCACGGCCCGACATGAAGCGGTATTCGATATTGTTGTGCACCCAATCGCAAATGGCCTGCACGCGGGGTAATCCGTGCGTGGTCTGCCCGAATTGCTTCCAGGCGAAATCCATCAACTTGTCGGAATCGCAATAACGGCTCGGCAGCGTGTATCGCAACACCTCGAAAGGAAGCTCGCCCACAGGCAAAACCGGGCTTGTTACTTCCCGGCTGTCGGGCTGCGAAGAAACGGCGACCAGGGCGTCGTGACAGATTTCGTTGCGGCCCGGCATTAACGTCGCGCGATGAGCGGCGTTGCCGTGAGAATCCTGAAATTCGTAAGAGGGAACTGCTATGCCAAACGAGAGCTTCTCGCTTTTCACGAGCACCCTGGGTTCCAGTCGTGGTTTGAGCGCGAGCAGCACCGGCGTTGGCAGCGCTGTGTCGTACGCCAGCTTGCAGCCGACACGCACCGTAAGATTCAAAGGAGTCCAGTTCATGACAAAATGGTTTGGGCGTCAACCGCCATGCTGGAGGACATTGTGACGGCTTACGCTGTCGCCGTCATCATCTTTTAATTCGTGGAAAATAATGGAGGAGACAAAGGTCAACCCGCCCAGGACGAGAAACGCCTTGTGGATGCCGTGAATCATTTCCGGCGAGCTGGTGTGAAAGCGATTGGGAATGAAAACCGCCGTGACCAGCGACGCCGTCGCCACGCCGAAACTGATCGCCATCTGCTGCATCGTGCTTGCGATGGTGCTGGCGCTGCTGGCTTGTTCCTCGTTGATGTCCGCGTAAACCAGCGTGTTCATGCTGGTGTATTGCAGCGACGTAAAGAATCCATAGACAAAAACCTGGGCGACGATGAGCCAGACGGGCGTGGCCGCGCCGATCGTCGCGAACAGAACAATCAGCACGCCAAGGATCATCGTGTTGGAAACCAATATGACGCGATAACCGAAGCGTCTCAGGATGCCCGGCATCGTCATTTTCAAGCTCATGGCGGCCATTGCCTGGGGCATCATCAGCAAGCCGGATTGGATTGGCGAAAAACCGAGGCCGACCTGATAAAGAAGCGGAAAGAGAAAGGGAATTCCGCCGATGCCGAGGCGCGTGAAGAAGCTGCCGCTCACAGACGCGCGAAAAGTCCGGATGCGAAACAACGCCAGCCGAAGCAAAGGAAATTCGATACGGGTCGCCCGAAGTCCGTAAGCTGTGAGCGAGACGGCGGAAATCGCCAGCAGGCCCGTCGCGGCGCCAAGACTCAAGGTGTGTTCGCCAAACACTTCCAGCACGTACGACAGGATTGCGATGCCGCAGCCGAACAGTATTAGGCCGGCGACATCGAGCGGCCGGGGATGTTCCCCACGGAAATCCGGGAGGTGAAGATAGACCAAGTATAAACCGAGGAGGCCAATTGGCAGATTGATGAAAAAAATGACCCGCCAATGCAAATAGCCCACGATGAAACCGCCGACAACAGGACCGAGCATTGGACCAATCAGGCCGGGTATCGCAACGAAACTCATGGCGCGCACCAGCTCCGATTTCGGAAACGTGCGCACCATCGTCAGCCGCCCCACCGGAACCATCATGGCGCCCCCGCAACCTTGCAGGACGCGGCACGCGACGAGGACGTGGATATTGCTGGAAATTCCACACAGAAATGAGCCAAAGGTGAAGATGCCAATGGCGGAAGAGAAAACACGCCGGGTGCCGAAGCGATCCGCCATCCACCCGCTGATGGGAATGAATACCGCCAGGCTCAACGTGTAGCTCGACAGCACCGCCTTCATACTGAGCGGGGCGACGTCCAGGGCGTTGGCAATGGCGGGGACGGCGGTGTTAAGAACAGTCGTGTCGAGCGACTCCATGAAGAACGCGACGGCAACCAGCCACGGCAACAATCGCTTCGCGGAGTCGCTCGGCGCCTTGATGGGCGCCGAGGGGAGGCTGGGATTGGCTGAAATCATCCTAATGACAGACCATCTCCCAGTCTGCGCGGCCTTTTCTGTATTTCAAGCGGCCACTTGCGATGCGCGGGACGCTTAATTACAGCCGCAGCCGCCGGAATCTTTGATGGCTTTCTCGACAGCTTCGCGGGTTTGGCCGGTGCGCTTTTGAATCCGACCGATCAATTCATCGTCCTGGCCTTCGGAGTATTTGAGATCATCGTCCGTCAGGTTTGCCCATTTCTTTTTCAGCTTGCCCTTGGTGACGTTCCAATCGCCTTTGATTTCCAGTGTGGTCATAATACCTCTTTGTGTTATTTTTCTGTTTAAATTGCCGCCAACTGCGACGGCAAAAGTCTCTATTCCTTCTCGGAAGCCGCCGTCGTTACTCCTTCATCATCCACAAGCGTCCAATTGCTGTCCGGATTGTATTCCTTCATCCGGCCGGCGATTCGGTCGGTATTCTCAGCCAAATTCCGCTGATAAACTTTGCCATCCTGGTCTACAATAAATGTCATAATGCCGGATTTGTCCCAACGATCCGGATAAGCCACCAGCGCGAATCCTTTCATCAAATTGCCATGGCTTAGGTAATTCATTTTTCCGCCCGGGGCGGCGTCGCCTTGTGAAGTCAAAATCCTGAAATAATAACCGTGAAATGGGTGCGGGCCGGTGCCCCGGTGATGGTGATAGCCTTCCGCATGAGCCTCCGCCACCAACGGACCGAACGGGCTTGCAGGCTCGTTGTCAGAAGCGTGCCAATAAAGACCGTCTTTTTTTCCGGGTGTGCTCTTAAATTTTCGCGCGTACTGCGGCCCTTCGGCGTCCTGGGTTTGACTCGCAAATTGCCGCTGCGCGGTTACATAAGCGCGGCACACGCCGATGGCGCAGAGTTCATCCTCTCCAATGTGCCGGTTGATGACCTCTTCCTTTCCCGCGTCTGTGTCGAAGTGCCATTGGCCCTCCGCTTTCACCAATGGAATTGGCATGGGCCAATTGTTCGTCCCGATCTCGAGAGTGATTTTGTCGTCACCCTCGTTCACGGGATTGCAGCCTTCCGCCAAAACCGCCGCAAAGTGCCGGCGATTGTTTTCATCCTGCACTTTGTCGCCGGTCAAAAGATCGTGGAGACCAGGACCGAAAAGTTTATCCAGGGCGGCCCTATCTTTGGATTCCACCGCCGCCTTGAAGGCGTTGACGGCTTCTTCCGGCGAAGCGAAAACTTGTTCCGTAACCTGATCCGCCGCGCGGACGTTCGCGGGAAAAAGGCCTAACGCGATGGGAAGCAGCCATGCCGTCGATAGTAAAGTTGCGAGTTTCATAGATTGTCAGTTGTATATTCCCGAGGTTTACCGCCTTCTTCCGCCGCCGCCGTGGGCTATCCCCCGGCTTACGGATCCGCGATGGCTGAACGCATGAACGTCGCGTCCACCCCTCCAGGGGCCACCCCAGAAACCAGGACCGTTCACCACAACAGCGCCGCCGTCGTCATAACCTCCGTCCACGTATCCCACACATCCGGCAAAAACCGCCACCAGTGCGATACCCAACCCGACTTTGACCCGGTGAAACATCATGCGTGTAACTAAACCCCGATCTTGCCTTGCTGCTATAAGGTGTTTCCCCCGTCCCTGCGAATCCCACGAAGTCCCGCTTTTTACCGTCCGCTCGCCTGAAGAAGGTCTTTTATTGAGCGGTTAAAACCCTCCGCCCGCGCCAAAACCTCCAAAGTCATGTGCATTCGATAACGCCAATAATAATTCACAATGGCCGGCACGTTGATCCTTTCGGCATTCGTATCCGGCCGACGCAACCCGCCGTCCGTTCCCAAAAGATCCTGCAATTGAAAGATGCTCAACATCGCCGGTGATTCCAAATGCTGGCGGACGATTTTTTGATTGATCCACGGCTCGCATTCCGCCGGCGCGGCGCCCGGCTCTCCCAATTCCTGGTTGAAAAACTTTTGCGTAAGGTTTTTATCCTCCTGCCACCAGCCGCGAATTGTGCTCATGTCGTGCGTCGAGGGCGTAACGACGCTCAGATACGGAGCATTTGCCGGACGGGAGAAATCCATGTTCAAAGCCTTCGGCATTCGCTGAATTTCCAGACTCAACAGCGCCAACTGCTTCATCACATCCGGCACACACGCCGGGACCATGCCCAAATCCTCGCCGCAAATCAGCATCTTCGTGACGCGTTTGAGCGCGGGCAGTTTCTGCAACGCCTCGCGCCTCCAAAAATCGTCCTGGCGCCGGAAAAAATAATTCACATACAAATCCTTCAGGCGCGCCTGGGTTTCGTAATCGAGGCGGCGGAACGAGGGCGTTTGATTCATAGCCAGACGAAAGTGCAAATCCCCTTGCGGCGTTTCAATCAAGAGGACGTTGCTGATCAAATCAAACAAACCCTCCTTCAACTTTGCGTCTGTCACGCGCTTTTCCACGTCGCGTTGCGTGGCATATTCCGGCTTGAGCGAATACAACCCTCCCGCCGGAGAATTCAGGAATTCCCGCTTCACGCTTTCGTCGCGTTCGCCAAATATTTCATGCAGGACCGTGCCGTTGATAAACGGGCGTGTGAACCGTTCGCGGTTAAACGCGATTCCCCGCGCCGCAAATTCGCTCACCTGGACGGGTATCGCAGGCACAAAATATCCGAGAATGCCCTCGACGGCGTTCGACGGAATGCTCCAAATCCGAAAGAAACCGAGAATGTGATCGATCCGAAACGCATCGAAATAATAACTCATCTGCGCGAAGCGGCGCTTCCACCAATCGAAGCCGTCCTCCTTCATGCGCGGCCAATTGTAAGTGGGAAAGCCCCAATTCTGCCCCTTGGCGGCAAATGGGTCGGGTGGCGCGCCCGCCTGCATATCCGTGTTGAACAAGGACGGTTGCTGCCAGACATCCGCGCCATGACGATGAACGCCAATCGCAATGTCGCCCTTCAAAATCACCCCGCTCGAATGCGCGTAGGCGGCCGCTTCGCGCAGTTGGGAGTGCAAATGAAACTGGACGAAGCAATGGAACGCGATTTCATCGGCCGCCTTGGAATCATTTGCCGCAAGCGCGCTCATCTCTTTTGCGTCATAAACACGGTGGTCCGGCCATTGGTTGAAATCAGGCGTTCCGAACTTGTCGCGCAAAAAGCAAAATGCCGCATAAGGCGACAGCCAATGCTCGTTTTGCGCGTAAAATTTGCGGTAATCCTCGCCAGCCAGTGTTTTCTTTCGTTGCGCTGGAAAAATCTTCCGCACGAACGTCAACTTGGCATTCATGACCGCTTCGTAATCCACGGTTTCCAGGCCGTTGAGTTTCTGGCGCTGGCCGGAGAGAGCCGCAAACTCGGCCCCGTCCAAGCGCTCCAGATTCAAATAGAGCGGGTGCAACGCAAAGGCCGATATCGCCGCATAGGGATACGAATCCCTCCAAGTGTGTGAGGCGCTGGTGTCGTTAACCGGAAGAATCTGAATCAACTTGAGTCCGGCGCGAGAAGCCCAATCCGCCAGCAGCGGCAAATCCAGAAATTCGCCCACGCCAAAACTTTTTTCGCTTCGCAAGCTGAATACCGGAATCGCCACGCCCGCGCCGCGCCACAGCGTACTAGGCAACCGCGCAAACCCGTCGTTCACGATCACGTGCCCGTTTGAAACAGGCGCTTCCGCAAGCGTCCGATTCTCGCCGTCTTCATAACGGACAAATGTGTCGCCTTCGTAAACACCGTATTTGTAGGTGATCGGAAATTTTTCCAGGCCAAGATCGAGTTGAACGGTGAAACACCCATTCTCACGGGAACGGCGTAGCAACACCGCTGCGGCCTGATTCCAGCCACCCAGAACACCCGCGCTGCCCAGCAGGCATATGGTCTGATTGGCCGGTAGCACCGGTGCCTTAACGTTAAAGGTATGGGTGACGCTCGGCGTGGGCCTTCCCCGCACCGGTTCCTGGCTGGCTTGGAGCAAAACTTTCCCAAACGGTTCGGTGAAAAAAACATTTTCGACCGTCCCGAGGTCATTCCACGAATCGATGGCGACGACCTCATTGGTGATCAGTCGCGCCAAATCCAGTTTCCGGTCGCCGCCGAAATCTTCCGCTATGGAACCGTCGGGATTCCGCACAATGAAATAATAATTGAGGGGCGTTTTGGGACGTTCCGTATCCGTGAAGTTGAGGGATGCCTCCCAAAACTCATGGTTTACATAATGCAAAGGCACAGCGTTCTCTTGTTGGCCGCCGCCCAACGCCTTGTGCTCGCCGCAGAGAAAGAGCGCTTGTCCAAAGCGCGTATAATAACGCAGTCGTATCGTGAGTTTCATTCGTTCCGGGAGATCCGTGGTCCCTCTTTTTGGTCGCCCAAGTGAGTGGTTATGTCAAACGGGCTTTTCATCGACCCATTGCGCGAGGGCGGCCGCCAGCAGCATGAAAACACCCCCCGCCATCACCGCGTACACAAGATTTCCACCCAGGAAATTCTTGACCACCGGCCCGAATGTGAGCGCCGCGATGATCTCCGGCAGCACTATGAAAAAATTAAAAATACCCATATAAACTCCCATTCGTTCCGGCGGCAATGCCCCGGACAAAATCGCATACGGCATCGAAAGTATCGAAGCCCACGCAACGCCGCCCAAAGCCAGCGCCAGCAGCAGCAATCCATTTTGTTGTTCACCGTGGATGAAGCCGACAGCCAGCAGGCCGACTCCTCCAAGCAACAGGCAAATTCCGTGGATGCGCTTGCGCGCCATTTTTTTCGAAGCGGCCATCAACGCGAATGCCGCCACAAACGTCACGGCGTCCTTTACGGCGTAACAAACCCCGGCCCATTCGGCGCCGCGTTTGAATTCCTCGGAATGCGGATCATTGCTCCCGAAAATCACCGGCACGGCATTCGAAAAGTGCAGCCACATGCAAAAAAGCCCGAGCCACGTGAAAAATTGCATCAATGCCAGCCGTTTCATCGTGTCGGGCATCTCGGCCAGCGCGCTCGAAATCTCGCGCAACAGCCCGGCCAGCCCGCCGGATTTTCTTTGCCGAAATGCCTCGAGATCAGCGGGTGGATTTTCGCCGCTGGTGCAAATGGTCCACAACACCGCCCCAAGAAACGCCCCCGCGCCGAGGTAAAATGAAATCCTCACGTTCGGCGGAATGGCGTTGGCGGCGTTTGTCTCACTGGTGACGTTAAACCAGTTTTTTAAAATGTACGGCAGCATGTCCGCAATCACCGCGCCGACGCCAATGAAAAAGCTTTGCATGGCGTATCCCGTGCCGCGCTGGCGTTCTGGCAATTTGTCCGCCACAAAAGCGCGGAACGGTTCCATGCTGACGTTGATCGACGCATCGAGCACCCACAGCAAACCCGCCGCCATATAAAATTTGGGCAGGTGCGGAAGCAGCCATTCCGCCAGCGGGCCGGAGTTTGGCATCAGCAGCAAAGCCAGCGAACTGAGCACCGCGCCAATAAGAAAATACGGACGACGACGCCCGAGTTTGCCCCAGGTTCGATCGCTCATGCTTCCGATGATCGGTTGCACCAGCAACCCGGTCAGAGGGGCGGCCAGCCACAACTTGGCAAGTTGTTCGTCGCGCGCCCCAAGGTAAGTGTAGATGGGACTCATGTTGGCCATCTGCAATCCCCATCCGAATTGGATGCCCAGAAAGCCAAAGCTCATGTTCCAAATCTGCCAGAAACTCAACCCCGGCTTCGCTGGAGCGGCTTTTGGCGTGGCGCTGGCTTCGGATTGCGCGGCATTCATATCAACTCAGTGCGGCACGGCATCAATCTGGAGTTGGCCCCGGCCCGCGGCGGCGCGATCCGCCGAATGCGAACTGCGTTGATAAATGCGCCACTCAAACCCTCCCATGTGAACCGATGGAAAATCCCCGGCCGGCGCGGCAGGCGTTCCCGCAATCCGCACCGGAGCAAAATCTTCGCCGTTATTGACATCCACGCGCGCGTGGATGGGACGATTCGAGAAATTGATCACGATGACAAAGTCCTTGTTTTCATCCGTGCGCTCATACGTCACCACGCTCTCCTCCTTTGAATTGTGCAACCACAGGACGCGCCCGTTGCGCAACGGCGCGTATTCCTTGCGCAAGCGGATTAAATCGCGGTAAATCTCGCGCATGGGTGGCCGGCCCTTGGGCGACCACTGAATAGGCAGCTTGTCGAACAGCGCGGGGTCGCCGGACTCCGTGGCGTCACCGGCTTCCATGCCGTTGTAAAGCAGCGGCACGCCGTCCAGCGTGAACATCAGGGCGGATGCCGCCAGCGCGCCGCGCGCGCCGAAACGCGAGACGGCTCGCGGTTCATCGTGATCATCGCTGATGCGCATGTGAAGGGCATCACGCGGAAATTCCCGGCAGTCCTCCTCCCACACAGCCTGAAGCTTGGAAGCGGGCGCGTCTTTGCAGAGAACGTCGTTCAGCGCGCCCATCAAAGGCCAATCGTAATCCACGTCAAACGCATTCGTCAGCAACTCCGGTTTGCTTGCTTCGGCGAGCAGCATGATATCCGGCTTGATGGTTTCGAGTTGGGCGCGGGCAACTTCCCAAAAATCGATCGGAACCATCGATGCGACGTCGCAACGGAAACCATCGATGTCGCTCGTTTGCATCCAATATTTCATAACGCCGATCATGTATTCGCGAAGCCGCGGGTTCTGATAATTCAGCCCGGCGACGTCCGTCCATTCCTCCACGGGCGGGACGATTTGCCCATCCTTGTTTTGTTTATAAAATTCGGGATGCGTCATCATAACGCTGTCCCAGGCGGTGTGGTTTGCCACGAGGTCCATGATTACTTTTAAATTGCGTTTGTGGGCTTCGGCGACCAGGCGCTTGAAATCGTCCAGCGTTCCGTAATCGGGATTTACAGCGTAGTAGTCTCTCACGGAATAGGGGCTGCCAAACTCGCCCTTGCGGAGTTTTTCTCCAATCGGATGAATGGGCATGATCCACAGAACGGTCACACCCAAATCTTTCAACTCATCGAGGCGTGCGGTGACACCGTTCAGGTTTCCGGAGGGGGAAAAATCACGGGGGAAAATTTCGTAAATGACGCCGTCGTGCAGCCAGGCCGAGGATGTGCGGGCCTGGACTTGGGAAGGATTTTCGGCTACGAGGGCCAATTGCCAGAGCAGGGCAATACCTGTGAGTAGGCGGAGGATATTTCTTGAAGACGTTCTCAACGATTGATTCCTTTATAACTTAAGTTGTCAGAGCCGATTGACATCAAAGTTACTTGAAGAAACCAAACCGATACCACCCGCATAAACATGCTGTAACCCGAAAATTCCAAGTGAAACCCTTTTGAGAAAAACCTCAGGGATCGTGTGTAAGATTGCGGCCCGCAATGGACTTCTCGATTCTGTCAATCGCCTGGCGGGCCTCATGCTGCAAGCCAGAACCTTTTGGAATGCCCTCTTCTGTCAAAACCGCCCGCAAAACCGGCAGCGCTTGCGCGGCGTTGGTTCCCGCCATCCCCAATCCCGCTGCTGCAAAAGACCTCATGCGCGCCGGCCTCGTTTTGTCTTGAACCACCTTTTGGCATAAATCCACAATATCCGCATCTCCTTTTCCCGCTGTCGCCAGAGACCAGAGTGCCGCCTGGCTGACATAGGCATTCACCCCAAACGGAAGGCTGATGTTGACGTCCGGCCCCTGCGCCAGCTCCATCAATTTATTTTTCCATTCCGGGAGATTCGTATGAAAATATTGCGTCGCCTGACACGCAATGAACTGGATTTGGAGGTTGGTACTGTTGAGGGCCGCCACGATCTCAGCGATGATCTCCTTGCGGCGTTCAGGCAGACCGGCATTGGCAACAGAGAAAGAACCCAGCAATTCCGTGCGCGGGTAACCCTTTGAACGCGCAGCGGATGTCACCTCGATCAAACGAAACGCCCCTGCCTTATTGTTGGTGCCCAAGGCGAGCATAGCCAGTCCGGCTGCTGCCATCCGTGCGGTGTGAAAACTGTTGTAATATAATGGCGCCGAGACAGCGGCGCCTGGGCCACCACCTTGCAGTCGGCGCCATATCTCCGCGGTCCAGGATTTCACCCGTAGTATGGGGTCGCCAGGGGGCGGATTGGGTGGGTCGCGGGGCGGTTCACTCAATGTTTTCTCGAGCGTGGGCACCGCCTTTGATCCGATGGCGAGCAACGCGCGCAAAGCGGGATCGTTACTCACGACCTCCGGCGGATACACGATCCTGAAACTATGCCGTTCCTCTTCATCCATGGTCCGCATTTCATCAAACATCGCCATCCTGTCCAGCCACTGTGTCACTGACCTGGAGTGGTAAACGGGTTCATCGGTGGACCTGTAGATCAGAAAGAAAAATAACCCAAGAACGACAATTCCGACGGCCGATAACCACCATTTCAAGACGAATCCGTCCTCCAGCTTGTTTTTGCTCAAAGCGATCATGAGGATACGCGAACTTTTCACATACATTACCTTCCTCGTCAACGTTTATGAGTGAAGTTTCGCTTACGGCGCCGCACACGCTTGTCCTCGCCTGGGATTTCACAGATGATCTGTTTCGTTTTTGAAACAGATGAATGAACGCGAACCGGAACCGATGCGCAGATCGACGGTGTTGCTCATGGCGACGACCGTTGGCGTGGTCGTTGCCAATATCTATTACGCTCAACCTCTGCTCGCGGATATCGCGCATAGCTTCGGGCTTACGGTGGACCAGGCCGGGGCCATCGCGATGCTCAGCCAGGCGGGAACCGCCACAGGGATGTTTCTTTTCGTGCCGTTGGGGGATAAATTCGAGCGCCGTTCGCTGATCACGACCCTAATGCTCGGCGCGGTCATAGCGCTTCTGCTTTTTGCCGTCGCCCCAAATATCGCCTGTCTCGCCGCGGCTAGTTTCGCTGTGGGCGCTTTTTCGGCAAATGTTCATGTGGTGGTTCCTTTTGCGGCCCATCTTGCGTCGTCCGAACAACGCGGGCGCGTGGTGGGTACGATGGTGGCGGGGATTCTTTTTGGTGTGCTGCTGGCGCGCACGTTCAGCGGATTGCTCGGGGCACTGCTCGGGTGGCGCGCGGTGTATGGCGTCGCGTCCATAGCCGTTCTCGTTTTCGCGGGGATCATCCGCGCGCAATTGCCGGCCAGCCGCCCGGCGGTTGTCATCTCCTGGGCGGACTTGATGCGCTCGACGCTGCACCTGGCGCGGCGACACGCCGTACTTCGGGAGTCGGCGCTGCTCGGCGCGATGTGCTTCGCGGCCTTCAGCGCATTTTGGACGACGCTGATTTTCTTTTTGGAATCGCCGGCCTACCATTACGGCAGCGCGGTGGCGGGGTTCTTCGGCCTTGTGGGAGCGGTAGGGGCGACGGGCGCGCCAACGTTCGGCCACCTTGCCGGCAAATACGGAGCACGCGCGAACATCCGCGTGGCGCTCTGGCTTGGAATGCTTTCGTTCATTTTGATGGGATTGATCGGAAAACACTTTTTGGGTCTCATCGTCTGCGTAATTCTAATGGATTTGGGAATTCAAATCGCCCACGTCTCGAATCAGACCCGCATTTACAGCATCGACCCGGCCGCGCGCAGCCGGCTCAACATGGTTTATATGTTCTGCTACTTCGTTGGCGGAGGTTCAGGTTCGTACCTCGGCGCCGTCTGCTGGCACCGCGCCGGGTGGTGGGGCGTCTGTTGGTTTGGGGCCGGCATCCTCTGCGCCGCCATAGCAGCCGAGTCTTTTTACAATCGCTCGCTCGTTCGCAGTCTTGCCCTTCGAGGCGGCGCGATGTAGGAATATTCTTTAACGAGTGAAAGACCACGCCAATCCCGTTTATGGACGATAAAAAAGTCACGTTTCTCTTTGATGTCGATAATACGCTGCTCAACAACGATCAGGTCACAAGTGATTTGCAGGCGCACCTGGTCAAGGAAGTCGGAAAGACCGGCGCAAAGCGTTATTGGGCCATCTTCGAGGGAATCCGCGGCGAGATGGGTTATGCCGATTATCTCGGCGCCTTGCAAAAGTTCCGCATCGAGTATCCGCACGACCTCCAGCTCCTGACGGTGTCGCGCTTTTTGATCGCCTATCCGTTTGCAAACCGGCTGTATCCCAATTCGCTCGACGTGATCGCGCAGGCAAAGAAATGGGGGCGCGCCGCGCTGCTCTCGGACGGTGATGTCGTTTTTCAGCCGCGCAAGGTGGACCGGGCGGGGCTGTTTGAAGCAGTGGAGGCGGGGAATGTGCTGATTTATGTCCATAAGGAGCTGGAATTAAAGGATGTGGACCGGCGTTTTCGGGCGCGGCACTACGTGATGGTGGATGACAAGTTGCGGCTGCTAACGGCGATTAAAAAAATCTGGCGCGCGCGGGTAACGACGGTTTTTGTGCGGCAGGGGCATTACGCATTGGACAAGAAGCTGTTGGCAAGCTGCCCGCCGGCGGATGTAACGCTGGAACGAATCGGGGATTTTCTGGAGCATGATCTGGAGGGACTGATCGCGGCGGGAAAACGGAGTTAAAAAATACAAATGAATTCAAACGATAATGGCGCCGCATTTGGAGCTCCGGGAATCGAGCCGCGCTGGGCTTCCAGCGCAAAGGAGGGTTTCGGAACATCCTATCACACCAGTTGCCGCCTGTGGTTCACGTTAAGCCACGGGATTGTCAATGAGATTTATTATCCGTTCGTGGACCAGCCGAACACGCGCGATTTCCAGTTTCTCATCACTGACGGGGAAACTTTCTGCCATGAGGAGAAGCTCGATCTGGAGCATGAGCTTCATTACCCGGAAAAAGCATGCCTTCTCTACCGGCTGATCAACACGGAGCGCAACGGGCGCTACCGGCTCATCAAGCATATTTGCTCGGACCCGCACCGGTCGGTCCTGCTGATTCACACGAAAGTGGAAATCATGGACAAATCGTTGCGCGACAAGTTGCGGCTTTACGCCCTGCTGGCGCCCCACATGGACCGTTACGGCGCGGACAATTCGGGCTATTGCACGGAAGTCAGCGCGAGCAAATTGCTTCATGCCAAACGGGCGGGATTTCATCTGATCATGGGTTGCACGAACCGTTTTACCAAACGTTCGGTGGGCTTCGTGGGCGCGAGCGACGGATGGCAGGATTTGCGGAATTTCAAAATGGATTGGGAATTCCGGTCGGCGGAACACGGGAACATCGCGCTGATGGGAGAGATCGATCCGCGGCGCTCGGATGAATTTGTCGTGGCGATTGCGATGGGACAAAGTTACCC
This sequence comes from Verrucomicrobiia bacterium, assembly GCA_036268455.1. Lineage (GTDB taxonomy): Bacteria > Verrucomicrobiota > Verrucomicrobiia > Limisphaerales > Palsa-1400 > DATAUD01. Next base: position 83,854 of record DATAUD010000099.1, read on the forward strand.
AAGCGCAACGGCGAAACTGCTCCAATCGCTGGCGTTACCGTTTGATAAGCACCGGGAGAGTTACGTCACCCAATGGAAACGGACGGTGGTCGATTCCAAACATGAGTTCAACAAGGACACCGGAGACGACGGGAGTTTGTATCGGTTGAGCCGGTGCGTATTGCTGGCGCACGAGGACAAGGTTTTTGAAGGGGCGCTGGTGGCCTCGATGAGTATTCCGTGGGGTGAAACCAAAGGAGACAATGACCTGGGCGGATACCATCTGGTTTGGACGCGCGATCTGGCCCAAAGCGCGACGGCGTTGCTGGCAACGGGCCAGACGGGCACGCCGTTGAGGGCGCAAATCTGGCTGGCGGTGATCCAGCGGCCGGACGGGAGTTTTCCGCAAAACAGTTGGATCGACGGGCGGATGTATTGGCCGGGATTGCAATTGGATGAGATCGCGGCGCCGGTGTTGCTGGCGTGGCGTTTGCGGAGGGAAGGAGTCCAGATGGGCCAGTGCGATCTGCATCCAACGATCTGTCGCGCGATGGCCTACCTGATATTGCAAGGTCCGGTGACAACGCAGGAACGTTGGGAGGAAAACTCGGGATATTCACCCTCGACATTGGCGGCGGTGATTGCGGGGATGGTTTGCGCCGGGGATTTTGCGCAGAATGAGGAGGACAAGGCTTTCCTCTTGGCTTATGCGGATTGGCTGGCGGCGCACCTTGAAGAGTGGACGGTGACAACGCAAGGCGAATTGGTGGAGGGATTTCCACGCCATTACATCCGGATCAACCCAGCCGACCCAAACAACCCGGACCCGCACGCCGATCCAAATACGACGATGATCCAAGTCGCCAACGGCGGCGGATACCATCCGGCGCGAAATGTGGTGGGAGGAGATTTTTTGCAGCTTGTGCGCTTTGGAATTCGGGCGGCGAACGACCCGGTGGTGCTTTCTTCGATCGAGGTAATTGACCGTGTTCTCAAACGCGATTTGCCGCAAGGTCCGTGCTGGCGGCGTTACAATCACGATGGCTATGGCCAAAAAGACGACGGAGCGGCATTTGATGGGACGGGCGTCGGGCGGTCGTGGCCGATTATGACGGGTGAACGCGGGCATTACGAATTGGCGGCGGGACGGGACCCGATGCCGTACATCCAGGCAATTGAAAAATTTGCCAATGTGGGCGGGATGATTACCGAGCAACTTTGGGACGATGACGATTTACCGGACGGCAAAATGAAACGCGGCCAGCCGACGGGCGCGGCGATGCCGCTGTGCTGGTCGCACGCGGAATATCTTTCGCTGGTGCGGAGCCGGCACGACGGGGTTTGCTATGACCGCATCGAGCCGGCCTATCAACGCTACGTGGCAAATCCGGTGCCGAGCACGCATGATATTTGGCTAAAGCGGCATCCATTGCGCCAGATGGCACACGGCAAGAGGTTGCGAGTGATCCTGGGGGCGGAGGTGAATATCACGTGGAGCACTGACAATTGGGCCACCACGAGCCGGACGCTTACTTCCTACAACGAATCGCTGAATTTGTGGTTTGCGGATTTGCCGACGGGCAAGCTGGCAACGGGCGCGACGGTTGAATTTACTTTCTTTTGGACGGCGGCGCAACAATGGGAAGGCCGCAATTGGCAGGTGAAAGTGAAATGACCGAGCCGTCCGCCAATCCGCCCGAAGCCGTATGACGCCGGCCTATTATGCGGGATGGCGCTTTTTTCGCGCGGTGTTCGCGGTGTATTTTCGCTGGAAGGTTTTTAATCCTGAGCGGGTGCCGCTGAACGGGCCGGTCATCCTCGCCTCGAACCACGCGAGCTACATCGATCCTCCGCTTGTCGGGGCGGGAGTGGAACGCCAAATCAATTTTCTGGCGCGCGACACCATTTTCCGCGTTCCCGTTCTCTCGAGCATTTTGCGATCGTGGGAAGTCGTGCCAGTGGATCGCGACGGCGGAACTGGGCGCGGGTTGAAGATGATTTTAAGCCGCCTGGAACGCGGCGGGGCGATTATTTTGTTTCCCGAAGGCACACGCAGCCGGCACGGCGAGTTGAATCCGGCGCGGTCCGGCATAGGATTGACTGTCATCAAATCGAAGGCGCCGGTGGTGCCGTGCCGCGTATTTGGGACGCATCGGGCATTCGGCCCGCACATGCTTATTCCGCGCCCGCGGCGATTGACTGTCAAATATGGGCGTCCGCTTTATTTTGAAACGTTGCGGGCGGAGGCGGCGGTTTGCCCGAAACCGCGGGTCAAGGAGATTTACCAACAAGTGGCCGACGAAATCATGGCTGAAATCGCGCGGCTGGTACCATTAAAGGATTAAAAAATGAAAGCAGTCATTCTGGCGGCAGGCAAAGGAACGCGCATGGGAGAACTAACCAATGAGTTGCCCAAACCGATGCTCCGCGTTCAGGGCAAACCGATCCTGGAGCACATACTCGAAGGTTTAGTGCACGCGGGGATCAAGGATTTTTTCATCGTGACCGGTTTTCGCGCCGAAGCCATCGAAAGCTATTTTGGCAGGGGCGAGAAATGGAACGCCAGCATCCAGTATGGGCGACAATTGACTCAGGACGGCACGGGCAAGGCTCCGGAAGTGGCCAGGCAGTTTGTGGGCGGCGATGATTTCGTATTGACGTATGGCGATATTCTCGTCCGCCCCGAAACGTACCAGGACATGCTGGCCCGCTATGGCCAAGGGGCGTGGTCCGGGTTGATCTCCTGCACGGGCGGGGAGGACGTGACAAAGGGGGGTATTCTTCTGTTTGACAAATATTTTTGCCTGCGTCGGCTGGTCGAAAAGCCGAGCGCCGCGCAATTGGACGAATTGCGGCAAAAGGGCGAACTGAAACTGGGCGCAATGGCCTGGTACAATGCGGGCATCTACATTTTTAAACCGGTGGTGTTCGATTTTACCGCGCGCCTTCAAAAATCTCCCCGCGGCGAATACGAATTGACCGACGCCATTACCGCGATGGTCGAAGCGGGTCACCGCATGGCGGGCCTTGAAATCCAGGGCCGCTGGGTGGACGTGCGCGATCCGCAAGTCCTCGCGGCGCTGGAGCGCGATCCCACGAAGTAATTACACCAGTTCCGGCTCTTCGATTTCGCGCGGCTTGGGCGTCAACGGCGTGCCGTCGGCGGCTTCGGGATACTCGAAAATCCTGCCTTCAAAATTGCGGATCACAACGCGGTCGGCATTGTGGCTGAGAATGTAGCCGGGGTTGATCGGCACTTTTCCGCCGCCGCCGGGAGCGTCAATAACATATTGCGGCACGGCGTAGCCGGTCGTATGCCCGCGCAGATTTTCCATGATCTCCAAGCCCTTGCGGACACTCGTGCGCAAATGCGCGGAACCGGTGATGAGGTCGCACTGGTAAAGATAATAAGGTTTGACACGGCACATGAGCAACTTCTGCACGAGAGCGCGCATCACGGTGGCGTCATCATTGACGTTGCGCAGCAGAACGGATTGGTTTCCGAGCGGAACGCCCGCTTCGGACAGGCGCGCAAGACCGTCGCGCACCTCGGTGGTCAATTCGCGCGGGTGATTGGAATGAACGCTGATGAAAAGAGGATGATATTTTTTCAGCATGGCGCACAACTCCGGCGTGATGCGTTGCGGCAGAAAAATCGGAATGCGCGTGCCGATGCGCAGAAACTCGACGTGCGGAATCGCCCGCAGCCGGCTTAACAAAAACTCCAGTTTTTCGTCGCTCAACAGCAACGGGTCGCCGCCGCTTAAAAGGACATCCCGCACCTCCGTGTGCTGGCGCACGTATTCGATCTGCCTCTCGAATTCGGGGTGAAAATCGTAGCCGGTGGCATTGCTGACCATTCGCGAGCGCGTGCAGTAACGGCAATAAGACGCGCAACGGTCAGTCACCAGAAACAGCACGCGGTCTGGGTAACGATGCACCAATCCGGGAACGGGCGAATGCTCGTCTTCGCCGCACGGGTCGCTCATCTCCCAGGACGCGGTGTGGGTTTCCTCGACGCGCGGCACGACTTGCCGGCGAATCGGGCAATTCTCGTCGGTCGGGTCGATGAGGTTGAAGAAATAGGGCGTGATCGCCAGCGCCAGTTTTTGGTTGGCCAGGAGCGTGCCCGCGTGCTCCTCTGGCGTCAGCGTTGGAAGAAATCGCTGCAACTGCTGGAGCGAGGTGATCCTGTTTTTCAACTGCCAGCGCCAATCATTCCAATTGGCTTCGCTGACGTCGCTCCAGAAGCCTCTGCCCGCGGAGTGAAATTTTTTCAGTGAATCAAGGCGTGCCGAGTCAGGTTCGTCCTTCGCCGCCTGCCCGTCGAAAGTGTTACTTTGCATTTTCCGGCACTATAAGTTGGATCGGATTTGTGTCAAGCGAGGGAGCAACCCCACCCCTAAGTGGCGATTTTTATACACCCGCTTCTTCGAGCTTGGTAGCCGCTTGTTCCCATTCTTGCGCAAGGAGTTGCAAACGATCGGCGTTCTCCTGCCATTCGCGATTCAACTGCATTACCGCGCCGCCTTTTTCGTAAATTGCGGGATTTTCCAGCTCAACGGCCAACTCCTTTTGGCGGGCTTCCAATCGTTGAATTTCCGCCTCGATCCGGCTGACGGCTTCCTGGTGAACTTTCCGCTTGCGATAAAGGGCCTGCCGTTCCTCGGCCTCAGCGCGCTTCTGCTCCTTGCTCTTCGTCTTTGCGACATTGGCGGCCTGCGCGGAAGGGCGAATCACCGGCGCCACCGCCGCCGTTTTGTCCAAATAATATTGATACCCGCCGGGATAATGAGTCAGCCGCCCGCCCTCGACCCGCACAACATGCGAACTCAATTGTCGGATAAAATAAACGTCGTGGCTGATGAAAATCAGCGTCCCGGCAAATTGTTCGAGCGCCGCGATCAGCGCTTCGATGCTCGGCATGTCCAGATGCGTGGTCGGCTCGTCCATCAACAGCACATTCGGCGGGTCAAGCAAAAGTTTGACGAGCGCCAAGCGGCTCTTTTCCCCGCCGCTGAGGACGGAGACTTTTTTGAACACATCATCACCCCGAAACAAAAAGCATCCCAGGACCGTGCGGATAAATTGTTCGACCGAATGATGCGGCGTGTCCATCGCCTCCTCCAGCACGGTATGATCGGGATTGAGCATATCCACCCGGTACTGCGAATAATAACCGCTCTTGACGTTGTGCCCCAATTCACGATCGCCGGATTGCGGTTTGAGAACGCCGGCCAGAAGTTTGAGCAAAGTCGATTTTCCCGCGCCGTTTGGGCCGACCAACACGATGCGCTGACCGCGTTCCGCCTGAAAATCGATCCCGCTGTAAATCACATTTGCGCCGTAGGAATGGTGAATATTCTTGAGCGTGATCGATTTCAATCCGCCGCGCTGCGGCTGGGGAAAGCGGAAGTGGATTTTCTTCTCGTCATTGACGGGCGCCTCGATTTTTTCCATGCGCTCGATTTGCTTGAGCTTGCTTTGGGCTTGCGCGGCCTTTGTATTTTTGGCGCGAAACCGCTCCACGAACTCCATCATGTGCGCGATCTCGCGCTGCTGGTTTTTGTAAGCCGACGCCAACTGCGCTTCCGCGGCCGCGCGTTGTTCCAGGCACGAATCGTAATTGCCGCGATAACGGATAAGCCGCCGCTGGCGAATTTCGACGATGTGCGTGGTTAGTTCGTTGAGAAAACTGCGGTCGTGCGAAATCATCAAGATCGCCCCCGGATAGGAGCGCAAATATTCCTGAAACCATTGCAACGACTCCAGGTCAAGGTGGTTCGTCGGTTCGTCCAGCATGAGGACATCCGGCTCCAACGTCAGCAAACGCGCCAAATGCGCGCGCATCACCCAGCCGCCGCTCATTTCGCGCAAGGGCCGCGCAAAGTCCTTCTCGCGAAAGCTCAGCCCCGCCAGGATTCTTTTCGCCTTCGGCTCCAATTGGTATCCGCCGAGTTGGTCGTAGCGCGCATGGATGTTTTCGTGATGATCTGTTTCCGCGGGATGCTCCGAATCCCACGTCTTGATCTTCCGTTGTAATTCCAGAATTTCCGGCGTCGTCGCCATGGCCAATTCGAGCACCGAGCCATCACTCGCCGGCGCTGATTCCTGCGGAAGATGGCCGACCACGATATTTTTCTCCTGCGAAATATCGCCCTGGTCCGGCTCCTCCGTTCCGAGGATGAGCGAAAATAAGGTGGACTTCCCCGCGCCGTTCGGCCCGATCAGCCCAATACGCTCGCCCCTGTTGATCTGAAGCGAGGCATCTTCAAACAACGTGCGTGGCCCGTACGACTTGCAAACATCCGAAATTGTTAACATGAAGCGGAGAACATACGCGGAACCGGGCGTTCCTTCAAGCCGCGCCGTGAATGCCAGACTTGCCATGCGCCCGGAACGCAATTACTGTTTGCTCCTGATGCAATGACGACGCCAGCTTCGGAACCCAAAACGGCCGCCGCGCCCACCCCGTCGGATTTTATACGCGACATCGTTGCCACGCACGTGGCCGAAGGATGCTATCCAAAGATCCACACGCGCTTTCCGCCCGAACCCAACGGCTACCTCCATATTGGCCATGCGAAGTCGGTTTGCCTCAATTTTGGCATCGCCCGCGAGTTCAGCGGCGTCTGCAACCTGCGCATGGACGACACGAATCCCGCCAAAGAGGATGTCGAATATGTCGATTCAATTCTCGCGGATGTGAAATGGCTGATCGGCGGTTGGGCGGATGACCGTCTCGGCATGAAAGCGCAAGGCGAAACGGCCAAGGCTCTCACCAGCGATGGCAAGCCGGATTTCCATCTTGGCCCCGCGCCCGGCCCAAACGTGGAACCGTTTTACGCCTCGGATTATTTCGATCCGATTTACGAATACGCCGTCGCTTTGATTCGCAAGGGGAGCGCTTACGTTTGCGATCTTTCGCCCGCGGATACCGACGCTTATCGCGGCGCGCCCGACCGTCCCGGCAAAGACAGCCCGTGGCGCAATCGCAGCGTGGAGGAATCGCTGGACCTTTTTCAACGCATGAAGGCCGGCGAATTCCCCGATGGCGCGCGGACTTTACGGGCGAAGATAGACATGGCTGCGCCGAACGTCTGGATGCGCGACCCCGTGCTTTATCGCATTCGCCACACCGAACATCACCATACGGGCGCGAAATGGCGCATTTATCCGCTGTACGATTTTGCGCACTGCCTGAGCGATTACATTGAAGGAATCACGCACAGCATCTGCACGCTGGAGTTCGAGGTGCACCGCCCGCTTTACGATTGGATTCTGGCCCAACTCGACCTTCCGCGTCCCCTGCCCCATCAATACGAATTCGCGCGTCTCAGCCTGACTTACACGGTGATGAGCAAGCGGAAACTCCTTCAGCTCGTCAACGACCGCGTTGTCACAGGATGGGACGATCCGCGCATGCCGACGATCTCCGGACTCCGCCGCCGCGGCGTCACGCCGGAGGCGCTTCGGCATTTTGCCTACAACATCGGCATCACCAAATACAACGGCATGACCGACATGGCCGTGTTGGACCACGCCATTCGTGAGGATTTGAACAAGCGCGCGTTGCGCCGTCTCGCCGTGTTGCGACCGGTCAAGGTGGTCATCACAAATTATCCCGAGGGAAAAGAAGAATCACTGGATGCTGTCAACAATCCAGAGGATACCACGGCTGGCTCGCGAAAAATCCCATTTGCCCGCGTCCTTTACATCGACCGCGACGATTTCATGGAAAATCCGCCGCCGAAATATTTTCGTTTGCGCCCTGGCGGCGAAGTCCGCCTCAAATACGCCTACATCATCAAGTGCGAGGAAGTGGTCAAAGACGGGGCGGGCAATGTCGTCGAACTGCGCTGTACCGCCGATCTTGAAAGCAAAACCGGCGGCGCGACCGCCGGCCGGAAAATCAAGGGGACCATTCATTGGGTCAGCGCCGCGCACGCTTTGGACGCTGAAGTGCGCCTTTATGATCGGCTGTTCAAGGTCGCGGAGCCGGACGCAGCCGGAGATTTTAAACAGCATTTGAACCCGGATTCGCTGGAAGTCTTGCGCGCGAAATGCGAGCCGGAACTGCGCAACGCGAAGGGCGAACTGCGTTACCAATTCGAGCGCATCGGTTACTTCGCGCTCGACGGGTCCAGCACGGCAGAAAAGCCGGTGTTCAACCGGACGATTAGCTTGCGCGATACGTGGTCCAAGGAGATGCAAAAAGGGTGAGTGTCCGCGCGCGGCGATTCGCTGTAATTTCAGCCTGCGTGTTGATGCTGGTCGCTTTGTCTGGCTGCGAGGAGGTCGGCTACTATCGCCAGGCCATCGCGGGCGAATATGAAATCCTGGCGCACAAAAAGCCCATCGCAACGCTGATTGCCGACCCGGCAACGCCGCCCAAACTGAAAGCCCAATTCGAGACGATCCTCAAACTGCGCCAATTCGCCGGCCAGGAATTGAAGGAACCCGCCGACAACAGCTATAACAACTACACCGACTTGCACCGACCCTATGTTGTTTGGAACGTGAACGTCGCTTCGCCTCTTTCCCTGAACCCTCATACGTGGTGGTTTCTCGTCGTTGGCCGCGCCAGCTATCGCGGTTATTTCAACGAAAAAGCCGCCCTGCGTTACGCCGAGAAATGGAAAAAGCGCGGCTGGGACGTTTATGTTGATGGCATCGAAACCTATTCGACGCTTGGATGGTTTCACGACCCGCTCTTGAATACGTTCATCTACGATTCCGAACCCGATCTGGCGGACATCATCTTCCACGAATTGGGCCATCGGCGTCTTTTTGTCCGGGGCGACACCGATTTCAATGAGGCATTCGCCACCACCGTTGCCGCCGAAGGAGTTCGGCGATGGTACAACGCCGGACACGACCCGAAGGAGTATGAAAGATTCTTGACAGAGCGGCGGCGCGAGAACGATTTCGTCAAACTGGTTTTGGCCTCGCGCGACCAATTGCAGGCGGTCTATTCGTACGCGTCGCTGCCGGACGTCGAAAAGCTCAGGCGGAAAGACGAAATCATTCGGAAGTTGCGTGAAAACTATGCGCAACTGAAAACGCGGTGGGGCGTCAAGAGGTCCGGTTATGATTTCTGGTTCAGCGAGCCGATCAACAACGCCAAGCTCAATACCATCGCGGCTTACTACGATTTGGAGCCGGGTTTCCAGGCCCTTCTTCGCGCGCAGGGCGGAGACATGGAGAAATTTTACGACGCGGTCAGCGAGCTTGCCAAACTTCCTCTGGACAAACGCCACGCGGCCCTGGGGGGAACGGCGGAGTCGAAAAATTAAAACTACAAGAGCTTGATCTGCATTTGCTCTTTTTCCAAACCTTCCGTCAAACCTTCAAGACGTGCGCGGCGGCGCTCTATGATGTGCTTGTCCACTTGCGGGTCATACGGCACGGGATATTCGCCATTGTAACACGCCATGCAGAAGGATTCCCGCGGGAGGTCGGTCGCCCGCACCATGCCGTCCTCGGACAAATAACCAAGCGAGTCGGCGTTGAGGTAGCGGCGAATTTCGTCGATGCTGTTGTTGGCGGCCATCAATTTGCTGCGGTCGGGAAAGTCGATTCCGTAAACGCACGGATTCATGTGCGGAGGGCAACTGACAAGGACGTGGACTTCCTTCGCGCCGGCTTCTTTTAAATTGTTGACGCGAGCTTTGCAGGTGGTGCCCCGCACGATCGAGTCGTCCACGACGATGACGCGCTTGCCTTTGACCAATTCGGTGATGAGGTTGAGTTTGACGCGGACATTGAAATCGCGGATGAGCTGCGAAGGTTGAAGAAAACTCCGGCCGACGTAGTGGTTTCGCACGAAAGCCATTTCATAGGGGATGCCCGATTCCAGCGAATAGCCCAGCGCGGCGCAATTTCCACTGTCGGGGACGGGCACCACCAAGTCCGCCTGCAAAGGATGTTCGCGGGCCAATTCGCGGCCCATTTGAACGCGGACTTTGTAAACGTTGCGATTGGCGATGTTGCTGTCGGGCCGGGCGAAATAGACGTATTCGAAGATGCAAAAGGCGCGGTCCACATGGGCGGGGAAGGCTTGCATGAAGCGCGGGCCGTCTTTGTCGATGATGACGATTTCGCCCGGCTCGATTTCGCGCTCGAATTTGGCGGAGATCAGGTCGAGGGCGCAACTTTCGCTGGCGAGAACCCAGCCGTCACCAAGGCGGCCAAGGCACAAGGGGCGAAAACCGAAAGGATCGCGCAGGCCGATCAATTCGCGCTCGGTCATAATCGCGAGGGAATAGGCGCCTTCGAGCCGGCGGACAGTTTGGAGAAGGCTGTTCTCGCTGCTGTCGCCGGAGGGCTGCGAAAGAAGGTGAAGGACGATTTCGCTATCGACGGTGGTGGTGAAAATGGCGCCGCGATCTTCGAGCTCCTCGCGCAATTTGGCGGCGTTGGTGAGGTTGCCGTTGTGTGCGACGGCGATCTGGCCGCGTTTGCTATCGCCGACGAGCGGTTGGGCGTTGCGCAAGTGGGAGGAGCCTGTGGTGGAATAGCGTGTGTGGCCGATTGCCATGTTGCCGGGAAGTTCGGCGAGGACCTTTGCGTTGAAAATCTGGGAGACGAGCCCCATGCGTTTGTGGTCGTAGAATTGATTGCCGTCGCACGAGACGATGCCGGCGCTCTCCTGGCCGCGATGCTGCAAGGCGTAGAGGCCGTAATAGGTCAGCTCGGCGGCGTTGGGATGGCCAAAGACGCCGAAGACGCCACAGTAATGTTTTGGGTAAATCTGCATCAGTCGCGCGCCAGCATACGGGCGTTATCGGGTGGGCGCAAATGATAAGAGCCGTTTAAAAAAGTTTGGAGCCTTATTGCAATTGGCCGAAGGAAATGACCTGGATGTCGGGTTGGGTGGAGAGATAGCCGGCCAATTCATGGAGGGCGGCGATAAAAGGCTCGTCGGGCCGGCCATCGCGAAAATATTCCCACCAGTGCGTCACAAGGACGGTCAGGGGGCGGTTTTGAAGATGTTCGACAATCGTGCTGAGGATGGTTTGCGGAGGGCGGTGGCGTGAAAGGATGCAGCCGGGATGGGAAAGAAGAATCGCGCGGCCTCGGCGCCAATGCGGGGCGCGGCGCAATTTGCGCATCGCGTAACCTGGCCACCACGAGAAAGGCACACGGCGCAATTCAAACCAGCCGGTGGACAGCACACGAAAACGTTCGGCAACCTCCATCATGCTGGCGCGGGAAAGTTTGTCGTGCGGGGCGACGAATGTGTTGGGGCGCGGGAAACCGGCTTGCAGCAAGGCCTCTGTTCCGCGCTCGAGCCGTTCGGCGGCGGCGGCGCGCGGCAAGGCGTCGAACTCGAGGGGCTGATGGTGGCATCCATGCTGGACAATCTGGTAGCCGGAATTTTCACGAAGATAACCGACAAGCCTGGGATTCGCGGCGATGGGCTTGGTCGGAGCGGTTTCGCCATTGCGCCAATATAAAAATTCTTCGATCTCACCAGCGGGCGTCCGGGCATCGGTGGCGACTTCCGGGATCGTCGCCAGATTGACGGGCAAGCCGCGATTCAGGAACGGCCGGTAAAGCCGCTCCAGACAATCGACGGGCGTCAGCGCATTGGTGTCGTCGTCGCGGAGGATTACGTGGCGCATCGCTTTTCCTCGATCAACTGTTCGTAAAGCTTTTTAAGGCGGCCGGCCAGCGCGCCCAAACTGAATTCCTGGCTGACGTTGGCGCCGCGATGGGCCATGGAGCGGGCGAGGGATTTGTCTGTAAGGGCGACATTTAGCGCGCCGTGGAACTCCTGCGGCCGCTCCAACGAAAAAAGCCATCCGTTTTCGCTGTGGCGAATGAGCGCGGACGGCCCCGAAGTGCGGCTGGACAAAACGACGGAGCCGGCGGCCCACGCCTCAAGGACGACCAGGCCGAAAGTTTCCGACACCGACGGGAGAACGACCGCCGCGGCTTGCTGAAGAAGCCCGATCAACCGGGGATCGTTCGGCGGAAGGCCGCCTGTCAATATAACGCGATCGCGAAGGCCAAGGGCTTCGATTTTGCGGGCGATCAATTCGCCGTAAGGTTCGTCGGTGCAAGCGCCGGCAAGCACCAACACGGCCCACGGATGTTTCTGGAAGAGGGTTTGCGCCTGATCAAGCAGCCACGCCTGATTTTTTATCGGATCAATCCGGCCCACGCAAAGGAGAACCTGGCGGCCAAAAATTTCCGGGAAGGCGGCGCGCGCGGTATCGCGATGGTCCTTTTGATACAGTTCCACCGGGACGCCGTGAGGCTGCACGACCACGCGTTTTTTGGGGTGGTCAGCGCGCAGAAGCGCGGCCTCTTTTTCATTGCACGTGATGATCGCGTCGGCGTCGCGAAAGAGATGGCGCGCCCCGACAAGCCAGCCGAATAACCGCCCCCATTCCCAGCCGCCAACGCAAGGAGCGTTGAATTCCTCGCGCACCTTGCCGGGCAAATCCAGGACGCCCCCATGAATCGAGACGACGAACGGAATGCCGCGACGCCGGGCGACAGTGCGGGCAATTCCACCGATGCGGCCAAGCGCGTGGGAATGGATCAGGGCAGCGCCCTTCTCCCGCCATAAGGAGGAAGCCAAATCGAACGACATGAGGTTGCCGCCAATGGACACCAACTGCCGCCGGCGTTGTGGGGAAATCCCGACGACCGGGACGAAGGCGCGGAAGCGTTTGACGGCGCAACCGGAACGGCTCAATGGATCGCTTGCGGATGTTTTCTCCAAACGTGGACAATAAGCGACGGTATCGACGCCCTGTTCGCGCAGGCCGGAGCAAAGGCGCTCGATGGCGGTTTCGGTGCCGCCCCATTCGACCGGGTTCAATTTTCGGAGGACGTGGACCGTTCTCATGTGGGCACGCTTTCCATTTCCTCCAGATCGGCGGCGGCGGGTTCGATTTCTTCAACCGGCTCCTCTTGGGCTTTCTTTTTCAAAAAGTAGAGGGCGGCCAGCGCGCCCAGCAGGACGTGAAAAACACAGTAGATGGGCGATTGCCGAAAAACCCATTCAGTGAGGCTTTGGAGGAAAATTCCCAGGAAGCCAAAAAAGAATCCCACAGCCATGCGGCGCATTGGATCGGGCGTCCGAGGCCAGAGAAAACTTGCGCCCATTTGAAACCAGCGAAGCCAGAGCCACACAAAAAAAATCAGCCCCGGTATGCCTAATTCGCCGGCGGTCAAGGCAGCCAGGCAATGCGCCGGGGCGGCTTGCGCTTCGTCCACGTCGCTGCCGGACGGTATGACGGTGCTCGGTTCCTTGTCAGTGCCGCGGTAAGGCACGAAGCGGTACCCGAGTTTGGGGCCGTATTTGTTGCTCGCCCAGAAAGACCAGTTGTTCAACCCGACGCCCAGCCATTGTTCATCCACCATCGCTTCAGCCACGCGAATATAATAACCGCGCCCCAGGTTGTGGTGGTGTCCGTATTCCTCCGCCAATGTGGAGGAGTCGAACCGCGATTTGAGGGTCTTCCACGATTTCGCGGTAATTCCAACGGCTCCGAGGATAACGAGAAGGCAAATCGCGATTTTTTTCGGGGTGATTCGATAGGAAACCGTTGTCAGCGCGCAGCCCGCGAGAACAATTGCCAGGATCACAACGCCGGCCCGTGAAATGGTGAGGATTTCGCCAATACAGGCAAGTCCAATCCCCGCGGCGCAAAGCGCCTTGAGTGTCGCCGGGAAACGGGAGTTGAGGGCGGCGACCAGCACCGGGGCCGTCATGACTATAAAAACAGAAAGGCTGTTGGAATCATCAATCGTTCCGGGCACTCGATCGATGCCATAGACATAACGCTGTTTGATGGCCAGCAAACCTTCGTAGCAAACCAGCGCCGCCAGGGAATACATGAGCAGGCGAAGCTCGCGTTCGCCGCGCAAATAATAGGCGATGGCCAGAACCAGCACGAATCCCCGCGCCATTCTGAAAAGTTCAAAATATCCGAACAGCCGAGGCTCGTTCACGGCAACGTTGAAACACGCATAAAAGAAGAACAGCAGCATCGGAGCGAGCGAAGCCGGCCAAAACAAGCGGAACCCGTCGCGGCGCGGCCTGAGAATCGAACTGACCAGAAGGCTGAACGCCATGATGTCGAGCACCGAAAACTCAAAGCCTCGCGAGGTGCCGCGATACCATTCGCGGCTGACGAAATTCACGTCCCAAAGCTCGATCACCGGCCCCATGAAAACCAGAAGGATGAAAAATAAATCGCGCACCCGCCGGGAAAAACAGGCCGCGATACTCCCACCGACCAATGCAGCCGGAATTACCGTGAATCCAAATACTGCCTTGAAGCCCATATCAAATCGAACGCGGGCCGCCCGGCATTCAGTAAAAATAAACGTCGGCGCTGGTCACGCCCGGCCGGCCCGGCCCCACGCTCCGAAATATCCGGTAATACTCAGCGCCGTTGTTTTCGTGCAATTCAGGGTAGCGCCACGAATCGTCAACAATAATGATGCCGCCCTTCTTGATGCGCGTTTCCGCTTTTTGAAAACAAATCGGCCGGATGCGTGTCCATTCCTCGCTGCCGTCCACGACGATGACATCAAACCGTTCGTCCGGGATGGCGTGAAGATAGGCGGATTTTTCAAAACCGACCGGGTTTTTGAAATCAAACGGGCACAGCTTCAGCGTGACATTGTCGATGGTTTTCTGTTCCAGGCGCGCCGAAACCAGTTTGAACCACTCGGTGTTGTCCTCGATGGAAAAAACGCTGCTGACGCGGCGCGCAAAAAACAGGGTTGATCCCCCTGAGCCGTACTCGCAAACATTCATGTGCGGCTCCAAAAACTCCTCCAGAAAATCGATTGCGGCGTAGGAAAACCAGGGCAATTCGAGGTCGGCGGGGGTTTTGCGTCCGAGGACGTTGTGGGCGATTGTTCGCGGCATGTATTGCGGATGGACACAGAGGTCCGCCACAACTCTGCCGATTTTCTGAGGAATGGTGCCTTTCATAAATTTTATTTCGATTCCACCAAACCCTGGCGTTTTGCCTGGGGCCAATAATCAGTGCAGCCCGCCTTCAGCGCTTCATACGCGAAAAAGCCGGAGATGACCGCCACAAACCATTTGGCCGCGGCGGCCGGAAAACAAATCACGCGCTGGGCGACATTCAATTTTCGCAACCGTTGAAAACCCAGGCCGGTCATCCCGGGATAGAGACGCCACCGCGAACGCGTCCGTTGCAAATGTTCCTGGATAAGCTTCTTCAGCCACGCGGGATCGGCGTTGTCATTGCCGGCGAGGGTTTCTCCCGCGCGCTCGCGCTCGCAAAGCGGCCGCGCCTTCAAATACTTGTCAATTACAATATGGACAATGGTCTGCCCGATGATCTGCCGTTTCTGATTCCGAATAATGGCCCTCGGCGAAATGTAAGATTCGAACGTGTGCTCGGCTCCTTCCGCCAACCGGATGCGTCCAGCGACCGGCGGGCGCGTGAGAAAATCCGTGCACACGAGGGTTTTTATAAAGCCGTCCTCGCACGCGGCGAGGTCCTTTGGAAGGTAAATGTTTCGGACCACCCCCGCGCGAATGCAGTAAAGCTGCCCGCACAATTGCGCGTCCGCCGAAGTCGTCAACCGGGCCGTGGCCAGCGAGAGACGTTCCCAGATTGATTTGCGTTGCTTGAACAAAATGTCCTTGCAAGGCCGGTCCACCGCCACGCTGGCCTCCTGGTCATTCTCCAACGCCGAGAACATCGCCCACAACGACTCCGGCCGATGAATGAGAATATCCGCATCCATCATGAAAAGGTATTGCGCGTCCCGGGCGGAAATCGAATGCACGAATTGGTTCCACGCGTTGACCTTTCCCCGCTGAGTTAAATCAACGACGCGCGCGGAAAAGGCATTTTTGTAGCGATGGTTGCGGGACTGCGCCAGGAATATTTCCGTCGCAACCTCCGCCGTGCGGTCCGTGCAGCCGTTGGCGACGCACACAATCTCGCATCGCCAATGTCGAAGGCTGAACTTGCGGAACAGAGTTTGTTGGAAAAGAGAAGCGAGAGTGGCGCGCAGCGCCTTTTCCTCGTTCCATGCGATTATGCCGATGGCAACTTTTATGATGGGCGCGGTCTGCATTACTTCGAGAGGCTATTGCGATGCGCGTTTTCGAGGTAGTGGGGAAATACCTAAATAGCGGTGATAGAATACCCCATTATTGCTGGCTGACCCGGTAGAATCGTTGCTGGTCCGTCGCCGATGAGTCGGTCAAAGTCATCGTGCCGCCCGTGCCAGGAACCGGATCCAGCGTGGACCAATTGCCGTTCAGCGCGGTCTTGTATTGGAGCGTGTAAGTGACGCCATTTTGCGACGGGAATGAAACGGTGAAATTGTCGCCGACCCACGCCGGATTCAACAGCAGGACTCCCGAAAACGAAATCCCTCCCGCTCCCACCAGCGCCGCGCTATAACTCCATCCAGCCGCGATTGCCTCGACGCCGCCAAGACCCGCTGGCACAATCCCCTCACCCGATTGGTTGGCGCCCCAAGCGACGACCTTTCCGCCATTGAGCAAAGCCAAACTGTGATACTCACCGGCCGCAATTCCCACAACATTGCTCAGGCCCGAAGGCAAAGCAGGATAAGACCCCCATGCCGTAACTGTGCCGTTGGAGGTCAGCGCAAGAACATATTCCGTGTTCGCCGCGAGCGCGCTGACACCCTCCAGGCCGGCCGGGACATTCGTTTGACCGGCGTCGTCGATCCCCCACGCCACCACGGAGCCGTTGGTCATGAGCGCCAGGCTGAAATTTCCAGCGGCGAAAATCGATTTCGCGTTTTGCGCGCGTGCCGGAACATTAGCTTGACACCACGCGTCCGAACCCCAGGCCACGACAGTGCCGTTGGATTCCAGCGCCAGCGCGTGAGCGTGGCCGGCGGAAATCGCGACGACGTTGGTCAACCCTGGAGGAATATCACCCTGCCCGGAATCATCCGTGCCCCACGCGATCACCGTCCCGTTGCTATTAAGCGCAAGACTAAAAAAATCGCCGGCGGCGACAGCCTGGATATTCGAGAGACCGGCGGGCACGTCGCACTCGCCGTCGATGTCCCAGCCCCATGCGACAACCGTGCCGTCGCTTTTCAACGCCAGGGTGTGATCGACCGAACACGAGATGGCCGTGATGTTGCTGACACTCAAAAATAAATTCGTCTGGCCGGCCCCCCAATTCGTGACGCTCCCCGTCAGCGCGCGGGCGCGCGGAGAAATTAGAGTTAGAGTTGCCCAGGCTGCTGTCACGCCGAGAGAAGCGGTCGTTAGTTTCATAAGTGGAGTGTCTTTATAGCTTTTGTTCGGTCTCAACAAGGGAGGTGAAAACCTCGGTAGGCGCGCATTCCGCCAATTTTCGGATAAACACCCTATAGAAGAGTAGTGCCGGCCGCGTATTGTCACTGAGCATGAAAAATGAAAACTTTCTATTCGCCATACTGATCGCCGCCCTCGCATCGGCGGCGCCACGCGCCACCGCGCAACAAGTTAATTATTCCGAATATCAATGGATATTTCATGGCATGGAATACGAAACCAACGCCGCCGGAAATATCGTCGGGACGCCAATCACCGATCAGACCCTTCTCGCGGACCGCGCCGCCGAGGGCGGAATCACCGACTTGAGCACCGTTGCGATTGTCTATCACATCGGCGGCGCCGCGCCGAACGGAGGCAACCCGCCCTGGGATACAATCGACATCATCAACGCCACCAATGGCGCGTTTCTTACCACCGAATTCGGACTCTATTACGGGTCGGATGGCCAATACGACCGGACGGCGGTCACCAATGCGACTTCAACCGAGGAAAGGCGCATTGATTACCTGTACACTTTCAACAATTCGGGCTATACCATCAACGCCTCGGATTCGATCGGCGCGGCGATCATAACAAAACGCTTTCTGAACGATGGATCGGGAAATACCAATACCATCATAGACGGCTCATTTGCGTGGGACGCCCTGCCGCACGGCACAAACATCGTTCCCATTGTTTGCACCGGCACCTTTACTCTCGGAAAACCTCTATTCTAGGCCGCCCATGAAAAAGAGCAGTTGCGCCCTCGCGCTTGCAATGGTACTGGCGGCCGTGTGCTCCGCGAAAGCAGACGACACTTTTGTCTATGCCGTGCAGATCAGCGCCGCCGTCCAAACCAATCCGCCTCAAATCACCCTTGATTGGGAAGCGGACCCTTTCGGCGCGAAATCCTATGCCATCTACCGAAAGGCCAAAACAGATACAAGTTGGGGAAATTCTCTGATCACTTTGGATGGTTCAGCCACCAATTGGACTGATACGAACGTGATCGTCGGTTCCAATTACGAATACCAGATTTATAAAGTTGCCACGCTCGGTTACACGGGGTTTGGTTACATTTTCGCCGGGATAGAAGCGCCCTTCACCGAGACCCGGGGCACGCTCATCCTCGTGGTGGCCACCAACTCCGCTCCCGATCTTTCCAACGAGCTATCACGATTGGAAACGGACTTGGTAGGAGACGGCTGGTCCGTGATTCGACAGGATGTTTCGAGCAATGACACGCCCGAAAGTGTGCGCGAGGATATCACGAATTACTACTGGGCCGATACGAATGATGTCGATGCGGTGTTTTTATTCGGCCACGTGCCAATCCTGCAATCGGGCTACCTAGATTATGACGGCCACTACACTCGCGCGATGCCGTCAGACACGTTCTACGGGGAAATGAACGATGACTGGCGCACGCCCGCTAACCCGACCAACGGCCCAAGCTATCTGCCTTCCAATGTGGCGTTGATGGTTGGCCGGGTGGACATGTTCAACATGCCCGGGGTGGGAGCGGCGATTCCATTTCCAAGCGAGGAGGATCTGCTGCGAAATTATTTGGACAAGGACCATAATTGGAGAAACCATCTTATTGACGTCGATCCCAGGGCTTTGATGGGAGACCGACGCGGGTCCGACGACGGCGCTCTTGCCATGGCCGCCAGCGGCTATCGCATTTTCGAACCTTGTGTCGGCCCCGGAAACACCATCCAGGCGAACATCCAGGACGACGCGCCAGTGGACCAATCCTGGATTTATATGTTGAGCACTGGAAGCTGGCTTTGGGCCTTCGGAGACGGAGGCGGAGAGATGAACAGCATCAGCTATCTCGGCACCAACATGCCTTATCAAACCGTGCTCAGCACGGATATCGTCAATGACAACGCGCAGGGAGTATTTGTCCTGTTGTTCGGCAGTTTCCTGGGCAATTGGGACGGCCAGGATAATATCCAGCGTTCCGTTCTTGCCACTCCGACAACCGGCCTGGCATGCGTGATGTCCGGCGAGCCGCATTGGTTTTTACATCACATGGCGCTGGGCGAAACTATCGGCTACGGCACCCGCCTTACCATGAACAACAGCAAACTTTACCAAAACGCGAGCAATATCTTTACGCGCGCCGTTTATATCGCGCTCATGGGCGATCCGACGTTGCGCATGGAGCCGCTGGGCCCGCCCGCAAATGTCACCGCGACCACAACAACTGGAGGTGTTGGTTTGAATTGGGATTCCTCGCCCGATTCCGTGTTGGGCTATCACATTTATCGCGGCGCTTCACCTAGCGGGCCGTTCACGCGATTGACCGGCACATGGGTTTCTGGAAATTCCTATGTGGACGCAACAGCCACGGCGAACACCTACACTTACATGGTGCGCGCAATCACGCTCCAAACCAATCCCAGCGGCAGCTACTACAATCTCAGCGAAGGCGCGTTCGCCACTGTCACATATAATCCGCTGCCCGCCTTCATCAACGTCTCCATCGGCCTGTCAACAAGCGGCTCTCCCACACTTGCATGGAACAGTCTGACGGGCGCCAATTATCACGTTCTCAGCGCGACGAAT
>DATAUD010000100.1:0-20124 GCA_036268455.1 Verrucomicrobiia bacterium
TGGCGGATGACTTGCGCATGAATCGTTCCTTCAAAACATGATGGCAGAAGTTAGTTACGCACGTATCTGAAGCGGCAATGCCGTTCTGTGTGAGCAGTTCACTGATCGCGCGGTAGGAAATGCCGCGTTTGCGAAGCGCAATGATGTCGTCTTTGAGCGCGAGCAACCGCGACGCCCGCGACTTGGTCTGTTTGTATTGAGACGCGGCGGTTCGGAAGCGGTTTACTGACTCTTGTGAAATGGCGGTTTTGTTCATACGTGACGAAGCACGGACGAGGCGGCATGGTTGCCGGCAAGCGAAGCAGCAAACGAGGCGCTTTGCGAGGCAGCCGAGCTGACATGATGCGAAGCATGAATGTGCGCGCATTTTGAGCCAGGTGACACCGCATAGGCGTGGCAGCGCGCGAAGCGCAAAATCCTTCCCTTTGGAAGGGGTAAGGCTTGTTTTGTGAAAACGCTATTTCTCATACAGATTGCGCCATTCGCTGATTCTGTTGCTGCAATAGTTCTTCGCGCCAACTTTGCAACTGCGTGGAAACCTTTTCGATGTGGCTGGTTTGTTCGATGGTTTGGGCGTCGAGGTGCGCGGCGTATTGGTCACCCAACTCGGTTTCCGGCAGTTGCATTACGGCATGAGCGGCGTGGTCGTTGAGGCGTTGGTCCAGCAGCTTCAAGACGTCGATGGCGGTGCGTAATTCAGCAGTGGTCGGTTGCATGGTTATGCGGGATTGTTCCGGTCTGGCTGCGGACTCCCGGATGGATTTGATTTGTTCGGCTGTGAGGGGATGCGCCCAGGGAGATTCCAGGCCGAGCCGGAGTGCGGATTCTTCTGCGGCAGTTTTTGTCGGTGCGGCAACGACTGTGCGTAACGGATCGCCCTTTTCGCGGGCGCATTCCCGGTCGGTGAAGTAAATCCCCCAAAGCTCTTCGCCTGGCTTCGCTGTCGGCAACGGTGGACCGATTCATTTTCATGCCTGCCATTCAACCAATTTCTGTGGGTCGTTTTGTTTCAAAATGAAACAAAGTGAATCCAGCTTTTTGGCAGGCTATTCCCTGTGCTTACGGTCAAGACGCAATACAATTTGAAGAACGCAAAGGAATACTTTGAGGAACATCTTTGTGTTGGTGAATACTACGATGAGGGGCAGAGGGTGGCCGGCCAGTGGTTTGGTGTGGGAGCGGAACGGCTCGGTTTGACCAGCAAGGTAGGTGCGGAAGCATTCCTGCGTCTTTGTGAGAACCGGCATCCAGTTTCGGATGACACATTGACGCAACGACGGAATACCACGCGAACAAATGATGCTGGGGGCAACGCCGCCAATCGCCGGATTTTTTATGACTTCACATTTTCGCCGCCTAAATCAGTGTCGGTGGCGGCACTGGTCGGGGCAGATGATCGGATTTTGGAAGCCCATGCCCAAGCCGTCCGATCCGCATTGAAGGAATTTGAGACATTTGCCACAACCCGCGTTCGGATCGGCAAAGCGGACGACGACCGCTCCACACGCAATTTTGTCGCCGCCATGTTCACGCACGACACTTCGCGGGCCTTAGACCCGCACTTACATACCCACTGCATCGTTTTCAACGCCACCTTTGATGCCGTTGAGAATCGTTGGAAGGCACTGCAAAACTATGAATTACTGCGGTCGAGAAAATTCGCGGAGAACGTCTATTACCATGAACTGGCCCGCGAGCTGCGCGGGTTTGGCTACGAGATTCGCAACTTGACACGCGGCGATTTTCAAATCGAGGGCATTTCGGAAACGATCTGCGAACGCTTTTCCAAACGGGATGCTGAAATTGACAAGGCATTGGCGAAACTGCTGGCCGAGAAGCCGGGATTAGCGACGGCAAACTTCAAGGCGTTGCGCGCTCAACTCGCGGTCGAGACACGCGCCAAAAAGCACAAGGATTTGAGCCAGGAGGAATTGCGAATGTTGTGGGACTCGCAATTGAACGAGGGCGAACGTGCCGCCTTGGGCTGGCTTCCAAAGCATTCAGAAAAAGCGGCTGACGACCCGATGAACGTCAATGAAGCCATACAGTGGGCCGAGGATCATCTGTTTGACCGCCATTCCGTCGCCTTGGAATGCCAACTTTGGCAGCACGCTTTGGAACGGGGGCGTGGTGAGAATTTCTCTGTGGACGAACTCAAGAAATTTGCGCGCCAACGGCCATACATTCGCAATTGGGAACGTCCTGCTGAAGTGACTCTGCGGGAAGTGCTGTTGCGCGAATGGGAAATTGTTCAAGTCGTCAAGGTTGGCGCGGGGAATTGCCGCCCGCTTGTGAAACACTCCAGCGCGACGGATCCAAAATTGGATGAGGAACAGCGCCTGGCTTTGGATGCGCTGCTGCGCTCCACCAATGCGGTCTCGTTGTTCCGTGGCGGCGCGGGCACAGGCAAAAGTTTCGTTTTGCGTGAACTGTTTCGGCAAGTCCAACTATCGGGCAAGAGGGTGGTCGTCCTGGCGCCACAACGCCAGCAGGTCGTGGACATGGAGCACGCAACGTTTCCGTCGCCGACGACATTAACGAATTTCCTGCTTAAACGCGAATTGCCTGATGACGCGGTTATTGTCGTGGATGAGGCGGGGCAGATTGGTGGCCGACAAATGGCTGAATTGCTCCGCTTGGCGCGGGAGCGAAATGCGCGGGTGATTCTATCGGGCGACACCCGTCAGCATGGCGCGGTCGAGGCGTCAGATGCGTTATTGGCCATCGAGCGGTACTCCGGTGTCAAACCGGTTGAGCTTCACACAATCCGCCGTCAGGACCCGGCTCTTGGCCGCAGCAAAAGGGAAAGTTCCGAAATCCGGCGTTATCGCAAAGCGGTGGAAATGGCGGCGGCTGGCAAATTGGCCGAATCATTTGAAAGGTTGGACAAAATGGGCGCGGTTGTCTCCTGCGGCTTCGGCGAGCAGGCGGACATACTGGCTGATGAATACGTCCGGCTGACGGAAGGAAAGTCTTCCGCCGTGGTCGTGTCGCAAACCTGGGCGGAAGTCCATCGGGTCAATTCAAAGGTGCGGGATGCGCTTAAAGGAAAGGGATTGCTCGGAGCAACTGATGTGACGATTCAGGCCCTCGACAAATTGGATTTAACCAACGCGCAAAAACGTGACAAACGGTTTTACCCAGAGGACGCGGTGATCGTGTTCAACCAAAAAGTGCGGGAAGCCGAACCGGGGATGCGCGGGAAGTTAGCCGGCATCGTCAAGGCTGGCGTCCTGGTCGAAATTGAAGGCAACTGCGTCACGGTCTCAAACAAGGTGCTGGATAAAATCAAGGTCTGCCTGCCACTCAAAGTTCCCATCACGCAAGGGGACAGACTTCATCTGAAAGCCAACCGCAAGCTGGCTTCCGGTGCCCGCCTCACCAATGGCGAACTGGTTGTCGTCAAATCTGTTGGTGTCAACGGAGACATTAAACTCACGGACGGACGGGTCCTGGACAAAAGTTTTCGTGAATTTCTGCCCGGCTATGCCGTCACGTCCTATGGTTCACAGGGAAAAACCGTGGACTACGTTCTTTTCTCCGATTCCACTATCAAAGCCGCAACCAACGCGCAGCAATGGTATGTCACCATTTCGCGCGGTCGGCGGGGCGTCCGCATCTTCACGCCAGACAAAATTCAACTGCGTGAGAATTTAGTCCGTTCCGGCCATAGGCCGCTTGCCTTGGACTTTGCGGGAAAGCTGCCTCTATTCAATCGCAACCCATTTTGGGACCGGCTGCATGGTCATCTCCTGCGGTTTGGCCAGCACGCTGCGGATACGTTTTGCCGGTTAAGGCAATCCCGGCGTCATTCCAAACCAGTACAAAAACATGAACACCAAAACGCCCGAATGTTACACCACTGACACACAAGCGCGCTGCTTGCGTGTTGAAACGACGCCAACCCGCTTTCTTGTGCTGCCGTTGGATCAATTCGTATTCGCGGAATTGACCAGCGAGGACAACGAGCAAAAGCTACGTCTGGTTTTCGCCACACATGAAATTCTGATTTCCGGCCACGTTTTGCAGCGGATTGAAACTGCCATCCACCGGCTGGAACTGTCAGGCATCATGAAATTGCCTGAAAAATATCATGCGCTGATGGGCGAAGGTCAGCCGCAAATTCGGGAAATTACGGTACATGAAAGCAAATCTGCTGACCTGCAACCACCGTCTCATAATTGAATTGAATTATATTGAGCATTCCGTTGCTGCACATCAGACGGAAAACCCCGGTATGAGGTTGATGCGCACTGGAACGGTCATCGCTGTTGACAAACACAATTTCGGGGCAGTATTCGGAATGACCGGCCGAGTGTTCCCAGCGTTGAAAACAAACGACGTGCTTTTCAAAAGCCGTTCCCCCTGGAACACGGATGACACTGTTTCACGTTTCAGCTATTGAACCATAACTGACGCGTGCAAAGTCAAACCTTCCGGCGGTCTCGCGAACGCGTCAAAGCTCTTTGTGGGGATTTGCTAAACCGGACTTCAACGATTTTGAGGAACTCGGTGGAGGCGCGAACCGGAGGGCGCTGTTTCGGCCACACCGCTACTATCTTCCGCTGCGGCTTGGGCGACTGGAATGAACGATACTCCGGCAAATCCTTGCTCCCACTCCGTGCCGCCATCGCCGGTATCAACGACAGACCTAGTCCGGCGCTAACTAGCGATTGAATCGTCTCCAACTGTGCGCTGCGAAAACTGATGTTTGGATGCGACTCGCGCTGCTCGCAAAATTGGAGCACCTGGTCGCCAAGGCAGTGGCCCTCCTTCATGACAATCAATCGCTCACGTTCCAGGTCGGAGGCATTAATCGCGCGTTTGCGCGTGAGTGGATGGCTTGGAGGCAGCGCCAGCAGCAGTTCCTCAGTAAACAGTTCGCGCACCTCCAATCGCCCGTCTCGGATCGGTTGGCTGGCGAGTGCCAAATCGATTTCAAAAGCCAGGAGAAACTTCAGCAGTTGCGCCGTGGTGTCTTCCTGCACGACGATCTCCACTCCGGGATACTTTTCCATGAACACTTCCATCACTCCTGGCAGCAGGTACGGCGCAATGGTCGGCAGCACGCCAATCTTCAATGTGCCGCGCAGCAGGGCGTGGGTGTCAGCGGCCTCGCGTTTGGCCGCCTCCACTTCTTCGAGGATGCGGACGGCCCGGCGCAAAAAGACCTCGCCGTGCGAGGTCAACCGGGCTTCGCGCTTCAGTCGGTCGAACAAGCGCTCGCCCAGTTCCTCTTCGAGCTTTTGAATCTGCTGGCTCAACGAGGGCTGCGCGACGTGGCATTGCTCGGCAGCGCGGGAGAAATTTCTCGTTCGCGCTACCGCTGCAACGTATCGGAGCTGGTGTATTTCCATAGGCGTTGCCTATGATAATAAAAGGAAATAAGTATTTCAACTATCGCTCGCGACGGGGTTGAATGTGCAAAGAAACTGACATTGAAAATATGGCCGAAAAATTTCGCATCTTGACGAAGACCGACACCCGGAACTCAACAAGCGCCGGACCACTGTGGATACAGGATTATCAAAAAATCAAGTATCGAAAGGCGGTCAGCCTTTAAAGACCTGCGAAGTCGTCCCAAACGCTTAAAACTTTTCCAAAAAAATTCAATACAACAGAGCTAAGGAGAAAACACATGTCAATCGAAGCCAAATGCCCTTTCCACCACGCTGCCGCAGGCGGCACTTCGAACCGCGACTGGTGGCCGAACCAGTTAAAGCTCGAACTCCTGCACCAGCATTCGTCCAAGTCCAATCCCATGGGCGAGGACTTCAACTACGCGAAAGAGTTCAAGAGCCTTGACCTGGCGGCGGTGAAGAGCGATCTCGCGGCGCTGATGACCGACTCGCAGGACTGGTGGCCGGCGGACTTTGGCCATTACGGCGGTCTGTTCATCCGCATGGCCTGGCACAGTGCCGGCACCTACCGCACCGGTGACGGCCGCGGCGGCGGCGGCCGGGGCCAGCAGCGCTTTGCGCCGTTAAACAGTTGGCCTGACAACGTCAGCTTGGACAAGGCGCGTCAACTGCTCTGGCCGATCAAACAGAAATATGGCCGAAAGATTTCATGGGCCGATCTGATGATCCTCACGGGGAACGTGGCCTTGGAAACGATGGGATTCAAAACGTTCGGTTTCGGAGGCGGGCGCGAAGACGTATGGGAACCTGACCTTGATGTTTATTGGGGCTCTGAAAAGAAGTGGCTCGGCGGTGATTTGCGCTATTCGAGCGGTTCGCCGGGAGTGGTTGAAAATCATGCCGTATTAGTCTCGGACGATGAAAGTGAGAAGCCTCATACGCGCGACCTTGAAACACCGCTGGCCGCGGTGCAGATGGGCCTGATCTACGTCAACCCCGAAGGTCCGGACGGCAACCCCGATCCGATTGCCTCGGCCAAGGACATCCGCGAGACCTTCGCCCGCATGGCGATGAACGACGAGGAGACGGTGGCGCTCATCGCCGGTGGCCATACGTTCGGCAAGACCCACGGCGCCGGCCCTGCGTCCCATGTGGGGCCTGAGCCTGAGGCGGTTGGACTCGAAGGCCAGGGCCTGGGCTGGAAGAACGGCTTTGGCACCGGCAAAGGCGGTGACACGATCACCAGCGGCTTGGAAGTCACCTGGAGCCAGACACCGACGAAGTGGAGCACCAACTTCTTCGAGAACCTGTTTGGCCACGAATGGGAACTCACGAAAAGCCCGGCGGGCGCCCATCAGTGGAGACCGAAGAATGGCGCCGGCGCTGGCACAGTGCCGCACGCCCACGACCCGTCCAAACGGATCGCGCCTTCCATGCTGACCACGGACATCGCCCTGCGGCTCGACCCTGTTTACGAAAAAATCTCGCGGCGCTTTCTGGAGAACCCGGATCAGTTCGCAGACGCCTTCGCCCGGGCGTGGTTCAAGCTGACGCACCGCGACATGGGCCCGCGCGAGCGTTATCTCGGGCCGGAGGTTCCCAAGGAAGAGCTTATCTGGCAGGACCCGATTCCCGCTGTGAATCACAAATTGATCGATGCCCAGGACATCGCCTCCCTAAAGAGCAAAATCATGGCTTCTGGTCTGTCCGTCTCGGAGTTGGTGTCCACCGCCTGGGCGTCAGCATCCACGTTCCGCGGCTCAGACAAGCGCGGCGGGGCGAACGGCGCCCGCATTCGTCTGGCGCCGCAGAAGTTCTGGGCTGTCAATCAACCGGCCCAACTCGGCAGGGTGCTCGACACGCTGGAGGGCATCCAGTGTGCGTTCAACAGCGCAGCCGCCGGCGGCAAAAGGGTTTCGCTCGCTGACATGATCGTTTTGGCTGGCTGCGCGGGCGTGGAGAAAGCGGCGAAAAATGCCGGTCACGAGGTCACAGTTCCTTTCGCTCCGGGTCGCATGGACGCCTCGCAGGAGCAGACCGATGTGGAATCCTTCGCCGTGCTCGAACCCATCGCCGACGGTTTCCGTAATTACCTCAAGGGCAAATACACCGTATCGGCTGAGGGATTGCTGATCGACCAGGCGCAATTACTGACCTTGACAGCGCCCGAAATGACGGTGCTCGTGGGCGGGATGCGCGTCCTGAAGACCAATTTCAAAGGGACGCAACACGGTGCCTTCACCAAGCGACCGGAGGCATTGAGCAATGACTTCTTCGTGAACCTGCTCGACATGGGGACGGAGTGGAAGCCAGTCTCGGAAAACGCAGACATATTTGAAGGCCGCGACCGCAAAACAGGCGCACTCAAATGGGCTGGCACGCGTGTCGATCTTGTCTTTGGTTCAAACTCCCAACTCCGCGCCGTGGCTGAAGTCTATGGAAGTTCCGACGCTGGGAAGAAGTTCGTCCACGATTTTGTCGCGGCCTGGAACAAGGTGATGAACCTTGATCGCTTCGACCTTGCATGATCTCTGACCTTTATTCGATTGGACCATCGCCAGACTCGTGTTCGCCTTGATGTTTCGGCGCTCCAAAGTTGTCGAGCAACGGAAAGCGTCCGGTGCTTCGTCGCAGCAGCGGACCGTCTCGACATTTCGCCAAATCGAAGGCGGGCATTGTACAGTTCGCAGCCCGCATCTTCCGCCCGGCGTGAGTGAAGGTCCAAAAAGCATGCAACCATGAAGGGGTAAGGTTGAGTAGCGGCATGAAGCAGATTTGTGGCCTTTATTTTCTATTGGTATTTTACAATCGCCTCATTGATGCTCGCCACAATCTTTTCAATATAGGCACGATTGTTGGATGTCAGGGCATGGAATCGACCTGCCGCGCTTGAAAGGTTGACGTGGTATGAAGTTTTGGCCGTAACCATCAAAAGAATGCCTGCAATCACCATTGCGCCTCCAATGACATAAATACCTATCGGCGCGGGCGTCTTGGTGTGAATTGACATGTAACCAACAAGCAGCAACAGCAGGCCGAAAAATAACAGCAGAAATGCCCCAAGAACTTTTCGCGGCGTATATGTCATTCTCACAGATGTGATGTTCCGTAGCGCGTAGGTCGTTTCGCCAACGATTACTCGCGTCGTGGTCACGGCGACGACATCATCAAAATAAATTCGTTGTTCCTGCGGCTGGTTGGACAGCGGCGGTGGCGCAGACCGTTGTTGCGGCGCGCCGCAATGTGGGCAGGCAACAGCTTCTGTGCTCACCTGACCACCACATTCTTTGCATTGAATTAACGCCACACGCAAAATGGTTAATTGTTGACTGCGTTTTGAACCGCCGCCGGTTCAAAATTTAACCGATCGGCCATCGCTTTGCGATGCTCGTTTGCCAAGTGTCCGTAAACCTTTCCGATCAGAACGCCGCCGTCCTTGTGCCCGACCCAAGCGGCAATCGTCATAAAATCAATGCCGCTCATCACACACATGGAAATGAAATGATGTCTGCAATCGTGAAAACTGAAATTGGGCATTTTGGCTTGTGTTCGAACCATTTCCAACGATTCTCGAAAACTCTTTGCGGGAGCGTCTTTTTCCCCCCGTTGTGGCGACGGAAAGAGCCACTTTGAAGCATCGTGTGAACGAGTTTTCATCGCAAGCAGAAGCGCCTTTAGCTTCGGATTAAAATCCACGACGCGGGCTTCATGATTTTTCAAATCTTCAATCCCACGATTCGTAATTTGTCGGCGGATAAAAAGTTGACTGTTTGTGAAGTCAACGTCATCCCATCGCACGCCGAAAGCTTCGTTGCGACGAGCTCCGGAACATGCCATGAATTTGACGTAATCAACAAATTGCTGTGCGTTTTCGGTAACAGGAATATCTTTGTTTTTTTCGTTCCGTTTGGTCTCGAAGGCCGCTTGGCAAAGCTTATCCAAGTCAGCCGCCGCAAAAAGCGAACGTTTCTCTGTGGTAGTCTTGAGCGGACGGACTTCCTCCGTCGGAAGCCGTTGGATGAAGCCGTCCATTTTCGCTCGTTTCAAAACGACGCGCAAGCCGATGACATCGAGATTGATTGTCCGTGCCGACACCTTTTCTTTCAGGCGAGATTCAATGAACCGATTTACATGAACGGGTTTGATTTGATCAACGCGCAAGGCACCCAAAAATCCAGCCCAACGGTTAAGAATCGTCTTTTCTTTCTCGACTGTGCCGGGTTTTTTCGCTCCGTTTCCACTGCCAATAAATTCCAAGTAACGGGCCGCGTAATCCCCAAATTTTGGCGTCCGGGTCAACGTCGGCAGGGCATTGTCCGAGCGTTTGGTTTGCAACCGCTTCAACTCGGCAACTGCTTGGGCTACTGTTTGGACGGGACTGCCATCTTTGTCAATTAGAGGAACACGTCGGGTCTTTTTTACGCCCGTGATCGGATTTTCGAGGTTTAACCGCGCGTAATATCGCGAGCCGCGAATCCACAGTCCACGAATCGGTTGCTTGCGTCCATCCGCAACTTTTGAGAAAGTTAACGCATGAGTCCGATGTTTGGATTGCGCGAATTTGATTCTTTG
The DNA here is from genome assembly GCA_036268455.1 of Verrucomicrobiia bacterium. GTDB lineage: Bacteria > Verrucomicrobiota > Verrucomicrobiia > Limisphaerales > Palsa-1400 > DATAUD01. Next base: position 9,933 of record DATAUD010000100.1, read on the forward strand.
CACATTGCTTGTGGCAACATTCTCTTTCATGCCATAACAGTGGCACATTTAGTGGCACAAGTCAAGTTTCCTAGTGTCGCAAATTCAGTAAACCATTGTGATTACAACGATGCCGGAGTGGCGAAATGGCAGACGCACAGGACTTAAAATCCTGGGTTCGTAACAGAACGTGCGGGTTCGAGTCCCGCCTCCGGCACCATTTTAGAAAAAAATCTCCTACGCTGATTTGACGCTCAACGTCGAAATCACCTGCGTTACCCCGTCGGTATCATAGGCCAGCGTCATTGCGCGGCGGATGTTGTCGGGCGAGCTGGCGGTGCCGGAAAGGGTCACGCAACCATCTGTGGTGCTGACCGAAATGCTCAAGGCGGAGAGATTCGGGTCAGCCACAATTTTTGCCTTGATCGCCGCCGTAATGCGGGCGTCGGCTGTGGCGTCAGCAATGGCTTTGCCGGCGGCCTCGCTCTTGCGGCGAATGACCTTGCCGGTTCGCGCGAACTCGTCCTTGATGTTCTTAGGCGTCAAACCCAAATCGTCCATCTTGTCTTTTGTGGCGGTTTCGGCCCGTTGAGTGTCCGCCTCGGCGCGGTTGCGAGTGCCGGGGTTGACAAACCACACCACTGCGACCGTGACCGCGACGCCCAGAATAAATCCAAAAAATACTTTCATAGTATATTGCTTTTTTTAGTTTACCGCCGAAGGAGGCCAAGTCAAAGGGGGTGTTCACCTGACACAGTTGCTATCTCGCCGCCGCCAAAAGACGTTCCAGGACTTCCATATTCCGCACGGTTTCGGCAAGGCTCAGGCGCGGCGCGCGCCGATGCAATATCGCCCCGGCGAAATCTTCAACCTCCGAGCGATAGCGATCAGTCTCAGCCACAGGAATGTCCCGCCGGTCCTCGCCTTTCACGAGCGTCAACGCGCCGGCGTTGCCAAAAAAAGTGTCCGGAATCCGCAACGCGGCATCGGCGCCGACGATTTCCGAATAAACCCGTTTCTGCGCGTTGAAACCGCAATTCAAAGACGCCAGGATGCCCGACGGATATTTCAGCAGCGCGGAAAAAATCATGTCCACCCCGTGCTGGCTCACGCTTTGGACGGAAATGGATTCCGGCAGCGCGGCGGCCTGGGAATGCGTGATTTCATCCAGCACCATCCCGGTGAAATTGATCGGGTAACAGCCCACATCGTAAAGCGCGCCGCCGCCCAATTCAGGCTTGAGCTTGATCGATTCGGGATTGGCCAGCAGAAAACGAAACGTCGAGGTGATGAATTTAATTTCCCCCAACGCGCCGCTGCGCAGGACCTCCAGGGCTTTGGCTATGCGATCGGTATAGCGATACATAAACGCTTCCATCAGGAGCACTTTATTGGCGGCGCAAACCTCGATCATCTCCCGGCACTGCGCGACGTTGAGCGCGAGCGGTTTTTCGCACAGAACGTGTTTGCCGCGGTCGGCGGCGCGGATCGTCCACTCCTGATGAAGTGAATTGGGAAGCGGAATATAAACGGCGTCGATTTCGGGATCACGAATCAATTCGCCGTAGCCGCGATACGTTTTGGGAGTTGGAAAACGAGCGCGGCAATCGGCGAGCTTTGCGTCGTCGCGCGATGCGATGGCGTGAAACAGCGAATTGGCCGACGCGCAGATCGCGGGAATGACGCATTCCCTCGCGATGCGGGCATAACCGAGGACGCCCCAGCGAATTTTCCGTTCTTCAGCGACCATGCAAACTTTCCAGCAAACTATCCAATTGCTTTCGCGAATGCTCGCTCGAAATCACAAAGCGAAAATACCCGGTGTCCGGCCCTCCAGGATAGCGAATAAACGACGGATAGATGCCGCGCGAGAGCAACCGTTTCCTCAGGGTTTTCGTTTCGCGGCCATCTCGCGGAATGACGGCGACAATTGGCGCCGGCGTTTCCGGCGCGGCCATTTCCGTGCCGCGCAACGCGCTTTTGACGTATTCGACGTTGCGAGCCAGACGGTCGCGGAAACTGTCACGCCGCAACAAATCAATAGCCGTTAGAGTGGCATTCGCCAAAGGCAGTGGCAGCGGAGTATTCCCGGCGAACATCCGGCTGCCGGCCACGATCCGCTCGCGCAACGAAGGCTCACCCAAAATCGCGCCTCCATAAACGCCGAATGCCTTGCTCAGCGTAACGGTCTGAACAATCCTTTGTCGGGAAACGCCGAAATGTTCCGATGTCCCCCGGCCATGCGCGCCGAGGACGCCCGCCGAATGCGCATCATCCAGCAGAATCCTTCCGCTTCCGGGAAGCATTTTCAAATACTCACGCAGCGGCGCAATTTGGCCATCGTGCGAAAAAACTCCGTCAGTCAAAACTAACGGCCTGGACTTTCCGCGCAAGCGCCGGGCAAGGTCGGCGGAATCGCGGTGTTTGAATTCAATGACGGGGCACGAGAAAAATCGTGTGGCGTCGCGCAGACTGGAGTGAGCTCGCGAATCAATGAGCACATGGGACGCGTCCTCGCACAACGCCTGCGCGGCGATAAGGTTGGTGGCGTAGCCGTTGCCCACAAGAAGAGCGTCGGGCGCCGCAAAAAAATCCCCCAGCGCCGCCTCGACGCGCGTGTAAAGCGCATGGTTTCCAGTCGTCAACCGCGAAGCCGCCACATTCAAACCGTATCGCGCCAGCCCCTGTTTGACCGATTTCACAATCGCAGGATGACTGGCAATCCGAAAATAATCGCACCCGGCGAAATAAGAGAGCCTGCGGTTTTTCCAAATCACATACGTGCGGTCCACCTGTTGCAACTCGTCCTGCATCAGGGAATGATGATTACAGTGTCTCCCGCTTGCAAACCCAAGTCCTGATGGTGCAAGAGATCGATGCCCTTCAGTTCGCCCACAAGCTGGTTGTTGCGCATGACACGGACCGCCCTCGGATTCATAAACGCGGTGTAATCGGCATCGACAATCGCCTCGCTCAACTTCATCCCCTGCCGCCATGCGATGATGTTATTTTGAACTGGCCCCTGCACAAACACCACCGGCCCTTGCGCTTCCCGGGCGTGGAGTTGCGCTTGAATGGCCTGCTCCTGCCCGGCCATGTAAGCCTGCCTGGCTTCCATTTGCGCTTTCTTCTGGCTGACACATCCCGCCGCCGCAATCCCCACCGTCAACAATAATCCGAAAATGGTTCGAGACGCGCGCGCCATACAGTCAACAACTCGTTGGGACTTCCCGCAAAACCTCAACGCAGTGCGGAACGGCCGCCGCGACAAAACCCAGGCACTCGACCGCTCCGCTCGGTTTCCCCGGCAGACAAATGACGAGCGCCTTATCGACCACCACCGCGAGGTTGCGCGAAAGAATCGCGTTGGGCGTGATGCGCATCGACTCCATCCGCATCACTTCGCCAAAGCCCGGCAATTCCCGCGCCGCGATTTCACGAACAGCCTCCGGCGTCACATCGCGCAGGGCGACTCCTGTGCCGCCGGTTGTAAGAATGAGATGGCAGCCCTTGTTAATCTGCTCGCGAATCGCCCGCTGGATGTCGCGTATTTCATCCGGCACCAGCGTCTCGGCCACAACTTTCCACCCGCGTTGCGCCGCCGCCTCGCGCAACGCCGGTCCGCCGAGATCGTCGTAAAGCCCGCGCGCGGCGCGATCCGAGACGGTAATGATTCCAGTTTCGATTTGCATCAGCCTTTTCGTTTTGACACCAGCGCAATGTCCGTGATGCGCAGCGTTGTGTCCACAGCCTTGCACATGTCGTAAATCGTCAGCGCGGCGACGGCGACGGCGCTCAGGGCCTCCATTTCAACGCCCGTCGCGGCGGTGATCCGAGTTGTCGCGGTAATGACGATTCGGTCGCGCGCCGCCGGGATTTCAAATTCCACCGCGCAATGGCTGATATTCAACGGATGGCACAAGGGAATCAGTTCGCCGGTTTTTTTCGCCGCCATGATCCCCGCGACACGCGCCGTCGCAAAAACATTTCCCTTCGCGATTTCGTTTGTCTCAATCGCGTCCAGCGTGGACCGCAGCAAATGGATTTCCCCCCGCGCGACGGCCTCGCGGGCCACCGGCGGTTTGGCGGAGACATCGACCATCTTGACTTCTCCGCGCGCATCCAGATGAGAAAAATCCTTCATGGGCGGTTCGGATGAATCACACCCTCTTTCCATTCAACCACCGCGGCGCGCATTTGTTCCGCAAAACGCCAGGTTTTTTTCACGTGCTTCGGAATGAACCCCGGCGAAGTCCCCAGCAAATCCGTCGTCACCAGAATTTCCCCGTCGCAACCCGGCCCGGACCCGATGCCGATTGTCGGAATGGAAATCCGCGACGAAATTTCGCGCGCCAGGGCCGGCGTTACCAATTCCAGCACAATCGCAAACGCCCCGGCCGACTCAAGCGCCGCGGCGTCGTCAAACATCGCCGTCCGTTCCTCCTCCGTCTTCCCCTTGATATGATAACCGCCCTCGGCAATGACATTTTGCGGCAACATTCCCAAATGCCCGAGTAGGGGAATACCCTCCGCGATGATCGCGCGAACCTGCGGCAAAAGCCTCCGACCACCTTCGGCCTTCACGGCTTCCGCCCCCGCTGCGATCAACCGCCTCGCGTTCTTAAGCGCCAATTCCGGCGTGGCGCAACTTCCAAACGGCAAATCCGCCGCCAGCAATGCCTCCGGTTTGGCGCGCGCCACCGCGCGAACGTGATGTTCCATTTCCTCCATCGTGACGTGCGTCGTATCCGGATAACCCAGTATTACCATGCCGACAGAATCGCCCACCAACAGCAAGGGAACGTCCGACCCTTCCAACATCTTCGCCATCGCGAAATCATAAACCGTCAAAGCCGCGACGCGTTCGCGCCCTTTCATGGCTTTAATTGCGTTGGCCTTGCCGGCGTTCATTGCGCGGTTCCCTCGTGCCGGAAACTTTCCAGCAATTCGTCGGGCCGAACGGTGGCGGTGCCCAGTTTTCCAACGACAATTCCCGCCGCGTGATTGGAGAAAATCGCCGCCTCGTACGGCGACGCTCCCGCAATGATCGCCAGTGTAAACGACGCGATCACTGTGTCGCCCGCGCCGGAAACGTCGAACACTTCTCGCGCCACTGTTGCGATGTGAATCGGCGGACTCCCGCGCTGACAAAGCAACATTCCTTGATCGCCCAGCGTGATCAACAGCAACGCCGGGTGCAGGTCCGCAAGCAATTTTTCGGCGGCGCGCATCAGGTTTTTGTCCTTCAAAGGCGGCGTCCGATGCGCGGAATCCAACATGCCGGCCAGTTCAAAAGCCTCCTTGCGATTGGGCGTCAGCAAGGAAACCCCCGACAAATTCAAGTGATGCGCGGGCTTGGGGTCCACGCTTAACCAGACGCCGCGCCGCCGGCAAAGATTCCGCACCTGGTCAACCAAATGTTGCGTCACGACCCCTTTCGCGTAATCGCCAAGGATGAGAGCGTCGCCGTTGTGCAGGCTTTTTTCCAATGCAGCCAGCAATCGCCCGGTCGTCTCCCCGTTCAGATAGATGCGGCTCTCGCGGTCCACGCGAACCACTTGCTGGCGATGCGCGATAATCCTCGTTTTGATGCTGGTCGCGCGATCGGGGCAAGTCAGCAGTCCTGCGCAACTAATGCGGCCGTGTCTCAATATTTTTCGTAATTGATGCGCCGAATCATCGTTTCCAACGACCCCGAACAACTCCGCGAAAGCCTCCAGATCAGCCAGGTTTCTGGCCACGTTGCCGGCGCCCCCGGGAACAAAACTCTCCCGTTCAAATTGCACGACCGGCACCGGCGCCTCCGGCGAAATCCGGTCCACGTGACCCCAAAGAAAGTGGTCGAGCATCACATCCCCCAGCACCAGGACGCGCGCCTGTTTGGCCGCCGCCAAAAGCTGGCGCACACGCGGGACATTCGGCGGACGTGGAATTTTTTGCGATGTCATGCTACCCGTTCAAAAATGCGGTTAACGGGCTGGTGGAGCTCGCCTTCGTATCGGGCGCGGCCAGCCCAACTTCCCAGGCGTCCCGGCCGCATTGCACCGCCGCCGCGAATGCGCGCGCCATCCGGCAAGGGTCGTTGGCAACGGCGATTGCCGTGTTCACCAGCACCGCGTCGGCCCCCATTTCCATCGCTTCCGCCACATGGCTCGGCGCGCCCAAACCGGCGTCCACCACGACCGGCACCGTTGCCTGCTCGATGATAATTCGAATTTGTCCGCGCGTTTCCAGGCCTCGATTCGACCCAATCGGCGAACCAAGCGGCATGACAGTCGCCGTGCCCACGTCCTGCAATCGTTTCGCAAGGACCGGGTCCGCGTTGATGTACGGCAAGACGACAAACCCCTCGCGAACAAGAATCTCCGCCGCCGCCAGAGTTTCGACAGGATCCGGCAGCAAATACCGCGGGTCAGGATGAATTTCCAACTTGATCCATTTGGGCAAACCGGCTGCTGCCGCCAACCGCGCCAGCCGCACAGCTTCCTCGGCATTCATCGCCCCGCTGGTGTTGGGAAGAACGAGATATTTCTGCGGATCAATGAATTCCAGAATGTTGGCAAAAGGATCGCGCTGGCCGCTCAAGTCCGCCCGGCGCAACGCGACCGTCACGATCTCCGTCCCGCTGGCGGCAAGGGCGTCGCGCATCATTTCGGGCGAGGAAAATTTTCCCGTGCCGATCAGCAACCGGGATTGAAATTCCCGGCCCGCAATCATCAATGTAGAGGCGATATTCACCCGGCCAAAACGCGAAGGATGAAGTGCCGCGCCGAAAGTTTAAAGTTTAAAGTTCGATTCCGCGATTCAAGTTCCGGCGTGCGCCCCTTGTTTCCGTTCGCGCAGGAAATTTTCGGGGTGACGCGCGCGGCTCACCGCTGTCTCGTACGAAATCAGGCACTTGCAATAGAGGTCGTAAAGGCAATTGTCCATCAGCACCATTCCCTCCTTGCGCCCGGTCTGGACCATGTTTTCCAGTTGATGAAATTGATTTTCGCGGACCATGTTCCGCACCGCGCCGTTGGCGACGAGCAATTCATACGCAAGCACGCGCCGGGATCGGTCGGTCGCCGGCAACAAATCTTGCGCGATAATCGCCTGCAACGAATTGGCCAGTTGAAGGATGATCTGCCGCTGCGCGTTTCCCTCAAAGACGCCGATGATCCGTTCCAATGCGTGCGAAACATTCGGAGAGTGCATCGTCGCCAGCACGAGATGGCCCGTCTCCGCGGCCGTCAGCGCCGTCTCGATTGTCTCATGGTCCCGCATTTCGCCCACGACAATCACGTCAGGATCCTGGCGCAAAACATGGATGAGCGCGCGATTGAACGAACGAACATCCGTCAAGACTTCCTGCTGGACGACAATCGCCCGCTTGTTGTCGTGTACAAATTCAATAGGGTCTTCGATGGTAACGATTTTGCACCGGCGCTCGTTGTTGATCACGTCAACAAGATAATTCAGGGTCGTCGTTTTGCCCGCGCCCGTCGGACCCGTGATCAGCACAAGCCCGTTCGGACGGCGCGCCATCTCGTCGATTTTTTCCGGCAATCCCAGTTCAGAACGCGACGCGATCCGATGGCCGCAAAACCGAAGGCTCAATTCCGGGTGGCCGTTGCGCCGGTAAAACGTCGCCCTCATTCGTCCGACCTTCTCGTGCTGAAGCGAAATGCACAATTCCCAATCCGTCTCCAGTTTCGCTTGTTGTTGCTCGTTGAGAAGGCTCGCGGCCAATTCCGTGACTTCTTCCGCCGTCATGGCGTCTTCGTCCGCAAGAATAATTTCCCCATTCACGCGAAAAGCCGGCGGGACCCCGGCGATAAGGTGCAGGTCCGAAGCGTTGAAATCGCTCACCGCCTCCAGGAGGCGTCCAATCCCTCCGTTATTGGTGGCGTCCTCGTTCATTGTTTCATTCGGCGCCACCAGCCGCGCGCGACATCCGCCAGGCCATGCGACCGCAATCGAACCAGGGCCTCGGTGGCGGTGTGGCAATCCCGGTCCAGTTCCAGTGCCCGCGCAAACGAGTCTTGCGCCGCTTCCATCAGGCCGAGCGATTCCTGGCATCGGCCTTGTTCGAGCCAAAGCACGACACGTCCCGCGTCACACGCGATGCCCCGTTGCGCCAATTGCAGCGCCGCGGCAAATTGTTCATGGTAAAAACGGACCCGCGCAGCCAGCCACAAGATCACCCAATCACCCGGCGCGAGCTGCAACGATTTTTCAACGCAATAATCGGCGCGCCCCTCCTTGAGCGCGAGCAGCACATCACCTCGCGCAAGCCAGATATAAGCAGAGCCGGCCTGTTCCTCGGCGGATGCGTCGGAAAATGCCAATGCCCCATTGGTATCGCCGTTCCGCGCAAGCGCGACTGCTTTTGCGGCGAGCAACTCCGGCTCGCTGGGAAAAGTTTCCAAAGCTTTGTCGGCCCACGAATTGGCGTCGCGAAGCTGGCCCAATTCGATGAGCATTCTGACTTGCTCCGTCCACGCGCCGGCGTTTTGCGGGGTGAACTCCAGCGCCTTGCCGTAATTCCGCAAAGCCTTTTCGAAGTCTCCACGCTCAAACGCGATCCGGGCTTCCTGAAGATAATAATGTTCGTCCCTGGCCAATCCATGCGTTTCGCCGTGGGATTGGTCCTCCGCTTCGCCGCCGAATTCAAGGTTGATAAACCTGCTCATGCTTCCGGCCTTGGCGCTGATCATAATCCTCTTGCCAAAGCCAGGCAAGACTGGATGCGATTTTCGCTGAAAAGGCTTTGCACTCCGAGGCGGATTTGCTTTTTAATCATCCACAACCGAATGGCTGATAGCCCAAATACACCAGGCGAATCCGCGCCAGATCGACGCCCGTCATCACCCCGGCCGCAACGGACGGGCACGCCGAAGACGGACGAACCGCCCATTCCGCAAAGCAAAGCGCTCCAGATTTTCCTCCTCATCGCCCTCGTGATTACGGGCGCGGCCTATGTGGTCAACGAATGGGTCGAAGTCACAACCGAGCGCGCGCACGCGAAGCAAAAAAGTGGCCTCCATGAACGCGTGCAAAGCCAATCCGACTTTCTCCAACACACCCAGGCGGGTGAAACGGCGCTGGCGAAAAAGCAGGTCCATAAAGCCATCTCGGAATTCACCCTCGCGCTTCAGGCGGAAAAGTCTTCCGACGCTTATCAAAATCTCGGCAACGCGTTGCTTCGGCAAGGCAATCTGGAATCGGCCTTCGCCAATTTTCGTGAAGCCATCCGCCTCAACCCGCGCTTCATGGCCGCTTATAGCTCCTGGGGACAGGCGCTGAATTCCGAAGGCAAACCCGAGGATGCGGTCGCCATTTATCAGGAAGCGCTCCAGCGCGATTCGGATTCCGGCATTATCCACTATAATCTGGCCGTCGCTTTGCGGCAGATGAAACGCGCACTCGATGCCGCCGAACGCGAGGCCGAAGCCGAGGGCAAAACCAATGACGCCGCGGCGAACATCGACCAATCCAAACGCCTTGCCGGCCAGGCTCTCGATCATTACGCCGCCGCCAGCCGCCTGGGAATTGATTCGGCCGAGTTTTGGAACAACTACGGCGCATTGCTCAACGATCAAGGCAATTTCTCCGATGCCGAAACCTCCCTCAAGCGCGCCGTCTCCGAAGACCCCAATCTCGCCTCAGCGCAATTTCAATTGGCCGTCGCCCAGGGGCGATTGGGCAATTACGCCGAAACCCTGGCCCATTACGAAAAAGCCCTTTCACTGACCCCCGACGATCCGGAGACATTGAACAACCTCGCGCTGATTTACGCCACCGCGACCAATAACGAAGTCCGCAGCCCGAAAATGGCCGTGCAATTGGCGACTCGCGCCTGCGACGCCACCGCCAGCCAGAACGCCCGGTTCATGGATACTCTCGCTCGTTCCTACGCGGCCGATGGCAATTTTTTCCAAGCCATCACATGGGAAGACAAAGCCATCAAACGCGCCACGCAATTAAACGAGCACAAATTGGCGGACGAATTTCAAGCCCGCTACCAACTCTATCTTAACCACAAAACCGAGTAAAAGATCAAGCTGTAAAATGCCATTTGGGACGCGTTGGGTGTGATTAGAAGTGGGTGAGGATCAGTTCCAAAAGGATTCCCATTGTTGATTGGCTCTGAGGACGCGGAGTTGGGCGATTTGATCGGCGGAAGTGGCCAGCCAGGCGGCTCCCGCTTTTTTGAGGCGGGCGTGGAGGA
>DATAUD010000101.1:0-119049 GCA_036268455.1 Verrucomicrobiia bacterium
TGGTTGGGACGCTACCGCCGGCTCAATCGCGACTACGAACGACAAGCCAAAACCGGCGAAACCATGGTCTATCTGGCTATGATTCGCCTTATGCTCAAACGTCTCGCCTGAGAAATAATGACTTTTCAAACACGCTCTCAGAAAATCAGGAAAGGAATTGTGGGGAATGACGGCCAACGCAGTATGACGCGAATTGGAATTGCGAGAGACAACAGAATACGTGAAAGGCGCAGTCTCCCCGCATTTGGATCGGGTCGAAAGTCCGAAGTTGCCTCTAGTTCCATAAAAGTCAGTTCACCTCTCCGAGGCCAAAGGCACGTTTGCTGAAATGCTCTCGGGCATTACGGCACAAGTTCATCCCCAAATTTGAATTTGAGCGGTTTTAAAACGAACCATTTGAGCCATCGCTATCTGTGTTTGGTAATCGTGACGCGCCCAAGCCCGTGGCTCTGTGGGGGCGGCAACATCTTTAAGATGGTAACTTTGAAAACCTGACTGTCATTCTGAATTAGTGGCGGATGCCGCTGCACAGCCTTCGGGCCGCCCATGCGTGCTTGTAACGCATCCAGAACATCCTTGAGACGGTTGTCAACGTCATGGAATCCGCCCGCCCGCCAGCGGAAATAGAGAACAACCGATACTGTCAGCCTATCGGTCCTGAGATATTCAACCCGCGTCGTTTGCATCTCCGTGCGAGCAGCGTCGTAGATCAGTCTGCGCCACCCAGTGCGCGGAGTAACGTATGCAGGAATCCGAAAATGCACCTTAAATTTGCGCTTTGGCATACCGGCGATTCGGGGGCTTCTTAATCTCAAGCCCCAGCCCCTACGACAGTTCTGATTTCGTCGGCAGTCAGGCCGTAAAGCTCATACACCAGCGTGTCAATCTGTTGGTCCAGTGACTCGCACTTGTTGAAGTAAAAATCTTTATCTTTGTCGGTATGGGCTCCAGCTAATTGCTTTTGGGTCGCCAGCATTTGTTCCACCAGCGAACCAACTTTGTCGTGCGACGATTCGTCATAGGCCTTTGAAAAGTCAAGCCGCGGAACCGGGATTGAAAGCAGCGCATCCTTTTTGATTTTCGGAAAAGTTTCCTTCTGGTCAAAAAATGTTTGTCGCCAAAACCAACAAAGACACTTTGACGAAATGATTCCCAAGATGAATTGCAGCGAGTATTTTGTCGGCTTTGTAAAGAAAATGTTGTAGATAGTATTTAATGTATAGAGGCCGGCAGGAAGGAACGTTGCTATCGGTGTCATACCAATTTGCCGAACGCCAATACGGTCTTGCTCATACACGAATTTCTTGCCACCGCTCTTGATGGCTTCGGGCCTGAAGTCAACATATTCAGCGCCTTTTTGAAGCGCAAAACGCAGGATGTGTTCGCCATCAATTACGGGTCTGAAGTCAGGCGCTCGAGTGGTACTGACATATTTCGTTCTGTCAAACGTTTGAATTCCAAAATAGGCCGTAGCAAAGTCCCCAAGAAGAATTGATTTTGACTTTATTTTTGCCGCCAATTCCGTAAAGCCCTTCTGGCCCGGCAGGCTAAAGTGATGCTCAGTATGTTCTAACCATACGCTTTGAGGCTGCTTTCCGCATTCTTTGATTTCGTTAGGTGAAGCGGAGGTCACTATAGATACTTTACAACGCGGATTTGGTTTATTAGCGCGTTTAAGAATTAAAACAGAAGTATCTACACTCGCCCCTTTGAAAACGCCGTAATAAAAGAGCCGTAGCGTCTGAATTTCGGATGATGAAAGAATTAGGCTCCGCAGTTCTTGGGCATGTTTGTTTCTCAAGAAGGAATTTGGCGTAATGTAGCCAATCATTCCGCCGTCTTTTGTGAGGTGTAAAGCCTGCTCAATGAAAACATGGTAGGTATCGATTTTGTAGCGTGCCGCCCGAAACTTGCCGCTGATGTAATCAAATACGTGAGGCTGCTCAAGAATCTGCAGAAGAATATACGGAGGATCGCCAAGAACCGCATCAAATCCACCCCGCTTCATAATCTCTGGAAAACGTTGCTGGTAATCCATCGGATTCAATTTTCGCTCCTCGTCGCCGAGGAAAAGCTGCAATGATTCAATGTCTGTTCCGATAAGCGAATTGCCACACACGATATTTTTTGAAAGCGACGGCAAAAGAGTTTCGCGAAATTCCATCTGATAGCCACGAGCCGACGCGGGCGTTTCGTCTTGAAGCAATTTCAGGTAAAGGGAAAGTTGGGCAACTTCAACGGCCTGCGCGTCGATGTCCACGCCGTAAACGTTGTTCAACAAAATTTGACGCTTTTTTTGTAACGACAAGTGCAACCCGTCTTCACGCTGGAGCACATCGCCCTTTTTGGCTTTGCCGGGATTATCGTTAAAAAATTTCGTGTGGTGCCGAATTAGCAGATCGTAGACACCAAGCAGGAATGAACCGCTTCCACAAGCGATGTCCGCAAATCTCATTTCAGCAATCTGAGAAGGGGTTTTGCCGTCGATCAATTTGCCCACGGTGTTTTCCACAATATAACGAACGATGTATTCCGGCGTGTAATAAACACCTCCCGCCTTGCGCACCTCGGGTTTTTCCTCGACCCGGGCGCGTTTGTCCGTCGCCACAATTACCTTGCCTAAAAACCGCTCGTAAATGCTGCCAAGAATGTGAATCGGTATGGCGTTAAAATCATACGGGGAATTGAGGCGACTAAATGCCTCACAAATTCGACTGAATTGACCGTCATCAACTTTTACTGTCTTGTCGAGCACGGCGTTTTCCTTGAAAACAATTCCGTTGTAAAAACCGTCCAATCGTCGTGACGTGGCGATAAAATCCCCCCAAGCGCTACCGCGCTCGCCAAAACCGTCAATCAGATATTGCGGTTCAATCAGCTTGTCCTCCAAAAACCGAATGAATACGAGTCGGTCTAAAGTGCGTTGCGTAATTTCGGTAAGCGTTCCACCATCAAGCTGGGAATTTTGATTTTTGAAGATGTGCGCCAGATCGTCGCGGTGGGCATCCAATTCCTCTAAAAACGCTTCGTCAATCGATTGGTAGCCACCCTTGAAAAGACCCCGTTGAACCGTTCCACGCTTTTTAGGCAGCGTTTTGGCGTATTTTTCCAGCGAGTCGCCCGCAATAGCTTCATGTGAAAACAGCCAATAAATTTCCGCGAATGTTTCCTCGTTGCTGTATTGGCTATAATGGAATTTTTTTAAATTACGCTGGAGGGCTGTTTCCAAGTCTGGCTTAAAACGACAATCCACAATCTCGAATTGCTCAAAATCAAACAGCGCGGCAATTGGGGTTTGGCTATTCCAGCCATAACGGATCACCTGGAAATAATTGTCCTGCGTGGCAATGTCGCCGTGCGGCTTTTTGGCTTCGATGTAAAATTTTACGTCGCGAAAATTAGGCGCGAGATAAAAGGCGTAATCGGCGCGCCGTTGCGAGACGCCCTGTTCTTTGCGTTCGACTTTAACCTCCTGCTCATAGGGGTTTTTCTGAGCGTCATGGTTCACGTCCCAGCCCAGGGCGATCAAAAACTTGTCGATGAAGTCGCGCCGGGCCTCCGCTTCCTGATACTGCGGCGACAGATAGAACTTTTCGTTGGCCTTGAACTCCGCAGCCAATTGATTAACCCGCGCAAAGGCGTCCTCAAAATTTGCTGGCATCCGGCTCCAAAGGCAGCCGGGCGGCGATGCGGCGGCAAGTCCTCTGGTGGCCGCAGGGCAGTCAACCCTGGCGCAAAACTGTGACTTTCGATTCCCCTTAAAGGACTACGCATGGAAACTCGCAGCCCTGCGCTCGCCAGTTGGCGCTCCCTTGGCAAATTTCTAATACCGCCGCTCCGCGATGGTGCGAGGCAAAAAGTTCTAACTTGTCAGGAGTTTTTGCGGGCCTTATCTGACAAACGATTTGTAATCCATTCTTGAACCAAATCTATTGGACAAATGACGCCTGTGCTGCGATTGTTGGGTGTCTGCATTTTTCTGGTTCGCGGCCGGAACCATGAATTCTGAAGACGTCGGTGGCATGTAAAAACCAATCGGCCTGAAAAACCAAGAAATGAAAAGTCGCTTGCTCGGCCCAACTGCCGTAGTCAGTCTGCTCACAGTCCCATTGTGCCTCTCCCACGCCCGCGCCACGTTCCGGAACAGTCTCACACCGCATGGCGCCCAGGCGACCAAAAACCAAACCTAATCGACATTATGATTCTGAATTCCATTGTTCGTTTCGTCCCGGTCACGCGGATCGCTGGATTGCTGGCGTTCATGAGCGCGATGAGCTTTCTTCCGCAAATCCATGCGGCGGACCCCACCTTCACGGTTGTGCCGGCCTCCGGCGCCACTGGCGTTTCGCCGACTGCATCCGTGGTTTTCACGTTCAGCGAGTCAATGGACACCTCGGCGACGTTTGCCTCATTGTTCGATACCAATGGGTCAACGCTTTCTTATAGCAGCACTTGGAGCGATAACAATGAAGCACTCACGCTGACTCCCATCACTGCGTTTCCCACGCCAGACGAGGTAATTTGGGCCGTAAGCGGGCAAGATCCATCCGGGGACTCACTGCAAGGGATACCCGACGGCTTCTACTTTATAGGCAGCGGCGGTGAAACCGGCCCCTGCGATAGCGGCCCCAACTCGAACACCCTGTTCACCGTCAGCGAGGAGTGGCTCTACGATCAGAACGGCCCCGGCGCGCCGACGCTTGACCCAAATGCCCCATACACCGTCAGCGCGGAACTCTCTCTTATTTCCAATCTTAGCGCCAGCGCAGTGAGCCTGAGCTTGCCAACCAGCGCCGTAAGCAACCTCACCGAACTTACCTCTCAGCTCTTCATAACGGCCTATGCCACTAATGAGCTTACCGCGTTTCAGACCGCCTGGCCCAACGGCGATTACGTCTTCAGCGTCACGGGCGCCGCTCCCATCTCACAGGCCACTGTCGCATGGACCCTCACCCAGCCCAACGCGCCGCAGGTGGTCAACTACGCCGCGGCCCAGGCCGTGGACCCCACAAAAGCTTTCACGCTTACGTGGGATGCTTTTACGGACCCGGCCTCCCAGAGTCAGATCGAGCTGGATATCGATTACAACTCCTGCGCTGGGACGGGCTTCTTCACTAATCTTCCTAGCACGGCCACTTCCGCGACCATTCCCGCGGGCATCCTGGAATCCAACACCAGCTATACGAACGCCGTTCTCTTTTTCGTCAACGCCCTCGCGACCACAAATACCAGCCCCAAGTATCAAACGACTGGCACTCGGAGCACGGCCACTTTCTTCACTCTGACCACCATCGGCGGCGCCGCTTCCAGCCCGATACACTTGACCAACGCCGTTTGGTCGGGCGTCGATTTCACGTTCAACCTCTCGTCCTCGCTGGGGAAGCCGATAACCGTGCAATATTCCACGACACTGAAATCGAACAATTGGGCAAATCTGATGACGATCACGAACGTCAGCGGTTTGGTCAGCATCACCGACACGCCGCCCAAGACCTTGCGGTTTTATCGCGCCCACTATTGAGAACCAAGTATAGTCAAGGGTGTTGCGAGCCGAGGGGCCAGCCAAGGTGCCAGGCTAGCGCCCAAAGATTGTTTAATGACTCGTTTTGCGCGTGGCCGTCGAAAAAAACGATGTCAATGCCACCTGGAAAGGGCTTGGCAAAGCTGACATCGGTCGGAGGGACTGTCGGACGATCGGGACTGTGCCTGGCAATCGAGTATCTCCACATTCCTGACGCGCCACCCGGGGCAGCCTGGGCGTCGGGTCCAGGCCCCTCAGGAGACTGGAGATTGTGAGCGGGAACGTCGTTCGTTTCAGGCCAGGCGTCCGGCCAAACCCCATCCCCAAAGACTGGGGTTTGGGTCGGATATTGCACTGCCCCGTCTTTTTGGAATGACTCTGTATCGGAACCGACGCCCGTAAAACCCCAATTTCCGCCGTATAACCACCCATTGAATGTATAACTTCCATTATTATTGATGGGTGCATCGTCGGTACCGCTCGAAATCCAAAACCACGCCGTCTTGTAATCCCCGATCGAAGGAATGCCCGGCGGAGGGTTTTGAATAGTGGTCAGGGGGCAAATAAGAACATTGTCCACATTGGCATAGGCGGGGCGCAATGACTGGACCCATATTGTGTTGCCCGGATAATCACACATCTTTCCGTTGCTGTCATTCAGATATAATTGCTCCGCCAACCCGAGTTGCTTGAGGTTATTCTTGCACGAGGTTTCCTTCGCATTCAGTTTGGCAACGCTTAAAGCCGGCAAAAGCATCGCCGCAAGAATTGCTATGATGGCTATGACCACTAGCAGTTCGATAAGTGTGAAACCAGCCGGTCTATTAGATACTGATGTTTTCTTTTCTTTCATTAGACCGGCGGTTTCACAAGAGAGAACGTTTAAGGCTGATAAAGCAGACGATAGAATACGGTGCCGTTGGTCGGGTTAATGGGGAATTCAACCTGGTTTGTCAGAGTTGAGCCGGGCACATCCACCCAATTGGTAGTGAGTCCCACGGTCACAGGGTTGGTTTGAGCTTGCAATGTAAAGCCTGTCTGATCAACCGGCCAGCTTAAATAAAGATTATTGTTGGTGATCGTTACTATTATGTTCGTCGGCGTGGTGTTGATGGAACTGGTCACATTCAACGTGACGAGTGAAATATTGGTGCCATAGGCGTTGGTGACGACCAACGACAAAGTGTCGCCATTCCAACTGCCGGGGACATCGGACACGCTGAGGTTTGCGTTGAGCGGCTCCAAGCTGTTTGTCGTGCCCGAGCCGAGGATATCGCCCGTGTTTGTGTTGCTCCAGTAATAACCAATAGGCGCCGAGCCAAAGGCGGTCACGGGAATTGATAATGATGCGTCGGGCTGGAGAGTTACATTGGTTGGCGGGGATGCGCTTAGCAGATAAGGCGGAACGCCGTTGGGAGCCACTTGAGATAGCGAAAAGTAATTCCACTGGACATCGCCGGGAGTGGTCTGGGTGGTTTGGGTAATTCCAACGGCGCCGATTGGCGGATTACTAGTGTAGGTGTTTGTCCCCGCTGAAACATCATCCACATAGGCGTACATCACCCATTGAGCGGCGGTCGTATCGAGGACGACTTGCACGGTATGGGTTCCCACGCCAGCGGTGAAAAAGCCATTCATACTGGTGACTTGCGTGCTACCGCCCGGTCCGACGAAATATTGCACGTTTCCAGAGCCTTCCGTCAGAATGATCCAATCATAACCGTTGGGTCCTTCGTCTGGCGGCACAGTACCGCCGTCACTGAATCGCCCGTAGCCAACCGCGGCATTGGTCGGAACTCTTTGCGCGAACCCGAGGCCAACCCAACTTCCCGGATTACCGCTAAACGTCAGCGAAGCTGACACGGTGTAAACGTAACCGGAATGCGGCGTAAATGGCAATACCCAGCTATCTCCCAAAGTAGCGGCATCGACACCGCTGGCCATCATGCTACCTGTGTCATTGACTCCCAAGGCATCAGTCCAAGTAGTATTTGTGCCGCCGACGAGGCTGTTGGCCGCTGTCAAAGGCATGCCCGCAATCGACCATGCCCCTCCGTCAAAGTCGTTGGAATAGAGAATGTCGCTGGAATAATCCAATGTCACGGGTGGCGGCGGCGAGAAAAGAGTGGTAAACCAATTCGTGGAGAAAGTGGCGTTGGTGACGACCAATTCCAATTCGTCGCCACTCAGACTTGCGGGAGCGTTCGGGATTGTCAGGGTTGCGTTGAGATTTCCCAGGGCATTGGTCTCACCCGATCCCATGATCACGCCGGTGGTCAAATTGGACCAGTAATAACCAATCGGCGGCTGAGCGAAAACCTGCGCCGGAATTGTCAGGGTCGTGTTCGCCAGGAAAACGGCGTTGGTCGGCGGCAGCGGAAGGACAAAAGTGAACCCCAGAGAGAAGCCGCCCGACGTATAAAGGGTGGCCACCTGCCCGGAAGTGAGGGCGCTTTTGTAAACCGCCAAATCGCTGAGGTAGCCGTTGAATTGCAAGCTGTCATAATCGCCAGGCGCCGCGCCTCTCGCCCCAATGGAAATCGGCATCGGGGAAGGAAATATTCCGCCGCCAGAGGCAATCGTCGCGCTGCCCACTGTCAAGCCGTCAACGTAAAGCGTGAGGAGGCCGTTGACTTCATCACATACCCCTACGATAAAATGCCAATTGTTATCCGGACCGGTTGGCGCGGTGACGCTGGAAGCAGCCCCGGCGGCATTTCGAACTAAAAATCGGTAGTCATTGCCGCTTATATCCAGGGCAAACTCTTCTCCGCCGTTATAGCCTTTGGCGATAAGACAAGCTCCACTTGGCTGGAATGACGGCCCGTTAACCCAGGCTTGAACGGAAAAGGTCGCGCTTGGGGTATTTGAGAAATCTATTCCTTGAATGCCAAAAACGCCGCTGTCACTGCCGGCATAATCAAAGAGCGCAGACGCGTCGGTCGGGTCCGTATTGGTAAAGCCCGGGTAGCCGAGAACAGCGTTGGTATAAAGGCCGTTGTTGGCGCTCGCGTAATCGAATGCAATGGCTCCGTCATCACCATAGCCATCATCTGGACCTTCATTTAAGCGCCAGAACCCGGCGGGAGTAAATGACAAGACAGTGTCAACGAAGGGCGCCGGCGGCGTCGGCAGATAGGATGCCAACCATGTATTGGACGCCGAGCCACCCACGTTGGTTATAACACAAGAAATATTGGTCGGGCCGTTCAACTGACAATTTGTCAATGTCAAGCTGGCGTTTGTAGCTCCGGCAACAGCCGCGCCGTTGGTGAGCCATTGATAATAAAGCGGATGCTGGCCAATGACCGAAAGCGAGAACGTCGGACTAGAGCCTGGATAATTCGTTCCATTGGAATTTGTCCCACCGTACAATGTCGTGACATTGGTATAAGTCACAGGATAAGCGGCCGAAATCGTCGGCGCGGAATAAACCACCAGACTGAACGGCGCACTGGTGACCGAGCCACCAAGACTGTTGGTTATGACAACATAATAATTGGTGGAAGCGTCGCTGGCGGTCACAGGATTCAATACCAGGGACGCATTAGTGGCTCCGGCGACGGCAACGCCATCGTCAAACCACTGATAGAAGGGAGCGGTCGCGGCGACCGTAACCGTATTGGTGAAAACGACGCCTGCGGCGACTGTCGCCGACACCGGTTGTTTCGTGATGACCTCTGGCGCGGCAGACAGCGCGAAACCGGCCCACGAGAAAGTATCGGCGGATAGACCATAATTCCCTCCGTTTTGGGAAAGTCCAACTCCGAGGACTGTCGGGTTGCTGGTGGGATAGGTATAGTTCGTTCCCGCTTGCACGCCGTCAACAAATGTAGCCGCGACCCACTTGGCGCCAGTGGTGTCCAATATCTGTGTGAGCGTATGGTCTCCTGTCGCCGGGAGGGGCCAAATGCCATTCACAGTAGCGTAGTTGAAGGTCGCACCCGGACCCCCAAAAGCCTGCACGTTTCGACTGCTTTCATTCAAGATCCCGAAATCAACACCGCCGGTATTAAACCGATCGTTACTGCCGCCAATCGAGCCGATGTAATCGCAAAAACCGGCCGCCACCCACGTGCCTGGATTACCGTTGAAGTCAACTGTGGCATTCAAGGTGTAAACATAACCGGGTTGCGCTGCGAACGGCAAAAGCCAGGCGTCTCCCTGCGCGGTGCCCATGGCGCCATTTGCGTAAAGAGCATTGGTGTCATTGCCTCCTAACGCATCAACCCAGTTTGTGTCGCTTTTTCCGCCTAAAACGCCGGCTTCATAGTCGGCCAGGGTGTTGGTGATGCTTACTGTTCCATCGCCGTCAAAGGCGTTGGAATAGATAAGCGTTGCACCCGTCAAGGAATTCGAATAGCTCTGCGCGTTTGCCATGGAACAGCAAAACACGGCCATGATTCCGGCGCATAATAAAGTTTTAAGGTTTTTCTTCATATCTCGTTGGATTTGTTTGTTACCGTGCTGGTTTGGACGAAATCGAATGGGCGCGAGCGGTCGTGATGAATGCCCGGCTGGTTGGGACGACAGTCTTTTCTAAAAGGATGGCGTGCATGCGTTGTGACACTACGAAGAGGGAGCAGCCCCGTCCATACCCCCAATCGGGTGTATGAAGAATTACCGCCGCGATTATCCCGCCTTTTCGGGGCCGGGACCGGGATTTTTGGCGCGCGTGGCGGCGTAACGGATCACCGCTTCGGTGCGGCAACGAACGTGCAATTTGTCGTAAACAGTTTTCAGATAACTGCGGACTGTTTCGATGCTTAGCGACAAATGATCGGCGATTTCTTTGTTTGACAGGCCATGCGAGAGCAGGCCCAACACTTCAATTTCGCGTGTGGACAAGTGGGCCTCGTTGCGGGGATTGGCCGGAGGACGCCGGAAGGAGCGAACCACCCGCCGGGCGATGGCGCTGCTCATGGGCGCGCCGCCGGCAAGAACATCCAACAACGCCGCGCGCAAATCCGCGGGCCGGGAGCGTTTGAGCAAATAACCGTCGGCGCCCGCTTCGAGGGCGCGGAAGATCAGTTCATCGTCGTCAAGGACGGTCAAAATGACAATCGGCGTGGAGGGCAGCACTTCTTTCAAACGCGAAGTGCATTCAATTCCGGACATGCGGGGAAGACGGATGTCCATCAGGATCACGTCGGGCGCGACAGTAGGAATCAGGCGATACGCCTCCTCGGCCGACGCATAGGTGCCGGCGCACACAAAGCCTCCGAGTGATTCGATGATTTGCACCCAACTCCGGCAGAGCTCCGGCTGGTCTTCCACGAGGACAACGCTGATGCATGATCGCGCGGCGGGCACGGTGGGATTTTTTGTCGCGGGAGAATTCATCCGTCACGGCGCCCGGATGCGGCCCATGGCCCGCCCTGGCGCTCCACGCATTCATCGCGTTCCACGACTCCCGTGGCGGAATCCTTCAACGGATGCAAACGGAAGACGAAGCGCAGCCCGGAAGGCTGCTTCAGAGGAACTTGAAAACGGACCTCGCAACCCTCGTGCGGGCGGCTGAGGACTTCGCATTTGCCTCCGATCTCGGCCATGCGCAGTCTCATATTGTTCAAACCGTTGCGTTCGGGGCTCACGGAAGCGGCATCAAAACCGCGGCCATTATCCGCGACGACGACCTTCAACCAAGAACCCTCCAGGCGGATATGCAACGTGAGTTCCGTGGCTTCGGAATGCTTCGCCGCGTTGTTGAGAGCCTCCTTTACTGTCAAAAATATATTGCGGCGCGCGAACTGCCCCAGCGTTTTCGGCGGCGGTTCCTGGGGTGCGTCAAACCGGCAGCGAATGGAGGACGATTCGAGGAAACGCTGGGCGTATTTGCACACGTAGATGACGAAATCCTCCAAAGTGTCCTTCTGCGAGTTGATGATCCATACGACTTCATCGATTGTTGATAAAATGCTGCGCGCTCCGTCGCACATCCGAGAGATCGGCGCCTCCGGGGCCGGGGCGGTCTCCATTTGCGCCACTTCGCCGATCAGGAGCAACTGCGTCAGCTTCGAGCCGAGGTCGTCGTGAATGTCCCGCGCGATGCGATCACGTTCGGCCTGCACCAGACGATGGGCTTTGGACTGGGTCAGGAGCTGAATCAGCAGAAAAAGACAGGCGCTGACCAAAATCGCCCCTCCGGTGAAAAGGCCGATTTGAAAGTCCCGGCGTTGCCAGACCGGCAGGGGCCGGGGCATCTTTGCACGAATGTGCAGCACCGAAATCGGCACATCCCACCAGGGAACGCGGCCGAAATTTTGCGCTACTGCCGCATGGGGCCACGAATCGGGGGCGATGAGGGCCGTTTCCCAGTCATGATAGCCATTAGGCACGGAACGCCACGACAGATCGGAACGAAGTTCCAGCGTTTGGCCGTCGGCCATTTCCAGACGCATCCCCATAACGACGCCCGCCTGGTCATTGTCATTGAAGCCTTCGACCGCCAGCGCGTGCAGGCCGGATTTCAACGGGCCTTCCAGGTAATAAATGCTCAACGTTCGCCAATCACTGCCGCTGCCTAGTTCCTGGCCGTCGAGCCAGATCGTGTAAGCGTTATCCGCCGCAATCCGCAATTCGGCTCGAACAACCCGGTTGGTGGCGGGGATTTCAAAACTCTTCCACAATCGGACCGTTTGCTTGTTCGACGTCACTTTGTCCCACATCCATATCCCGAGACCGTTGGTGACTTCGGGCCGGGCTTTGGCGACGTAAATCGTCGGATAACTGGCGGAACTCTCCGCCAAACCGTCGCCGGCCGGCGCGGAATGCAAAAAGCAGGCGGCCTGGAGAAGAAAGAAAATGCCGCTCAGGAAAAATTTCCTTCCTGCGCAGGCGGCTCCTGGAAATTGCGAATTCACGGGTAGTGCGGAATGTCTTATCTGAGATGTTATTTTCTGTTGGACAGCGCGTCAACGTGATTTCGCGCAACCGAATGCCTAATGCAAATCCCGGTGCTCGAATAGGGGTTTACCAGTTAGTTGACAGCTTGACTTATGGCGGGGGCGGCGGATGTTTTCGACAGGGAAAATTATGAAAAAAGCTAACTTGATCCTTTTTGGGGCCGTCGTTTCAGCATGTTCTCTTTTTCTTTTGGCGCCCGGATGCGCCGTCGAAGCCAGAGGACCGGGAGGGGGAGTGGCCGTATCCACAGAGCCAGGAGTTGTGTACGCGGACGCGGCGCCGCCTGCGCCATTGGACGAGACGGTGCCGGTGTCGCCGGGGCCTGATTTTGTCTGGATTGGGGGCGGTTGGGTCTGGGGCGGGAGCCGGTGGGATTGGGAACGAGGGCGTTGGGCGCAGCCACCTCACGCGGGGGCGCACTGGGTTCCGCATCATTACGAATATCGTAATGGCCGGCACGCATTTGTGCGCGGCGGCTGGAGGTAGAATTTCCAAATGCCGCGTTGCGCGACTCGCGCAAAAGAAACTTTCCAGAGCCGTCCCTGAATGGTATTAATAGGGACGGACGCGCGTTGAGCACGCACGGCATGGAAATAAAAACGATCAAAATACTGCTCGTCGAGGACAATCCCGATGATGTGTTCTTCCTACGGATGGTGCTCCACAAGGTCACGGGAACCCATTTCGAGCTTCACCCTGTCAAAACTCTCGCCGCCGGGCTGACCCGTCTCGCCGAAGGAAATATCGATGTAGTGCTGCTCGATTTAACCCTGCCGGACAGCACCGGGATGGACACATTCCGCTCCATCAAGATGCACGCCAGGGATGTGCCGATCATCGTCTTGAGCGGCACGGACGACGAAACCCTGGCCGTCAACGCCGTGCACGCGGGGGCCGAGGATTATCTGGTGAAGGGCCGCGTGGACAGCCAGCTTATCACGCGCGCGATTATTTACGCCATCGAACGCACAGAATCCAAGCGGGCGGTGTTGCAGGCGGAAGAGAGATACCGCGGGATTTTCGAGAACTCGATTGCCGGGATTTTTCAAACCTCACCGGAAGGCGCTTACCTGGATGTCAATCCCGCTTTGATTCGCATTTACGGTTACAGCAGCCGGCAGGAATTGATGTCCTCGATCAGCGACATCGCCAAATTGCTTTACGTGGATCCGCATCGGCGCGCCGATTTTGTCAAGCTGATGCAGGAACGCGGCGTGGTGCAGGATTTCGAATCGCAAATCTACCGCAAGGACGGGTCGATTATCTGGATTTCCGAAAACGCCCGCGCGGTAAAGAACGACCAGGGCAAAATTCTATACTACGAAGGGATGGTCGAAGACATCACCGCGCGCAAAGAGGCCGAGGAAAAAGTCCGCTTTTCGGAACTCCGTTTCCGCTCCATCTGGCAAAAATCGTTCGACGGAATGCGTCTCACTGATGAGGACGGCATCATCCTGGCCGTAAATCCGGCCTTTTGCCAGATCGTCGGAGCGCCCGCTGATGTGCTGGTGGGCCGCCCTTATACGTGCATGTACGCGGAGAGCGCGGATCTTGGGGAAATGATGCAGAAATACCGCGAGCGTTTTGCGCAAAACAAAATCGACAGCCAGCTCGAACGCCAGGTCATTCTTCGTTCCGGCAAAACGGTCGATGTTGAGTTGTCCAATTCGTTTGTCGAAGTCGAGGGAGGCCGGACGCTTTTGCTGAGTGTTTTTCGGGACGTCACGGTGCGCAAGCGGGCGGAAGAACGCGAGCGAGAAGTCAATGCGGAACTCGCCCGCAGCCAGTCCGAGTTGCGCAAGAAAAACGAGATTCTCGAAGACGATCTTAAAATGGCGCGGGACATCCAACAGGCGATCCTGCCTCAGCAATATCCGACATTCCCGCCGGGAGCTACGGAGGCGGATAGCTTGCTGCACTTCTGTCATCGCTATCACCCCACCGGGCAGGTCGGGGGAGATTTTTTCAACGTCCTGGCGCTTTCGGACACGACGGCTGGATTATTTATTTGCGACGTTATGGGACATGGCGTCCGCTCCGCGCTGGTGACGGCGATGGTGCGCGGGTTGGTGGAGGAATTAAGGCCGATTGCTTTGGACCCAGGCCAGTTATTGACACGCATCAACTCCGATCTCCGGACCATTTTACAACAAACGGGCACTCCCTTATTCACGACGGCATTCTATCTTGTGGCGGATCTGGAGCGGCGTCAGATTTCTTATTCCAACGCAGGGCATCCGCGGCCTTTTTTGGTTCATCGGCTGAAAGGGACGGTGGAAATTTTGAAAAATACGGATGGCAAATCGCGGGCCGCCCTGGGATTGTTTGCCGAATCGGTTTATCCCACCGCGACCTGTGAAGTGAGCGCGGGCGACCTGATGATGTTATTTACCGACGGTCTCTACGAAGTGGAGGGACCGAATGGCGAACAATTTAGCCAGGACCTTTTGCTGGAAGCCGTTCGCAAGCACGCCGCGCTGCATTGCTCGGATCTTTTCACCGCGATTCTGAGCGAAATTCAGCAATTCTCCGGCAATCACGAATTCTCCGACGATGTCTGCATGGTCGGGATGGAAGTGTCCGAGAAATTCTGACGCGGCCCACCGCATGAACATGTCGTTTCTTCAACGGCAAAATCTTCTATAATGAAAGAATGCCGCGTCGCCTTCAACTGTGCCTGATTCTTTTGCTGGCCTCCCTGGCGGCCGGGAACGCCGGGGCTGAGGCGATGCTGGAGTTGTTCCAGATGACATGGAACCAGGTGGCCCAAAAAATGCCGGAGATCGCCGAGGCGGGCTACGACAGTCTGTGGCTGCCGAATCCAGCCAAGGGCAACAGCGGCGGCTATTCGGTCGGCTACGATGTATTTGATCCGTTTGATCTGGGCGGCGCCAACCAGCAAGGGACAATCGCCACCGCCTACGGCACACAGGCTCAATTGATCCAGATGGTGCAAATCGCCCATCGGTTTGGCATTCGCGTCTATTTCGACAATGTGATGAATCACCGGTCGTCGGTCGTGCCGGCCTATCCCGGTTCAGGCACGCCGACCAATTATTATCCCGGGCTGATTCCGCAGGATTTTCACTTGCAAACCGTCTCGGGCGGATACCAAAACTGGCCGGATGTCAGCGAATGGTGCGATGTCCAAAACGTCGAAAACCAGCCGCTCCTGGGATTGTGCGATCTGGCGCAGGAGCCGGGCACAGTCAATTGGAACTTTGGCCGCACTTTGGGTGACACGACGAACAAACCGGTCTTCGTCCGATTTCCCGGCAGGACGGATCTATACATGGACACCAATGGGCCGTTGTTGGGGATTGGCTGGGGAGGCGCAGGCTGGCGGCCCTTTGACGGCCACGGACAACCAGTGCCGGAGGACGTCACCACTTATCTCTGCCGCGCGGTGGCATGGACGCTTTACATGACAAAATGCGACGGCTTCCGACTTGACGCGGTAAAGCACGCGCCGGTGGATTTTTTTGGCGCGGAAACAGGACAGACGGATGACCCGTCCTTTATTGGTTATACGGGCGCGATTCAGGCGATGTATGACTATGTGCACGGCTACGGCAGCAATGTCACCGGCAATGGCTACGTCGAAACTGACGGGAACCGCAACAGCCTCTTCAACACCGAGGCCGCCCGCAACGACGCCATGATTTTCGGCGAGTACGAACCGTCGGCGCTGGCCGCCGGCGAGGATTTTTACGACTATTTGCAGTCGGGGCTGCGTCTCCTGAACTTTCCGCTTTACAGTCAAATGAACAGTGTTTTCGGCGGCGCATCGATGTCCGGCATGGACGGGCGCGACTTCATTCCGCCCGGCGGCAATTGCGACGCCAATGGCAATTTCAGCGCCGCGCAGGCGGTCAATCTTCCACAGAGCCAAGACAGCGGCAGTTGCTGTCCGGCCAACGAAGGAATGGAGAACGCCTATTTTTTCATGCACGAGGGGCTGCCGATGGTTTATTCCGATGGCTTCAATCATAATACCGCCGGCGGGACGCCCATTGTCTCCTACGCTAATTATCTCGGCGAATTTGGCGACAACACGATGCCGGACACGATGTATGCGCATAACCAGCTTTCCCGCGGCGGCACCTGGCCGCGCTGGAGCGACCAAAACATCGTCATGTTCGAGCGCTACGACTATCGCGAAGGCAACAGCGCCCAACCGCAAACGCAGGACGTCGCGCTCTTCGGAATGAATGACAAAACCAGTTATCCCGGAGACATTTCGTTCGATGACGGCATCAACCGCCCAAGCGACGGCTATTACCAAAACCCTTCCAACACAACTTCCACCGCCGTCTCAAATTCGCGCGGCCTGGGAATCGTGGTGGGCTTTGCGCCCGGCTCGGTGCTGGCGCAGCTTGCCAGTTCATCGCCGACGGGTGGCCGCGCCTATCAAAAATTGCTGGTGCATGGCGCGACGACGAATTGGGCGGATGCGACAAATTCCGCAAACGCCGCCGATCCGACGCAACGGCTGATTTATGTCGGCAGCCAAACCGTTGCCTCTGGCGGCGGCGCGATCGAGCTTACCATTCCGAGCGACTCCTGGGTCATATATGGTTACCAATGGCCGGAGCCAAGCCGGTCCGCGCTAACCGACGCAATTGTTTTCCGCCAAAACGGCGCGCTCGCTCCGAGCATGACTGTTTACCGGCAGGATGGCCCCAACGGAGACCCCAATTACGATCCTCTTTATCCGTTCAAGATGCGCGGTCGTATTGATCAGAACGGAAATGTCATCGGCGGCCAAAATGTCAGCAATCTGACTTACACCATCGACGTGCCGATCCTGACCAACGCTCCGTTCGACATCCTCGTGCGAAACGACGCCTCGTCGGCAAATACTTTGGTGAAGCTCGACGGCGGCATCGATCTGAACAGTCAAATGGGCCTTGGGGCGAGCAATACCCACACGGCGCAAGTCCTGGATTTGCGGGACAATAAACCGGGTTACGCCGACGATGTTTTTCTTGGTTACGAACAAAGCGCGTTTGACTTTCGTTACGGCCCCGAAAAATTTGCCGCCGAACTCACCACGCGGGACAACGTCACCGCAACGGGCGCGGAAACTTACTCCTACACAGTGGGCGGCACGAACAGCATGGCTTTCGGCGCTGGAAACGAATCGGCAATCACCAACAGCACTGCGGCGTGGGTCTATCATAATCCCTCCGACATCGTGAACATCGCCACCAACGCGCCGCCGAGCCAGTTGAATCCACTCAGTCCCGCCGCCGGCCAATCGGTGGATATTTGGGTCAAGGTTGGCTACCAATTCCAAATCAATCAGTGCTCTGTTTACTACACTATCGATGGAAGCAATCCGCAAGGCTCGTATGGCCTGGGCGCGGGCACGACAAAAACCGTCGCGGGAACATGGATGGCTCACGATCAAACCGATTCCACGATTGATTGGTGGAAAGCCACCATTCCAGCCGGCGCCAACAACGCCGGTGCGACCCTCCGCTATGCCGTCGCGCTCTTCAATAACAATATCCAGCCTATTTCAGACGCAGTCCCGGACAAGCTCTACGGGCTGAACGAATCGTCAATCACAAATTTTAATCCTGTCACGGCGCCTGTCTGGACAGCCAACGATCTCAGCACCAACAATCTCGTGACTGGTCTCCAGCCCGGCATGCACATTGTCCGCGTCCGCTCGTTTTTGCCCCGGGCTGGGCAGTCCAGTGTCTATAACACTTTCCTGAAAAGCTTCTATTACGACCCAGCGACGCCGACGGGGGCCATTGTTTCTCCGCCAACCGGCGCAACCATCACCAATTCTACCTATACTATCGTCGTCCGCGCCGATAGCACCGCCACCGGCGCATCAATAAATATTATGGACAGCAATCCGGAAAACGACGATGTGGTCACGGGCGGCAACTACGGCAATGGCCCGCGCGACGGAGATCCTGTTTTCGTCAGCGCGTCTCCGATGGCTGCAACAACCCCTGCCCTCGACGCCTTATATCCAAATTTGCCCGTCGAGTTCCATTTCACCTATCCCGGAGTGCCGACAAACGGCAGCGCAACGGTCACGGTCCTTCTGAGCGAAATCACGACACAGGTTCTGAGCAATCGCGTTACCCGGCTGGTCAATACCTTCAATACAGCCGCGTCCAGCGCCGCCTTAGAAATCAGCACGCCGCCGGTGGACGGCCTTGGGTTCCTATTCGGTTCGAACTCGGTTTTTACGGTGCAAGCGTGTTTCACCTCGAGCCTCGACACGAACGAAATCGAGAACTTTACAGTCACAGTGAATGGCGTACCGCAACCGCGCGCGGGGGCGGATTACGAGCCGCTCTATTACATCGGCGGCACGGCTTGCGGACCTTTGATGAGAACTTTTAATTTTACGTGGGTTGCGCCGCCGCCCGGCAGCAACGTCATCAATATTACATTCGACGGAACGCAGGTCCTCAGCGCACAGCGCACGGTCCTGGTTTTCGATCCCCAAAGCAGTTCGCCAATTTATGGCAGGCCCGGCTATGATGCTTTCGTCTCCGGCGCGAATCCCACCAACGCGGCGACCTGGCTGCAAATTACCAGCATCGCCAACGGGCTTGTTGCCTGGAACAGCGTTGCCGGGAAGAATTACCAGGTGCTGGCCAGCAACAATCTCGACGAAGGGTTCCAGCCCATCAGCGGAATCATCAGTGCGACCGGCACAAATAGTTACTTCTTCGATGTCAATTATACCAACGGCCCGGATAAATTCTATTTGGTCCAGGTTTTTCAATGAGCCGCGTTGTTCGCTTTTTTCTGGTCGTGGCGCTCTCGCTGGCTGGTTCCGCCCAGTTGCGGGCGCAAATCTCCGCCCAGGACCAAGCCTCCAATTATTCCTCCGGTTGGAAGAACGGCGCAAACGGTGGCTCCGGCTTCCTGGCGTGGCTGCTTGAGGATAACAACTCTACCCCCGTGTCCGACGATTATTCCGGTTTTTTTCTTTCCACCTCCGGCACAGCGGCCCTCGACACGGTTGATGAATCGTTCGGCCTTTACGCGAACGGTCCCGATTACAACGAAGCCGTCGCCTGGCGTTCATTGCGCGCCGCGATGAGTGTGGGACAAGTCTTCGAGGTAAAGTTCAAGAACAACTCGATCGCCACGGGCGGCGCGGCTGGAATCAGCCTCTTTCCCACTGGCCGAACCGCCGCGACGAATACTCTTGAGGACATCACGAGCAATGCATGCCTGAGCGTTTATTTTGTTGGCCGCGATGACGATTACTATCTGGCCGATGGCAACGGCGTGATCGACACCGGAATCCCCTGGAATGAAAACGGGATGCTGCTCGAAATCGCCCTGCTCTCAGAAACCAACTATTTCATAATGATTCGCGGCGCGGACGGCACATCGTCGCAGGCGGTGTTTGTCAACGAACCGTTTCTGAACGCGGGTTTGCCGCAAGGTTTTGTCGTTTATGCATTGGACACAGGCGTTAACGGCAACGTTTTTTTCAATCAACTCGAAGTCGCCTCGGCGTCGGTCATTCCGCCGGTTTTGTTAAACGTCACGCCGTCCGCCGGGGCGGAATTTTTGGACCCGGCGTCCGCCGACGTTTCCTTTCAGGTTGTCTCGCCGTTTTCCGGCGTATCCACCAACGAAATCACGCTCACGCTCAACGGCGTCGCGCAGAGCAACGGGCTCGCCTTCGCCGGTTCGCCCGCCAATTGGATTGTCAATACCACAATTCCCTTGCAAACAAACATCACCTATACCGGAGCAATCAGCGTGACCGATTCGAACGGCAATACCACAAGCCAGCCGCTGTCATTCAACACATGGTCGCACGGTCTGCAATTTATCGAGGCGGAGGATTACAACTTCCACGGCGGCAATTTCATTCCCAACCCCGTGCCCGATGAATACGGCGCCGCCGAAGACGGCCTCGGCGCGCTTTCCACTAATGCGATCGCCATGCTCGGCGTGGACGCTTTCAAGCCTTCCCCGCCGGATGGCGGCACGAATGTTTACCGGCCACAGGACAGTGGCCGTGTCGATGTCAATATGAATGACGATGTTCCCCGCCCCATCTACGCCGCGCAGGGCCTCCCGGATTATAGCCTGGTTTCCGTCAAGACTAACGAATGGGAGAACTATACCCGCGTTTTCAGCAACGTCGTCTGCGTCGCCTACGCGCGAATGTTGCCGGTTTCCGGCGCGCCTGTAATCTCCCTTGAACAACTGGCCGCGGCAACCGCCACCAACTCCAGCCAGACTGGCTCTATCCTTGGCGCTTTTGTCTGCCCGGTCAATTCCACATCCTACACCAATGTTCCGCTGACTGACTCTTTCGGAAATCCCATCGTTTTCCAACTCAATGGAACCAACACATTGCGCGTCACCTGCGCCGGCGGAACCTATGATTTGAACTACCTGGTTTTTCTTCCGGCCAGCCAGCTTGTCCTTGAAATCTCGAATCCGATTTTGCGGGCGGCGGGCTTTACTTTCAATTTTCAAGTTCCCGGAACTCACACCAACAGTGTGCAATTCAAAAACCAACTGACCGATGCCGTCTGGCAAACGTTGACCAACATCCCCAGCTTTGGCGGTCAGGTGACTGTGACGGATGCGGTAGCGACAAATAGCGGGCGATTTTACCGCGTGGTCGCGAATTGAAAACGCCGGCGAAATTCTTCCGTTGGCGCGAGGATTCGGACCGGCCGTTTTTGAAATGGATCGGTGTAGGAAAGTTCGATTGCGCGCAGCGCGAGATCCCGTCCTCTGCCGCCATAAAGTGAATCACCCAGGACAGGGTGTCCTGCCGCCGCCAAATGAACACGAATCTGGTGCGTCCGGCCCGTCCTCGGCGCCGCCTCGACCAGCGCCTTGTCCTGACCGCGCTCCAAAACGTGAAAGGCCGTTTCCGCCTCCTTCCCATGCCGCTCATCCACGCGCATTTGCCCCTTTGCCCCAGGCTCCTCGGAAATACCCAATCGGCAAACCCAGGAAGTTTCCTTTGGAATTCCATGAACCACAGCGAGATATTTTTTGCCCATGAGCCTGGATTCAAAAAGTTCGCTCAAAGCGCTCACCGCTCCCGCGCTTTTCCCCAGCAAAAGCACGCCACTGGTTTCCGCATCAAGCCTGTGAATGTAACGGACAAACTTTAGGTTCCGCGAGCGCGCCCAGTATTCTCCGCACTGAATCGAGATCATCAATTCGCGCTGCAAATTGCGGCTGGTGTTCTTCCACGTCGCCGGCGCAAGCATCCATCCCGTGGGTTTGTCGATCGCGAGCACGCTCCGGTCCTCATAGAGAATCGGCACGCGCGTGCCATCGGGAAGTTCGATGACGGGCGGCTTCACGCGGCACCGCACTGTCCGCGCTGTCGCATGGCATGGTCCACCAGCACGAGCGCGGCCATCGCCTCGACCATCGGCACGGCGCGTGGGAGAACACACGGATCATGGCGTCCGCGGGCTTTGAGCGTTGTGTTCTTCAAATGGATGTCCACCGTTTGCTGCTCGCGCATCACTGTGGCGACGGGTTTGAACGCGACCCGGAAGTAAATCGGCTCGCCGTTGGAAATGCCGCCCTGAATCCCGCCCGACTTATTGGTGATGGTGCGCACCTTGCCGCCGCGCATTCGAAAGGGATCGTTGTGTTGCAAACCAGTCAATAAGATTCCACCGAAGCCCGAGCCGATTTCAAAGCCCTTTGAGGCAGGCAGGCTCAACATCGCTTTTCCCAAGTCCGCCTCCAATCGATCAAAGACCGGTTCGCCCCAGCCTGGCGGCACGCCGCGCGCCACACATTCGATGACTCCTCCCACGCTGTCGCCGGCCCGCCTCATTTTTTCGATAAGCCGGATCATTTTTTGAGCGGCGGGTTGGTCCGGGCATCGGACGATATTGCTTTCAATTTGTTTAAAACACACCGAGTCAAGATCAACGTCGGCCACGATGCGCTGCACTTGTTTGACAAATGCCAAAACGGTGACGCCGAACTGTTCGCTCAGAATCTTCTTGGCGACAGCGCCGGCGGCGACGCGGCCAATGGTTTCGCGAGCGCTGGTGCGCCCTCCTCCCTGCCAATTGCGCACGCCGAACTTGGCCTGGTACGTGTAATCCGCGTGCGATGGCCGGAATTTCGTAGCCATTTCACTGTAGGCTGCCGGTCGCGCATCTTCATTCTTGACCAGCATCGAAATGGGCGTGCCGAGCGTTTGGCCCCCGAAAGTCCCCGAAAGAATCTGGACGCGGTCCGCCTCCTGGCGCGGCGTAACAATCGAGGATTGGCCCGGACGCCGCCGGTCGAGATCGGGCTGGATGTCCGCTTCAGTAAGCGGCAGACGCGGCGGGCAGCCGTCAATAACAACGCCGACGCCTCCGCCGTGAGATTCCCCCCAGGTGGTGATGCGAAACAAGTTTCCAAATGAATTGCCCATCTTCCCGAAGCTTAAAGGCTGTCCTGACAACTTTAAAGTTCCGATTTTCTTTGAGTCTGTCTCGCGCGCGCGCAGTCTAATCGCCAAATGATCGGATGGCTCAGACTCGTCTTCGTGGCCGTTGTGTTGACATTCATGCCCGGCTGCTTCTCGCGCTCATTGAAGCAAAATGCGCCGGATTTCACGAGCTACACGCTCCGGGCCGATCGCATTTGGCAGATGAATCTTCCTAACGGTCAACGCTTCGACGCCTCGGGATTGTTCGAGGAAAAACCGGGGGTTCTCCTGACGGAAAGCGATCAAAAAATCGGCGTTTACAGAATCATTTTCGGGTCGGGCTACAAGTCTGTCGATTTGACGCGAATCCCCGACTGTTTCACGGACGCGCAGTTGGCGCCGTTCGCCGCGGAAAAATACGGACGTTACGATTGCGAAGGCGTGACGGAAGACGCCCAGGGCCGAATCTACCTTTGCGAAGAGGCTGACCGGTGGATTCTGCGCTGGGACCCGCGAACAAAAACCGTTGAACGCCTCAACATCGATTGGACTTCGGTTAAAAAATATTTCTCAAGCGACCGCAACGCCGCGTGGGAAGGAATCGCGATTCATGGATCGACCCTCTACGTTGCCAACGAAAGAAAAAGAGGCCGGATCATTTTGGTGGATCTCAATACGCTCAAGGTGACGGATGATTTCGTCGCCCCGGCAAGCCACAGCATTTGGTATGAAGCGCATTACTCGGATCTGTGCTGGTTTCGCGGCGCGCTCTACGCGTTGATGCGCGAAGACCATGTCATATTAAAGCTCAACCCCGCCACGCACGAAGTCCGGGCCGAATATAACTTTGCCGCAATGGAAAACGACCCGGAGGTGGCCTATCACAAAGTTGTGCCGCTCGTCACCGGCGTCATGGAAGGATTGGCCGTGGACAAGGATTATTTCTGGCTCTGCACCGACAACAACGGCCTCAGCCGCAAGCGTTATCCCGGCGACACCCGCCCCACTCTTTTCCGCTGTCCGCGACCGGACAGGTAGCGCTTGCGAACCGCGTGGAAGTTGTCAATCCTGACGCATGATACAGCGGTATTCGCGGACGGAAATGCGGGAAATTTGGACGGAACAGCGCAAACTCGAAATCTGGCTTCAGATCGAATTGCTGGCGTCCGAGGCTCTCGTTGCCGAGGGCACTGTGCCAGCCGGCGACTTTGCGCAAATGAAAGGGCGGGCCGCCTTCACTCTCGAACGCTGCAAGGAACTGGAAAAGACCCTGAATCACGACGTCATCGCCTTCACGACGAACGTCTCCGAAAACATCGGCGCTCCCGCCAGCCGCTGGCTCCACTTCGGACTGACCAGCAGTGATATTATTGACACCGCTTTTGCCGTGCAAATGACGCAATCCGCGGACATTCTCATCGCCGACGTCAAAGCCCTGCGCGAAACCATCGAGAAAAAAGCCCGCCAGCACCAATTTACTCCGATGATCGGCCGCAGCCACGGAATTCACGCCGAGCCGACCACTTTTGGCTTGAAGATGGCGCTGATGCACGACGAATTCACGCGCGCGCTGGAACGATTGGAAATTGCGCGTGAGCGGGTGGCTGTCGGAAAACTTTCCGGCGCGGTTGGCACCAGCGCGCACCTTTCTCCAAAGGTGGAAGCCGAGGTGTGCGCAAAATTGGGCTTGCGCCCCGCTCCCATTGCCACGCAAGTCGTTCAACGCGATATTCACGCCGAATTCATCGGGACCGTCGCATTGATCGGCGCGAGCATCGAACATTGGGCGACCGAGTTCCGGCATCTCCAGCGCACCGAAGTTCTCGAAGCCGAGGAGTTTTTTGCGCCCGGCCAAAAAGGCTCCAGCGCCATGCCGCACAAGCGGAACCCCATCACCGGCGAGCGACTCACCGGCCTTGCCCGCGTGCTTCGCGGCAATGCCGTCGCCGCGCTCGAAAACGTCGCCCTGTGGCACGAACGCGACATCAGCCACAGCTCGGTCGAACGAATTATTTTCCCTGATTCCTGCACTTTGCTGGATTACATGCTGGTGACGCTGAAAAAGCTGACCGAGGGCCTGATCGTCTATCCGGAAAATATGAAGCGCAACCTGGCGCTGTCATTGGGCCTTTGGAATTCCCAGACCGTCCTGCTCGCGCTGATCAAAAAAGGTTTGACCCGCGAAGCCGCTTACGAACTGGTCCAGCGCAATGCCATGCAAACATGGCAGGCCAAACACGCCGGACATACTTCCGCTGATTTCCTCAAACAACTCCAAAGCGATCCCGAAGTCGGCCGCCATTTTGCCGAAGGCGAATTGGAAAAACTTTGCTCGCTCGATTTCCATTTCAAAAACGTCAACGAACGGTTCGACTTGGTTTTTGGGCCAAGCCGAGGCAAATAGCCGGATGTTCTTACGTGACGGGAGGAGAAACACGGGTTAAAATGCCCGAAACGGATGTTGTGGCTTACTTTACAGCGACTCAAATCGTCCGACCCGGAGAAACGACGCCAGGCAGTGGAGAGCCTCGCGGAGTTGGAAGGTCCACGCGTCCTTGGCGCTCTTGCCGAAGCCGCCCGCGATAGCGATGACAAGGTGCGAGTGGCGGCGGTGGCGGCTCTCGGCGCCATTCCCCATGAACGTTCCACGGAACTGCTGTTGCGCGCGTTTCACGATCTTTCCCCCCATGTAAGGAAGGCCGCGCTGGGCCAGTTGAAGGATGACGGAAGCGAACGTGTGCAAATTGCCATGGCGGGCGCCCTGCGCGACCCCGATCCAGGCGTGCGCGCCCGCGCCGCGCGGTTCCTTGAAAAAGCCGGGTGGCATCCCCACGACATCGAGGACGAAGTCTGGCTGGCGATTGCGCGCGG
Organism: Verrucomicrobiia bacterium; assembly: GCA_036268455.1. Taxonomy (GTDB): domain Bacteria; phylum Verrucomicrobiota; class Verrucomicrobiia; order Limisphaerales; family Palsa-1400; genus DATAUD01. The sequence continues at coordinate 25,710 of DATAUD010000101.1, forward strand.
CCAAATGATGCGGGCCGCCAGTTTTGGGGCCGCTGCCATCCGGCCGCTGGAAAGCGTTTTGACCGAGGGAGTTTACAGTCAACAAGCGGCGGTCGTGGAAGCTTTGGGGGCTATCCCGGATGAACGAGTGTTGAAATCTCTTTCGAGGGCCTTGAGGTCGCCTGACCATGTGGTCTGCCTTGCGGCCATCGGGGCGCTCACCAACACGGGTGGCGCGGGAGTGGTGAACGACATCGCCAAAATGCTCAAGCATAATGACCATCGGATTCGCACGGCGGCCATCGAAGCGCTGGCGCGATTCGACGCTCAAAACCTGGCAGGCGAGTTGCGCGCGCTGCTTCGCGACCAGATGTGGGATGTCCGCTCCGCCGCGGCGGTCGCCCTTGCCAAAGTGAAGGACCCGACGACGGTGGACGCCTTGATTGCGGTTTTGAAGGACAAAAGCCCGGATGTCCGCACAGCCGCCGCTTCTTCGTTGGGCCGCATCGGTGACCCCCGGGCCATCGGGCCGCTGGTTCTTGCCCTTAAGGATGGCGAATCAGACGTGCGCAGAATGGCGGCTGGGGCGCTGACACAGATTGACACAAAGTGGGCGGAATCAGATGCGGCGCGCAAGCTGGCGCCGGAACTGCGCGGCGCGCTTGGTTCGGAAGACTGGGCGGTGCGGCGCGCCGCGGCTTACGTTCTCCAACAGCTTGGCGAAGGGCAGGTCACGACATCGCCCCAGCTAAGCGCGGAGATGGCAACGCCGGCGCGGCGACGGCAACAGGCTGTGTTAACGATATTCACGGATTTATTGAAAGACACGGACGTCGATTTGCGCCTCGCGGCCGCGGAGGCCCTGGGCAGATTGGGTGACGCACGCGCTCGCTCGCCGCTGATGACGGCGTTGATGGATGTGGAAAAAGCGGTGCGGCTGGCGGCGGCGCACGCGCTCGCTGATCTAGGAGTGGAATGACGCCGCCCGATTCACCTCCAACGCGTTCCAGAGTCACGCATCACGTTTTGCTGGTTGACGACAGTCCGGATTTTACCGAAATGCTCAAGGCGCATTTGGTGAGAAAACGCGAGCCGTCATGGATTGTCCACACGGCGGACAATTATTCGGAGGCGCTCAACTGCCTCAAATCCCACGTGGTGGATCTGGTGGTCGTGGACATCAACATGCCGGTGATGGATGGGTTGCAATTGTTGACTATGTTCAAACGAAGCCGCCCGGCGCTGCCCGTTGTGGTGCTCAGCGGCTTGGTCACGCCGGAAAATCGGGATTACGCGTTGCAGCACGGGGCGTCGCTCGTATTGAGCAAACTGGATGTAGGAGCGAGTTTCGACAGCATCTACCCGGCGCTGGAAGCAACGGTTGAGGCGCCGGCGGAAGGTTTCGGGGGAATTGTGCGGCAAGTGGGGCTGACGGAGTTGCTGCAACTGGAATGCCTGGCGCGGAAATCCTCGGTGCTGGAGATCAAAGGTCCGAACGCGGACGGGCGCATTTATATTTCCGAGGGGAACATCATTCATGCGGAGGTGGGCGGGATTTTTGGGGAAAAGGCGCTCGCCCGTTTGTACCGGCTCAAGGGAGGGGAATTTCGTCTGGCGCCCTTCACGCAGCCCTCGCGACAGACCATTGATGGCCATTGGGAGGGATTGCTCCTGGAAGCGGCGCAATCAAGCGACGAGATGGCAAGCGAAGGGGGGACAGACAATGAAACGGGCGTTAGTCTGGAGCCGAAGCCAGGAGGGCCGCAACTGGAAGACGCCGGGCGGCGGGTCGAGGAAGTTGTGCTCAGTTCCGCGGCAAATGAGATCATCCATGAATGGAAGGCTCAGCACGCCGATCGGCGCGTGCGGCTGCTCGACTGGCTCATGGCCAAATCGGCCACCGTGACCACTTTATTGCCATCGCTGGGCAGGGCCGATCGCCTGGAGATCAACGAACCGAGAAGCCGGGTGATTTGCCTGCTGCAACCCGAGCGCAAAATGTTCGTGCGGCTGTCGGTTGCTCCGCCTGGGGATTAAAAGCATGAAAAAACACCCATTTCAGGGTTGGGTGGATAGAACGGCCCAATATTCCGGTGTGCTGGCTTGCGGCGTCAGGCTGGCCAATCAATCCGTGGCGATCAAGACCTTTGACGAATCGCTTCCCGAGGCGCACCTCAAGGAGCTTTTGCAATGCCTTGCCGAAGTGGCGTTCACTTTGCGCAACAGCCAGCTCGGCAGTTCGAGATTGCGCTGGGCGTTCGAGCACGGGCAACTTCATTCGGCGCGCCGCAAGGATGGCACGCTGGCCGTTCTGGTAATGAACAACGATCCCAACGCGATGTGGGCGATTGAGGGATTGTTCGAGGAGTTTCTCGCGACGGTTTGCGCGGCGCCCGAAAATCCGGTGCCCGGCGCGGCGGCGGAACCGGGCGGGATGCCGGAGGTTTGAAAAGCGGAGGAAAAAACTTAAGTGTTGTCTGCTTGCGCCGATAGTACAAATTGAATTTGCAATAACCCCTTCAACTTTGGGCGATATGACGGCAACTGAAATAATAACCCAGGTAAAAGATTTGCCTGTGGTGTCGGAAACGGCGCGCAAACTGGCGTCACAACTCAGCCAGCCTGACTTGCACCGGGACGAAATTGTCGAAACGGTCCGCTTCGATAGTGTCCTCACCGCGAAACTTCTGCGGGTGTGCAACTCGGCCGGTTCCGGGGTGCGGGAGCCAGTCGTTTCAGTGGATCAAGCGATATTGATACTTGGCGACAACGCCATTTTCCGCATGGTGTGCGCGATTGGCTTCGGCGGCGCATTGGGATTGGCTGCCGCCGGCTACGATAACGAGGCCAATGATCTTTGGACCCACTCATTGAGCGCAGGCATTGGTTCCGAATACCTGGTAGAGGTCGAATCCTACGGTCATTTTCTTCCATCCGCGGCCTTCACCGCGGGCTTGCTGCACGACATCGGGAAAACAGTGATAAGCAAAGCGTTGACACCGCAGATGCGAACGGAAATCCGATCGAAGATTTCCAGCAATCCAGCCTCGCGCATGGAAGTGGAGAGGGCGGTATTGGGAACCGATCACTGCGAAGTGGGGGCTTGTTTGCTACAGAGGTGGGCATTCCCGGATTTGATTATTGAAGCTGTGGCCAACCATCATTCGCCCCTGACCAAGCCGGCAATTCAGTTGTCGGCAGTGATTTACCTTGCCAACCGAGCCGTCCTCCATTCCGACCGAAGCGATGGATGGGAACAACGCCTTGCCGCGGCCAACAAGACGAGCGCAGAAGTGCTGGGAATGGATGTAGGGAAGGTGGAACGGCTCATGTCAGGAATCCACGAAGCAATGCAGACCCTCCCCCATTTTGAGGCGGCGGCGTGAGACTTCTAATTACATATTTGAGTTTGTTACCGTTATTCGTACCTGCACAGGGGACGTTTCAAAACCTTGATTTTGAGGCAGCGAATCCTTTTCCGTTCCTGGCTGCGGCAACGACAATTGGGTTATTGACGACATCTCATTTTCTACGACTGCCGTGCCTGAACCAAGTCCGGCGTTTTTACTGGGAATCGGCGTACTAATATTGACATTCTATCAGAAATGGAAGCGGCAAAGCGAGTGAAGGCATGGCTGATACTTTTCGTGTTCGGACCAGTTCTTTCGGTTTCGGCGCAAGGGACGTTTCAAAATTTGGGTTTCGAGGATGCCAATCCCGTTATTGTTCCCAACAGTCCGTTCTATCCATACGGCGTAACGGCGGCGAGTGCGTTTCCTGATTGGACGGTCATGATAGGTGGCGTTCAACAAACACAGGTTAACTACAATGATTCAAGTACCGGTGCAACGTGGGTTTCTCTAGTGGGACCTGGCTATGGTGCAATTGACGGTGACTACAGCGCCCTTTGCAAGGCGGCGGAACCGCTTCTGATGCGTCCATCAGCCAAACTGGCACGATTCCGGCGTCTGCTCAATCGCTGCTTTTCGAGGAACAGGGATTACAGGGAGCGGCGAATCCGCAATTGGGGGTTGGGAACTTTGCTGTGTTGATTGGCGACCAGAGCATTCCACTTGAAGTTGTATCGTCCGGTGCAAACTATACGCTTTATGGTGCGAACATCTCCGCCTGGGATGGCCAAAGTAAAGAATTGACGTTTTCGGCTCATCTCGACCTAACCCCTTAAAATCAGGGGACTCCACACATTCGTTTGAATACAAACGGCTCCATTGCTGTCAAAACCCAGGCGCCCAAAAGGCTTGTTCTTTGAAATTTTGACGGCCAATATTTGCCGTCCTTCGGGTCAAGGTTGAGTTAAACTCGGTCAAACCCCTGTTGTGGAGACTTTTTGCCGCTGCGGAGTCTGCGTATAGTGTTGATGTAGAACATCTTGCAATCTACGTCTTCGTCAAAACCTGCGCTGTTTTCCGCGTCCGTCGGTCAAGCCTGGTCAAAGTGGGTCAAGGTTCGTTTCAATTTGAAACTCAAGAAATCACGAAAAAGAATTCCTGATTTTATGAGTTCCAAATCAATCTCTCCCGCCACCCGCTAACAATGAATCTGATTCGTCCGAACCAATCAAGCCTGGTAAAGGTTAATCAAGGTTCTTAAGCTTTCTGGGATTTCTGACGATTACCAAGTGAGTTTATGCAGAGCGGCTTGGTATTGGAACCTTCGGGCAGAGAGGTGGATGAATCGAACGTCACGGCAGCGCCCGGCGGTGACGAAACGATTTTGCTTGCGGAAGACGATCCATCCCTGCGCATCTCCCTTCGGAAAACACTTTCCCAAATGGGGTACCGAGTTCTCGACGCCGCGACAGGGGCAACAGCGCTGGAACTGTGGAAAGAAAATCGGGACGCTATTGGGTTACTGTTGACAGATATGACAATGCCAGGAGGAATGACAGGGAAAGAATTGGCCCAATGTCTCCTCCAGGATGCTCCGAAGCTCAAAGTGATTTACATGAGCGCGTATAGCGCCAAATATGCCGGGAAGGACTTTCCGTTGATAGAGGGCGATAACTTTCTCGCCAAACCATTCGACGCAGCCAAACTCGCCCGGACCATCCGCGGCAAGCTGGACGCGAATTAATTCCTTTACGGGGCAAAGGTCTTCGCGATCACGTTCCAGCCATCCACTGAAACGCTCCATTGCCTCGCCAGCGAGGCTTCGATTTGAATTTTGCGCGATTCACCGGGCATCAATGTAAAATAATTATCGGAGTAGTAAGCAGGCAAAATACGCTTGTTCGTCGATGCGTCACGCAACGTCAGGTGCACTCCCAAAGCGGGGGCCGCGCCGGTATTCGTGATGTTCGCAATCACGCTGCCGTTGCCCCTGCTCAGGCCAGCTTCCAACGTCACGGACGGGAGCGTGTTCAACTCCCGCAATTGCTCTTCTTCACGCGCGTGCCAGTAAAAGTTTTCCGAAAGCAACTGGCCTCCCTTGTCCCGCAATTCCAATCGGACGAAATGCGCGCCGCTTTGCGGCCAATTGATCGTGAATGCGTCACCTGTGGTGTCGGGCGCAACGGTGACGGTGGCTTCGTCGGTCCGCTCGGGAATTCCCTGGAGATTGTAAAGGACGGCGGTGGCGGTAGCTTCGGAAATGGGATCGGCGAAGTGGTTGATGACGGCGACTTTGCAATCGGGCAGGTTCATTTGAATGTGAATGGGTTCGGCGGCTTTTTTTGCGCCGTACAGCGAGGCGTTTGCGTCGTAATCCCAACTGTAGAACTGCCAGACGACACTCGGCCATGAAGGATGGCTCATCCAAACGAGCACGCCGCTGCTATCCTTCCACATCCTGCTGTTAAATCCCTCGTAAATGGCCCGGAAGGTTTCGTAATTGACCATTTGCGCCTTACGACAAAGATCGTCCAGATTTGTGGCTTCTCCGTAGCGCCGGGCAATGGTGTTGAGAATCTCGACGCGATTGCCGGCGCCTTTGGAGTGAAAATCGTGATAGGCCCAGACATCGCCCGGCGGCCAGAGGTCCTCGGGCGCCATCATCGACCGCATGACTTCGGCGGAGGGAATCGAACTGGCGCCCATTTCCGTGCTGAAACCGGAATTTAAATTGGTAAAATAATTTTCGAGCCGGGTGTTTGACCACGGGCCGCTCACCCGCAGGTTGACCCAGCGCGAATTGGGCTGGTAATAACGGGTGCCGTCGAGTTCCCGAATCAATTTGTCATTGCCGTTGTTAATGTCGTCGGGCGGGACGCCTTCGTTCATCGAACACCAGAGCGCGATGGAAGGATGGTTGCGGAAACGTTTGATGGTATCGGCGACATTGCGCAAAAAGAGTTCATGATCGAGCGGAACATAGTTCCAGCCCTCGGTGTCCATCCAAAAATCATTCCAGACCAGGATGCCGTATTCGTCGCACAAGTCGTAAAACGTTTCGGAAGTGTCCTGGCCGCTCCAATTGCGGATCATAGTCAAATGGGCGTCGCGAGACATGTGGATATACGGCTCCAGCTTTTCGCGCGAGACGTTTTTCATCGCGTCGTCCATTCCCCAATTGCCGCCAAGGCAAAGGATTTTCCTGCCATTGACCTTGATGACGAGGTAACGGCCCATATCCGAATCGTCCACTGGGCGCACGGCCGGGGAATTTTCCCCGGCAGGCAGCAGGACTGGATGGACGGGGAGTTCCTTGCCGTGTTCGCGCCAGTGCATCGCGGCGCGCGTATTGTCGAGAATGGCGTCTGTGGAACCCTGGACGGCGGCAGGGGTGAATTCAATCCGTTCGTGTCCGCCATCGGGTTTGCCCACTTCCAATTCATAGGTCATTTGGCGGATGCCGAATCGGACGGATTCGGTGTCGGATTCCACGCCATCGCTTGTGACAAAACTTAAATGGAGATGGTAGAGGTTCGGCTCGCCGTAACCGTTGGGCCACCAAAGGCGCGGCTGGCGGACGGTCAGTTGGGGAAAATCGTCCGGCGTGAATTGGACGGTTCTTGTTTCTCCGCCAGCCAGCGAAACGAGCTTGGAAAATTCCACGCCTTCAAAATCGCCTTTGAGCGTGCCTTCGGTGGGCTGGCCGCGGGCGGCGTGAAGATCGACATTCACCGTTATGTCCGCCCGGGAAAGGTCCGGCACGGGCAGAACGGTGACAACATGCGGGTCAGCGATGGTGACCGGGCCGGTTGCGCGCAAGACGACATCCTGCCAAATGCCGGAACAGCGATCGCGAATGGCCGGAATCCAATCCCATCCCTCCGAGCAAACAAAAGTCGGCCCGTCCAGGCAGAGCGCGCCGCCATTGTCGCCGGGGCCGAATTTCACGGATTGCTCGCTGGGAATTCCGGGATCGGGCGCAGGCGCAATCATGACAGCCAGAACATTTTTGGCGCCCGGCTGCGCGAGGGCGGTAACGTTGAAATTACCGCGAATGAAAGCGCCGGTGATGTGCCCGAGATATTTGCCGTTGAACCAAACTTCGGCGTAGTAATTGATGCCGTTGAACTGCAACGCAAGTTCCTTGCCGGCAAACGAAGCGGGGATGGTGAACTCAGTGCGGTACCAATAATCCTGCTTGTTGAGGCTTTCCGGAATCTCCAGATTATTTAGGCCGAAATAAGGGTCAGGATAAACGCCCTCGTTAACCAGCGAAGTCAGGACTGTGCCGGGAACGGTCGCGTCATACCAGCCATGCGTATCGATTCCGGGCACCGAGAGGACGGCGCCGTTCGTGGTGACGTTGCGCGCCTCGGTCATTTCCCAGCCGGCGTTAAATGTGATCGTGTTTCCCGAAATGGCCGGCGCAGGCCGGCTTGCGAGCTTCTGTTTTCGATGCGCCACTGGCAGCGGCGCGCGGGATTGAGGGAGGGTCTCCGGCGGTTGAATTTTGAAGCCGCTCGCCCCGACTTTTTCCGCCGGATGAAGGGTGGGCATGGGGCGAAACTCGCCGGGGGTTTCGGCTTGGAGCGAGGCAACGGCCGTTCCAAAACATATTAGAAAGGCGATAACGCGGTGTGTCATATTTTGATCGAGTCTGAACAAAACGAGACCAGGCCGCCATCATCCGAAAGGCGTATATTTCGCAAATTCAAACAGGTTCTTATAAACCGGTTTGGCGCTTGGCGCGTTTGCGACTGGTCTTGACCTTGGTCACGGTGCCGACCTGCAGATAAAGCGATTTCACTTTTTCGTAAGTGGAATCGCGACGGTCATACAGCCGTTTCAACTTTCGCGACGCATGGCGATTAAGCGCGTAAGCGGTCAGCAGCGGCAGCGCGATGGTCGAATCGACGTAAGCGACAACGCAATCGGGCAGGCTGTTGGGATCGACTTTTCCCCAACTGACGGCTTCGGAGGGCGTCGCGCCGCTCAAACCGCCGGTGTCGGCTCGCGCATCGGTGCATTGTAGAAAATAATCGTGGCCCTTTTCGGCGATGCCCATGACCTCCTGAATCTGCGGCTCGGTTTGCAGCATGAAGTTTTTCGGCGACCCGCCGCCCAGAATAAAAACGGAAGATTTGCGCCCCGACGATTTGGCCTCATAGACAATCGCGGCCGTTTGATTGACATCGCGATTGACGTCGATGAGCAGCTTAGAATCGCGCATGGCCATGGCGGCGACGTTCATGCCGATGGAACTGTCGCCGGGACTGCTGGTGAAGACCGGCACGCCGCATTCGTACGCCGCGGCGACAATCGAACTGTCGCGCACTTTGAGTTGCCTGCCCCGCTCGGAAACATACTTGCCGAGAAGGTAATGAAACTCGTCGCTGCCCATCGTCCGCTGGAATTCAGGTCCCTGGATGACCTCGCGGACAAAAGCATCGGTATCGAGCAGGACATTATAGTCAAATAAAATGTCGTAAATGCGGATGACGCCGTCGCGATGAAGAGCAACGTCATCCAGGAAGGGCGAGCCCTGGTAGAGCGCCATATCAAGCCCGTAGTGGAGATCGTGATAGAGGTTGGCTCCGGTGGAAACAATCCAATCGACAAACCCCGCGCGCATCAGGGGAATCAAACAGGATTTTCCCAGGCCGGCGGGGGTCAGCGCGCCAGTCAGGCTCATGCCAATCAGGCCGTCGTTGGGGAGCATGTTATTTGTCAACAATTTCGCGGCCTCGCGCAGGCGTCCGGCGTTGTAGGCGAGGAACGTTTGCTCGACCAGGTCGGCTGCCGATATTTTTTTCCGGATGCCCAAAGGATTCAACCTGGGGTAAGCGGCAAATTTTTTGCTCATGCGCGGAATCTTTGCGGAATGTTTCGGAAAGGGAAGTAAAAATTAAAACCAGCAGGAGCTTAACGGTATATTTCCCTGCCATTTGTTTCAGATTTTCTCGTAGCTCTTTTTCAAACACATAGGGCGATTGAATGCCTCGCATTCCAAAACGCGGCGTGGTATTTTAATTCGATGTCGCAAGCGGACACAGAAAGCGCCGGGAAAAATTTTCGCCGGGCATTGGAGCAGGAAAAACCATTGCAAATTGTCGGGGTCATCAATGCCTACACGGCAATTCTTGCGGAAAAATCCGGCTTTCGCGCGCTTTACCTTTCTGGGGCGGGCGTTGCCAACGCTTCCTACGGCTTGCCTGATCTGGGCATCACTTCTCTCGCCGACGTCCTTGCCGATGTTCGCCGAATCACCGCGGTGACGAGCGTGCCGTTGCTAGTCGATGCGGATACCGGTTGGGGCGAGGCGTTTGGAATCCAGCGAACGACGCGCGAAATGATCCGCGCAGGGGCGGCGGCGATTCATTTGGAAGACCAAGTGGCGGCCAAACGTTGCGGACATCGCCCGGGAAAGGAATTGGTCGCCGCGGTGGAAATGTGCGACCGAATCAAAGCGGCCGTCGATGCGCGGACTGACCCGGCCTTCGTGATTATGGCGCGAACGGACGCGGCGTCGGTGGAAGGCGTCCCAGCGGCGATCGAACGGGCGCAAGCGTATCGCGCGGCGGGAGCCGACATGATTTTTGCCGAGGCGCTCAGTTCCCTTCAGGAATACAAAACATTCTGCCAAGCGCTGGATGCGCCGGTGCTCGCGAATATGACGGAATTCGGGAAGACCCCGCTGTTTACCGTGACGGAATTGGCGGCAGAGGGCGTGGGCTTGGCGCTTTATCCGCTCTCGGCGTTTCGGGCGATGAGCGCGGCGGCGCTGGAAATCTTCAGCGCGATTCGCAAGGAAGGGACGCAAAAAAGCGTGATCGATAAAATGCAAACACGGGCTGACCTCTACGAGTTTCTTGGTTATCACGCCTACGAAACCAAACTCGACGAGCTTTTCGCCAGGACACGAAAATTATGAGCGACACACGAAAAACCTCCGGCCTTGCGGGAATCGTCGCGGGTGAAACCGCCATTTCCACCGTCGGCAAAGAAGGCGTTGGGCTTACTTATCGCGGTTACAGCATCGACGACCTTGCGGCGGGCGCGACTTTTGAGGAGGTCGCTTATTTATTGATCTATGGAGCGCTGCCGAACAGCGCGGAACTTGAAGGCTATCGGACAAAACTGATTTCGTTGCACGGACTCCCCGCAAGCTTGAAGACGGTGCTCGAACAATTGCCGGCGAAGACCAGCCCAATGGATGTGTTGCGCACGGGTTGTTCGGCGCTGGGAGCGTTTGAACCGGAGACAGCCGCGCGCGATCAATATGAAATCGCCAATCGTCTTCTCGCGTTATTTCCGTCGATGCTATTGTATTGGCACCATTTTCAAGCGCGGGGCAAACGCATCGAAACCGCTTCGTCCGCGCCGAACGTGGCTTCGCATTTTTTAGAGATGCTGCACGGCAATGCGCCTGATGAACTGGACGCGCGCGGCCTCGACGTGGCGTTGATCCTCTACGCCGAACACGAGTTCAACGCCTCCACCTTCACGTGCCGGACGGTCGCTTCGACGCTGGCGGATTTTTATTCGGCGGTGACGGCGGGGATCGGCGCGTTGCGCGGGCCCTTGCATGGCGGGGCGAATGAATCCGCGATGGAGCTGATGGAAAAGTTCCACAGCCCGGACGAAGCGGAAAAAAAGTTGCTCGAAATGCTCGGACGCAAGGAACTGATCATGGGGTTCGGGCATCGTGTTTATAAATCTGCCGATCCGCGCTCGGACATTATCAAGTCGTGGGCGAAGAAATTGGCCGATGCGCGCGGAGGACAGGCGTTGTATGCGGTGGCCGAACGCCTGGAAGCCGTCATGCGCCGCGAAAAGAAAATGTTTCCGAACCTGGATTTTTACAGCGCGCCGGCATTCCACTTTTTGGGAATTCCGACGGCGATGTTCACGCCGCTTTTTGTGATCGCGCGGATTTCGGGCTGGTCGGCCCACATTTTTGAGCAACGCGCCAACAACCGCTTGATCCGGCCCACGGCGGATTACATTGGTCCCGCGCCGCGCGACTTTGTGCCGCTGGAAAAGAGGTAACGGAGATGAGCGCCGATTCCCAAAATGTCAGACCGCCGCCGGACAAGTTGCTGAGCGAGATTGCGGATTACGTTTGCGCCGGCCCGGAGTTGAGCGCGCTGGCATATGAGACGGCGCGCTATTGCCTGTTGGATACGCTGGGCTGCGGCATCCTGGCTTTGAATTTTCCGGCTTGCGCGAAGCGACTCGGCCCGATTGCGCCGGGAACGGTTGTGCCGAAGGGAGCGCGCGTGCCCGGGACGGATTACGAGTTGGACCCCGTTACGGCGGCGTTCAACATCGGATGCGCGATTCGCTGGCTCGATTTCAACGACGCGTGGCTTGCCGCCGAATGGGGCCATCCTTCGGATAATCTTGGGGCGATTCTCAGCGTGAGCGATTACTTGGGCCGCACGCGTCCCGAACTCGGATTGACGATGCGCGACGTTCTCACCGCGATGATCCAGGCGCACGAAATCCAGGGCGTGATCGCGCTTGGCAACAGTTTTAATCGCGTCGGACTTGACCATGTGTTGTTGGTTCGCATTGCATCGACCGCGGTGGCGACACGCCTGCTCGGCGGAACGCGCACGGACGTCATCAACGCCGTTTCCAACGCGTGGGTGGATGGAGGCGCCCTGAGAGTTTACCGTCATGCGCCGAATACGGGACCTCGCAAGTCGTGGGCCGCCGGCGACGCCACGGCGCGCGGCGTGTGGCACGCGTTGATGGCGCTGAAAGGGGAGCCTGGTTATCCCTCGGCGCTGACGGCGAAAGGCTGGGGATTTTGCGAGGCGTTATTTCGTTCAAAACCGATTGAGCTGGCGCGGCCGCTTGGCTCGTACGTGATGGAGAACATTCTTTTCAAAATCCAGTTTCCGGCGGAATTTCACGCGCAGACGGCGGTCGAGGCGGCAATCCAGATTCATCCTCAAGTCAAAGACCGGGTTGCGGAGATTGAACGGGTCGAATTGACGACCCACGAATCGGCGATTCGTATTATCGATAAGAAAGGGCCGCTGCACAACCCCGCCGATCGCGATCATTGCCTGCAATACATGACGGCCATTGGATTGATTTTTGGCGGGCTGAAAGCGGAAGATTACGAGGACAGGGCGGCGGCGGACCCGCGCATTGACGCGTTGCGCAAAAAAATGAAGGTGACGGAAGACGCGCGCTACAGCCGCGAATACCTGGAGCCGGACAAGCGGTCCATCGCCAACGCCGTGCAGGTGTTTTTCACGGACGGTTCCAGCACCGCGAAGGTGGAGGTGGAATATCCGACGGGTCATCGGCGCCGGCGGACCGAGGGCTTGCCATTGCTGCTGAACAAGGCGCGGGAAAATCTCGAAACGCGATTTCCGACCAGCCAGGCCGATCACATTATCAAATTGTGCCACGACGCCGGGCGTTTGGAGGCGATGAGGGTGGGGGAATTCATCGAATGGTTTTTGCCATTTCGCCCGAAGGGTTGACGCCCCATTGGCGGAGCAATACGGCGCCTTTACTGTTGGCGGCGCAGTATGAAAGCAATATCCCTCGTCCTGACAGCGGCGTTTGTTACAGCAAACCCGATCACTTCACGCGCGCAAACTTTAAACGTCGTCCACGCGTTCACCGCCGCCGATTACACTGAGGAAGTCTTTACCAACGTGGACGGAGCGCATCCCTACGGCAGCCTTGTCCTTTCCGGCAACACGCTCTTCGGAACAACCGAGGTTGGCGGCGAGGGAATGGGGACGATATTTTCCGTCAACGAGGATGGCTCCGGCTACACGGTGTTCCATACGTTTCAGGGAGGTTGGGATGGCTCGGCGCCGTACTCGGGACTTGCGATCTCGGGAAACACCCTTTATGGAACGACTCCCGCCGGCGCCGGAACTGTGTATTCGATCAACACGGATGGAAGCGGTTACCAGGTCCTTCATGCATTCGATACGAACTTATGGGGCGGCGGACCGTATGCGGCCTTGGCGGTTTCCGGCGGCGTATTGTATGGAGCCACCCAGAACAGCCTGTTTTCCTTGGACACCGGCGGAAGCAATTTCACGACGCTCCATGCCTTTTCATCAAGCGCCTACAACGCCTCCGTGAAGCTCTATACCAACTGGGATGGCACAACTTGCATGGCGAGCCTGGCGGTTGATGGAACTAATATTTACGGCACGGCATACCAAGGCGGCTCCAACGGCTGCGGGACACTCTTCGCGCTCAATAGCGACGGAAGTAATTTCACCGTGCTTCACTCGTTTGGCAGCGGTTCGGACGCCGCAAATCCGTGGGCGGGTCTCGTGCTGGCGGGAGGCGCGCTTTACGGAACGACTTATAACGGAGGCACCAATGGCGGCGGAACTCTGTTCGCAATTAACACCGACGGGAGCGGATACACCCTGCTCCATCATTTTGGAATTTCGCCGGATGGCGCGAACCCGCGGGAAAACTTGATATTGTCGGGCGGCACGCTCTACGGGACGACTTCCAGCGGCGGAGCGAATGGAGCGGGAATCGTATTCAGCATTTGCACCAACGGCACGGGTTACAGCATTCTCCGGGCGTTGGACAATTCGCCGGACGGGGACATTCCGCTGGCCGGATTGGCCTTGGCGGGGAATACGCTCTACGGGACGGCAAGCGAGGGGGGGACCAACGGAACGGGAACTGTCTTCAGCCTTTCGTTGCCAGGGGCGGCGATTGCCAGTTTTGGAATTCAAGGAACGAGCCTGATCGTCAATGCAACGAATGGGATCGCGGGGGCGAATTACACCGTTCTGGCGAGCGCGAACGTTTTGCTGCCAATGAGACAATGGACGACAGTTGCGAGCGGGACCTTTGACGCGAATGGAAATTCAAATCTCATGGCGACTAACGCCGTCGATCCGGCGGCAACGCGGGCGTTTTATCGGTTGCGAATGCAATAAGTTTTGCCGGATCTGAATCGCGGCTGGTAAGATCAGCCAATGCGAATGCAAGGATTTGGGGCCTTCCAGTGGGTGGTGATCTTGTTTTCCGTCTGCGCCTGCCAGGGCGCCAGCCTGACGATAAATAATTTAAAGTGCGAATATGACCCCAATCCCTTGGGCATCGACACGCCGCAGCCACGCTTGAGCTGGATGATGGAGTCTAAAATCCGCGGCCAGCGCCAAACGGCTTTTCAAATCCTGGCCGCGACAAGCCCGGACATTTTGGCGGATGGGCGGGGCGATTGTTGGGATAGCGGAAAAGTCCAGTCCGACGAGTCTATCGACATTGTTTACGCGGGCAAACCGCTTTCCACCGGTCAACAAGTTTGGTGGAGGGCGCGGGTTTGGGATGCCACGGGCCACCCCTCAAATTTCAGCGAACCGGCGTGGTTTGAAATGGGATTGCTTTCGACCAACGATTGGCAGGGGCGCTGGATTGAGCGCAACTCCACGCAACCTATCCTTCCCACGCAAGCGTTCGCCGACCATCCAGCGCCATTGTTTCGCAAGGAGTTCACACTGGCAAAGAAGATCGCGCGGGCCCGCGCCTATGTCAGCGGGCTTGGGTATTACGAACTTCATGTCAACGGCCATCGAATCGGCGATCACGTGCTCGATCCCGGCTGGACGACTTACTCAAAACGGGTGTTTTACGCGACTTACGACGTTACGGACGAACTGAGACGCGGCGGCAATGCCGTCGGCATCATGGTGGGGAACGGGTGGTTTAATCCGCTGCCGCTGGCCATGTGGGGCCGCATTTTGCCGGGGGAAGCGCTGATCACAGGCCAGCCGCGCGCGATTTTTCAATTGGCCGTCACATTCACCGATGGCACGACAGAAACGGTGGAGACCGATGAAACGTGGCGGGCCGCAGACGGTCCGGTGGTTCGCAATAGCGTTTATCTCGGCGAGGTTTATGACGCGCGCCTTGAGCAGCCGGGCTGGGACAAACCGGGTTTCGACGATTCGGCCTGGGAAAATGCCGTCGTTGCCACCACGCCGAATCTCGGTCCTCTCGAGGCGCAGAAGGAGCCGCCCATCCGCATCACCCGCGCGCTCAAACCGATAAAATTGACGGAGCCGAAGCCAGGGGTTTACATCTTCGACTTCGGACAAAACTTTGCGGGATGGGCGCGGCTGCGCGTCAAAGGCTCGCGCGGGACACGCGTTCGCTTGAGGTCTGGAGAACTGTTGTATCCAGACGGCGCCCTCAACGGAATGACTTCGGTGGCCGGACAAATCAAGAATGGTGGGAAGGGCTATCGCTACGACGGCGTTGGAAAGCCAAAAACTGCGTTTCAGATCGACGAATACGTCTTGAAGGGCGAAGGCGAGGAGGTCTTCACTCCGCATTTTACTTTTCATGGTTTTCGGTATGTGGAAGTCACAGGGTTTCCGGGCAAGCCGTCGCTCGCTTCACTCGAAGGGCTGCGATTGAATGCGGATGTTCAGCCGGTGGGATCATTCGAATGTTCAAACGAGTTGCTCAACCGAATTCAAAAAATGGTCCGCTGGACGGAATTGGCGAATCTGTTCAGCGTGCAGTCCGATTGCCCGCATCGCGAAAAATTCGGTTACGGCGGGGACCTTGTTGCATCGAGCGAAATGGCGATGTTCAATTTCGACATGGAGCGTTTCTACGCCAAAGTGGCGCAGGATTTCGCGGATGCGGCGCGGACAAACGGCGCATTCACCGAGACCGCGCCTTTTGTGGGCATCAGCGATCAAGACCTCGGGGGCGGCCATTCCGCAATCAATTTGGGCGAAAATGCCGGGCCTGTGGACTTCGGCACGGTGGAGCCGCTGCTTCTGTGGCAGCTTTATCAGTATTACGGCGACCGGCGTCTGATGGAAAAGCAGTATGAGGCGACTAAACGATGGATCGCGCTTCTTCGAGCCAAAGCCGTGGACAACCTGTTTGACAACGGAATCAGCGATCACGAAAGCCTGGCCGGCAAACCACGGGCGCTGACCGGGACGGCGTTTTATTATTATAACGTTGAACTGTTTGGGAGGATCGCAGCCGCGTTGGGGAAAAACTCCGATGCTTCCGACGCGAAGGAATTGGCTGGCAAGATCAAGGCCGCTTTCAACCGAAGGTTTTTGCGGCCCGGAACCGGCCGTTATGAGGACGCCACCCAGGCTTGCGAGGCGTTTCCGCTTTACATGGGATTGGCGCCCGCCGAAGAAGAGGGACGCGCTCTGGAAGTTCTGGTCCAGAATATCATGGGGACGAATGACGGCCATCTGACCACCGGCATTTTTGGGACTAAATACATGCTCAACGCGCTGTCCGACCTTGGGCGTGGAGATGTTGCGTATCGAATTGTCAGCGAGCGCAGCTACCCGGGCTGGGGTTACATGTTGGAAAATGGCGCGACCACTCTTTGGGAGCATTGGGCGTTCAGCGACGACACCTATTCGCACGATCATCCAATGTTCGGATCCGTGAGCGAATGGTTCTACAAGGCACTGGGAGGAATCAAAGCCGCGCCTGACGCGGTCGGTTTCGATAAGATAATCATCGCGCCGGAGCCGGTGGGTGACCTGAAGTGGGCCAAAGCAAGTTACAATTCGGTGCGTGGCAGAATTATTTCTGATTGGACGCTGGAGGCCAATCGATTCAACTTGCATGTATGCATCCCGGTCGGCGCATCCGCAACGGTCTTCCTTCCGACCCGAAGCGAGGAGCAAATGAAAGAAAGTGGAGGCGAAATTGGGAACGCGCACGGAGTTCACTTTTTACGAATGGAAAAGGGAAAAGCAGTGCTGGCGGTTTCGTCCGGAGAATACCGCTTTTCGTCACTAATACCGCCACCACCAGGTTGACCCGTTCCGCCCGTTGGACTTAGTTTAGCTGTAACCTTTGGCGAGAAAACCAAGCCCTACTACAAGTTCAAAAAATGCGGGAAATAGCGACAATAGCAGCGCCACCCACCGATGAGCGGGCCGCTTGGAGAAAAACAGCGGCAACATGCACAACAGAATCACCAGTGGTGTTCCAAGAATCGCGCATACCCATACCGGATTAGCGGTCAGATGCGGATAAGCTGTTGTGTCCCTCATCCGGTTTATGCGGGGCGCTAAGTAAATAGCCAAAATGGCATTTCCGACAGTAACAACCATGATTCGGGGCACCGCGCATAAGTAAGGCGGTAACGGCACAATCCAGCGTAGAAATGCTCTCCATCTCGCGGCTGGCTCATTTGATGACGACATTTTCATACTGCGTGACGAAATTGCTTCGCTGCAAGTCGTCGTAACCCTTGAAGTCCTTATCCGATATTGACAGCACTCCTTTTAAATCTTTGCCAGTCGATAACGGAACTGTAACTATTAATAAATGCCATTGGCACGGGATTGCCCTTTCTACTCATGCAACTCCGGTTCCAATACCAACAAGACCACAGACGCCCCAACTGGCTCTCGTTGTTGTTGGTCGGATTTGGCTGCCGATTCGCGCTTTCAATGCAATTCCAATCCGTGGGCTATTAAAAAATCAAACCATTGAAACCATTCGGCAAATGCGATCATCAATGGTAGCGAAATTAGAATGGCAGCCAACCACCGCTGAAAGGGCTTTTTCGTGAAGATAAGCACCGGCACAAGCGCCATAATTGCGACAATCGATCCGAGCGACGCCGTCCATTGCCACCGTAAGTTAATGGGTTCGTAATATTTGTTCTCTAGATTGCTGATTATGCCGATTCCAAATCGCAAGCGAAGAATCGTAACTATATTCAGCGCCAATCCCACTCCAATTCGGGCATACGGGTAAAGATTCCCCGCGTTCGGTGCGAGCCAACCTTTCCAACGCGATCGCGTTTTTCGTTGGCCCTCATTACGCTGCCGGTTCACTTCGCGCCCCCGCCGCCAAATTGCGCGACAAAATTGCTTAATTGCAAATCATGATAACTCTCAAACGTTTTGTCCGAGATTGACAAAACCTTATCCAAGTTCTTAACATGGATTAGCGGTTGCCTCACTAAACCCTCGCTGAAAACATCGCATTGCCACAGTTCCTTGGTTGGACCAAAAATGATAACCTTGGCCACTGAGATTCCGTGATATTTATGCCCTTTACGCACGAAATCACCATGCCATTCCACTTGAAAAATAGGCAATAGAACCGGCTCCTTAGCCAGAGGGCCGCTTCCGTTCGTAGGCTGATATTGGGGATAGAACTTCCATTGCGTTATTGTCATTGTAAAATTCGACTCAAGAACCGAAAGCTTGACGCCTGACTCTCCCAGCCAATTCGTAGCAAGAACAAAGGCGTCATTGGTGCCGATCATAGAATGCAGCCTCGACCATTCGTTATTTTGCCGTTTTACAACTGCATCCGATTGTGCCCCATGTCCGCGCTTTACAAAGCTGCATATATGCCCAGCGTCAAAACCGAAAAAGTAATTGTCGGTTTCAATACTTCCCCCAAAATAATTCGTATCTATCAAATCAACAGAACTGCCTTGCCGTACGTCCTCCAACGTAAGGATATGATCTCGCGGCAAACCAAGCGTCTGACAAAACCAATTCGCTTGCGAGACCATCAAAGCGAAGGCTAAGTATCGATACGCCAAGTTTGCCGCGACGAATTGCATGAGATTTCAGAAATCATTGCGCTGCAGATCAACACACCCGGAGATGTGCCCGGAGCCTTGACCCGTAAAATTGTAATTGGTCGCGACCTCCTCGAAATCCTGAAGGCAGAAGTTCAACGGGGCGTTATGCATCCAGTCACTCCACAATGCTCCCAGCGCACTCTCATATTCCGCACTCCCTACGCATTCGACATCTCTTTGATCAGGCACCTCGTTTTCCTTAGTCCAACCTATAAACGCCCGCGGAGTGCGCCCGGCAGCGTTATACGTTGCTACATAGTTAGTTGTGCCCACTTGATCGTAGTCAATACCGAAACTTTGACTCCACATTGGGCTGTCTGTCTGGCAGCCATTGAGCACTACCAACCGATACGGATGCGCATTGCTTTTCGGATGCGCTTGGGTCGATTGAGACTGAAAATTGGATAAAACGTTTTGAACCTCCGCGGGACTTATATTCGACTTATCCGGATTTCCCGTAATCACGCTAACGCCAGCGTGACCTTGCCAAAAAAAGTAAAGACTTTGCGCGAGAGCATTCGTCAGATTCCGCTTATCTGTATCAGTGTCATACCGAAACATTGAGTCCGGCGAGTCCCATCGATTCCAAAAACAACACGGAGCCATCGTGTAAGGATTATTGTCTGCCGGATTGACCAAAATATTGACCACACCGCCCATAATCATATTGTCACGACAGTTATTGAACCAAGCCAAGTAACTGTCCCAGCCCCATGCCACAACGAAACTGGCATTGCCAGCGCCGCCTTCCCGATAAAACCATTGCGTAATGTTGGCCGGTGGCGGATCAACGTCCTCATTTGTTATCGTGAACATCGCCTGAACGTTGCCGAACGAAATTTGATTACCATGACCGTCGGTGAGGTCCCAATAAAGGTTAATTTGCCCGTTCGTTACAGTAAAATTACCATATACCAAAGGATTGCCGTGGTCATCCGACAGTTGAACCAAAATCCCCGCATTCGTAATTCCATTCAACGTTCCGTAGAAAATAAGGCCATAGTCCGTAAACTGGCTCGTCAATGAATCGAATGTCACTAAATTCGAGATGGCGATGTTCTTCTGCATTCCATACAAATCGTATTGCGGCCCGAACGTACTATTTCCATATTCCATCTCCACTTGAATAGTATAAAGACCATTGCTGAGATGCGATGTGTCCCAGCCAAACGCCCACAACCCGTCAGGCCCTTGAACAATCGGAGCCTTTGCTGCTGGAGCACCATTTACCAATAACATCAATGACGGCGTCTGCGCCGCTACGCTTATTCCGACTAGCGGCAACTGAGCATACCCACTCAAAACCGTTCCATTCGTTATAGTTGGCAGGTTCAACGGATTATCCGCCTGAAGTGGATTGCTTCCCAACATGAATTCCGCAACATTGGGCAACCCATCTCCGTCCGGATCAGCCAGCGAATTATCCTGGGTCGGATCCATACCGTATGCGAGTTGCCATTGATCAGGCAAACCGTTGTCCATCGTGCTCATTTGCTGCACCTGGACAGTGCCGCTTGCATAACCACCGCTACCGTCCGTGACCGCGTAAGAGAACGAATCCGTTCCAAACAAATTGGCGTCCCGTGTATAAGTGATCTGGCCTGCTGCGTTGGTTGCAATTGTACCATATTGCGGCGTGGAGACTGCATATAGCACACACGACGGGGACGAAGAGTTTGATATGGCATTGAAATTGGTCGTATATTGATTCGTTGCCAGCGTGAGAATCAAGTTGTTGGCAGTCAAACCCGCATCTCCCGCTTCGGTCACAAATATGGTTGCTACACCATTTGCGGAACCGCCGTACGAATTTGTGATCGTGAAAGGAAATGTATCGATGCCGTAAAAGCCAGAATTCGGCGTGTATTGGAACGTGCTTCCGTCTGGGGTATAACTTATCGATCCATTTTGGGGCTGCGTCAGGCTCGCAACAAAGAGGTAGCCGTCGTTCGGGTCGAACGCGCTTTGAAAGATGTTCAACTGATTCGCTGAACTGTCTTGAGATACCGCAAAGACCGGCTCTCCGGCGATCGGTGTAACGTTATAAACCGCGTAAAACCTAGCCGTCGAAGTAACAGGGCCACCAGTCCCGCTATTCGTGCTGCCCCCAGGCGGCGGCGGCCCACTCCCACCACTATTCGTTCCGCTAATATTCGTCGGATATATGACCGGGTGTGGGTCAATAAAACTTGTTTCCGTACCGGACGCCGCAAGCAGCGCATTGGTTAAAATCGTCCACGGCACACCGCCGCCGGAGGCTACCCCTTCCAGTAGATCAGGCTCTGACTCAATAAGGTAAAGATTTCCTGCCGAACTCGGCCACGTCAAAGTCGCGTTTGTCCCCACAACTTTTACACCCAATCCTGGCACACCGTTTAAAAACTCGAACATTGGATGGCCCGCTGATGCCTTCTTGACCTTGGCCTTCTTCGCCGTCACTGAAGACGGGTTGACACTCTGCTCTCCGGTTATATCGCCTTGTCCCATTGATCTGTAATCAAAATTTTGATCATCATAGATATATTCCGCGTCGCCGGCGGGGCCGTATTGGTACAAGGGTAGTTGCGGCATCGGGTCGAATGGCGACGGCGGCAACTTTCCTGACGCGCTCCAAAAAATTCCAAACGTCGGAATGGTCGAAGCTTCTGTTTTTGGCGAAGCGTCTTGGCCACCTGTAATAATGACTTGGGCGTGCGCTGATGATACAACGGCAAATCCGACAATAAGACGAAGGGTTGAATGAGCTTTCATTTGGGGTATATCTTTTTCTTTGGCCTTCGTTCGTGCCAGAAGCCTCAGAGGCGCACACCCGTGCTCCCCCAGAGGCAACCGACCAAGGCGCCACAAGAAAAAGCTCAGGCGGCGCCCATCTGGGTCGCGCCTTGGCCTCGTTTCTTGTAATGCCTGTAAAACTTGGTCGGTTTTTCTGGAGCTTTGTACAGCGGCCAACGCTGCGCAAAATTCTAAATTATTTTAAAAGAACTTCTACCGTTTGAGCAAATCGCCGACGTAAATGCAAGACATTTGTTCAATTGTGCCAAAAATTTCACGGAAGCTTTTAGAGTGTCATGTTTAAGCGACGTTTCACGTAGCCGCAAGCGAGGAATCAGGCAGGGCTTCTGGTTGAGTCGCTTTGCGATTCTCCGCGTTGTCCGTTGTCGCCGTCTCCGTCTTGACGTCCATGCCCTGCGTTTTCTGCTCGCTGCGCTCGCCCCCCAACCGGAAATACTTTGAAAAAAGGCCGCACTAGGACGATATTTTGGTAGAGGCCTGATATGAGAACCGAACATTTCTTTCATCATGGCGGTTGGGGCGAGACGGACGACACGGAGGCCAAGTGGCAAAAGCATGTCGTAGTCGCAATATGGGTGGCCATCGGGATTTTTCTCGCGGTTGCGACGGGTCTTTTTTATGGGGAAGGGCATGGTTTTTTTAAATCGTCGCACGATTATCCGGCGGCCGTGGCACCGTGGCCGGATACTATGCCTTAAACAGCGATCGCTGCTGACCCTTCTCTTTTTTTCCGTCCTTCCCAAAACCCAAAACTTTGATATTTTGACGGGCCGCCAAAAGCGGATGCTATGAACGCTTATGATAACCTGAAATTTAATTCTGACGGGCTGATTCCGGCCATCGTGCAGGACCACACAAATGGGCGCGTGTTGATGATGGCTTGGATGAACCGGGCTTCGTTGGAAGCCACAATCGCCACCGGCAGGACGCATTTTTGGAGCCGCTCGCGGCAGAAACTCTGGATCAAGGGCGAGACGAGCGGGCATACGCAAGCCGTGAAGGACATAGCGTTTGATTGCGACGGCGATACGCTGCTTATCCAGGTGGAACAAGTTGGCGCGGCCTGCCACGAAGGGTATCGGTCTTGTTTTTTCCGCTCGATCACGGAGGGGGGAGGCGGCTCGCGGGTAACTGAACCGCAGCTCAAGGAATGACCGGGGACTATCTTCCTTTCGGCAGCCGCGGGTATGTCGTGATGTTCATGCTGCTGCTCTTTGCGCGCGGGATGGATTTTCTGAGCACGTGGCTGGCGACGCCGAACCTGGTGCTGGAAGGGAATCCGCTGGCAAAAAAGCTGGGCTGGAAATGGGGGGCGATTGTGAATGTCGTGCTTTGCTTTTGTTTCGCATTCTGGCCTTTGACCGCGATTATTGTGATCACGGCGGGGCTGTTGGTGGCGGCGCACAATTTTCATTGGGCGTGGCTGATGCGCTCGATGGGAGAGGACGCGTATCGCGAATGGTTTTCGGAGCGGCTGGAACAGACCCGCATGCCGTTCTTTTTGGTGTGTCTGCTCGGGGAGACGGGCCTGACGGGGATTATCGGCGGGGCGCTGGTCTGGTTTGCGGAGATGAATTCAATTGCGTTTGCGATTGGTTTTGGGATTGTGGCTTACTCGGCGATTGTGTTGTTTTACACCGTACTTTCATTGTGGCGCATGAGGCGCGGAATGGAGTAAAAGAAGGTTGTGTATTATCCGTCACAAACGGAGTTTCTGAAACTGGCCGAACAGGGGAACCTGGTGCCGGTGACCCGCCGCGTTTTGGCCGACTTGGAAACACCACTTTCGGCCTACCGAAAAATTCGCGGGCAGGGGGAATCTTTTCTCTTCGAGTCGGTGGAAGGAGGGGAGCACATCGGGCGCTATTCGTTTGTGGGATGCAATCCCCGCGCGATCATCCGGCAGAAGGGGGCAAAGGTCGAATTGATCGAAAACGGAAAGATAACGGAGAGTTTTGCCATCGGCGAAGGTGTCAAGGACGGGCTGGCGGTGATCGAACAAGTGATGGGGCGTTTTCGGCCGGTGTCCATTCCAGGATTGCCCCGGTTCAGCGGAGGAGCGGTGGGATTTATCGGGTATGAATTTATCCATGACATCGAGCCGGTTGTGCCGCGTCCGCCAGAGGATGATTTGAACACGCCAGTGCTTTATTTTTTAATCGCCGACGAGCTGCTGGTGTTCGACCGCGTCGAGCAAACAATCACGATTCTGGTCAACGCGGTGTTGAACGGCATCTCGCCGGCGGAGGCTTACGACGAGGCGACGGGGGAAATCGAACGTTTGCTCTCGCTGCTCGAGCAGCCTTCGGAACATTTGCCGGTGGATGTCCCGCGCTCGGTGCCGGAAATGCCGTTTTCCTCGAACATGTCCAAGGAGGCGTTTCTCGCAAACGTGGCCCTGGCCAAAAAATATATCACGGCGGGAGACATCATCCAGGTCGTCGGATCGCAGCGATTTTCCATCCCGGTGAAAGCATCGCCTGTGGATATTTACAGGGCGGCGCGGTCGATCAACCCATCACCGTATATGTTTTTGCTGGAATTGGAGGGGTTTTCGTTGGTGGGAGCATCGCCGGAAATTCATGTGCGCTGTGAAGACCGGCGGGTGGAAATCCGGCCCATTGCGGGAACGAGCCGCCGCGGGCAGACACCGGAGGAGGACAAGGCGCTGGAGAAGGAATTGCTGGCCAATCCGAAGGAACGGGCCGAACACGTGATGCTTGTGGACCTTGCGCGCAATGACATTGGCCGGGTGTGCGATTACGGGAGCGTGCAGGTGAAGGATTTGATGATCATCGAGCGGTACAGCCACGTGATGCACATCGTCTCGGAAGTCGAGGGGACGCTTTCGGAGGGGCGGACGACGTATGATTTGATGCGGGCGACGTTTCCGGCCGGGACATTGAGCGGGGCGCCGAAAATCCGGGCGATGCAGCTTATTTCGGAGATGGAACAAACCGCGCGAGGCCCGTACGGGGGTTGCGTGGGCTACTTTTCGTTTAACGGAAACCTGGATTGCTGCATCACAATCCGCACCGCCCTGATCAAGGACGGCACGGCCTATGTGCAAGCCGGCGGCGGCTGGGTCTATGACTCCGATTCCGAGGCGGAATTCCAGGAGACCGTGAACAAATCAAAAGCGATGCTCAAAGCCGTCGCGATGGCAGAAAACTTCTCCCGCAACGGGGAATGACCGCATGTTTTGCCGACCGTCCCCTCGCTGTCAATAATTCTCGCCCTCATCCTTGATCCTTCTCCCCCAAGGAGAAGGAAAAATTTTTAGGGCGTCACTTGAACTTGCGCGCGATAATTGACGCGTTGTGGCCGCCGAAACCGAAGGAATTGTTGACAATTGCGTTGACGGGCATTTCGCGGGCGGTGTGGGGGACGTAATCAAGATCGCACTCGGGGTCCGGGCGCTCCAGGTTGATCGTGGGCGGAACGATGTCGCACTGGATGGCTTTGACGCACAAGGCCATTTCGACTGCGCCCGCCGCTCCCAGCATGTGGCCAGTGGCGCCCTTGGTGGAACTGACGGCGAGCTTTTTGGCGTGGTCGCCGAAAACCGTCTTGATCGCTTGTGTTTCGGCGATGTCGCCCTGCGGCGTGGAAGTGCCGTGGGCGTTGATATAGGAGATATCGGAAGGATTCAAACCGGCGGAGCGCAATGCCATTCTCATGCAACGGGCGGCGCCCTCGCCGCCGGGAGAAGGCGAGGTCAAATGATGGGCGTCGGCGGTGTTTCCGTAACCGACCATTTCGGCGTAAATTCGCGCGCCTCGCGCCTTGGCGTGTTCGAGTTCCTCCAAAACCATGACGCCGCCGCCTTCGCCCATGACAAAACCATCACGGTCGATGTCAAATGGCCTGGAAGCGTGCTGTGGATCATCGTTGCGGGTGCTCAACGCGCGCATGGCGCAGAAGCCTCCGAGGCCCAATGGGACAATCGCAGCCTCGCTGCCGCCGGCGAACATGACTTTTGCGTCGCCCATTTTGATGGTGCGCCAGGCCTCACCGACCGCGTTGGTGGAGGTGGCGCAGGCGGAGCAAGTGGCGACATTCGGCCCGCGCAAATCGTGAAACATGGAAAAAAGGCCCGACCCCATGTTGAGGATGAGCATGGGAATCATGAATGGCGAAAGGCGGGCGGGCCCTTTGCCCAAATAGACTTTGTGCTGCTCTTCAATGGTGTGCAAACCGCCGATTCCCGAACCGATAAAAGCGCCGACTTCGTTGTGATCGGTGGAGCGGAGGTCCAAACCGGAATCCAGCAACGCCTGATGCGCCGCAAAAACGGCGAATTGAGAGAAACGATCGGCCCGCCGGGCATCCTTTGGGGAGGGAAAGGCGGGAGTGGGATCAAAATCTGAAATTTCCGCGGCGATGCGCGTGGTGAAGGCGGAAACATCAAATGAGGTGATGGGTCCGATGCCGCATTTTCCGGCCAGGATATTTTCCCAAAAGACAGCAGGGGTCTTCCCAAGGGAGGAAACGATTCCAACCCCGGTAACGACCACCCTCCGCTCTGTGGAATTGTGGGCCATAAAGAAAAGGGCAGCGAGCCTTAGGACCGCTGCCCGGAGAATTCGCGCGAACGGCTATTTTTTCTGGCTGTCCTCAATATATTTGATAACGTCGCCGACACTTTGCAGTTTTTCGGCCTGTTCGTCTGGAATTTCGTTGCCAAACTCCTCCTCCAACGCCATCACCAGTTCGACCGTATCCAGTGAGTCCGCGCCGAGGTCCTCAATAAATTTGGCTTCAGGGGTTACCTGATCGGGGTTGACGCCCAGTTGTTCCACAATGATTTCTTTGACTCTTTGTTCAATTGATTTTTCGGCCATCGGTAACTCCATTTTTTAATTAGTAAGTGTCTATGCCCGACGCCACAAACAGCGTCAAGCCCTGAATATCAAATATTTTACATCACCATGCCACCATCAACCGTCAGCACCTGGCCCGTGATATAACGCGCGCCCGGGCTGGCCAGAAACAGCGCCGCCGCGGCGATGTCGTCCGCCTGCCCCAGCGAACTCAACGGTATCCGCTTAAGCAAATCCGCTTTCAACTCCGGCGTCAACACCGCTGTCATGTCCGTCTCGATAAACCCCGGCGCCAGCGCATTGACCGTCACGCCGCGGGAGGCGAATTCCTTGGCCACAGCCTTCGTAAAACCGATCAACGCCGCTTTGCTCGCCGCATAATTGCACTGTCCGGCGTTGCCAATAAGTCCGATGACGGACGAAATATTGATAACGCGTCCGGCCCGCTGCTTAAGGAAACCGCGACTGAAGCCCTTTGTAAAGGAAAAGGCCCCTTTGAGATTGGTGTCCAACACGGCGTCCCAATCTTCTTCGCTCAATCTCATCAGAAGTCCGTCGCGGGTGATACCGGCGTTGTTGACCAAGATGTCCACCTTCCCGGCCTCCACGAGAATTTTTTCGGCGGCCGCCAGAACGGCGGCGGAGTCCGCGACATCCACCGCGTAAGCCCAGGCTTTTCGACCGCGCGCACGGACTTCACCGGCCACCTTTTCCGCGTTTTCCGCGTTGCGGGAAACCGAGACGATATGAGCGCCCTCGGAAGCAAATTTCAGGGCGATGGCCCGGCCTATCCCGCGGCCCGCGCCGGTGATCACAGCGATCTGGTTGTCCAATTGAGGCATTGTTTGATTCGGTTAAGGGTTGGCGGCCAGCGCATGGACCGTCGCTTCGAGGCTGGGAACGTCAGCCACGTTCAGAGTTTCGGCGGTTTTATCGATGCGTCTCAAAAATCCGCTCAAGGTTGTGCCCGGACCCAATTCGATAAACCGCCGAAATCCCTGCTTAAGCAAAAAACGAATCGAATCCTCCCATCGCACGGGCGAAACGACCTGGTCCACCAAGCGCTGGCGGATTTCCTCCGGCGCACCGTGCGGGCGTGCGGTGACGTTGGAAATGACGGAGAACGTAGGCGGCTGAAGGGATGTTTGCGCGAGAAGGGCCTCCACTTTCGCCTTTGCGCCGGCCATCAAACGCGAATGGTAAGCGCCCGCCACCGGCAGCAACAGGGCGCGTTTGGCTCCTTTGGAGGTTGCCAGCTCGCACGCTTTGGCGACCTTCTCTTTTTCCCCGGAAATGACGATCTGCCCGGGGCAATTCAAATTGGCCATTTCGACGTCCGCCTCCGCGCAGACACCGCGAAGGGTTTGCGCGTCCATTCCGAGCACGGCGGCCATCGTGCCGGAGGTGGCGTCGCACGCTTCCTGCATGAAGCGCCCCCGCTGTCGCGACACGTTAAGGCCGTCCTCGAAAGAAAAGACGCCCGCGGCGGCCAGGGCGGTCAGTTCGCCGAGAGAAAGGCCGGCGGTGGCCTGGTATTGCAATTGCGGCGCGCGTTCCTTCAACAATTGGAAGGCGGCCCAACTGGTCACAAAAATGCCGGGCTGGGCATTTTCGGTGCGGGTCAAATCCATCTCCGGCCCGTTGAAACAAAGGGTTGGCAAATCAAAACCGAGCGTTTGGCGGGCGCGTTCAAACCAGGCATTGGCCTGGGGTAATTGAGCGGCAAGATCGCGGCCCATGCCGACGTATTGGGCGCCTTGCCCTGCAAACAGTAATGCGGTTTTTTGCATCGTGCGGGGCCACTAAACACGAAGCGGGGGCCTTGGAAAAGAGTTTTCTCGCCTTTATCAAACACGACGGGCCAATATAATTCGAAAGCGAATGAAAAGAATTGCGATCATCGGGGGCGGATTCAGCGGGACGGTCACTGCGATTAATCTGGCCAGGTTGATCTCGGTGCCGATCCACATCACGATCATCAATAAAGCCGCGCCCGCATGCCGGGGAGTCGCTTACAGCACGCGGAACGGAAGCCATCTGCTCAACGTGGTCGCGCGAAACATGTCGGCCCTGGCGGATCAGCCGAATCATTTTGTGGAATGGCTCGGCACGCGTTGCGAATATCTGGATGAACCGGTGGCCGGGTTGCGGGAGAGATTTGTGCCGCGCAGAGTTTATGGGGATTATATTCACAGCCTGTTTCAGTGGTACGCAGGAGAACTGGCTGGGGAAAAACAGACACGGCTTGAATTCGTCCAGGATGACGCGGAGGACATTTCCATTGAGGACGAAAGCGCCGGCGTGACTTTGGGGGGCGGACAAACCATCAAGGCGGACAAAGTGGTCTTGGCTGTGGGGAACCAGACGCCGGCGCCGTTTCGGTTGCGCGGTTTGAATGTGCAAAGCGCAAAATACATCGGGAATCCGTGGATCGGTTGGGAGGAAAAGTTGCCGGCGCGGGACAAAGACCTCTTGCTCATCGGGACGGGGTTGACGATGGTGGACGCGTTTCTAAGTTTGAAAGACCTCGAATGGCGCGGGAAGATTTTTGCCGTTTCGCGCAACGGGCTGCTGCCGCTTTCACATTTTAAGGGCTTTGAATATCCGGATTACCTGGATGACAAAATGCACCCGATTGGGTTGCGGAAGGCGTTTTCGATTTTTAAACAGCACTACCGCGCTACCAAGGCGCGTAATCTTAACCCGGCCATTTTGGTCGATAAGCTCCGGCCTGTGACGCAACGGATCTGGCAGGATTTTTCGCCGTTCGAGAAGCGGCAGTTCAACCGGCATTTCCGGACGCGGTGGAACGTGACGCGGCACCGCATCGCGCCGGAAATCCACCAGCAATTGCGCGAGGCGATTGCGGGCGGGCGATTGGAAGTCATCAAGGGGCGTCTGGTGGAATGCGATGAAGTGAGCGGAAGAATGACGGTTTCGGTTGAAAGCAACGGGAAGAGGCGGGCCATTGAAGCGGGGGCTGTGATCAATTGCACGGGGCCAAAGGAAAATTACGTTCCGTCGGAGTCCGCGTTGTTCAACAACCTATTTTTCCGGGGATTGGTCCAGCAGGACGCGATGAACATGGGGATCAAGGCGGCGCCGAATTTTGGGGTCGTGGACCGGGACGGGAATATTTCCGAAATTCTGTTCGCCATCGGCTCGCTTTTGAAGGGGACGTTGTGGGAGAGCACGGCGGTGCCGGAGCTTCGATCCCAGACTTTCCGGCTTGCGGAAACCATCGCCAGGCAACTGGAAAAAAACGCGGCGGAGAAAATCCATATTTCGGAAGTCATGCAGGAAGTGGTGGAATATTCGATTTGACGCGGCGGGAAACGAAGGCGCTCTTTTCAAGAAAGAATCTCAAGGGCAAATGCGCGGCGCGACTGAGGCCAACGCGCGTAGCGATGACCATCGGGCCGCGTTGCCGCCGGAACCGCGCGACTTGCGGATTTCTCGCGATGAAAAGCGGCGCGGACGGTTCGCACAAATCAACACCGTTGACTTCGCGTCCGATGGAAAGGGCGGCGCAAAGTTTTCCAGGCCCGTTGGAAAGGCCGATTGTTGTGGGAAAGGGCCTGTTTTTGCGCATTAGGTCTTCCCCGAATTCAACTTCGATGGCGCGGATCAAGACGGCCTCGGGGCGATGACACACGACGTTGACGCAGAAGTGGGCGCCGTAGATGTAGTAAACGTAAGCGCGGCCCGGAGGCCCGAACATGATGCGATTGCGGGGAGTTTCACCGATGTAAGCGTGTGACGCGGGATCGCCCACCAAGTAGGCTTCGGTTTCAACAATCGGGCCGCCGCAAAGTCCCTCGGGCAAACGACGGATGAGCCAGTGGCCGAGGAGCCGCGGAGCGACGAGCTCCGCGGAAGGTTGAAAAAATGAACGCCGCAAGGGCGCAAAGATCATCCAAGATGGTTTGGCTCAGGCGAAGTGATAGTCAAACGGTTTGCGCATTTCGCGGACGAGCCATTTGTTATCCTCGCGAGCACCTTCGCCGGTGAATTTCTCGCGGGCGAGGTCCCAATGGAGCTTGCGGCCGAGGCGCAGCGCAATCACGCCGAGATGACAGACGGACGCGGAGCGGTGGCCAGTCTCGACATCGGCGACCGGCAACTCGCGGGAACGGACGCAATCGAAAAAGTTCTGCATGTGGTCGTTGCTGACGCGCAGGCGTTGCGAGCCGGCGGGAAGCGGGGTGCGGAGCAGCGAATCGTCGCTGGCTTCGATTTCCTCGCGGTTGACCCAAATCCAGCCGTTGGAGCCTTCGAATTTGATTCCGTTGCGCTGGCCGTCCTCCTTGACGACGCCGCCATAGATGGTGTCGTCGGAGGTGGTCTTGACAGTTTGCAGGACGCCGTTGGCCCAAGTGAAATTGACTTCGTAATCGCTATACGCGGTGTAGCCGCCGGGAATCGGCTCGGTCAAATGCCTTCCTTCAATCGAGACAGGGCCGTCAAGGCCGAGCGCCCAGCGGGCGATGTCGTTGTGGTGGGCGCCCCAATCGGTCATCGTTCCGCCCGCGTAATCGTACCAATAGCGAAACATCGTGTGGCAGCGTTGGGGAACGTAATCGACGCTGTGGGTCTGGCCTTGCCAGAAATCCCAATTCAGGCCGTTGGGAACTGGCTTGGACGAGAACGGCCCCTGACGCAATCCGGCCGGGAGCCAGACGGTGATCTGCTTGAGCTTGCCGAGGCGCTCGTTGCGGACGAGTTCGCAGGCGAGGCGGAACCGGGAACTGCTGCGCTGCTGCGTGCCGGTCTGAAAGACGATTTTGTTTTTCCGGACGGCGCTGACGACGTGATGGCCTTCGTCGATGGTGAGCGTGAGGGGCTTTTCACCATAGACATCCTTGCGCGCTTTGGCGGCGGCGATGTTGACGAGGGTATGCCAATGATCGGGGGTGCCGTTGACGATGGCGTGAATGTCGCCGCGCTCCATGACTTTTCGCAGATCGTTGTACTTGGCGGGAGTTTTGCCGTCTTTGGTGAATTGCTCCGCGGCGGCGGCGGCGTGAGTGTCATCGACGTCGCAGACGGCGACAACTTCCGCGCCTTTTTGGGTGGCCCAATTGGCGTCGTTGCGCCCCTGCCCTCCGCAACCGACGAGCGCGATTGAAATGCGGTCATTTGGGGCGACGGCGCCGGAGGTTTGGGCGGAAGCAAGATCGCGTTCGATAAACCAGGCAGGCAGGCCGGTGGCGGCCGCCGCGAGGGAACAACGTTTGAGGAAAGTACGGCGTGAAACGAAAAATGAGGTGGTCACAGATTTAATTAAATGAAGGGTTCACCGGAAGGCAAGTCGCGCGACACTTTCGAATCAATTCTGAATGCAGGCGTGACCACAAAGCCAAATGCGATCGACATAGTTTGGCGGAGGATTCGCCGGATCGACCAGGCTGCCACCGGGAACGACAGGAACATCCGTCGCGTGATTCAACCATTTATGAATTTCAGAATGACCGTCGCTAAAGGAAAAGCCGGCGGCGCCATTGTGATAAGATGCGGGCAAGTCCGAGCCGGACCAACTTGTGGGGACGCTAGGCGATCCTTGATCTCCAGTATCGAAATATCCGTCGTTAATGCTGTCCGGATGCTCGTCAAGGAAGACGTAAATGTTCGCCGGCTGTGGAATGTTGGATAATTTCAAATACTGTGGCCAGGTTGTGTTGAATTGATTTTTCCCCACGTAGGTGTTGTCAACTACGCCACTGCTAGCGGCGCCACCGCCACCCTCGGGACCATCCGAGAAAAGACCCAGAAAGTCGTTCATGGAATAGCTTCGAACTCGCTGCTGGAACCCCGCCTGTTGTTGCACGGCACTCAGAAATTGATCGGCGGGGCATTTGTAGGAACCGATTGAACCTCCCATATAATTTCCCAAAAGACCGAGGCGCAAAAGGGCGGTATTTGTATTGTCGGAGGAAATCGTCCAATCCATGTCATCGACACACCAGGTGTGGTAGAGCTTATTGGCAACAGCATTCTGAGTCTGAAGGACTCCGAAATTATTGACGCATTTGTCGCCGTTGTCGCTGGCGTACATGGTCCAGGCTTTGGCCATTTGGTTGCCGTTGTTCATGCATTGAACCCCTTGCGCAGCAACTTTGGCTTTGGCCAGGGCCGGCAACAACATCGCCGCCAAAATGGCAATAATCGCAATAACGACAAGCAGCTCGATCAATGTAAAGCCGTCGTTGGAACCGGGGTCGGGTTTCATAAGCCCAATTAAAGCAATATTTCGAGGAATGTCACGGTTAAAATGGTCATTCGCCCGGCTACTACTTTGGTATAGCAAGCTGGGCTGAACATGATTCCCATGAGGCAGACCGGTCGGTTCCCGTATCAATTCTGAATGCAGGCATCGCCACAAAGCCAGATGCGATCTACATAGTTCGGGGGAATTCCCATGGCGGGGTTATTAAAAAAGCCGCCCGGATTGACAGGAAGGTCAGTGGTCGAGTTTAACCATTTGTGAATTTCGGAATGGCCGTCGCTAAAGGAAAAGCCGGCGGCGCCATTGTGATAGACGCGGGCAAGTCCGAGCCAGACCAAGTCGTGGGGGCATTGGGCGATCCTTGATTCCCATTATCGAAATATCCATCGTTGATGCTGTTCGGATGCTCGTCAAGGAAGACGTAGATGTTGGCCGGCTGCGGAATGTTGGCTATTTTCACAAACTGCGGCCAGGCATTGTTGAACTGGTTTTTCCCCTGATAGGTGTAGTCGGTACCGGTTCCAGGCTCTCCTTCAGCGTCGTTGGGACCGTCTGAAAAATAACCCAGGAAGTCGTTCATGGAATCGCTTCGAACTCGCTCCTGAAATTGCGCCTGTTGTTGCGCGACGCTCAAAAATCGATCGGCGGGGCATTTGTAAGAACCAACTGAACCTGCCATATATTGCGCCAAAAGACCGAGGCGCAAAAGGGCGGTATTGGTGTCTTCCGAATTGGCCACAGCAGACCAATCCATGACATCGACACACCAGGTATGGTAGAGCTTATTCTCAACGTCATAGCCAGTCGGAACGATTCCGTAATTATTGACACATCTGCCTCTATTGTCGCTGGCGTACATGATCCAGGCTTTAGCCATTTGGCTGCAGTTGTTCATACATTGAATGCCTTGGGCTTGAACCTTTGCTCCGGCGAGAGTGGGCAGGAGCATAGCCGCCAAAACGCCGATAATCGCAATAACAATAAGCAGCTCGACCAATGTAAAGCCGTCGTTGGAACCAGGGGCGGGTTTCATAAGATTAATTAAAACATTCGGTCGAGGAATGTCACGGTCAAAATGGCTCTTCGCGCTACCACTTTGGTCTAGCCAGATCGGCCGAGACCATGGGTTTGGTCGCCGTCGTTTGTTCCAAGTCGAAGGCGCCTTTCCAGTGAATATCACGAAATGAACTTCCCGCCAGGATCTCAAATCGGCCGTTCTCTGCCAGCCAACCGGCTTTATCGGGTCCTGATGTCCTGTGTTCCAGTGCTCAATTCTCTGTGTTCAATTCTCTTGACATTACCCAGAGTTTTGGTAGCGTGGAGGCCTTAAAAATATTCTCCCCTTCCGGATATATGAATCAAAAAACTTTTATTCTCGTCGGGACTGCTTTGTGCAGCTTGTTTACCACGGCTAATTTGGCTTTCGCCCAAGGCTCGGCCTTCACGTATCAAGGCCGGTTTCAGGATAACGGCAGTCTGGCCACCGGGACGTACGATCTGGCGTTCTCGCTTTACACAAACAGCGCGGGAGGCGCGCCTATCGCCGGGCCGGTGACCAATAGCGGCATCGCGGTTTCCAACGGTTTGTTCACGGTCACGATCGATTTTGGCTTGAGCGTGTGGAACGGGACGAGCAACTGGCTGGAAATTGCCGTGGAAACAAACGGCGGCATGGGGTTCGTCACCTTAACGCCGCGCCAGGCAGTAACGCCGGCGCCTTACGCCATCTTTGCGGAAGGCGCCGATGCGGCGGGATTGAACGGCACCATCCCGATGGGCAGCCTCGGCGGCACTTACGGCAGCGCGGTCAACTTGACGAATGTAAGCAACAGTTTCTTTGGCAATGGCAGCGGCTTGACCGGTGTCAACGCGGCGTCGCTCAACGGGCTTGGAGCCGGCAATATGTGGCAAACCGCGGGCAATGGAGGAACAACGCCGGGAGTGAACTTTGTGGGCACGACAGACAATAAACCGTTGGAGTTGCACGTCAATGGCGCGCGTGTTTTGCGGGTGGAACCGGGCGGACCCGCCGCGGCTTGGGGCAATGGGATTCCGACCGGCTCGCCGAATATGATTGGAGGCGCTTCGTTGAACTATGTTTCCAACGGGGTGGTTGGCGCCGTGATTGCAGGCGGGGGAACAACCAATTATGGCGGCGCTGTTTATAGCAACAGCGTTACCGCCGACTTCGGCTTCATTGGCGGGGGCGTGGGCAATGTCGTCAGCGAAAATGGCGGGGTCATAGGCGGCGGTGGCGCCAATACCGCCAGCGGCGTCGATTCGACAATAGGCGGAGGGGACAGAAACATCGCCGACAGCTTTAATGCAACTGTGGGCGGCGGTGAGGCCAATATCGCCAGTTACTATTCGACTGTCGGCGGGGGAATTCAGAACCAGGCCAGTGGCTCGGAAGCGACAGCGGGCGGTGGTGAAGAGAATACCGCCAGCGGGAACTGGGCGACCATCCCCGGCGGCTACAGCAACAACGCGGCGGGTGAGGCTTCCTTCGCAGCGGGCTATCGGGCGCAGGCGGTAAACAACGGCTCATTTGTCTGGGCCGATGATCAAAATGCGCCTTTCAGTTCCACGGCAAACAACCAGTTCTCCGTGAGGGCTTCCGGGGGAGTCCTCTTCGCGGCTGATGTCACCCTGTCCGGAGGCGCCGCCTATCACAACCTTTCGCTTAGTGGCGGAAATTCCGTTGGCTATCTCTACGGTTCGTATCCAGGCATTGGGGACGGCGTTCACCTGGGTTACAACTTTTATTACGACGCCAACGGCGCGGGCCACGTTTTAAACGTTGGCGGAGGCACCTCGCGCATCTCGGCCGATTACGGCGAAATCATCCTGGCCGTCGGCGGCGTCAACAAAGCGCCCGCCAACCAACTGGTGGTGACAACCGCCGGCGTGTCGGTTTATGGCACGTTCAACAACTTTAGTGATCGCAATGCCAAGCAGGGTTTCGCGCCGGTAAGCCCCTCGGAAATACTTGACAGAGTCCTGCGCCTGCCGCTCAGCGAATGGAGTTACAAGGCGGACGCCGCCACACGGCACATCGGACCGATGGCGCAGGATTTTTACGGCGCATTCGATGTTGGAACGGATGACAAACACATCGCGCCGATTGACGAAGGCGGCGTGGCATTGGCGGCCATCCAGGGGTTGAACCAGAAGCTGCTGGCCGAATCGAAAGCGAAGGACGCGGAGATTAAGCAACTCAAAAAAAGCGTCTCCGAACTCAAGGCCCTGATGTCACAGTTGGCACAGAATCAGGCCAAATGAGGAGTTGGCGGCGGCGTTGTTGCGGACCTTGGAGAACCCTTCTTTGGTCCGCCCTCATCCTTAATCCTTCTCCCGCGCCTGGAAGAAGGAAAAATTCTCAGAAACTTGGTTTGGCCAGGGTCGTCTGTTCTAACTCGAAGTCTCCTTTCCAGCGAATATCGCGAGATGAACTTCCCACCAGGATTTCAAATCCGCCTTTCTCGGCCAGCCAGCCGCCTTTGTCAGGGTCGTAATATGAAAAGGCGCCCACATCCAAGGGGATGGAAACTGTCTGGCGCTGGCCGGACAATAGGAAAACTTTGGTAAATCCTTTCAGTTCCTTCATGGGACGGGGCAAGCTGGGCTGGAGTTGATGCACATAGACCTGCGCAATCTCGGCGCCCGCGCGACTGCCGGTGTTTACAATGTTGAACTTGACCGTCACAAGAGGCCCCTCGGATGGCGTGTTTTTAACCAGGTCGAAATTGGAATAGTCGAAGTGCGTGTATGACAGGCCGTAACCGAACGGAAACAGCGGTTCCACATTCTTGGTGTCGAAATAACGGTAGCCGACGAGCAAGCCTTCTTTGTATTGAACCGTCCCGTTGACTCCTGGATAGGCACGCAAGGCATGGGCCGGAGAATCCTCCAGGCGTTTAGGAAAGGTGCAGGGAAGCTTGCCGCTTGGGTTGACATCGCCAAAAAGCACGCGGGCGATGGCGTTGCCGCCTTCCATCCCGGAATACCACGAGAGAATGACCGACGGAACAGTGGCAAGCCAGGGGTCCATTTCCACCGGCGAACCGGCAACCAGGACGACAATGGTTCGGGGGTTGGCCTCGCGGACTTTGGCAATCAAATTGTCCTGGTTGTAGGGCAACTTTAAATCCTTGCGATCGGCCCCTTCGGTCTCCCCAGTCGAACGCCCGTGGCCCAGACCGGCAATGACAATGGCGACATCCGCCTGGCGCGCCGCGCGGACCGCTTGTTCAACGGTGCTATCGTCACAGTTTTCGCCGCAGCCTTTTGAGTAAGTGACATTCACGTGATCGCCGGCGCGTTTGAGGATGCCTTGCAACGGTGTAATCTCGTAGAGCGCCTTGATGGCCGAGCTATCGCCGCCGTGCGCCTGAAGCGTGACCGCGTTTTCCCCAATCACCGCCAGCGATTTAATCGACGAGACGTCGAGCGGGAGGATGTTGTTGTCGTTTTTTAATAGAACGATCGCCTCTTCGGCGACATGACGTGAAACGGTTTGATGAGCGACGGTGTTGAGCGAGCCTTCGGGGCCTTTATCGAACATGTGGGTGGCGAACATGACGCGGAGATTGCGCCGCACTTTATCGTCGAGGCCAGCCATGGGGAATTCGCCCTTTCGCAATCCCTCAAGGTAAGACGTGGCGAGGTAAAACTGCTCGTAATTTGTCTGGGTGCCCATTTCCAGGTCCAACCCATTAAGCGCCGCCTCGCGGGTGTCGTGAGTGGCGGCCCAATCCGAAACGACCAATCCCTGGAAACCCCATTCGCCCTTGAGGATTTTGTTCAACAGATAATCGTTTTGCGCGCATTGCCGGCCGCGAATTTTGTTGTAGGCCGCCATGACCGAGAGAACGCCCGCCTCTTGAACCGACGCTTTGAAGGCCGGCAGATAAATTTCGCGCAGCGCGCGCTCGTCGAGTTCGACGTTAACGGTGAATCGATCCAGTTCCTGGTTATTGGCGGCGAAATGCTTCGCGCAGGACGAGACGCCCTGGGACTGGACGCCGCGAATGTAACCAACCGCCATGCGGGAAGTCAGAAAAGGATCTTCGCCCATGTACTCGAAATTGCGTCCGCACAGGGGGGTTCGCATGATATTCAAACTGGGGCCGAGCATGATCTGCTTGCCGCGCTTGCGGGCTTCCTGTCCAATCGCTTCGCCTTCCTGTTGAGCCAGCGCGGGATTCCAGGTGGCGGCCAACGCGATTCCCGCGGGCATGCACGTTGAAAAATCGTCGGTGTGCCCGGCGGGCTTCCAGCTATCAGGCCCGATGTCCTCGCGGACGCCATGCGGGCCATCGGAAAGCCAGCGGCGCGGAAGGCCCAGGCGCGGAATGGCGGCCGTTGTGAAATAGGAATCGGCGTGAACGAGCGAGACTTTTTCCTCGGGAGTCAGGCGGTTTAGCAAATCTTCCACGCGCGCTTCGCGGGGCTGGCTGGGGTCCAAATAGAGCGGGCGATCCGCCGCAAAAAGAACCGGCGCCATCCCGGCGCATACAATAAGGGTGAAGAACGTGGGACGAACCTTCATAATGGTGGAGACGTTATTCCAGATGAATTATGCCGCGCTGCAACGCCGTTGTGGTGGCTTGCGTGCGGTCATTAACGCCGAGTTTGGTAAGAATGTGGCCGACATGCAGCTTGACGGTAACTTCGGCAATGGATAGATCGGCGGCGATTTCCTTGTTGCTCTTGCCTTTGACGATCAACTCCAAAACTTCGATCTCCCGGGCCGTCAGGTCCGGATGTGTCATCCGTTCGGCCAGCCGCGCCCCCACCACCGGTGAAATGGCGCGTTCTCCGGCATGAACGGCGCGAATGGTGTCAATCAATTCATTGCGCGCCGCGGTCTTTAGGAGATAGGTCCGCGCCCCTGCCTGCAACGAGCGATAAATGTCCTCCTCGCCGTCGTGGGTCGAAAGCATGATGACGGCGGCGCCGGGGAATTCCTTGCAAATGGCTTTGGTCGCCTCAACGCCGCTGATGCCGGGCAATTTCAAATCCATCAGCACGATATCCGGGCGGTCCTTGCGATAGGTGGCCACCGCTTGCTCGCCTGTGGAAGCCTCGGAAGCGACCATCATATCCGTCTCGACGTTAATCGAACCGCTCAAGCCCATGCGGACGACGAAATGGTCGTCCACAACCATGACGCGGATTCTCTTTTTGGCGGAAGGGGTCATGCGATTTCAGTTTTTTGATTGGCGGGGAAATTGATTTGACGCATGGGTTCGGTTTCAGCGGCGGGTGGCTCGTCCTTCTCCGCGTATCCGACAATGATCTCGGTTCCCTGCCGCGGAGCGCTCGTCACCGAGAAAGTTCCGCCCATTTTTTCCGCGCGCTCGCTCATATCCAGCAAACCAAAATGCCCCGCATACATGATTGCGCTGTTGTTGGTGTCGAAACCGACGCCGTCGTCCTGAATCCGCAGCCAGACTTTACCCGGGTCGTAGGCGAGATTGACGGTGACTTGAGTGGCGCGGGCGTGTT
This sequence comes from Verrucomicrobiia bacterium, assembly GCA_036268455.1. GTDB lineage: Bacteria > Verrucomicrobiota > Verrucomicrobiia > Limisphaerales > Palsa-1400 > DATAUD01. The sequence continues at coordinate 65,004 of DATAUD010000101.1, forward strand.
TGAGGGAATTGGCCAGCGCCTCTTGCGTAATACGAAGAAGATTGTTCTCCACTTGCGCGGGCAACTTGTGCGGCGAACCGGATGTCCCCACCAAAATCGGAACGCGCGAACTGGCGGACATCAGCTTCGCGACTTCCCCGACCGCGTTGACCAGAGTGCTGTTTTCGAGCAAGTGCGACCGCAGGTCCCACACGGACCGGCGCGCCTCGAACAAGCTCCGCCGGGCCATGTTTCGCGCCAGGTCGAGCATTTGCCGGGCGATTTGCGGCGCCTCGTCAAACTGATCCGCAACGGTCTCCAACTGAATGGTAATGGCGACCAGTTCCTGTTCCAGCGTATCGTGAAATTCGCGGGCGATGCGCGTCCGTTCCTCGAGCACGGCCTCGCGCTGGATTTTCTGCTGGATGATCGCCGTTTGCTGGCGCACGCGGCGGTCCAGAACGAATACCCACGCAAACCCCGCAAGCAAGACCACGGACATCATTCCCAGCATCCAAAGCAGGCGGGAAAGGGTCCACCAAGGCGGATTGCGGATGACGGTGACGTCGTTGGAAGCGCGGAGCAGCAATTGAAATGATTCGGGTTTGGTCACGACGGATGGATTCCAATTCTCCGTTGGCTGGGTCAAACAAACGCCGGTGACTTCCAGCTCACTTCCGAGTTGCAATTCGCCGAAGCCGGGGTCCGTTCTGGCGGAATCGACGCGCGCACTCAGAATTATGTTTTCCGCCTCCAGCACAAGGACCTGCTCATCGCCGCGCTGGACGTGATTCATCAAGCGGGCGCGCAACCGGACCAATTCACCGTCGTAATCCTCGGAGAGCAATTGCTCGGATTTCACATTCACCGGCGCGGGGGGAGCGCCCCGAACCAAGCGTCGCACAACGGCGTCCTCGAGAACAGGCGAGTATTGGCCCACCGCCGGAAATCCGATGACCGAGACGACGTCGCCGGGAACAAAGATATTGGTTTCGTGGGTTTTGACGGAAAGGCCTTCGCCCTTGTCCTGGATAAACAGAGAGCTGCCTTTTTGTACGGTCACCACGCCCTGGACTTTGACGCGGCGCCCATAGTAGCTGCCCGGGTTGAATTGGAACAATTGAGCCAGGGGGACTTCGATTGTGTCGCGCGGGGCGGGTGTTTCGACGGTGATGTTATCGGAACTCGTCACACTGAGAAACGGGGCGCGGATTTGGCGGCGGTTATTGAATCGGGTGCGGCAAACGCCTCGCACGCTGGCCACTGAGCCAATGAGCTTGTCGGCATCCGAAATGTCAAAATGAGTTACCAACGCGCTCAGGCGCTGGCCATCCACCAGGAATTCCACAAGTGTGTGCCCTTGAACAGCCGGGACGACGGCGCGCAGGGTGCCCCGGACTTCCACCCATTGGCCGTCCTCGATGCCGGTTGCCAATTGGTCGTAAGTAACGCGGTCCGGAGCGGGCAGCGTCGCATGATCAAAAACAGAGACTCGTTCGGCGATGACCACGGGCACAAAATCACCCGCGCCGCTGCGGCCTGTGATTTCCACTTCATCGCCCGCCTCGAAGTTGTTGGTTCCCGCGCCCAGCTTCACGTAAATGCCGCCGGTGGCGTCATGGATGAACATGCCGAGGTCAGCGCGGGCGTCGCAAAAGGTGACAACGCCCCGCAAGCGAACAGGAAAACTCCTGGCCGCCTGCGCCGGCGAGACTTCGCGAAGCTGCCGGACGGACATCAAGGGCAGTTGTGAAGGCGAATTCTGCGTCGCGGCGTTTTGCGCGCAAACGGAAAAAACCAGGGCGGGCAACAGGACAACGAACGCGGAAAAATGACGTTTGCCCGCAGGGAGATGGATAGAGTTCACAGTGGCATTGTGCCAGATCACCCCTGAAACATCAATGTGGCGGGAAGCTCGGAATCGGGATGTATTCAGGGCAGCCATTCTGGTCGAGTCTGAACAAAATCGTGATTCGGTCAACCCGGCAGTCAGGTTAAGAAAGGGCTATACTTTGGTACTGCACGGGAGAGGAAGCCTATACTTAAGTATTACAATATGCTGGACCCTTTTCCTTCGTGACAAAGAGGGGTCATTGGGGCAGTATCAGGGTGAGCCTTGCGAAATATATTTATCAACTGAAACCCTGACTTTGGAACCTTTTTGATCACAAATACATCGCCTTGGCCAACCATAGATTCGCACTTATGAAAATCCAACGACTCATCAAATATGCCGCAGCAACGCTGGTCGCTTTAGCGGCGGTCTGCACGGCCCCTCGAAGTTCGGCGGCTACCACTATCACCAATTCCTACACGAATTCGTTCGACACCGCCGGCGCCACAGCGGATTTTTCCGGCAGCGGCAGCGTGGTCTCATGGATTTATTGGTACGGGATAATCACTAACGCCGCAGGCCAAGGCAATGTCCCCATGACCAATGACGTTACAATGGATGCGGAGGGACAAACCAACACTTCTGGGTCCCTCTCCATCTCGCTGCCATTCTCGACCACCGGAAACCAAGCGGTGTTTTTCGGCACATTTGATAATGCGTACGGTTATGACAACACAGAGGTAATGCCGTTAAATATCGTTACGCAATTAGCCTTCGATATCCATGTTGCGCCGGGGATCAAGACCAATTCGTCCGGGAATTTTGGCAACATTACAATAGCGCTTATTGACCCGACGTGGCAAGGCGGAGACTTTGGTTTTTTTACTTCGATAACGATTCCCGCATCCGCGACAAATGGGTGGGTACATATGGTGGACACAAATACGGTCAAGGATATTCTGAATATGGAGAGTTCCAGCTATACCACAGCCGCTGGAATCGGCTTTAACTATAATAGCTATGGCGGCTATCCAACGAACCCGATTACTTTCTGGATCGATAACGTAGCCGTGACGACCGCGGCAATCCCCCCCCCGCCTCCTCCACCACCAACCCTGACCATTAGCCATACCGTCCAAGGATTGAATTTGTTCGCCGGGACGGGGGCGTCTCTTTATAATCGGGAAGATATCGAGACGACTTCAGGAAATTACAGTTGGGTTGGGGCATCAGGGCCGGTGAGTTATTCCTTCACAATCACCAATTATCCGATCAATGCGGGCGATGCTTTTCAAACGCAGATTTTTCTGGTTCCCAATCCAGGCACCGAGAACGATCCAGATTGGACTGAGCCGAACCTGATATTTCTGGATATGGAAAGCACCGGAACCGGCGCCCAGGCGACTTTCCGGTATAAGACGAACGAACCGAATGGGAACACAATGGTTTATGGCGTAGGCGGATTGGCGACGATCAGCGCTCCCTCGGGTGTCGGAACCTGGACACTGACGTTCAACCAAAACACGAACGTGACGATCACGGTCCCCGGCGGCGGGAGCACCAACTTCAACATCCCGGATACGACCGGCGCGACGACGGCTTTGTTCCAGAGCGACGTCGCGCTTTATTTTGGGGTGCAAGCGGGCAATGCGGGCGCGGCGAACGATCACATCGTGGCTTCGGATTTCAGCGTCACGGGATTGGGTTCCTCCGATTTCAACGACAATTTCGTTACCGATGCTTTGACCACGGGGACTCTGAACACGAGCATTTGGGAGACGAACGCGGTCTTCCCGGTATGTGTGGAATTCATCGGAACCGGTGATCCCTATTGGGTCACGTGGTCATCGCCGGCGATTGGATATGGACTGAACGTGGCTTCCAACCTGCTCAACCCTTTCTGGACCGAGCCGACAAACCACCCGTCCTTCCTTGTCGGCACGAATTATACGCAATTAATCAATACAAACGATTTGCCGGGCACAAACGCGGCGTTCTTCTCGGTAATCCAGCGGACGTTTAGCCAGTTGCAAATTCTGCTGACAGGCGAAACAGCCGCGCCGGGGACGTCGACCGGAGAAACGGGAACGCCGACGTACAGCTTAAGCACCAATGAATTTACGACGGTCACCGTTAACGCGGTTGATGCCAGCTGGTTTCTGATACCCGGCATTACCGATAATGTGACAATCAGCACCTCGGACCAAGGGGCGGGGTTTGCTGGAGGCAGTACTGGCAATTTGGTGAATGGAACATTTCAGGTTGAGATGGCTTTCGGCACTGCGGGCCCCCAGACGGTGACGGTAGTGGACAACACGAATACGAATATTCCGCCCGCTACCGTGACGGTGGATGTGACACCATAACGGAATTCAGTGGCGGATGCCGTGTTGAGCGGCATCCGCCGCGCCGCAAAAACCTGATCCTCAGTTTGAATCCATTTCGTTCGTGACAAGGAACAATGGATTGGGCAATATCAGCGGCAGAACTTGCGAATATATTTATCAACTAAAACTCTCTGCCTCGGAAAATTGTCACCAAAAACATACAGCATCTTAGGTTAATCACAGACTCGCACTTATGAAAATTCGACGACTGATCAAATACGCAGCCATAACGCTGACCGGTTTGGCGCTGGCGATTATTGCCCCTCGCGCCCAGGCGCAGGTCACCTTTATCACCGATTACACCAATACGTTTGACAATGACGGCAACACCACTCCGTGGGTAGCCAACCAGTGGATGTATTGGTACAGCATTTACGCGGATTGTATCCCCCCCTTGGGGACTTACAATCTTACAATGACAAATGATCCAACCATGGATGCTGATGGAAACACAAACGTTTCCGGATCGTTGCTTTGTTATTCGCCGTTCGCGCCTCCTGGCGTCACACCTGCGGGCGGTTCCGCGCCAATACCATCCGGTGGCGACCAAAATCTCATGAGCGGGGTGTTTGCCGTTGGATCAGGCATATTTTCCACGAATGTTTTGATGAAAATTGCATCGGTTACGAATATTTCCTTTAAGATCCATGTCCTTCCTGGAACGGTGACAGACGCCAACGGCAATTTTGGGGCGATGGAAGTGGGATTCAAATCCCAATCCTACAACGCGGATACCGGCTACTACACAAACGAGTTGACCATTCCCGGGGCTGCTACCAACGGCTGGGTGCTTATGCAGGAGACAAATGCGCAACAATTCCAGTATGCGGCTGAGAATTCTGGGGACTCAACCGCCCAAGGCGTGGAGTTTTATTACACTTCTTACTCAGGATATCCAACAAACCCGGTGATGTTTTGGATTGACGACTTGCAGGTTCATTCGTCCGTTGTCGCTCCCCCTCCTCCCCCGCCTCCGACATTGAGTATTTCACAAGCGGTCCAGGGCTTGAATCTGTTTACCGCCTCCGGGGGCAGTTCGGCTGTCTATAACCGGGAAAACATTGAGGCAAGCCAGGCTAACTATAGTTGGGTAAACGCCTCTGGACCAGTCAGTTACTCTTTTACAATCACCAACTATCCTGTCGGCAGCAATGATGGCGTTCAATGCCAGATTTTTCTCTGCCCGAGTGTAGGGACTGAGAACGATCCCGATTGGGCCGAGTCGAATATAATCTTTCTGGATATGGAAAATAACGTTCCAAATAACACTGTTTATTGGAGTTTTCGCTACAAGACCAATGAGGCGAATGGCAATACACCCATGCTCTATGGATCGGGTGTTCTGGCGACAATCGGCTCCAGTACGGCCATTGGCACTTGGACGCTTACGTTCAATGACAATACGAATGTGACAATGACCGTGCCCGGCGGCGCGAGCACGAACTTCAGCATTCCGGATTCCACCGGAGCAACGACCGCTTTGTTCGCAAACGGCGTGGACATTTATTTTGGGGACCAAGCTGGCAACGCGGGAGGTGTGAATGACCATATTGTTGCCTCGGACTTCAAAGTGATAGGACTCGGCAGCGCCGATTTCGACGATAATTTTGTCGCGGACGCCGGGACCCTGAACAGCGTGTGGACCACAAATGCCGCGTTTCCGAGTTGCGTGCAGCTCGTCGGGCCGGGCGAACCTTATTGGGTGCAATGGACAGCTCCGGCCACGGGCTTTGCGCTGCAATCCACACCCACATTGCTGAATCCAACATGGACCCTGGTGACAAATAACCCCACGTTCACCGCCGGAACGAACTTCACGCAATTGATCAGCACGAACGATTATACCGGCACAAACGCGGCATTCTTCGGTCTCGTGCAGCGGACGTTTACACAGTTGCAGGTTTTGCTAACGGGTGAAACGGCCGCGCCGGGGACGCCGACGGGGAAGACCGGAACGCCCACGCCCTTCAATGGTGTTGACGTCGTTACTGTTAATGCTGTTGACGCGAAATTTTATCCAGTTCCTGGGATTAGTGATAATATAACCCTAACGTCCACGGACGATTCCTTGCTCTTCGGTACCGGTGGCGCCAACGCCAGTTTGGTGAATGGAACGTATCAATATCAGGTTGCGTTTCAAACCTCGGGCGATCAGACTGTGACCATCACAGATACCACGGATACGAATATTCCGCCGGCGACCAGTGCGCCGGTGAATGTGCCACAACAATAACAGAATTCCGTGGCGGATGCCGTGTTGTGCGGCATCCGCCGCCCTGCGAAATCAAAGATTACAGGTCAACAGATTTACCCGGGTAGCGTTGCGCCATCGCGAGCAAACGTCTGCTCTCCAATCTTTGGGGCGCGTTGAACCTGAGTAACGACGCAGTCGTTCGGCCAACTGGCGTCAAACCAATGATCAGCGCGCCCTTAATTCGGAAGTGTTCAGCCCAAGCGTCCCTCCGAGGCTGAAAAAGAAAAACAGGCTGGCCAGTCTTGGGATCAATCGAGGCAAGATTTGTTCCTTTGTGCCGTTGCAGTGATAACAGGCATACGCAAGGTTCTCCACTATGGTACGACCGCCATATTGTTCGGCGATGATGTGATCCGGCTCATGCGGCGCGCCCGTGTCTTCCTCATGTATTCGACAATACTCGCAACAACCGTGCGCTCGATCGCGTATTTCCGCGCGAAGTCCGGCAGAAATCCACTGGGCGCTCATCAAGCCGCGCGCAAATGCAAACGCGCCTGCGCCTTGAGTTGAGTTACGACGTGGTCAAACTCGGCGATGTCGTCCATTTCCGCCTCTTCCTGAGGCGTCAAGCTTCCTTGTTTGTCCTGACGAAGCAAATCACGCGCGCGCGCTGGGCTGTGGCGGGCGAAGGCTGGAAGACGATAATCTCGTCCGGTCGCGGGCCACGGGCAAGAAACGCCAGGAATTCACGCCGCAAGCCGGAAGCCTGCGCCCGGCGCTGTTGTAAACCGAGTTGGAGGATTTCCTCCAAATGGTCGCGTTCAGGTTGCACCTGACGGGCCAATTTGTCAGAAATATCTATCGTTAATTGCACCTGCGTTAAACTACCGTGCCCGTTTTCAGCCGTCAAATTGGATTTGACCATGTAAGCGGCGGAACCAGACGGCCTACTAGAAATTACGTTGCTTGTCAGCGCGGAATATGGTGCTAATCTTTCCGCATTAAGCACGGATGGCCAGAAAAGAGAAAACTGAATCGGAAGGGGATTTGAATAATCCTTTTGCGGACTTGCAGATCGATAATTTGCCGCTGGGCGAAAATATCCCGCCTTCACCACAATCACAACCACGACCACAACGGACCATGGGACGGGTCGTTCTCCGGCGCGAAACGGCGCATCGTGGAGGAAAGACGGTCATTGTCATTCACGATTTTGCAACTTCGATTAGCGCGAAATCGATTGAGGAACTAGGCCGGAAGCTACGCAAGGTTTGCGGGTGCGGAGGGACAACGCGGGAACGGATGATCGAAATTCAGGGGAACCATGCGGCGAAAATTCGCGAGCTTTTGGAACAGGAAGGTTTTCGGGTCGCGGGGGTAAAATAGATTTTTACTGGGTGCGATAGTAGATCCGCGGAGCGCCGAGGTTTGTGTTGACGTTAAGAACCTGCGATTGGTTCGTTATCACGATTGTTCCCACGGATTGCCAGTTGGTGGAGGGGAGGTTTGTGCTGAAGGCAACCCGATAGTTGGACCCGAGATTTCCGTAGATTTCCAGCGCAGGAGTGGAGTTTGTTCCCATCAGGGCTTGCAGCACGGGTTCCAAGGCGATGACGATTACCTGGCCGTTGGCCGCGGCCGGCTTTGCGGCGGAGAGGCCGCTCGATTCCAATCCCGATGGCTGCGACGCCACCAACGGAACGATGGCTGAATGGACGCGCGGGACTGTCGCGAAGGCGAGCTGGGCCAGCGTGCGAGTGGCGCCGGGGCTTAACGTGGGATTCAATGTGAAGCTGATGCCGTACTGGCTTGCGCCAAGGGGCTGCAACAGTGTCGCGACAATTTCGGGGGAAACCGGGATGAGGGCGAGGTTTGTCAGGCTGTTGGTCGAGGCAAGCAAAACAGCGGTGATGTTGGTCAGCGGCAATTGGCTCGTCAATGTTACCGGGATGGTGTTGGTCCCACCCACGAATACGTTGGTCTTTCCGAAAGTGAGGAGGAATTCATAGGCGGCGGACTCCACCACGACGGTGAATTGCTGCGTGGCGCTCAGGGGCGGCGTTCCGTTGTCGGTCACAATCACCGTGATGATATTTGTGCTGGGCGCCTGAGAGGCGGTGGGAAGCCATTCAAAAATTCCCGTGACTGGATCGATGGTGGCGTTGGCCGGCGCGCCGGGTCCCAATGAAAATGTGAGCGGCCGCGGCGGGGCATTGTTGTCCGCAGCGGAATTGGTTACGACCAGAAGCGTGGCTTCGTAGTTGGCGTAGTTGGGGATGGGCGCCAGGACGGGCGGCGTGGCGATTTGAAGCAAGACCACGATGACAGTTGCGGAGGCGCTGAGGGGCGGCTGGCCATTGTCGGTTGCGATGACGGTGATCGGATTGGTTGTGCCTCCAAAACTGGGGCTGGTCGCCCAAGTGATCTGCCCGGTGGCGGGATTGACGACAGCTCCAGCCGGCGCGCCGAGGCCGAGGCTAAACGTCAGTGTGTTGAAGGGGTTGGGATCGCTTGCGGTGACATTGAGCGAGAGGTTTTGGCCGGCGTTGATGGTGACGTTGGACGCGACGGTGATTGTGGGAGGATTAGTGTTGACGATTACGGTGGTTTGAGCTTGCGGCTGGAGCGGAGGAGTTTCGCGGTGGCCGGCGGTATCGGTGGCGATGCTGTAGAAGGCGTAAGTGTGGCCGTTGGCGCCATTAAAGATGGCGCTCGTGGCGATGGTCTGGCTTTGCCAATTCGTGAATGGGCCGCCGTTATCGGAAACGTAGATGTCAAAGTAGGCGATGGGGGCGCCGCCGACATAGGGAGCCCCGCTCCAGATGACGCCAAACAAAGGCGGGCTTTGCGCGGGCAAACCGAAGACCGAACTCGCGGGCGGATTCGTGACAGGCGCGTTTGTCGGGTTGCCATAGACCAACGTGAAGGTGTCAGGGCCGGCATTGGTGTGATATACGAAAAGCTGAAGGTTGGTTTGAAGCACCGGCGGCAGGCCAATGCTTTGAAATGTGCGGTCGGTGATCCAGAAGTTATTTGTCAGGAAATTGGTCCCGTTGGCGTAACGAATGGCTTCGAGCGGGAATTGGCCGTTTGCCGGATCGGGGATGGTGACATATGTAAAGCCGGCGGGGAAATTGGCGGTCAATGGCACCTGGAGGTTGTTGGAATTCACGGAGCCGCCGGGCGTGGCGGATTGAATGACGCTGACCGGCTGTATGCCGCCGTTGTTCAGATAGAGCGTGTCAGGGAGATTGCCGGGATTGGGAATATCGTTGCAGAGAAAATCAGGCAGACCGTCGTTCCATGCGCCATCGGCCTGGACGAGGTGAGTCATTGAATGAATCTGGACGCCGTTGATGACGGACAATTGTGTGTTGCCGATGGATGTAAGATTTTGGAAGGTGGCGCTGTAATCAATGAATTGGCCGTCCAGCGTGCAGGTCAGATACCAAATGCCGACGGCGGATTGCATCGGCAAAATGTCTCCGAAATCCACAGTGAGCGACGGCGTCACGGGCTGCGCGCCGACCTGTCCACCAATAATGTTGAACCCGATCAGCAGGCCCTTCTGATTATCGACGATTTGCGGCTGAGCGGAGGTGATCTGGAAATTGTAGGCGGCGCCGTAGCCTTTGTTTTGAACCATGACGGCGAGAGGGAAGGGAATCGACGGCTCGATCTGCGGTGTGTAGGGATCGTCGCCATAAACGTCGCGCTGGAGGAAATAATTGAGGTAGAGCTGAGGGTCTGGCTGGACGTTAATTGTGGTTGGAGCGAGAGGGATTGTCACCGGAGTGCCGTCAAGCGTGTAGCTCAGGGTGCCGCCGACGACATAATTGGTGGGAGCCTGCGGGGCGGCGGCTTCGGTGGGAACAAGGGTCCATTGCGCCGTGACGGATGCGCCCGGGGCGAGGCTGTCGGTCAGGCTCGGAGATTGTAGGGCGAAGAGGCTTGTAACGTCCTGGCCGGCCTGGTTTTGCACGGTGATGCTGGTGGACACATTGGAAAGCGAATCGCTGCCATTGTTGTTTAGCTGGAGCGTCGCGTGAAACGCGTTGAGCGTGAGGACGGCGGTTTGATCGATTTGAAGGACGACTTGCGCGCACACGCCCGTTTTGCCGCTTTCAAATTGCGTCAGAAGCGTGGTTGCTGTGGAACCCCAGGCCGCGCCAGGATCAGAACCTTCGGCGCTGTAGGTTTGGAATGTCGATGCCGCAGCCTGGTTGAGGCTCACCCAGACGCTGAAGTCGATGAAGTTCGTATCGAAGCCAGGCGGAGCTTGATTGGTGATGAGAATTCCGGCGGCGTAATTGCTCATCGTGTTGTTCCATCGATTGATGAAAAGATCGACGTTCGAGGCGGTCAGCGGCGCGGGGAGCGGCAGAGCGAGGAGGGCGTTGCCCTCGGCGATTGAAATGAATTGGCCGCCGTCGGAGTTGGATTGAACATCGCTTTCAAACTGATTAAACAAGGTCTGGAGCGCGTTGGTATCGGTGATGCCAAGCCACGCGCCGCTTCCAAAAAAGTATTGATACGGCGCGACGGCGGTTTGAACGTCGCCGGCTTCTGAAAACAAAGTATCGAGCAGCAATTCGCTGGGGTCGCTGTTTGTGGAAACACCACTGCCGTCGTCGAGTTTTCTGGCATGGCTGGCCAGCTTGGGCGTGGGGCCGAGTCCGCAGAACGAATCTTCGCCCGGAATGTCCTCGCAGGCGGCGCACACTTCGTAGGCGCACTTTATAAGATCAAGCGCGATGGCGAGTTCTTTATTGATCGTTTCAAGTCCGACCTTAAAGCAATCCGCGAACGTCACAAGACAGCTTCCCGCGTCCGCGCCGCAAACCGGCGGCTCTGGTTTGAGGAAGCAATCTTTTGTGATGCCGTATCCGCAGTTGAACGACCCCACCGCGCAACCCGCCAATCCGCCGATGGTTTCCTCCAAAAGATCGACCGCGCAACCGGCCAGGGCGCTCACTCGGGCGTCTGTGCAAGGGTCCGAACTGCACGAACTGAGAACGGCCATCGCGGGCGGAATTATGACCGTGCCGCCGCCACCTGGCCCGCCGTTGACGACAACCGTGCCTCCGCCTCCGGCCGGGCAATCTCCCGCCGCATTGAAAATGGGAATGGGGACACTTTGACCGATGTTGTAACCGCCGCAAGGGTACGTCCACGCCACGCCAAGACTTATGCAGGGCGAGCCGTTATCGCTTTTGCGAGGAGCTTTGTTGTTTCCCGCGCCGAGGAATGTGATGCGCATCGGCACGGTGAGACTGCTCTTCGCGGCGAGGGTGCCGAGCGTCGTGGTGGGAACGTCGATTTGATAGGAGGAACCGGCGTTGATGGAAATCGCGACGTTCTCGACGGCGATAAGACCGTAGTTGGCCAGAGTGAGCGGCACATCCATGAATTGGCCGGGTTCGGTCAGACTCGAAAAATCGAGCGAGGTCGGACTGGGAACGATCACCGGCGCCGGGACATTGGCGTCGAATGTCGCTTGAATGGAAATTTGGGCCTGGGCCTGGATTTGAGTGGGCACAACCGACCATGTGTACGTGACCGTTTGCAACGAAAGGAACGTCTGGATGTTATTGGTCTGTCCCGGGGTGACGACTACCGTTCCGCTGAACGCCGCGTGTTGCGGGGCCGTGACTTGAAGCTGGTAGGCGCCCGCCATCAACCCCGCCGCAAGGAAAAGGCCGTTGGTATCCGTAAAGCCGGAGGCGGTAACGCTTGCTGTGGACGGGTCGGTAATTGTCACAATTGCATTCGTCAACGGCGGGGAGCCGGCGGCAAAAAACGTCAATTCATCGACAGATTGGATGAGCAACGAGCCGCGAGCGTCGGTGACGGCGTTGAATGTGAAAGGGACTTGAATGCCAACGCCGGTCCCATTGATGGCAAGATCGCCGGTGTAAGGGCCGAGCGCGAGGCCGGTCGAGGGCGTCAATACAAGGGTTACGAGGTTCGACTGGCCCGGGGCAAGCGAGGGCATCGGGTTCGGCGAGGAGACGTTGAGCCAAGGGACGTTCGGCAGCGCAATCGCAAGAGGGCCTGATGCCGCGCCGCCCGCGTTCGCAATGTAAAACTGAACGGTCGCCTGGCTGCCGATCAACATGCCCGTGCTCAGTTGCGACGGCGAAACAACCAATTGCGCCGAGAGCGGGATTACGTTGACTGTCACAGGCAGGTCCAGCGTCACGCCTTCCGCACTCGTGACCTGGATGGTGAAGGCGCTCTGCGGAATGCTCGAATTGGCGGCGGACACGGTGCAGACCAGACTCAGCGCACCCCAGGCGTCCACAACGTTGGTGCTCAGCGTCGCGGTGGCGGTGAGGTTCGCGGCGAGGTTGCTGATCGTCGCCGTCAGGCCCGTGAGCGGAAGGGCGCTTGGATTTTGCAAATCCACGGAAGCGCTCGCATTGATGCCGGCAACCGGATTCAGCGTCAACGACGAGGGATTCGCGGTGAGTCCCAGGATGTTGAATTGCGCCTGAACCGGGCCGCTGGTAATTCCCGGAGGAACTGCGGTGACGGTGTAACTTCCGGCCTCAGCGGCCAGCGGCGTGAAGAGCGTGCTGAAGTTGCCGTTTGCATCCGTGTAAACACCAATGGTGCGCGGAATATTATTGACGATGACGATCAGGTTTACCTGGACATTGGCCGCCGGGCCGCCCTGCGTCAATGTCGCGGAGCCAAAAAGCGGCACGGGCGTGCCAGTGGGAATAGTGGCAACTCCGGCCTGCACTTCGGCGGTGTATTCGGTGTTGATGTACATGGGCGCGGAACTAATTCCCGTGTCGTTGGCCAGATTGCTTTCCGGCACGGCGCCGCCGACATTGGCCGTAATAAGAACCCAATATGAGCCGGGCGGCGGAAGCGAACTGGCGGGTATCACTGAAGATTGCGCCGCATACTGCCCCGGCTCGAGCGAACCGGGAAAAGTGAGCGAACCCGCAAGCAAATTCACCCCCGATGAAGGGTCGGTTGTCAAATAGATGTTTTCGGTGACGGCATTTGTGAGCGCGGCCAGCCCCTGATTTGCGAGCGTGAAATTAATGGTGACGGATTGGCCGGTGAAGACGGCGCCCGGCGCGGAAACATCGGCGATCACCAAGTCGGGCAATTGGAGATCCGTCACGGCAAACACATCGCTTCCGCTGGCGTAATTGCTCGCGCCGGCCGTGATGCTGACGGACTGGCTCGTATTGGGAATTCCATCCTCGATGCTGGCGATTTGAAATGTCGCGCTGCTCAGGCCGCTTGGAATTGTGACTTCGCCTGGGACGGTGGCTTCGTTGGGATTGCTCGAAGTGAGAGTCACGACCAGCGCGTTTGTCGCGGGCGTATCTCGCGCGACGGTGGCCGTGGTCGCAGGGTCCAATCCTTTCGCCACGACTTTGTTTGAGATTGCCACCGTGAGCAGCGGAACATTGGTGTCCTGGACGGTGAGAACTTCCGTCGCCGCCGTCCCGACCGCGTTGCTCAAAACATCAAGAGCCTGGGCGGCGATCAAAGTGGTCCGTGGTCCGGGTAGGTTGGTGCCATCAACTGCCGCGACGTAAAAATTCGCGCTGCCCTGGAATCCGCCAATCACCACTTGCGAGGGAACGAGCGCGGCCAAAGGATTGGTGCTCGCCAGCGCGACGGTCAACGGCTGGTCTGTCACCGGTTGGCGGCTGATGGTCGCGATCACCGCCAGCGGGCCGTCGGCTTCGTTAATGTTCGTGCGGTCGAGCGATAACGCCAGCGACGGGGTGTTCACATTGATCACTGTGAGATTGGAGGAAGCGGAACTGAAACCGGGCGCGGACACTGTCACCGTATAAACCTGCGGAGGCGCAAGCACCGTGCTTGACGCGGCGTTCAACGTAAACGTGGCGGAATTCGATCCGGCGGGAATGGTGACGGACGCCGGCGCGACCAGCGCGGACGGGCTTGAACTGGCAATCGACACGAGAACCGGATGGGCGTTTGGCGGGTGGCTCGTTACGGTTGCCGAGGTCATCTGGCCTTCGCTGATCGCGGGCGAACCCAGGGCCAGCGCCAGTTGCGCCACATCGGTATTGATGACCTCCACCTCGGTGGTCGCGGAAAGATAGCCGTTCGCCTGCGCTGAAATGATTACTTCGGCGTTCGAGTCAACAATGCCATCGTCCAAAACGGTTGCGGTGAACGGAACGGACGGCGCTCCCGCGGGTATTGTCACGGTGCCGGGAACGATCAAATGATTGGTGGCGCTGCTCGAAAGCATAATTGTCGCCGTTGCGCTCAAATTGCCGTTGCGCGTCAACAGGCAGGAGAGATTGGGCGTGGAAGTGTTTTCTAAAATGCTGGACACTGGCGCCATCAAGGCAAGGGCCGCTGGAATTTGCGTGAGGTTCGCCGCGAACGTGGTGTCGTTGGTGGGATTGGATTCGATGATGTCGCCCAGGCTGTTGACAGTCACGAAAAAGAGAATATTTCCGGCGGGAGTGCCGGCCGGCAGCATCACCGAATTTGTCCGCGCGAGGAAAGAGCCGGCATTGAGGGAATTGGTGAAGCGAAACGTCGCCAGCGTGGAAATTCCGGCGCTATTTGAAACGCCGACCGACTCGGTCCACCCTGCATTCGTGATGTTCAAAGCGCCTTGATTCGTCACGGTCCATATCAGCATCACATTGGAACCGGGAAGCGCGGTCGCCGGGGCGGTGACTTCGGGAACAGCAAGGTCCGGCAGCGCGGGGAGGGAAATCGATATGGGGGTGTCGAGCGTGTTGTTGGTGTATGAGATTTCGATCTGCGTGTCTGCGGCATCGGCCACAGTCACAATATAATAAACTCCCGGCGACGAACCCGAAGTCAGCGGTAGCGCAACAAGTTGGCTGCGAACATATCCGGCGCCGGCCGAAAGCGGGGATGTTCCGGCGATAGTTGCCAGAAGCGTCGCTCCAGCCACGGAATTGGAGGAAGGACTCAGATAAATTTGATCATTCCACGCGGAAGCGGCCGTGGCCGTCCCAATATTGGTGACCGCGAATGAGACGGAAATACTTTGTCCAAACTGGGCGTTGGGGGGCGCGCTCATTTGCTCCAGCGCCAAATCCGCCGCGGTGATTACGGTAACGTTCGTCGCGAAGGTGGTATTGTTGCTTTTGTTTATTTCCGGCACGTAGCCGCCGCTATCGATGAAAAGTCCAAAGTACTGCTGACCGGCCGCGCTGGCGGGCAAAATCGCCGTCTGCGTGATCGTCAAAAATCCGCCGGAGGGAAGATTGCTTGGAAAGATGAAGGTGCCCAGCGGCGTCGCGCCGAGACCGTTCGAGTTGGGCGCAAGCAGAACTTCATTTTGCCAGGGGCCGAACGCCGCGGTTTTACCCGCATTCGTAATGCCAAAGACAACCGGCTCCGTTGTTCCTCCCGTCCCGCTGGCGGGGACGCTCACAATCACCGGGATCAAGTCCGCAAGGGTATTGGTGCTCTTGAAAACAGAGACCTCGCGGGAAATCGCTTCAATCGGCGCGTGCGGTTGCCCAAAGTTGAACACGCTGACTTCCCTGGAAATGGCATCGTTGGTAATGGTGCTTTGGCCGAAGTTAAAAACGCTGACCTCCCGGGAAATGGCGTCATTGGTGATGGTGCTTTGACCGAAGTTGAACACACTGACTTCCCTGGAAATAGCATCGTTGGTGATGGTGCTTTGACCGAAATTGAAGACGCTGACCTCTCTGGAAATCGCGTCGTTGGTAACCGTGTTTTGTCCGAAGTTGAAGACACTGACCTCGCGGGAAGCAATGTTGGTGGTGGATTGCGCCCGCGCTGATAGGGGCAGCAGCGCAACGAGCGCCGCCACGCATCCCGCAAATAAACGGGAGGCGAGATCATCGGCGCTTGGCCCCTGACGAGCAGCACCCGACTGCAGGCCGCGGATCATTATTGGGAGGTCGCGTGAGCCTGGAGGACGCAGAAACCCAACGGTATCTGGGCCGTCAATTGCCATGTGGCCGAAGTATTATTGCCGCTGACAAATGTGGCGTTGGTGATCCAGGAAGCGGAATAGGTCGGGACCACGCGCAACGCCACCGTCCCGCTCGGCGGAAAGTTTTGGGTCTGCAAAACCACCTTCACCGGCCCGTTGGTTTGCAAGCCAATGTCAGGGGAGGAAGTCACATTTGCCTGCGGGTCCGTGGGCGCGGCCAACCCGGCAACGCTCACGATGTTCACGGAAGGCGAACCCGTCGGCGGGAAAATCACCGGCGGCGAGGCGGGCGCGACAAGGTCGATATTGGGCGTGATCGTCAATTGCGGTGAAATGGAATTGGCTTCCGCCCTGATTCTCCCATCGGGCCCCGCGTTGATGCTGCCAGAGCCTAAAATCTGGGTTCCCACGATTCGAATCCCTCCGCCAGCGCCATAATTGCCATTGCACTCGTTTGTCGCGGCGTAACCTCCGGCGGCGCTGACCTGGCCGTTGACCGTCACCGTTCCGCTCGCGGCGATCAAAATTGCTCCCGCCCCGGAAGGCCCGGAACCGTTTTGGCAACTCGCGGTCCACGACGCCCCCGAACCGCCGATCAACGGCAGAATTTGCGGATTGCCATAAGCGCTTTGGTATTTGCCGTTGTTGTTTTGTCCGCCGCCGTCAGCGCCGCCGCCGGGGCCAAAGCCATCGCCCTGGCCAATGGTCGAATCGTAAGTCCCGCCGCGGAATCCGCCGGGTCCGGGGATCGCCGCCAAAGCGTCAAACGGGACCACGGCCGTGCCGGGATTTCCATTCAGGTTCAACGTGCCGTTGATGGTGACATTGCTTTGCACCAGCCACACCACGGGCGGGTTGCCGTAATGATTGGCAAATGTCACCGTCGCTCCGTTGGTGATATTGACGCTGGAGTATTTAAACACCACGGCCCATTGAACCGGGTCATAAATGCCGTTGCCCGACGACGTGGTGGTCCACGTCCCCATGGCCGATTTGCTGAGGTCGATCACAATGTTGGAGGTAACATTGAGCGCGCCATCCGAGCCGTCGCTGGGAATGCTCAGTTGAGCGAACAACGACGGCGCAAAAGCCGCGGTGAATAGGGCAAAGACTGCCGCAAATGTGGAGTGCTTTTTCATAATTTTGAATTGGCTTAGAACAAAAAACTGCCCCCCTGAAACCTGGTTTTCCCCGACCTGAAATCTGCCGGAGGATGGACTCGATGGCGCTTTTTTGCAAGCTTTTTCGCCGCTGACAATCCCTATTTTAGATAGAGCATTGCGATTGCCTTCGCCACTTTCGTCGCGACTCCCTCCTCGTTGGAATTGGTCAGGACGATCACCGCAAGGCCGTCTTTGGGAAAACGCTGAATGCTCGCGGAAAATCCGTCGGTCGATCCGCTGTGCCCGATGTTTTGCCTTCCGTTCAGCGAATCCAGGAACCAGCCGAATCCATACGCGTGCGTCGTTCCGTTGTTGAGGCGCACAGGCGTCCACATCTCCCCTTCGCTCGCTTCTGTCAATAATGTGTGCGCGTCCAGCGCCGCGTTCCACTTCGCCAAATCTTCCACGGTTGAAACAATCGCCCCCGCCGAAAAAATGTCGGTGACGTCATAATCCCGGTTCACGTAATGGCCCGATGAATCGGCCTCATAACCGCTGGCGCGGAAGCGGATGATCCCGCGCGGGTCACGATTGGTGGTGCTCGTCATTTCAAGAGGCCCGAAAATCCGCCGCCGCATGAAATGCCAGTAATCATGCCCGCTTGCGTTCTCGATGATAAACCCCAGCAGGCTATACGCGCTATTGCTATAAGACCATTTGTCGCCCGGCGCGAAATCCAGCGGTTCCGCGCCGATTTTCCGGATGAATTCCTCCTGGGTAAGATGCCGTGTGAGTTCAAATCCATCCATCCCGGTGTAATTCCTGATCCCGGAAGTGTGCGTCAGCAAATGGCGGATGGTGATGTTGCTCCAGCTTTCAGGAATGTCCTTGAGGTATCGCGAAATCCTGTCATCGACCGACAATTTTCCGTCCTGTTGCAGCAGGAGAATCCCCGCCGCGGTAAATTGTTTGGTGACAGACCCTATCTCAAAAACCGTCTGCGGCGTCACTGGCGTTTGCCATTCCAGATTGGCCAGCCCGTAGCCCGCAATTTTAAGGGGTTTCCCTTGTTGAATAATTTCCAGCGCAAGACCAGGAATGGGATGTTGGGTCATCTCCGCCCGCACCAGGTCATCGGCAGGATCAGCCGCCACGCGCAAGACGCAGCAGAGGATTGCAATTGCGGCAATGAATCCCAATTTCATTTTTGACGTATCCACAGGAAGGAGTGAAAAACGTTTCGGCGTCCAAATGCAACCACAGATTTCTTAGCGATGAAGAACGCCTGTGGCGCAGACGTAGGTGAACTGCTGTAACCTATTGAAAATCAATAATTATGTGACCAATGCTTGGTAGGGACGGCTCGCCGAGCCGTCCGGGAGGCCGATCGCCTCGGCGAGGCGACCCTACCTTCAAATTTAGATGCGTTTGCCTTAAGAACGCATGAGGTGAGTCTTGCGCGTTTGCTGTGGGGGCATTAAATTTGGTTTCGAGATGAGCGTCCAAGAGATTAAAGAAGCAGTGCAACACCTGAGCCTGAAAGAGCGGGCCGAGGTTACGCGACGCATCTGCCGCAAGACGGTATTTACTGGACGTAAGGAAAAACATAACAATGCGCAAGAAAACCCTCAATTTTAGCGCCGTCATTTATCCCGATGCGGAGAGTGATTGGCTTGTGGCGCACAATCCCGAAACGGGAACGACTACCCAGGGCAAAACGTTCGAGGAGGCTCTGGCAAATTTGAAAGAAGCGACGGAACTTTATCTCTCCGAATTTCCCCTCGCGACAAAGGGCCGCGCGATTCTTACGACGTTCGAAGTGTCGTCGGTTTCCAACTCCTAAACTCCCGGATGTTTCAGGCAAAGAAACGCGCCGTGCCTTGGAGCGGTTGGGATTTGTATTCAAGCGGCAAAGCGGAAGTCATGTGATTATGCGCCGGGACAATCGCGGTTGCGTCGTGCCGATGCACCGGGAAATCAACCGTGGGACGCTCAAAGGAATCCTGGAATAGGCCGGGGTCAGCGCGGAAAAATTTATCGCGGCCTTGTGACATTTTGTCGTGGTCGCTTCCTAAACCGATACTTGATTTTGCCGCGAAGAAAAACAAATTCCACCAATACAACTCCGCGTTTGCTGTGGGGGCATTAAATTTGGTTTCGAGATGAGCGTCCAAGAGATTAAAGAAGCAGTGCAACACCTGAGCCTGGAAGAGCGGGCCGAGGTGGCCGTATGTCTTCATTCGTGGAATAATGACGCCTGGGATGAATAGATGAAGCGTGACGCCGCCTCCGGCAAACTCGAACCTGATCCTATAAAACACGAGGGAAACAGCTAAAAGAAGGTCATAACTTGTTTCATCACAGTGCATTAACTGCGCGGCAAGTGATGATATGAAATGGCTTGGAATAGTTCAAGGTGGGTTTTTAAGTCCTGTGCGTCTGCCATTTGCCATGCCGACTCACCACTGACGTAAATCCGGTCAGCCTACCCCATCGCCATCGCGGCGCTGGTGATTTCGAGCAACTCCTTGGTGATGTTCGCCTGGCGGAGCTTGTTATATTCCAGCGTCAAATCCTTGATGAATTGCTTTGCGTTGTCCGTGGCGTTCTTCATAGCAACCATCCGGGCGCTGTGCTCGCTTGCCTTTGCCTCCAGCAGGATTTGATAAACCTGAAAATTCAGGCTGTGTGGCAGCAATGCCCCAAACACCTGCTCCTGCGACGGCTCGAAGAGAAATTCCCCTCCGCCGGTGGCGGACGTGTCCGGGTGGCTCGCCGGTTCTGGCGCGGCCCCAATGCCGGCCACAACGGGCTTGATCTCGCCAATGGGAAGCAGTTGCAAAATCTCCGGCTTTTGGTTCAGCGTTGAAATAAATCGCGTGAACAAAATGTCCACCTGGTCCACTTCGCCTTTGAGGAAAAGATCCTGCGCAAATTTCGAGATCGCCCGCGCTTCGCTGAACAGCGGCGCGTCCTTGTAGGTGAATTCCGCCACCAGCGCCCGCCGCGTGCGCGCCAAAAATTGCGACGCCTTGCGCCCGCACCCGATAAACTTGGTGTCCGCCTCAAACTTTGCCGCCTCGCGCATCAGGCTGCTGTTCAGTCCGCCGCATAATCCCTTGTCCGTGCTCACGATGATAACGCCCCGCTTTTTGCCCTCGCGCTTTTCGATCAACGGATGCGTGAAATCCTTCGACTCCGCAACCACCGCCTCCAGCACTTCGTTCATCAACGCCGCGTAAGGCCGCCCGGCCAGCGCCGATTGCTGCGCCTTGCGCATCTTCGACGCCGCCACCATCTGCATCGCCTTGGTGATCTGCGCGGTGTTCTTGACCGACTTGATGCGCCGGCGAATGTCGCGTGTGCTCGGCATACTTCTATTTGTAAGTTTGCTTGAATTCGGCCACTGCCGCTTTCAAGTCCGCCGTAAGAGGGTCGCTCAACGCCTTCTCGGCGCGGATTTTGCCCATCAATTCCATCTTGCGAGTCGTCAAATACTCGGTCAGGCATCCCTGGAAATTTTTGATCTTATCGACGGCCACGTCGTCCATCATGCCGTTCTGCACGGTCCAAAGAACCGCGACCTGCACTTCAACCGGCATGGGATTGTATTGGGGCTGTTTGAAAACTTCGACAATGCGCTTGCCCCGTTCGAGGAGCGCCTGGGTTTTCGCGTCGAGGTCCGAACCAAATTGCGCGAACGCCGCCAGCTCGCGGAATTGCGCCAACTCAAGTTTCACACGTCCGGAAACCTGTTTCATCGCCTTGATCTGCGCCGCCGAGCCAACTCGCGAAACCGACAACCCGACCGATACCGCAGGTCGAATGCCTTGGTAAAACAAATCCGTTTCCAGGTAAATCTGGCCGTCGGTGATGGAGATCACGTTGGTTGGAATATACGCCGAAACGTCGCCCGCCTGCGTTTCAATGATCGGAAGCGCCGTCAGCGAGCCATTGCCGTATTTTTCGCTCACGCGAGCCGAACGTTCTAGCAGGCGGCTGTGCAGATAAAAAACGTCGCCCGGATACGCTTCGCGCCCTGACGGCCGCTTGAGCACCAGCGCAACCTGGCGATACGCCACGGCGTGCTTGGAAAGGTCGTCGTAAATAATCAGCGCGTCCATCGCGTTGTCCATGAACCACTCGCCCATCGCCGCCCCGGCGAACGGCGCAAGGTACTGGTTGGTCGCCGAATCCGAGGCGCTCGCGCTGACGATGATTGTGTATTGCATCGCCCCCGCTTCCTCCAGCACCGCGATGACTCGCGCCACGTTGGATTGCTTTTGCCCGACCGCCACATAGATGCAATAGAGCGGACGGTAGCTGGTGTCCTTGGCTTCTTCGGCGGCGCGATTCTGCCGCGCCTGGCTGATAATCGTATCGATTCCAATGGTGGTCTTGCCAGTCGAGCGGTCGCCGATGATCAATTCGCGCTGCCCGCGGCCAATTGGAATCATCGCATCAACGGCCATGATGCCCGTCTGCACCGGCTGGCTGACCGATTTCCGTTTGATGATGCCCGGCGCAATTTTTTCAACGGGATAAAATGTTTGCGCGCTGATCGGCCCCTTGCCATCGAGCGGCGCGCCAAGCGCATTGACGACTCGGCCCAGCAAAGGCTTTCCGACGGGCACTTGCAACAGTTTGCCCGTGGTTCGCACTTCCTGCCCCTCCTTGATACTGGTGTAATCGCCAAGGATGATCGCGCCGACTTCCGTTTCCTCAAGGTTCAAGGCCAGCCCGACAACTCCATTGCCGAAGTCCAACATCTCATTCAACATGGCATCGGAAAGCCCCTCGATCTTCGCCACTCCGTCGCCGATTTCGCGGACGGTCCCGACGTTCTGCCGTGTCACGCCCGTTTTGATCCCTGAAATCTCGGACTCAATTTCTTGCAGCAAATTGCTCATATTTCTTAATCCTTAGTTTTTAATTCGTTCAGCCTTCCCAGCACGGTGCCGTCATAGACATCGCCGCCGACTTGCACGCGAATGCCGCCGATCAAGCCGGGATTTTGCGAAAAGGTGAAGGTCAATCCCGCCCCGTAGCGGTGGCTCAGGTCGCTCTGGATTTGCGCCTGCGTTTGCGGCGGAAGCGCTGTGGCGCTTTCGACTTTGGCCGTCCGACGCAGCAATTCCAGCCTCACAAGCCGTTGAAAATGGGAAAGGATCGCCACGTAGCCGCGCGGTTTTTGCTGGGCGACACTTCGGACGGCCCGTCGAACGCGGCTTTCGTCCAACCCGCCGTTGGCCATGCACGAGCGGAACAATTCCCGCCCGTCTCTTCGCGCCTGTTTTGAAATCTTCATTCCTAGGCGGCCAATTGACGCCGCGTCTCTTCGGCCAACCGTTGCTGGTCGTCCGCGGTCAAAATTTTGCCCGTCGTCGCGGAGGCGACATGCACGACTAAGCCGACCACTTCACGCTTGAGATCGGTGAGCATCCGTTGGCGTTCCATAGTCGTCGCTTCGCGCGCTTTTGAAATGATTTGTTCCGCCTGCGCGATGGCCTTCTGCGTTTCCTGCTCCTGAACCCGGGCGGCGGCGGCGCGTGCTTCTTCGATCAGTTTGGTGGCCTGCGCATTGGCCTTTTCCAGCACTTCCCGCTGCATCGCTTCGGTGCGGGCGAGTTCTTGTTTGATCTTGTCCGCGTTCGCCAAGCCGTCCGCAATGCGTTGCCGGCGTTCGGCCAGCACGGTCAGAATCGGCTTGTAGGCAAATTTATACAGCAATCCGGCCACGATCAGAAAACTGATGCACTGCGCGATGAAATGGGGCCAATCCAGGCCGAATCTTTCCGCAGTTTCGGAGCCAGTCGCGGCCAAGTCGCTTCCGATGCTGGCAAATAAAATCAAGTGCGTCATAAATCGATTGGAAGAAGCTGGCGCGGAACAAGTTGCACCGCGCCAGCTAAGTTGCTTAATGCACTAGGAACAGCGCGTAGAATACAATGGCCTCGGAAAAGGCCATTCCAATCAGACCGATCGTGATGATCTTGCCGAACGCGCCGGGATTGCGTCCCACCGCTTCGGATGCCTTCATGCCGACCAATCCTACGCCGATCGCCGAACCAAGCCCGGCCAAACCGACGTGAATGCTGCCTGACATCTCTGCCAACATTGGCGTTACCATAGAACCTTTCGTTTCTTGTTTTCTTTTCCAGCATCTCCCGCAATTGAATACGGTCCAGACGCCGAAATTTCTTAAATTAATGCGACTTCCGCTCGTGCGGATCGTCGTGCATGCAAATGACCGCCGTAAACCCGGCCGTCAATAACATAAAGACGATTGCCTGGACAATCCCGACCAGCAATTCCATCAAATAAAACGGGACCGGCAAAATCACGCTGAATACCGCCTTGGCCCACGCGGGGTGCTGGATCGTGTGCGACATCGCATCAAGCAGGTTTTCGCCTGCGAATATATTTCCAAAAAGCCTGAAACTCAATGATATGGGGCGAAACGCAATTGACATCACCTCGATCAATCCCACAGCAAAAAACACAACGATCATAGCGTATTTCATTGCCCCTTGGCTGTCTCCCTTTGGGCCGAAAATATGAAGAATGAAGCCCCAAATACCGTTGGATTGCAGCGCCCAAATCAGCCATAGCACCATAAAGATCATCGCCATCGCGAAGGTCATGTTCAAATCCGCATTCCCGCCTCGCAGCCACGGATGCGTCACCTCAAATCCCTCCGGCGTTTGCACCCCGCGCCCAATCGTTCCCACTCCAGGCACCAATCCAAACCAATTCGTGAAGCAAATGAAGATAAAAATGGTCGCAAAGAACCAGAAGGATTTTTTAATCAACTCTGGCCCAATGATTTCCTCGAGGAAATCGTGAAGTCCCTCGACAAGAAGCTCCCAAAAATTCTGCGCGCCATCCGGCACATCTTTAATCCGGCGCGTCGCATACTGGGCAAACACGATGAGGCAGACAGCGACAATCCAAGTCACCAGCATGGAATTGGTCACGGGGAACGGCCCGATATTAAAGACCGTCGCCGCTTTTGTCGGCAGCCCCGATGCTTCGGCGGCTTGCAGGGGGGCCAAGGACAATCCCGCAAAAACCAGCAATATTAATGTAAGTTTAACCAGTCGCATTTTGGTGTTTGTAACACGGCGAAAACGGCCACGAAATTGCATCATCGTGAAATCTTTCACAAGCGTTTTTTGGTTTTTTCCCGACTTTTTCCGTTCTTTTCGCTTTTATTCTGTTTTTATTGGCCTTTTATTCGGGAAAAGTTCAGAAAATTCGGAAATAGTAATCTTATGGCTCAGATTGAACCGTTTGCCGCGCTTCGACCGCGGCCTCAAACCGCCAATCAAATTTGCGAGTTGCCTTACGACGTGATGTCTTCGGCGGAGGCGCGCGAAATGGCGCAGGGGAAACCGTTTAGCTTCCTGCACGTCAGCAAGCCGGAAATTGACCTGCCGGATAAAACCGATCCTTACTCCCCGCAGGTCTATGCGAAAGGCAAGGAGAATTTTGCGCGGCTCATTGCCGACGGCGCGTTGAAGCAGGACCCGCAGCCGTTTTTTTACTTTTACCGGCAGATCATGGCCCAACATTCGCAAACCGGCCTGGTCGCGGCGGCAAGCTGCAAGGATTATCTCGACGGCGTCATTAAAAAACATGAGTTCACGCGGCCGGACAAGGAGGATGACCGCGTTCGGCACATCGAAAGCCTTGATTCGCAGACGGGGCCGGTCTTCCTTGGATTTCGCGCCAGTCAACAATTCAATGATCTTGCGTCGGCTCAGACTTCGCAAACGCCGGACACGGATTTTACGGCGGCGGATGGAGTTCGCCACACGTCCTGGACCGTTCGCGATCAGAAGACAATCGAAACCATCCGCAATATTTTTGCGGCCGTGCCGTTTTTATACATCGCCGATGGGCATCATCGGAGCGCGGCGGCCGGGCGTGTTTATCAATCGCGCAAAGGAGCGGGGCACAGCGGATTTTTTCTCAGCGTTATTTTTCCGCACGATCAATTGCAGATCCTGCCTTACAATCGGGTGTTGAAGGATTTGAACGGTTTGACTCCGGCGCAATTGCTCAAAAAGCTTGAGGCAATTTTCAATTCGTCTGGCGGCTCGCCGCAACCTTCGGCCAAGCATCAACTGGGATTTTATCTGGATGGGCAGTGGCGTCCGCTGCGTTTTCGGACGGAATTGACGACTGGCCGCAGCGCGCTGGATAGCCTGGATGTGAGCCTGCTCCAGCAGCATGTGCTGGGTTCGATTTTTGGCATTGAAGACCAGCGCACGAGCAAACGCGTAAACTTTGTGGGCGGGATTCGCGGTCCATCCGAGTTGGAGAAACTTGTCAATGGCAAGGAATACGCATGCGCCTTTTCAATGTTTCC
This sequence comes from Verrucomicrobiia bacterium, assembly GCA_036268455.1. Taxonomy (GTDB): domain Bacteria; phylum Verrucomicrobiota; class Verrucomicrobiia; order Limisphaerales; family Palsa-1400; genus DATAUD01. Next base: position 90,833 of record DATAUD010000101.1, read on the forward strand.
GACGAGCATGGAAGACCTCATGGCAATCGCGGATGGAGGAGGCATTATGCCGCCCAAAAGCACATGGTTTGAGCCGAAGCTCAGGGACGGGATGTTTTGCCACATGATATAACCGCAACCATTCAGTTGGGAGCAAGCTTGCTCCTGAGAGATTATGGAAATCGTCCGATATCGAGCGGCATTCACACTTCGATGGACTGAGTAAATGGACTTGAAACCCTCCACACGAGTGGCTGGTTTTCAACCGCCTGGTGACAATATGACAAACGATGAGTTCCTGCGAGATCTGCAAAAGCTTGCGGATAGTTGGTGTGAGCGTCATGCACTCAGGCCATTGCTGCATTTTCTTCCAGGCTACTTGGCTTACCGACGGATACGCGGCGCTTGAGACAGCGCTAAAGGATGTCCTCGTATTCGCCAAGGAGGAAATCACCGAGGAAGAAAAGAAAGAAGCAAAGCGGTTGCTGGTGCTGGCCCAACAGGCAATCTACTGGCGATGAAAGGAAACTCCACGCCGCGTCAAGAAATTGAAACGGACCATGCGCGAATCAAGCTGCAACGTCACGCGACCGTGCGGCCTGGCCGAAGGTCTATCGTTGCGCCGATTGGAAGAACATGACATATTAGCTTCGTGGTCGATTTTAATATAGAGTTGCAGTTTTTTGAGTCAAATAAGGGTGAGATCATCAAGGCCCACAATGGCAAATTTGCCCTGGTGAAAGGCCAAAAGTTTTACGGCGCGTTCGACACCCCGGACAATGCATATAAAGAGGGAATCCGGTTGTTTGGCCGTGACATTTTTCTGGTAAAAAGGATTTCGGCGAAAGAAGAGGCGCATCGAAACCAAGCTCTTTCTTTGGGGATAATAAATGCCCATATTTGATTTCCTTTATCGGACTGAGAAAACAGGCGAAACATTGACTGGAGATGGGCCAATTATTCCAGTTGAAGTCTCAATTCCCACTGCGTTACAACAACTCTACCTTGATCAGAAAATACTGATACCGAGTCCCAGGCCAGGGTACGCTTTGATTGACACCGGTGCTTCGACGACCGCCGTCGATGAAGACGTGCTGCAACAACCGAACATCTCGCCAATTGACCAAACTGATTGCTCAAGAGCTCATGGCACGGCAAAAATTTCTATTTATCCATTGAAGGTGACTTTCCCGGCTTTGAACTTGAAAGATTTGCCTTTGGCGCGAGTGCTGGGATGCAACTTGAAATGGCAGACCGCCGATGGAAAAGACGTCATCATGCTGCTTGGCCGTGACCTTCTTGAGGATAAAGTTTTGATTTATCACGGCAAGGGATGCCGCGTCACACTGGCATTTTGATTGGCTTTCAAACTGTGCCACCCCCGGCCGAAGCGGCGCAGCGAATGATCTTGCCGCGCGACATTTCAATGACTTCGCCGCAGAGGTTTTGAACCTCGCGTTGGTCGTGCGTGACGTAGAGCATCGGAATCTCAAATTCCTCGCGCACACGGGATAGATACGGCAGGATTTTGGCTTTCAGGGCTTCGTCCAGGGAGGCGAGCGGCTCGTCCAAAAGCAGCAGCTTGGGGGAGGTCAATAATGCGCGCGCCAGGGCCACGCGTTGCTTCTCGCCACCGGAAAGTTCCGTGACACGGCGTGGGATGAGCGATCGGATTTCCAGAACATCAATGACGTGGTCGAAGCCGAAGGGTGAACCGGCCTGGGAGGCGGGTTTGTAGCCGTAAAGAAGATTTTTTCGGGCGGTCATATGCGGGAACAACGCAAGGTCTTGGGGCACGTAGCCGATTTGACGGGCTCGCGGCGGAACAGTGATTCCGCGATCGGTATCCGAAAGCAAATGATCGTCCAGTTTGATCAGCGCGGATTTGGGTTTGTGCAAACCGGCGATCAGGTCCAGCAACGACGTTTTTCCCGCGCCGGACGGGCCGAAAATGGCGGTCACCTGGTTGTCCAACTCGGTGTCGATTTCCAAGGCGAATTCGGCCAACGGAAGCACGATGTTTTTAAGCCGGAGCTTCATCTGGCTTAACGGGGCGACTGACGGAGAAACCACTCACTCGTCCAGACGGCGCCGAAGGCCAGCACCACCGAAATGCCGAGCAACCGAAAGGCGGTCGAATCATCCCCAAGTTGCACGGCTTCGTACGTGGAGAGGGGAAGCGTTGCCGTCCGGCCGGGAATGTTTCCGGCAACCATGATAGTGGCGCCGAATTCGCCGAGGGCGCGCGCAAACGCGAGGATGCTCCCGCCGATGATGCCGCGAATCGCCAGCGGAGCGGTGATGGAGAAAAAGACGCGCCATTCGCCCGCGCCCAAGGTTCGGGCAATTTGTTCGAACCTCGGATTGACCTGCTCAATCGCCACACGAGTCGAGCGCACCAACAAGGGAAAAGACATCACGGCCAGTGCCGCGAGCACCGCTCGCCAGGTGAAGGCGATATCCATGTGCAACCCCTCGTAAAAGAACTTTCCCATGATTCCGTTGCGTCCGAGCACCTTCAGGAGAATTAGGCCGGTGGCTACCGGGGGCATCACGAGGGGGAGGGTGACGACGGTTTCGACAAGGGATTTTCCCGGCCAGTTACGGCGCGCAAGCAGCCACGCGACCGCCACGCCAAAGGGAAGTATTAGCAATGTGCTCAACGCGGACACCCAGGCGGTGAACCAGACGATTTGCCATTCCTGGTTCATGGCGCGGGTTTTTTGACAACGAAACCGAAGTTGGCAAACGTCCGGCCGGCGGATTCTGAATTGAGATACTCAAGAAATTTTTCCGCCGCGGCGGAGTTCTTTGAACCTTTCACTTCGGCCATTGGATAGGTAATCACCGGGGCGTCGCTCGCGGGCACTTCGTAAGCAACCTTGACACGTTTCGAGATGGCGGCGTCGGTCTTATAAACGATGCCGGTCTCGACGTTGCCGGAAGCCACCGCGGCCAGGGCGGCGCGGACGTTGGCGGTGGGGATGACTTCGGGTTCCAGCGCCGTCCACAGATTTTGTTTTTCCAAATACTCGCGAGCGTAGATCCCGGCGGGAACGGCCTCTGGGTCGGCCAGGGCTATTCGCCCAGCGGCGGCCAAATCGCGCGGTGATGAAATCGAAAGCGAACTGTCCACACCCACAATAATCACGAGCGAATTGGAGAGGCGGTCTTTTCGGCTTGCCTTGACGATCAATCCCCGTTTTTCCAATTCGTCCATCCACTTTTCGTCGGCGGAAAAGAAAATATCGGCTGGAGCGCCCTCTTCAATTTGGCGAGCCAGAAGGCTGGAACCGGCAAAGTTAAATTCAATGTGGTCATGGGATTGTGTTTCGTAATCTTTTGCGATGAGTTTTAAACTATCCGTGAGACTGGCGGCGGCGAAGACCGTGACGGTTTCCGCGTGGGTGTTTGCCGCGAGGATGGCGACGATCAAACAAAGAAGAAATTTCAGCGGTGTCGTTATCTTCATTTGAAGATAACGTGCCTTGTGAGGTGAAACCGCGTCAAGCCGCCTTCAACGGACCTGGACGGTGGCGCGGGCCTGGATCCAGGGCCGGGTCTTGCTGTGCTAGCGACTGGCCGGGAGGCGAGTTCGCCGCAAAATCGCCCAAAGAGAGGGCGATCAATCGCAAGTTGTTTGTCCATGTGACGATTGGGAGTGACGGGGCGGCTCAAGGATTTTTGTGCGGTGTCGATATATGGCCATAGGGATTCTTTTATTATCAAGGCTTTCATGCACGACGCGTTGGATCAATACATCGACACAATCGACCATCTGCCGCCGTCTCCAACGGTCGTTGTCAAACTAATCGCATTATTTCGCCAGACGGACCCCGCGCTGGACGACATCGTTTCCGTAATGAGCCTCGACCCGTCGTTGACCGCCGAGGTTTTGAAGCGTTGCAACAGCGCGTCGTACGCCGGCGGAGAAAACGTGCTCGACGTTTTCGAAGCGATTATGCGGGTGGGCTTTTATGAGGTGTATCAGACCGCTGTGGCGTGGTTCGGACAACAAGCCATTTCGCAAACGTCGAGCAGCTCCGGATTGGACCCGGATTCCCTTTGGCGGCATTCCGCAATCACGGCTGTGGCGGCGGGCCAGGTGGCGCAAAAACTCGGTGAACCCGCCTGGGCCGGTTTTACGGCCGGACTTTTGCACGATATTGGGAAAATTGCGCTGGCGTCGGCTGAAGGGCCTAAATACGCGGCGTTGACAGCGCAGGTCGGCCGTTGCGGAATCGCGCTGGAGGAGGGCGAAAAGGCGTCGTTTCGGTTTGGACATGGCGAAGTCGGCGCGCGGCTATTGCACCGCTGGGGAGTGCCGCCAGAAATCGCGATGCCCGTCTGTTTCCATCACGTATCGGCCTGGCCGGAGCCGTATGCGCGTTCGTGCGCGGCGGTAAATTTGGCCAATGTCATAGCCCACAGTGTTGAGCAAAACGAGGCCGTCACCGAGTCGGACTTGGAAGCGGCCAAACCAGCTATGACGGGGCTTGGGTTGATTTCGGACGACTTCATCGAAATCTTTAACCAAACCCAGACAGAATTGGCCGGCCTGAAAGGGATTCTTTCAACCCTTGGTTAGTCAGACGGCCGCCAGGCCGGCGCTTCTTCCATTGCGGCGAAAAGAGTCGTTGAGTTTGGGCGAATCCAGAACGTCGCGGACTTTGCGCGACAATTGCGCCGGAGAAAACGGTTTTTCCAGAAAAGACAATCCTTCATCAAGAACACCGTGGTGGGCCAGCGCGTCGTCCGTGTAACCGGACATCAAAAGAACCTTCGTATGAGGGCGCTGGCTCATAATTTGATCGCAAAGGGCCTTGCCGCTCATTTGCGGCATGACAACGTCGCTGAGCACCAGGTGAAACGGCGAGCTTTTGCGAATTAATTCCAGAGCCTCAAAGGCATTTGAGGATTCCTGCACCTGATAACCGCGCTGGCGGAGGATCACCCCGGCCAATGTCCTGACCGCGGGTTCGTCCTCGACGATGAGGATCGACTCGCTGCCGGCGGGCAAAGGTTTTGATTCGTTATTTCCGGTTGCGTCCAGCGCCGCGTCCGTGCGCGGCAAATAAATTTTAAATGTGGTGCCTGTGTTCGGTTCGCTGTAAACACGAATATCGCCGCCGCTTTGGCAAACGATGCCGTAACAAGTAGCCAGGCCCAGGCCGGTTCCTTTGCCAATGCCTTTGGTGGTGAAAAAGGGTTCGAACAAGTGCGACTGAATTTCTTCGGTCATCCCCATTCCGTTGTCACTGATGGCCACCACAACGTATGCGCCGGCATCCATGGTGCGATTGCGAAGGTTGCTCTTTTGGTCGATCACGGCGTTGCTTGTGCTGATGGTCAGCTTGCCGCCGCTTGGCATGGCGTCGCGGGCGTTGACCGCCATGTTCATGATCACCTGCTCGATCTGGCCGAAATCCGCTTTGACGTTCCCCAGCGATGAATCAAAGACGGTGGAAAGATCGATGTCCTCACCAATGAGCCGGCGCAACATTTTTTCCATGCCTTGCACGACATCGTTTAAATTAAGGATGCGCGGCTGAAGCACTTGCTTTCGGCTGAAAGCGAGCAATTGCCCTGTCAACGCGCTGGCGCGATCGGTCGCCTTTTGGATCTCGGTCACGTTTTTTTGCAGCATGTTGTTTTCGTCAAGTTGCGGAAGGGACAAGGCGCAATAACCGCCGATGACCGTGAGAAGATTATTAAAATCGTGCGCGACGCCCCCGGCGAGACGTCCGACGCTTTCCATTTTTTGCGACTGAAACAAATGCCCTTCAATGCGCTTTCTCTCAAAAAAATGGCCAAGTTGATTGCCGATATTATTCAGTGACAATAACAAATCGTTGTCCGTATCGCGAATCTTGCGGCTGAAAATTTCCACGACGCCGGCGACATTGTTTCCAACCAGAATTGGAAACGCGAAAGCGGTGTGGATCGCGCCTTGTTTTGTGAGAAGGAATCGCGGGAAGCTTGAATCGTGAGCGATGTCGCATATGCCGGCGGATTGGCCGATGTCCCAAACTCTGCCCGGCAGTCCGGCGCCTCGCGCAAAAATCATTTGACGGCTCAGGGCCTTAAACTCGTCGGCTTCGATGTTGGACCCGCTCCAAACCTCGCCGCATCTCAGAACGCCCAACCGCTGGTCCGCCCTCCAAAACGTTCCCGCGTCCCAATTCAAAATCCCGCAAATGGTTTGAAGTACCTCCCGCATGGCCTGTTCCCATGTGGGTGAATTCGCTAAAATCCGGCTGACGGCGTACTCGGTTTGCAATTTTCGCTCTGCCCGGTCCCGCTCGGCATTTTCCGCGCTCAATGCCTTGTTCGCCTTCGCCAACTCCGCCGTGCGCTCGGCAACGGTCTGCTCGATTCCCTCCTTCAGAGCCTCCAATTTGGCCTCGCGTTCCGCGCAAAGATGCATTTCGCTCAGGCTTTTGCGGATGGAGACTATCAGAAAGGTTACTTCAAAGATGACCCACCCCGCATGTTCAAAAGAGCGCCATATCGATGCGCTTGCCACGCCATAGACCGACGCAGGCCAAAATATCCCGCGAAGCAGGTGGTCCACAAAAACGACAGCCGAGGCCGAAATCAAGACTTTCCAATCCCGGTAAAACGCAAGAATGGCGAGCGATCCAAAGACGTGGAAGTGCGTTTCGATCCGTCCGCCCGTCAAATGAATTAAAAGCGCGGACATCAGCATTTGCGCCACGGCGATCACATGGCGCGTCAAGGCTTCTCCCGGCCTCGCGTAGGCGAGCAGCACTGGCGCGAGCGTGAGCGCGCCGCCAAGGAAAATAGCGGCCCATAAATGCAAGTGAATGTGGCTCTCCGTGCCTGACCAGGTTCTCGGCGAAACGAACAACGCCAGGCCCACGGCGAAAAACCACTGGCAAATCATCAGCCGCGCAAAAACCCGGTCGGTGTGGATGATAATGTTTTGGCGCTGTTCCTGAAATAATTGCGCAATGCGGCCGGAAATTGTTTCCGTCAATTCAGTCGTTTTTGGTGTGGAAGCATTCATTGGAAAGTCTGTTGGCTGGGGGATTGGCGCTGGCATTCGCCGAGTAGAGAACATCCATAAACAGGAGTTTGTCTCAAACCGGCATTGTGGCCTGCCAATAATGAGACAATGGCATCTTCGCCGGCATTGTCGCCCGCGTGGCCCCGTCCGGCGGTAATTCCTCCTCGAAACTGCAGCCGCCCGCGAGCATCGTAAAATACAACATAGCCGGATGTCTCCGCTCCGAAAAGCCGCGCTTGCGCGCCATCCGCGTCCTCATGAACCGCCACGCCCGGAATCGCCGTCGCGCTTCGCCATAGGGTGGACTGCGTCCACTGCGCTGAAAACCCGGCGGGTTTAAAAAACCAAACCTGCGCGGAGACGCCATCGCGCCATCGCGCCAGAATACGGTTCAATTCCTCAATGCTGGCCCTGGTGCAGGGGCATTGCGGATGAACAAACATAACCAGATTATTGTGTTTACGGTCAAGTGTCACAAGTGCATGCGGTGGCCAATCCGACGGAACCGCGCCAGCGGAACCACTGGCGTTCTGGTAATCCGAAAGAACAACAAATCCTGCTCCAACCATCGCCAGCCAGACTAAAAGTACGATTCTAATGGCGGGAATTCGGGCCACGCCCTGCAAACAGCAGAGATCGTGCCGCGCGGGGTCGAATCGGCAAATCAGCGCGAATGCCGGGTCACTTCTTCCGCGGCAATCGGCCAATCCAAATGCTGCCTCCGGCGTTATGCCACTCGAGCGGAGGGAGGACGGGTTCGCCAGACTCGGTAATTTCCAAACGATCTTGCGGGCGCATTTTCTCGACCCAGGGCCGATACGCCTCCCATGCATATTGATTCCATTGGATGTTGCGAAAGATTTTCAGATCGTCAGCAGGCATGATCGCCGGTTCGTAGCCCAGCATGTAGCGCCAGTTTCCATCCGGGTTTTTATAAAACGTGTTGAAATAAAACGAAAAATCGGCGCTGTAAAAAATCCCGCCCTCATCGGGCATCCAGCCCTGCATATCCGGGCGATGGCCGTCCGCAACGGCCTCGCGCAAACTCCGGGTATAGCGGCTATCGATATCGCTCGTGGTGATCAAAAACAGCGGCGCCGCCAGCAGACAACACGCGGCCAACCGCCGGAATGGAGCTTTTTCCCACCAGACTCGCATCGTATCGTCAAACTCCACGGCAATCCAAACAATCGAGGCGGCCAATCCCCAGTCCGCCCAAAATCGTCCCGCCTTCAAGGCGAGGATCCAGCAGAGAGCAATCATCCAGAAAAGCGGCGCGCGAAAAATGTCCCGTTCTCCCCGGCCCTGCTGTTTGCGCCACAGCCAGACAAATCCCAGCACCAAAAGCGCGCTGAATTCGCCCGAGCTGGGCTGAAGCTCTCCCACCAGCGAGGTTGTAGCCACCGGCTCCTTGGCAAGCGCCGCGCCCCAAAGAAGGTTCTGCTTCAAAAATTCAACGGGCATGCCCGTCAGAAGCGCCCCAAGCGTCGTTCCCGCGATCCAGCAAGCCGTCAAATATATTGTCTCCCGCCACCAGCCCGCCAGAAAAAATGACGCCAGCGCCAACCCGTACAAATACCATGTCCCATGTATCCACGCGGCCAGGGCGAAGCCAATGACGCTTCCGAGCAGCTTCCACCACGAAGGCTTCGGCGTTCGTTCCCGGCTCCAAGCCAGCAGCAGGCATATGAGAACGCCTTCCGTCAGCAGAAAAGGGCGGGCCTGCGTGAATCGCGACATCAATCCGGGGAAAGGAATAATGATGGCCAGCAAAGCCGCCAGCCACGCCTCTGGAAAGCGCACAAAGGGAAATGCTCCGCAAAAAATCAAAAGCAAAAGTCCCGCCACCGAGAACCCCATCAACGCGTCTTCGCCCATGCCGCCAACGCGGTTTATCCGGCGAAGGAGCCATTCCCAACCGGGGCTGAAGTCCATGCGATAGGTCGATCCCAAGACGAGCATGTCCGGATATTCCTTGTGCGTCACGGCTTTCGCGACGTACCGCCGCGCATCCCCCACCGGAACGTACCCGTAACCCAGGATTTTCAGCGCGATGCAAAAACAGGTGAAAAGAGCGATCACCCAGCACAGCAGCGGAATGTACTTTTGCGGAAGCGCGGAGACGTTGTTCATCAGCTACTCAAACCGCGCTCACGGCCCCGCCGTCAAGCCTTAAAATGTGCGTCCTTTTCTTCCAGATCGTTTTGGGTTAGGCTGACCGAATGCTCTAATTGCAAAATTTGGAAGTCATGGCCAAGGAATTCATCAAAATTGGCGGCGCTCGCCAGCATAATTTAAAGAATCTAAGCCTCTCCATTCCCCGCGACAAACTCGTCGTGATCACGGGATTGAGCGGGTCGGGCAAATCTTCCCTCGCCTTTGACACCATCTATGCCGAGGGCCAGCGCAAATATGTCGAATCCCTCTCCGCTTACGCGCGCCAGTTCCTCGATCAAATGGAAAAGCCGGAGGTCGATTTTATTGAGGGCCTTTCTCCGGCCATCGCCATCGAACAACGCGGCGCCGCAAGCAATCCGCGCTCAATCATTGCGACGACCACCGAAATTTACGATTATCTCCGCCTTCTCTTCGCCAATGTTGGCCAGCCGCATTGCCCCGTCAGCGGCGAACCGATCTCACGCCAAACCACCAGCGACATCGTCGATAAAATCCTCGCCCTTCCGCTTAAAACCCGCGTCATGCTGCTGGCCCCCGTCGTTGTCAAACAGAAGGGCGAATTCCGCGATGTCATTGAGCGCCTCGCTCGCGAAGGCTTTGTCCGCGCCCGCGTCGATGGCGAATTGGTCGAGTTGAGCAGCAATGTTCGCGTCAAACTCGATCCCAAACAACGCCATTCCATCGATGCCATCGTCGATCGCCTCGTGATTGACGAAAAGGTCCGCGTGCGGTTGAGTGATTCGGTCGAAACAGCGTTGAAGTGGGGCGATGGCCGGCTCGTGCTGCTGCAACAATCAGGCGATCAGGCGGGCGCGGACGGCAACGTCTGGACCGAGTCGTTGCATTCCAATCGCAATTATAGTCCAGCCACCGGCAAAAGTTTTGAGCCGGCCACCACCAAGCATTTTTCGTTCAATTCACCGTTGGGCGCTTGTCCTGTCTGTCACGGCCTTGGCCAGAAACTTGTGTTTGACCCGAACCTTGTCGTTCCCGATGCGGAAAAAACCCTGGAAAACGGGGCGGTTCTGCCGTGGCGTCGCGGCGCCAAGCGCCTGATCGTCTATTACAAAACTCTGTTGCGCGGTATGGCGCGGCATTACGACCAAAGCGCGGAAACTCCGTGGAAGGATTTGCCGGAAGACTTCAAACAAAAATTGCTGCGCGGCACCGGCGGCGAGGAAATCGAATTCACCTTTTGGCGCGCCGGAAAGGTCAGCAACTCGAAAAAGGCATTTGAGGGAATCATTCCAAATCTCGAACGGCTCTACGTCGAAAGCGAGAGCGAGTTCACCAAGAACCGCCTGAAAAGTTTCATGAACCCGGAACCGTGCGACGCCTGCAAAGGCCGTCGGCTGAAACCCGAAATCCTTGCTGTCACTCTCGGGACAACTGCTCCCAAACCACCTTCGCTTGTTCCCGGTCTTTCGATCATGGATGTCTGCGCCATGTCGGTGGAAGAAGCGGATGATTTCTTTGTGAATCTAAAACTGACCGAGTTTCAGCAGAAAATCGCGTCAGAGCTGATCAAGGAAATTCGTTCCCGCCTCGGCTTCCTGAAAAACGTCGGTCTCGGCTATCTCACGCTGGACCGCGAGAGCGGCACGCTTTCGGGCGGCGAAGCCCAACGCATACGGCTTGCCACCCAGATCGGCGCCGGCCTTGTGGGCGTCCTTTATATTCTTGACGAGCCGAGCATCGGCTTGCACCAGCGCGACAACGAACGTCTTCTGAAATCTCTCGAGGGCCTGCGCGACCTTGGCAATTCCGTCCTGGTCGTCGAACATGATGAGGACACCATCCGGCGGGCCGATTATGTCCTGGACCTCGGCCCCGGCGCGGGTGTGCGCGGCGGCGAATTGGTCGCGGCGGGAACGGTTGCGGAAGTTGAAGCCTCCCCGCGCTCCTTGACGGGGCAATATCTCAAAGGCGAACTGAAAATTTCCGTTCCTAAAACACGCGTCAAACCCTCGCCGGCGCAAGGATGGCTGGAAATTCTCGGCGCGTCCGAAAACAATCTCAAAAACATCGACGCCCGCATTCCCCTTGGCGCTTTCACTGTGGTGACGGGCGTGAGCGGATCGGGAAAGAGCACGCTTGTGGATGATATTTTGCGCCGAGCCCTGTTCCGCAAATTCTACGGTTCCAAAGAGCAGCCGGGGCGCCACCGGCTTTTGCGCGGATTCGAATCGCTGGACAAAGTCATTGTCATCGACCAAACGCCGATTGGCCGCACGCCGCGCAGCAATCCCGCCACTTACACCGGCATGTTCAACCAGATTCGCGATCTGTTCGCCAAACTTCCCGCCGCGAAAATCCGCGGTTACGAAGCCGGCCGCTTCAGTTTCAACGTCAAAGGCGGCCGATGCGAAAAGTGCCAGGGGGACGGCCTGATCAAAATCGAGATGCACTTTTTGCCGCCGATTTACGTCACCTGCGAAGCCTGCGGCGGACGGCGCTACAATCGCGAAACCCTCGAAATCCACTACAAGGGAATGAACATCGCCGATGTGCTCGACATGACCGTTGACGAGGCCGCGACTTTCTTTCGCGCTGTGCCTAAGATTTACGAGCCATGCCTGACATTGGCGGAAGTCGGCCTGGGTTATGTCAGACTCGGTCAATCCGGCACGACACTCAGCGGCGGCGAAGCCCAACGCATCAAGCTGGCCGGCGAATTAAGCCGCAAGGCCACCGGCCACACTCTTTATATTTTAGACGAGCCTACAACCGGCCTGCATTTCCACGATGTCGCCAAGCTTCTGGATGTTCTCTTCAAATTGCGGAATACCGGCAATACGCTCTTGATCATCGAGCACAATCTCGACGTGATAAAAACCGCGGATTGGGTGATCGATCTCGGCCCCGAAGGAGGCGCCGGCGGAGGCCGAATAGTCGCCGAAGGCCCGCCGGAAAAAATCGCCCGCACCCCCGGCAGCCACACCGGCGAATATCTTGCGCGGATTCTTTTCCCGGAACGGTCCCCTGCCCTTGCCGCCGCAAGCACGGGTTAATCGTTTGCGTTTGAATTCCGCGGATATTGTCCTAACATTCCTTATGCCTTCATTTGACATAGTTTCGGAAGTGAGTTCGATGGAAATCGAAAACGCGGTCAATCAGGCGAAGAAGGAATTGGCGAGCCGATTTGACTTCAAAGGCAGCAACGCGGAGATCGTGCTGGAAAAAAACGAAATCAAACTTTCCGCCACCGATCAGTTTAAAATCCAGGCGCTGCACGAAATTGTCGTTAATAAACTGGCCAAACGCCAGATCAGTTTGAAAAGCGTCGAGTCGATGCCGGTGGACGTTTCGCCGCTGGGCCATTCCCGTCAGGTTGTCAAAATAAAGCAAGGCATCGAACAGTCCATCGCCAAGCAAATCACCTCGTTCATTCGCGATACGAAGCTCAAAGTCACCACACAAATCCAGGGCGAAGCCATCCGCGTGACCGGCAAGAGCAGGGACGACTTGCAATCTGTGATCGCGGCGGTTCGCGGCCACGAGTTTTCGGCCGCGCTGAGCTTCCAGAATTTTCGCGAGTGAATCGATTCCTGTGTGTGATGTTTGCCTGCCTGTGCGCCTGTCGCGCCCACACGGCTGCAACGACGATTTACGTCGCGCCCGGCGGAAATGACCAATGGTCCGGCGCCCAACCTATCGCAGATCCAAACTCAACGGATGGCCCAATGGCCACGCTCGCCGCCGCCTTGGAGAAGTCCCGCGATGCGCAAATACGCGCGAATGACGTCACTCCACAAATCATTTTGCGCGGCGGAGTTTATGTTTTAAATCGACCGCTGATTTTTGAACCAAGGGATTCGGGCTTGATCATTGCCGCATGGTCGGGAGAGAACGCCGTTATCACGGGCGAACACCGAATCACCGGATGGCGGTACCAGCGCGCCAACCCCAATTTATGGCAGGCGCAAGTTGGCACGTGGCAATTTCACGAACTCTTCGTTAATGGCCGCCGCAAGCAGCGGGCCAGGTTGCCGGCTTCCGGCTTTTTCCGCGCTGCCGGGGGAAAGGATGACGCACACCCCACACAACTGCGCGTCCGTCCCGGTGACATCAAGCCGGAATGGGCTTCGCAGGGTGATGTGGAATTGGTAACGCTTACCGCCTGGGCGCAATCGCGCAACGAAATTCGCGGCCTTGACGAGCAGTCAAACATACTGACGGTCGCCGGCGACGCCCTTGCCAATAACATGGAAATCAATCCGCGATATTATATCGAAAACGCCCCTGATTCCCTGCGCCCCGGCGAATGGCATCTGGATCGCCGGAATGGCGTGGTTACTTATTGGCCGGACGCCGGCGAAGACGTTCATTCCGCAGTCATCACTGCTCCTCGCCTCTATCGATTAGTCCGCCTCGAAGGCCAGCCGGACAACCCCGTTCGGGGAATTGTTTTTCGGGGACTGACTTTTGCGGGAACCGACTGGCAGATCAACGGCGGAAGCGACCTGGACGGGCAGGCTGCGGTAGAAGTCGGGGCGGCGTTCGAGGCGGACTCGGCGCGGAACTGCGTCGTGCAAAACTGCGTCTTCACCCGCCTCGGCGGCTACGCGATTGACCTCGGGCACGGCTGCAGCGGCAACAAGGTCTCCGGCTGCACAATGTTCGATCTCGGCGCCGGCGGCATTCGTCTCGGTGATTCTGACGCGACCGCCGCGCAGGCGACGCCTAATTTTGGAAATACAATTGACGACAATCACATTTACCACATCGGATTGGTCAACGCGCCTGGAGTGGGTGTGTTTGTTCTGTTAAGCAGTTCCAATTTGGTAACCCACAACGAAATCAATGACACGTTTTACACCGCAATTTCGGTCGGATGGACCTGGGGCTATCGCGATAATCCGTGCCGTGACAATGTGATCGAATACAATCATCTGCATGGTATTGGCCAGGGAATGCTCAGCGACATGGGCGGCGTTTATACTTTGGGTCCCCAGCCGGGGACTGTGGTGCGCAACAACCTGATTCACGACGTCAACGTTTTCGGATATGGCGGTTGGGGGCTTTATACCGATGAGGGCAGTTCAGACATCGTGCTGGAAAGCAATGTGGTTTATCGCTGCCAAAGCGCCGGATTCCACCAGCATTACGGGGAGAGCAATCTCGTCTATAACAACATTTTCGCGCTCAATCGGGAAGCCCAGTTGCAGCGAACACGGCCGGAAACCCATTGCGGGTTCATCCTGACAAACAATATTATTTACTTCAATTCAGGCCGGGTCTTCGCGGGAGATTGGTCGGGCAACGGCTTTCGATTCGACCATAATATTTACTTCAACACCGGCTCGTTGAATTTCAAGGATTGGCAGGCTCAGGGCCAAGACGTTCATTCCATCTTCGCCGATCCGCAATTCGTTGCGCCGGAGAAAGGCGATTTCCGGCTTCGCTCAAAATCCCCGGCTCTGCGATTTGGTTTTCACCCACCGGATTTGCGGGGAGTCGGCGCGCGGAAAAAATTTCAGCTTAACCGGCCGTCCAGCAAGTGAAGACAGCGCCCCATTCGCTGTGCCAATTCCGGCGCATGCGTCACGACGATCAAAGTCACATTTTCCTCGCGATTTAGTTCAATGAGCAATCGCGATAACTCCTCGCCCGACGCGCGATCCAGCGAACCAGTCGGTTCGTCGGCAAGCAGAAGGCGCGGTTGATTGATCAATGCGCGAACGACCGCCACGCGCCCCCGCTCTCCCCCGGAAAGCTGGCCCGGACGATGATCGAGGCGCTGGCCAAGTCCGACCCGTTTCAACAATCGTTGCGCGCGCTCCGGCGCGGACCCGCGAATTTGCGGTTCGTCGCAAACCACTGTTGGCACCAAGACATTTTCCAGAACGGTGCATTGCGGCAAAAGATGATGGGCCTGGAAAACAAATCCGATTTGCCGATTTCGCATCGTGGCGAGCCGGCCTTCGCTAAGTTGCGCAATGTCCTCGCCCTCGAGCAACACCTGGCCGCGCGTGGGGCGGTCCAGCGTGCCGATGATATTCAGCAGCGTGCTCTTCCCTGAGCCGGAAGGGCCGACGATGGCAACCGATTCACCTTTCTGAACTTCGAAGCTTATACCGTCAAGCACTACGACCGGCGGCCCATCCTGGACGGACCGGTAACTTTTGCCGACCTCCCGCAATTGCAAAAATGACGCCATATTCAAGAGTTTGTCTCGAATTATCGCAAAAATCCGACAAAAATCGTCCAAAACTCCAACGGTTGGATTTTTTTTGGGAAGGTACTGTGCTTAACTTCTCCCGCGATGAATGATGTTTATCAGAAATCGGATGGGCTGTTTGCGGAGTTTAACGGAGTTAATGGTCCGGGCGGATGTGTGCTTGTCGCGGAGAAAGGCGCGGCCAAGCCATTATGGATGAAGGGTTTCGGCTTGGAGAATCTGACAACAAAGTCTCCCTGCGCGCCGGCGACTAGCTTCCGGCTGGCTTCGCTTACGAAACAGTTTACCGCGATGTGCATCATGATGCTGGCCGAACGAGGGGGGATGAAGTTGGACGACAGATTGACAAAGTTTTTCCCAGGGTTGCCGGCTTGGGGCGATTCTATCACTGTTATGCATTTGTTGACGCATGCTTCGGGATTGTTTGATTACGAGGATCTCATACCGCCGGGAACGACGGAGGCGTTGAAGGATCGGGATGTGCTGGAGATTCTGCGAAGGGAGGAGAGGACTTATTTCCCGCCGGGAACGAGCTTTCGCTATAGCAATACCGGTTACGCTTTTTTGGCGCTGATCGTGGAAGTGGTTTCGCGGGAAAAATTTCCGGCTTTTTTGCGTGATAACATCTTCGAGCCGCTGGGAATGGATAATACCGTGGCGTACGAAGCGGGAATTTCGGAGGTGGCTCATCGCGCTCTGGGATATGCCCGGCGGGGCGGGAATTTCGAGGAGACCGACCAGAGTATCACCAGCGCAGTGCTTGGCGACGGGGGAATTTATTCGTCGGTTGCCGATCTTTTTCGATGGGATCAGGCGTTGTATGGGGAAAGGCTGGTCAGCGAATCACTGTTGAAGCAGGCTTTCACGGATTGGGGACACGGTTACGGATTTGGTTGGTTTATCGATCAAGAAAAAGTATGGCACTACGGCGAAACCTGCGGCTTTACCACACGCATTGAGCGGCATTTGACGCGAGGGCTGACAATTATAATTCTTTGCAACCGCCGTGACGCTGACCTCGCACCCATTGCGCGAAGCCTCGCGAACCTGCCGCGATGATTGCCGAATCCCCATCTCAACAGCAGCCGCATTTGATCCGTCGATTTGGATTGCTCCAATCGACGGCGTTGAACGTGACAAATATGATCGGGATCGGTCCGTTCATCACGATCCCGGCGTTGATGTCCACCATCAACGGAGGCGGCCCGCAATGTATGATCGGATGGTTCGCCGCGTTGCTCATCGTACTGCCGGATGGGCTGATTTGGGCGGAGTTAGGCGCGGCCATGCCGAGTTCGGGCGGCTCTTTTTCGTGGCTTCACGAAGCGTACGGACGCGAAAAATGGGGGCGGCTTATGGCTTTCCTGTTCATCTGGCAATTTATTTTGAGCGGGCCGATGGAGATCGGATCCGGTTTCATCGGGCTGAAACAATATCTTCCGTACTTTCTGGGCAAACTGACGCCGTTACAAATCAACGCCATTAATCTTGGGCTGGCGGCGCTTCTTTTCGTTTTGCTTTATCGCCGAATTGGGTCGGTTGGAAAAATCACGGTCTGGCTTTGGATTGGGACGATGCTGACTTGCGGTGCGGTCATCGCCGGAGGGATCGGACACTTTAATCCGAAGATAGCGTTTGATTTTCCGAAGAACGCATTCCGTTTTTCGCCGGGATTTTGGACGGGACTCGGCGCGGCGGCGAGCATCGGCGTCTATGATTACCTCGGCTACTACGATATTTGTTATATTGGCGAAGAGGTGCGCGAGCCGGGAAAAGTCATTCCTCGCTCGATCATTCTGAGCCTGGGAATTGTCGCGGTAATCTATTTGACAATGAACATGGCGATTATCGGCGTGGTGCCGTGGCGTTCTTTTGTGCCCGCGCCGGATAGCGGAACGGCGGCGCCGGTGGCCTCGTGGTTTATGGAAAAAATCTGGGGCGCGCGGGTCGCCCGTGTTTTTACTCTCATGGTATTATGGACGGCTTTTGGTTCGATTTTTACGCTGATTCTCGGTTATTCAAGGATTCCGTATGCGGCGGCGCGGGACGGTTGTTTTTTCCGGCTCTTTGGACGGCTGCACCCGGTAAAGGATTTTCCGCATTACTCGCTGGTGTTGATTGTGGTGCTGTCTGTGGCTTTCAGTTTTGTGGACCTCACGACGCTGATCAACGCTTTGGTGGCGATGCGGATTCTGGTGCAGTTCATCGGGCAGATTGGGGCGGTGATCCTTTTGCGGCGGCTAAGGCCGGACATGCCGCGTCCATTTCGCATCTGGCTTTACCCGCTGCCCGCGCTGGTGGCGCTCATCGGTTGGGTTTTCATATTTTTGACAACAGACATTAAATTGCAATTGGGCGCGCTGGCAGCAATGGGCCTTGGAGTCGTATTTTTTCTCGTGTGGTCATGGATAGGGCGAGCATGGCCGTTTGTGGGTGCCGATAGGAAAAACGAGGCATCCGGCCGCGATCCGTAAATTTTATTTTCGGCGTTTTAATCGTATTCCCAATTTCCTCGATTTTATGCCCCTGAATAAATCCAGCTCTGGCAAGATCATCCAAAATATCGACAAGTGCCTGTTAATTGAGTTTGATCCCTTCGTTCATAAGAAACTTGAACGATGGTTTTTCAAAGCGCCTCTTCTCGCAAAAAGGGCAAATCACATGTCGGCCCATAAACAACACCGCCAGAGACCCAAAACCCGGTATCCGTACTCGGATGGCAATACACGATTTCGCCGCTCACAAAATAACCAGTGTCGATACTCCCACGAAGGATGCACCCTCCAGAAATGTGATACCCGCTGTGTCCTCGTGGGCCGATGATGTCACTTCCTGTGACGTAATAGCCCGTATCAATATCATTTTCTCTCATTCAAGCTCGATCTAAGTACGCTTTCCTCGCCGTCGTCAACATTTTACAACGTGTCCTCTCTGAATATTTCAATCGTAGATTCCGCTGGACACAGTATAGCCCAATAAGTTTTGTTTAGAATAAGATGAATGCACCAAGTGATGCTTCTGTAGCACAAGCGCAAATCGTAAGGAATCTACCCGCAGACATTGACGAGTACGCAGCATCCGTTTTTGGTAAATTCGGGTTTGCTGAATACCACCGAGAGCAATGCCGAACTGCCTGGAACAAGCTTCATAGGAATGGATTTAGGTCTCCGAGCCCGAAATTCGCGGAATTTTTCTTAGCCTACGAGGCCAATTTTATTGCTTACTGCCAATCGTTGCATTCTGTGACTGACATTGCCGCCCAAGTGCTTAACGTCGCGTTCCTTGGCAACTCGCTCTCCGAAGAAACGGTATCTTTCGAGAGCGTAAAGAAGAAAGCGGATCGCTCCCCTGCTTGTGACGGCGCACTCTTGCAACAACTGACAGCAATCTCTAACTTTGATCTGTACAAGCAGGTTATGGCCTTCGTTAACGTAATCAAACATCGCAGACTTCTGCATTCATCATATCGTTTTGTGAGCGGCCCCAAAACCGGTTATAGGCGCGGAATTATGATTGCGGCGTTCAAATACAAAGAGCAACAGATTTCTAATCTTTGGACCGAGGATATGCTCGCCGATTACGATATTTTCAAGAAAGAGATTGTTGCCCTCCTCAACTTGGTGCCCACTCGCGCTGCCCGCGGTTGCATAGACTGCGGCGTAACATGAGGCAGTCGATGATGAAAAAGAGACTTGCTACGAAAGAGAGGCTGGTTGCTTACACGCGCGACGCGCTCCGGAAGGGCCCGGCCGATGCGATCATCTTGCTGCCGCCGCAAAACGATGCACTACGGCAATTATACCGGAAATTTGGCGTTCACATTTCGCGCGGTATTTATTTCTCAACTCTCCGCGACGTTCCCAGTGGCCGCGCCCCGGCGGAATTGACTCCTTACGTCATCGATGACAAACGCGGGAAAACACCGTTTGCGTATGGTGCGCTTATTCTTCGACATCTAGCGGGAGTTATCGAGTCAAACGCCACGGCACCGCCATCGCGTATCAACAGAATTGAGAACCATTCAAATTTCAACTCCGGAACGGACAATGCCAAAGACGCTCCTACGATAACGCCTCCAAAAGTTGCTGGACCACACCTTGTTTCCGTCGCCCCGTATCGAGAGGGGGCAGTCCAGTCAACGAATCTCAATAGGTACGAACGCAATATCCAAGCCCGCAGGAAGTGTATTAAATACTACGGCTGTCGTTGTTTTATCTGCGGTTTCGATTTTGCCGCAACCTATGGTAATCTCGGCGCCGGCTTTATCCATGTGCATCATCTCAAGGCCCTTTCTGAAATCCGGAGGGAATATGTCGCTAATCCCATCGCAGACTTGCGACCGGTGTGCCCGAACTGTCACGCGATGATTCATAGCGGACCTGAAATGCTGACAATCGAAGCGCTAAAGTCGTTGATTAACCTTTCAGCAAAACGAACGGATTGACGCCAACCGTGCGCCATTGTTTACCGGGGTTTTCCCAGTCGGCTCGGACGAAATGCATTCCAGATCCGGGCTTGGACAAATTCGAATGGGAAAGGCGCATTGGCTGAGGTTTAACGCGAAGACGCGAAAGACGCCAAGGCGCAACAAGGTCAAGCCGTAAACAAAAAGGAGTTACGCTCTAAAAACAACGGCGATTTTTCTTGCGTAACGGCGAGCGGAAGTGAACATGTTTCATTGCATGAAAACAAATCTTCAATCCTCGAAGGCCTCCCGCAATATCTCACGAAGAAGTTTCCTTAAACGGGCGGGCTTGGCGGCAATAGCCGTAGCGGCGCCGATGATCGTGCCGGCTTCCGTTTTGGGACGGGGCGGCGCAAAGGCGCCGAGCGAACGAATCGCCATGGGCTTTATCGGCTTGGGCGGCCAAGGCTCGGGACACTTGATGGGCGGGGCCTGGACGTATGTGCCGGGGGGCTACGTCGCGCGCAAGGACGTCCAAGTGCTGGCGGTTTGCGATGTGTTCCGCGAACGGCGCGAGCGAGCGCGCACCCATTGCAACCAGGTTTATGCCGACAGGCTTAACCAGTCCACTTACGACGGCATTCGAGCTTACGATGATTTTCGCGAAGTGCTGGCTCGACCGGATATTGACGCTGTGCTGGCGGCGGTGCCGTATCACTGGTCGCCATTGATTGCCTGCGCCGCCATGCGCGCGGGCAAGGATGTTTATTGCGAGAAACCGATGGCGGTCACGGTGAACGAGACCAAGGAACTGCTGGCCACGGCGAACCGGTGGGGGCGCATTTACCAGGCGGGCACGCAACAGCGGTCGGAATATGCCGGACGCTTTCGCCTGGCCTGCGAACTGGTCCGCAACAACCGTATCGGCAAATTGAAGGAAGTGTACGCTTTCCGCAAGCCCGGCGTCTTTTTCCCGTCGGACTTGACGCCGAAGGCTTCGAAGCCAATCCCAGATGGACTGGATTGGGATATGTGGGTGGGGCCGCTACCGTGGCGTCCCTTTAATGGCATGCCGGTGCAGACGGTGCCGGGGCTGTTCGTGGGGGATGTCAATTGGGGCCCGCACCACTACGACATTATTCAATGGACGGTGAACCCGGACGTGACGGCGCCGATCGAGGCGCATTGCGAAGATGGCAACGTCCGTTACCGTTACAGCAACGGCGTGGTGGTCAAGTCCGAAGCTTACCCCGGGGAAACCGTCGGTCCGGACGGTGGAGCGTGCTTCGTGGGCACGGAAGGGCGGATTGCGGTGGACCGGGACAACATCGTTTCGTATCCGGAGAGCATACTAAAGGAGCCAATCCATCCGAATGACATTCGGGTTTATCACAGCACGAGCCATTCGGGCAATTTTCTGGACTGCATCCGCACGCGACAGCCGACGATCTGCAATCCGGACGTGGCGGTCTATACGATGCGCGCGCTGTTCACGGGCGGCATGGCGCTGGCGCTTCAGCGTCCGGTGACCTTCGATCCGGTCAAGGCCGAGTTTGTCAACGACGCGGAAGCGAACAGGTTCTGCTCCTACGCCAAACGCCCGCCGTGGTGGATTTAATAAAGAACTGAAGATCAGGCGCCTTTTTTATCGGCCATCTTTGCGCAGAATTCCTTCATGCGCCTTTCCATTTCGGCCGGCGGCACATCCTCCACGTGAGTGCTAATCGTCCAGACATGGCCGAATGGATCCGTCACTGTTCCCGAGCGGTCGCCGTAGAATTTATTTTCAAGAGGCATTTTGACAGTGGCGCCGGCATCCAGCGCGCTCTTGAACACGGCATCGACGTTTTCCACGTAAATCATTAGTCCCAGAGGCGAGCCGCCGAGTGTCTGAGGCGACTTGTTACACTCAGGGAATTCGTCCGCAAGCATCAAAATGGAGTCGCCAATGATGATCTCCGCGTGGCCGATGGATTTGCCGTCTGGCGAAGGCATGCGAAAGCGTTCCTTCGCGCCGAAGGCTTTCTTGTAACAATCAATGGCTTGCGCGGCGCCTTTGACTGTCAGGTAAGGTGTCACTGAATGGAAACCGTCCGGGATGGGTTTTGCTTTTGTTTGCATAATCAACGTAATTCATCGGTTAAGGGAGGATCGCGAAAACATCTTGATTCCGACGCAGCCAATCGTCAAGTGACAGTTTCGTTACGAGCGCGTTTACTTGCCCGCGTCTGCTTGGGAGCTGTTAAGATGTCAGGATTTCAATGGCGGGAGTGAGCAATTGCTTCCCCAATGGGCGTTGCCAGAACGGCACCGGTCCAGACTTTCAGTTTGCCACGTTTGATGATGCGACCGGAGGCGTTGGCCTCCACTTCCAATACGATGCGCCCCGGGGTCGCCGATACGCGCAGCTTCTGTCACCGGGGAATCCCCGCTGCCCTCCCGTGAAAGGACGATCCGGTTGGAAGCGTCGAGTTCGACGGTCGTTTTCATGGCATTACTGGGACGCGCTCGTAGCGTATTCGCAAGTTTCCAAATCTCGTGCATGGCCTTGAATTTTCCGAAATCATGAGGATGATAAACTATGCCAGAGACGCAAAATACATCAATGCTGTGGTGGGTAATCCCCGGCGTGCTGGCAGGAATGCCGATGCCTTATCTTCATCCCGACCGGAGATTGAATTCTGGCGGCGCTTTAAACGCGTATCAGGACGAGTTGAGCGACCTTTACGCAGCCGGAGTTCGCGCAGTCGTATGTCTCCTTAACATTCCGTCGGACGCCGCCGTATATAATACCGCCGGCTTCGCTTTTTTGTGTCTTCCCATGCCTGACGGCGGAGCGCCAACGAAAGAGCAAGCGACGGAATTTGTGCGTTTTGTAGGTGAACAACGAGCAAAGAACCACGTGGTCGCAGTTCATTGTGAAGGGGGAATTGGGCGAACTGGCACGATGCTGGCAGCTTATTTTATTTCTCAGGGCAGTACGGCGCAGGCGGCGATAGCGCAAGTCCGCGAGGTGGAGAATTCCGCTGTTGAAACGGGACGACAAATCCGATTTCTGGAACAGTTCGAACAGTTGATCAGAGGGTAGCGGTCTCGACAAAAGACAAACAAAAATGCGCGGCAAAGCGGCAAGTTGGATCACTGCCGGAAGGCGCCTGGGTCGGCACCATCCATAAAGTTGACGAGGGCATCGTAGCTTTTAGTTCGAAGTCTTTTTACGGCTATGAGTTGCCTGCGCCTGGTTGGGTGATGCTCGCAGTGCAATCCGCGTTTGAATGATGACATTTTAACGCAAAGACCCAAAGCAGCGAAGGCGCGGGACCGAAAAAATTCCCACAAAGGGCGTGAGATCACGTTGAGCGATCAGGCGTTTTTTTCCTTAACCTTCTGGGCTATCAATCAGCGTTTGTAACCGGGCGCGCAACTCGGGCGGCAATCGCGCGGGCCAACTGGCGTCTAATAAACCCACCTCCAGAAGATCACGCAAATGGGTGCGATCCTTATCGCGGAACGAAGTCAACTTCATCCGTACCAGGGCTTCCAATGTCAGAAGGCGGAAAAACTCAGCCTGCTCGGATTCTGAAACGTCGGGGGCGGGAGTGGGGTAATCGGGGCGGACCTTTTCTCCGGCAAAAACAAGGTGAACAGCATCTCGCGCCTTGGCGTCCGGCCCGTCGAGGAACATCTCGATGCCCGCAACGCGGCGCCGGATGAAGCCGACTTTCGCCAGCGCAATTGTGGCGGCGTCCAAGTCAGAACGGCGCATTAGAATATCCACGTCCTGCGTATTGCGGACGGCCGCCTCATCGACGCGCGATACCCATGCGGCCACGGCGTTGCCTCCCGCAACGGCGTAGGGAATCCCAGCCTCCGCTAAAGCGGCAGCGGCCCGGCGCAACCGTTCACGCACTTTTTCCACGGCGCGAATCATCCTTTCCCATGAAACACTGGCGAGTAGCGGTTGCGGCATAGCATTTGCAAATCATCGTTTGCTCTTCGTATGCTAATCTGAGGGTTTTCCCTTGTAAATCCGCAATGCGGCACCTAGCCACGCGTTTCCGGGCGGGGACGGTTGACGAAATTTTTGGCGGGGTCGCCGCTGAGAAGGCGGTCTATGTCGCTGGCTACGGCTTCGTAGGTGCGTGTCTGGGCTTCAAGGGTGAAAGCGGCGACGTGCGGGGCCAATATGACGTTGTCCATTCTTTCCAGGTCAGCAATAACGGGAGGCTCTTTTTCGCGGACGTCCAGCGCGGCGCCACCAAGCTGGCCGGAACGGAGAGCCTCAACTAACGCCGATTCGTCCACGACTCCTCCGCGCGAGGTGTTGATCAGAAAGGCGCCGGGCTTGACGCGCGCGAATAAATCGCGGTTGAACATGTGTTTGGTTTCGGGAGTCAACGGCGAATGGACGCTGATGAAATCCGCGACGGCAAGGGCCTCGTCCAACGTTGTGGCAAGGGTGGCGCCGGTTTCAGCAAGCGACGGGGAATCTTGTTTGACAAAGGGATCGTACGCGATTGCCCTCATTCCGAAGGCGCGGGCGAACGTGGCGACTTTGCGTCCGATGCGACCGAACCCGCAAATGGCGACGATTTTGCCATTCAATTCCATGCCTGTGCAGTTTTTGCGGTCCCATCCGCCGGACTTTGTTGAACGGTCGGCCTTGGGAATTTTGCGGGCGAGCGTGAGAATGAACCCAAAAGCAAGTTCCGCCACGCTCGTCGCGTTTGCATCCAGCGGAACGATCACGACAATGCCCTGTTTGTTCGCGGCGGACATGTCGATGTTATCCAGGCCGACGCCGACGCGCCCAATGCCAATAAGATTGGGCGCGGCGGCAAGGACATCGGCGGTCAACTGGGTCTGGTTGCGGACCATGACGGTTCGCGCCCCAGCGATGGCTTGTTTGAGCCTCGCCGGGTCTTTCCACAAAAGGGCATCGCTGACGACTTTGTACTTATCGCCAAGACGCCGGACGGACGGGGCGTCGAGTTCCTCGGAAATCAGGATGTCCATTGGCGTGACCGGTCAGGCGCTGCGATAAAGCTTGGTGAGGACGTATTCGTCGTGGCGCAATCCTTCGGCGGCGGTCAAGCGTCCGTTGACCGTGCGTTCGAGGACGGTCATGGCGGCGTCGGCGGCTTGGTCAAGCGTCATTTCCATTCGGAGGATACCGGTCAAATCGACATCGATGTGTTCGGACATCGTGGAGAGCGTCAACGGGTTGCCGGAGAGTTTGATCACCGGGACAATGGGGTTACCGATAACGTTGCCCTGGCCGGTGGGGAAATAATGGACCACCGAACCGGCTGCGCCGCACAACGTGACCATTTCCGCGGCGGCACTGGAGGAATCCATGAAATGGAGGCCGGGACCATCCGGTTCGACGGCGGGGTCGAGCGCGGACTGGACTTTGCAACGGCCTATTTTTTGGATGTTGCCCATCGCTTTTTCCTCGATCGTTGTGAGGCCGCCGCGAATGTTTCCTTCGGTCGGCTGGGAGCCGAGCAGATCGACACCCTGGCTTGTAATCAATTCAGTGTAGCCATCGAACATGCGGTTGAACTCTCCTAGAACTTTCTCATTGACGCAACGGGATTGGATGATGTCCTCGCCGCCGGTCAATTCGCTGGTTTCGCCGAAAATGAGCGTTGCGCCGGCGGCGATCAAACGCTCGAAGACGCGGCCAACCGTCGGGCACGAAGAGAGGCCGGTGGTGGTATCGGACTCGCCGCATTTGGTGGACATGAGGAGCTTCTTGACGGGAAAGGGTTCGCGCTGAAGCTCTGTGGCGTATTGGACGAATTCGAGGGCTTTGCGCGAGGCCATTTCGATGGTGCGAAGGTCGCCGTGGCGCTCGATGCTGAAACCGGCGACGGGCTTGCCCGTTTTGGCAATTTCTTTGACAATACGCTCGGTCCATTTCGGCTCGATGCCAATGACGATGGTGGCGGCGACGTTTGGATTGCGTCCGGTGCCCGAAAGGGTGCGGAAAGTCAATTCGAGGTCCTCGCCAAATTGAAGGCGGCCATAGGCGTGAGGCAAGGCCATGGTGCCTTTGATCAAGGCGGCGACGCCATTGGCGGCGGCGTTGGAAATGTCATCGACCGGGAGAATGACGACGTGATTGCGAATACCGTAGCGGCCATCGGGCCGGCGGTAACCTGTCAATTTTAATTTCTCAGCCTTCATTATTTGCTCCATCTAAGGGTTTTGACGTTGTGGATGTGGACGTGGGACCCCTTGGCGATGGCTTCGACAGCCTTGCCGACGGGACGGCCATATTTGATGACCGGCTTGTCCTTGGGAAGGTCGCGCATCGCGACTTTGTGGCCGAGGGGGACGTTGTGCAGGATTTTGACCGCGCCGACGCTCTTGCCTTCAAGAGTGACCGCGCCGATCTTGCCGCCCTTTTTCAGATCTTCAACCGCGACGCCAACGTCGTCGCCGCTTTCATGCATTAGAATACCGTGCTTCATATTTAATAGGATTAACTAACTCGAATGGATCAGGTTTGAGGTTTGATATTGGAATTGGGGTTGGAAAAATCTTCACACGCGAGAGTGATACCAGGATGAGCGACTGGATAGTAGCCGTCGGGGCCGGGCATGACCGGGGGCGGGCTGTCCCACGTAAGCTCAGGGGGCATGAGGGCAACTGGGCAATTGAAGGCATCCTCCCATTCGACTTCGCCGCCCGAATAGGTCGCCATGCGTCCCATGATTGCCGTCATCGTGCTGTTGGCGCCGTAATCGGCCTCGTTATAAGGAGTGCCGTTGCGGATGGCGGCAAAGAGATCGACGTGCTCCACGAAATAGGGGTCCTTTTTGGGGCCGTCGTAATGCCACGGTTTGGCGCCTTTGATGATCCAACCGCCGCGGTCGTTATTAAAATCCGCCGTGCCCCGGGAACCGAGAAGAGCCTCGGCAACACGGCCCCATTTGGAATGGAATTGGCTGCATTGACTGAACATGCGCGTGCCGTCGGCGTACTCGAATTCAACGTAGTGATGGTCGTAAATCTGGCCGCATTCCTTGCTGGTGCGGGATTGGCGGCCGCCGACGCCATTGGCGCGAATGGGGTGGGTGCCCTTGAACCAATTGCCGACATCGATGTTGTGGCAATGCTGCTCGACAATATGATCGCCGGAAAGGTAGGTGAAAAAATACCAATTGCGAATCTGATACTGGAGTTCGGTTTCGCCGGGGCGCTTGGCCTGTCCGCCTCGCGAGCCGCCGCGCCAATAAACGCGCATGTCGAGAATATCGCCGATGTCGCCATCTTGGATTTTTTTGTAGGCCTCGATGTACCCGGCCTGATGATGGCGTTGATAGCCGACGCCGACTTTGAGGTTTTTCTTTTTTGCCTCTTCGTTGGCGGCGAGGATGCGGCGCACGCCGACGGCATCGGTTCCCAGCGGCTTTTCCAGGAATGCATGTTTTCCCTGGGCAACGGCTTCTTCAAATTGCATAGGGCGGAACCCGGGAGGGGTCGCCAAAATTACGACATCGGCGAGGGCGATTGCTTTTTTGTAAGCATCGAGTCCGACGAATTGGGCGAGTGAATCGGGATCGACTTTATCGGGGTGCAGTTTGTGAAGGTTGCCCATGCTGGACTTGAGCCTGTTTTCAAAAGCATCGGCCATGGCGACTAATTTGACGTTGCCCGTGCTGAGGGCCGCATTTGCGGCGCCGGAGCCGCGCCCGCCGCAACCGACCAGCGCGAGCTTAATCGTGTCATCGCCCGCCGCGTAGGCGGAACGATCAATGGCAAGGCCACTGAGAATGGAAAGGCCCGCGGCGGCCTTCCCGGTGGTTTTGAGAAATCGGCGGCGGGAAACATCTGTGTCAAGCGGCAATGAGTTCATAGGACCTTTCATATTATTTTGAAATCCAAATAAATCGAACCCATCTGGCGGCGGATTGCAAGCGGAATATTTGGTTTATCACGGCGCGTTTGCTGGTAAGATTGGCCAACCGTGAACAGGCCGATTACGATTTCCATTGTCGATGATCAGTCGGAACTGCGGGAGAAGATTGCGTCGTTCCTTGATTCCATGCCCGGGATGAAATGCCTTTCCAGTTATTCCATCGAGCACAATTGATTTTTCATCTGTTCTTGGAAAAAATGAAAATGCGCGATTACATGGGACGATTTCGAGCCGGGCCGACGCCGCAAAAAGAACGGCGTCCGTGTGTATTATTCCCTGTCAAGCCATAATATCCTGCATTTTTGGAATGTAGCCATTCACTTCTTTCGAGTCCTTTCCAGCCACTCTAGTGTAGTGTCTCATAAATAACTGGAGTTATATGGGATTTATGGTTATTCTTCCTCCATGTCGCGACAGGCTACGCCCGTAATTTTGAACGACACCGATCGCCAGGAGTTGGAGCAATGGGTCCGCGCCCACCGCACTCCCCAACAAGTGGTTCAGCGCTGTCAGA